>CAZMRW010000041.1:0-34795 GCA_964568805.1 uncultured Methylococcaceae bacterium | reverse complement strand
TCAACAGGTTAGGTCGGTGTTAATTCCCTGTTAATTTAACAAAGTAGAATTAGGCATAAAATTAAAATACTTTTACAATATAAGTATTGTATAATGTTCATTAGTTTAATATAATTTTTTTAGCCCGGAAAGTAATAGGGCTATTTTATTGAAAAAATCAAGTCATAAACCATAACCGAGGAAATAACAGTATGAGTCAAACTCTCTACGAAAGAATAGGCGGAGAACCCGCAGTCAATGCTGCAGTCGATATTTTTTATCGCAAGGTTTTGAACGACTATCGCATTAACCGTTTTTTCGATAATGCCGATATGGATCAACAAATCGCCAAACAAAAGGCTTTTTTTACCATGGCATTTGGCGGCCCGAATAGCTACTCAGGCAAGGACATGCGCAATGGCCATGCCCACCTGGTAAAAATAGGCCTGAATGATTCACACTTTGATGCGGTCATGGAGCATTTGGGCGCCACGCTGGTTGAATTGAATGTGCCGCAGGATTTGATCGCCGAAGCCGCGACGATTGCCTTGAGCACGCGCGATGATGTCTTAGGCAAATAAACGGTCAACCCCGCCGTGGTTTCCTGCTTGAAATCACGGCTTTATTTTTTACGGAAGCGATATGTTCAAAATAACGGTTGAAGAAAACAGTTACTCCTGCCAACCGGATGAAACTGTTCTCGATGTGCTGGTGCGCGAAAACATTAATATTTCCTTTGCCTGCCGGAAAGGCACTTGTCACAGCTGCATGGTACGCAGTCTCGATGCGCCTCCGCCTCCGGCCTCTCAGGCAGGACTGAAAGACACGCTGAAGAGTCATCATCATTTTCTTGCCTGCCAATGTCATCCGGAGCAGGACATGGTCATCAGACTGCCCGACCAATCCGAGTTTTATTCCAGAGGAACGGTCGTTGTTAACGAAATGCTCAATAGAAACACGCTGCTATTGATCGTTGCCTTTAAGGATGCTTTCGAATTTAAAGCCGGCCAATTTGTCAATCTGCAACGGCCTGATGGTCTGACACGAAGCTACTCGATTGCCAATATTCCGCAGGAAAATAATACACTGGAATTTCATATTCGTCGCTTGCCAGGCGGACAATTCAGCGAATGGCTGCATAATGAAGTCCTTGTCGGCGATTCAATAGCGGTTTCCGAGCCGCGTGGACACTGTTTTTATCTGCCCGACAGAAAGGATCAAGGCATTCTTCTGGTTGGAACGGGAACCGGTTTGGCGCCGTTGGCCGGCATTCTGACCGATGCCTTGTCGCATGGACATACCGGGCCCATTCATCTCTTTCATGGCAGCCGTGAAATTGAAGATTTATACCGGATTGATGAAATGCGCAGACTGGCGGAGCAGCATCCGAATTTTCGTTATACGCCTTGCGTGTCCGGCAACCATGTTCCTGAAAACTTTGCCCGGGGGCGGGTAAATGACATTGCGATGCCTTCGATCAGCGATTTAACAGGCTGGCGGGTTTTTTTATGCGGACATCCCGACATGGTCAATCAAATGAAAAGACAGGCCTATCTGAAAGGCGCGTCAAGTGCCGATATTTATGTCGACGCTTTTTTTGTTGCGACGGATAAACTGGTAGCAGCCGCCTGAGCCTGAATGCACGCCACTGGCGTGTAACCGGGGAAATACTGGCCGTCGGTCTTATTCTTCTCTTGTCACATCAAAACCACAGGAAACTCCCGATGTTAACGGCGAAACTCTTGCCGCACCAGTTTCGCCGCATCAGTCAAGCTGATTAAATTCATTGAATCGGTTTATTTAAAAATAATTATAATTGACCTTTCCCGGCTAATGTCTGCCGGCAAGCAGGGAGCTCACAAAGGTCCAATATGATTAAACGACTCATCCTTATTTTTATTTTGTCCGTGCTGTTTTTCGGTGGCCTGTTCGGCTGGAAGTTCTATCAAAACAGCGTGGCCATGAAAAATATGCCCGTGCCTGCGCCCGCTGTTGTTGCCGCCGCCGAAGTCAAACCGGTTCTTTGGCAGCCTTATCTGACCACAGTGGGCAGCCTGGTTGCGGTTGCCGGCATAGACATCAGCAATGAGATTGCCGGCAAAGTCAAGGCTATTCATTTCGAATCGGGCCAATCCGTACAACAGGGCCAATTGCTGATAGAAATGGATACGTCCACCGATATTGCCGAATTGAACGCTCTCCTGGCCGAAGAGGAATTGGCCAGGGTCCGCTTTGAACGTAGCGAGAAACTGATAAACCGGCAGTTTATTTCCAAATCGGATTACGACCAGAACAAAGCGTCGCTGGCGGGTGCCCAGGCGCTTTCCTCGGCAAAACGCACGGTGATCGCCAAAAAGCAGATACATGCGCCTTTCTCAGGCATAGTCGGTATCCGGCTGGTAGATGTAGGTCAATTTCTTGAGGAAGGCTCTGCAATAGTTCCTCTGCAACAGCTGGATCCTGTTTATGTCGATTTCATGTTGCCGGAAAGCCGGCTCGCTTCATTGTCAACAGGTCAAAACATCGATGTTACGGTACAGGCTTATCCCGGACAAACATTTACCGGCATCATTACCGCGCTTAACCCTGGCATCGATGTAGGCACCCGGTCGATTAAAGTACGCGCGACAATGGCCAATAAAGAGCGGAAACTACGCCCCGGAATGTTTGCCGATGTTCGTATATCATTGGGTGAACAGCGCGAGGTGTTAACCGTGCCTGATACCGCGATAACCTATAATCCATATGGCGATTCGGTGTTTGTCATAGAATCGGATAAAGAGGGGCTGGTTGTCAAACTTAAACAGGTAACCGCTGGCGAAACCCGCAGCGGCCGTGTCGAGATCACGAAGGGTCTGCAGGCTGGCGAAAAAGTCGTCAGCGCAGGGCAAGTCAAGCTCCGCAACGGCATGGCCGTTACCGTGGATGATAAACCGGCGCCGGGTGAACGGGAGAGCGGTCAGTGAAATTCACCGATTTATTCGTTCAAAGACCGGTACTCGCCAGCGTTGTCAGTTTGCTGATCCTGGTCGTCGGTTTACGGGCCATCGTATCGCTGGAAGTCCGGCAATATCCCGAAACCGAAAATACCGTGGTGACCATCACGACGGCCTATCCCGGCGCCAGCAGCGAACTGATCAAAGGTTTCATCACGACGCCGCTGCAACAGGCGATCGCCGAAGCCGACGGCATCGATTATCTGTCATCGAACAGCCGGCAAGGGCGCTCCAGCATCGAAGCGCATATGCGCCTGAATTATGATCCGAATGCGGCGGTAGCGGAAATTCAGGCCAAAGTCGCCAGCCAGCGCAATGTCCTGCCCGAGGATGCCGAAGATCCGGTCATCACGTCCCAGACCGGCGAAACGACCGCGCTGATGTATTTGGCCATTTACAGCGATACCGTCAAGCCGTCGCAAATCACCGACTACCTGTTGCGCGTTGTGCAGCCCAAAATTCAGGCCGTACCCGGCGTCGGCAAGGCCAATCTGCTCGGCAACAAAACCTTCGCCATGAGGGTGTGGCTGGACAGCAAACGAATGGCGGCGCTCGGAATTACCGCAAATGACATAGATGATGTGTTGCGCGCCAATAATTTTCTGTCCGGTGCAGGACAAACCAAGGGCGATTATGTGGCGATAGACCTCAGCGCCACCACCGATATAGCCAGGGAGCAGGATTTCAGGCAACTGGTGGTGGGCGAGCGGAAAGGCTCGCTGATCCGGCTGGGCGATGTCGCCAATACCGAATTGGGCAGCGAGGATTATGATTCGGTCAACTGGTACAAGGGAAAAATGGCCATCTTCATGGGCATAGAGCAAGCACCGGGGGCAAATCCACTGACCGTGGCCAAAGCCGTGCGTAACGCCATCAGTGAAATAGAATCGAATTTGCCCGCGGAACTGCATGTGCTCCTGCCCTATGATGCCAGCCAGTTTATCGAGGATTCGATCGACGAAGTCTTTTCCACGCTGATTGAAGCGATAGCCATCGTCCTGCTGGTGATATATCTGTCGCTGGGTTCATTTCGAGCGGCTCTGATTCCCGCGGTCACCGTACCCCTTTCGTTGATCGGGGGCGCTTTCCTGATGCTGCTGATGGGGTTTTCCATCAATTTATTGACCATGCTGGCGATGGTCTTGGCCATTGGGCTGGTTGTCGATGACGCCATTGTCGTCGTGGAAAACGTGCATCGGCATATCGAGCAAGGCGAAAGCCGCCTGCAGGCCGCGATCATCGGTGCCCGGGAACTGGGCTTGCCGGTCATCGCCATGACCACTACGCTTATTGCAGTCTATGCGCCCATCGGTTTCATGGGCGGCCTGGTCGGCACACTGTTTACCGAATTTTCCTTCAGTCTGGCGGGCGCCGTACTGATTTCAGGGGTCGTGGCGCTGACTCTGGCGCCGATGCTGAGCTCAAAATTCCTGAAAGAAAAAGGCCAACCCGACAGATTCGAGCGGGCGGTAGAACATTTTTTTACCCAACTGGCCGAATTTTACCGCCGCGGTTTGCACAAAGTGCTGGAGTATCCGTCATCGATGATCGCATTCGCCTTGCTGGTGCTGGTCAGCATCTATTTTATGTTCAGTTTTTCCGAGAAAGAACTGGCGCCCACCGAAGACCAGAGCATCCTGTTTTTTATGGCAACAGGACCTGAAACGGCGACGTTGAAATATAACGAGGTTTATACCCGGGAACTGATCAAAACCTTCGAAACCATACCGGAATATAAGGAAAGCTTTTTGCTGCTCGGCTTTCAGAATAGCACCAATGTTGTGTTTGGCGGCTTCAAAATGCCGTCGGCCACCGAGCGCGCCCGTTCGCAAATGGATATCATGCCGGAACTGCAAAATAAAGTGGATTCGATCGCAGGATTTAAAACCGCCGTGTTTCCACGCCCCAGCCTGCCGGGTTCCGGCGGGGGCCTGCCTTTGCAGTTTGTCATTGTTACCGATGCGGATTACGCGCAACTCGATCAGGTTGCCGATCAGTTAATCGACACCGCCATGCAAAGCGGGCAATTTGCTTTTATGATGAAAGATGTCGAATTTACCCGGCCAAAAATCACGCTGGTGATTGACAGAAACCGCGCCGCCGATCTGGGCATTACCATGAGCGATATCGGCAAAAATCTGGCGGGATTGCTGGGCGACAGTTATGTGAACCGCTTTAGTCTATTGGGCCGCAGTTATAAGGTCATACCTCAGGTGGATGATCTGTCCCGTCTGGATACCAGTAAACTGGACCAGTTTTATCTGAGTACTGCCAGCGGCGGTCAGGTTCCCTTATCCTCGCTAATCCGCCTGGAAAAATCGGTTGAACCCAGCAAGCGCACCCAGTTTCAGCAACTCAACAGCCTGACCGTGTCAGCGCTGATGACGCCGGCCACAACTCTCGGCGATGCCATGACGGCTCTGGAACAACAGGCGAATGCCATTTTTCCGCAGGGTTTCAGTCATGACTATACCGGCGCTTCCCGGCAGTATGCCCAGCAGGGAAGCGCGTTGATCATCACTTTCTTCATGTCGCTCCTGGTCATTTATCTGGTGCTGGCGGCGCAGTTCGAAAGCTGGCGCGATCCTTTCATCATTTTGGTTTCGGTTCCCCTGTCCATTGCCAGCGCACTGGCCTTTTTGATGCTGGGATTCGCGTCCGTCAATATCTACACGCAGGTAGGACTGATCACCTTGATCGGACTGATCGCCAAGAACGGCATCTTGATCGTGGAATTCGCCAACCAGTTGCAGCTTGGCGAAAAACTCGGCAAACTGGCCGCGATAGAACAGGCTGCCAGCATCAGGCTGCGTCCCATACTGATGACCACTGTGTCGATGATCGTGGCGATGATTCCTTTATTGATGGCCACCGGACCCGGCGCCGCCAGCCGTTTCGATATCGGCCTGGTCATCGCCAGCGGATTGGGCGTCGGCACGCTGTTTACGCTGTTTGTCGTGCCGGCCTTTTACTTGCTGCTGGCGAAGGACAGGCAATCGGCATTGCAGAATGTTGCCGAAAACATGAATGGCAAACAAGCGGGACCAATAAATACGGAGAGCGATTAATCATGCAAATATGGGTCGATGCCGACGCGTGTCCTAAAGCGATTAAGGATATCTTATTTCGTGCGGCCGAGCGCACCGGCACAACCACGATACTGGTTGCCAATCAATTCCTGCAAATTCCGCCATCGCGCTACATTAAAGCCATGCAAGTCAAATCAGGCTTCGATGTCGCCGATAATGAAATCGTCAGGCGGATGGCTGTCGGCGATTTGGTCGTTACCGGCGATATACCGTTGGCTAGCGAAGTCATCGACAAAGGCGGTCGCGCCCTCAATCCGCGCGGTGAATTGTACACCCGGGAGAACATCAGGGAGCGTTTGAACATGCGCGATTTTATGGATACCTTACGCGCCAGCGGCATCAATACGGGCGGTCCCGCCGCGCTGAATCCGCGCGATTGTCAAGCGTTTGCCAATCAGCTTGATAAACTTCTGACCCTGCATTCAACAAAAAAATGAACTCGGCAGACTCGCTTAACAAGCGATCAGGCCATTTCGTTAACAGTCATGAATCGAGACCGCCCGATAATGGCTTAAGCCCGCATTATTTTTAACCCTGGACAAAAAGTTACGATAAAATGGGCGTTTTCTAATCGGAAGAGTCTGTATTATGTTAAAAAAATCTGTTATTGCATTCACCTTTGCCCTGTTGCTATCTGCTTGCATAACCAGTCCTACCGGCAGAAAACAACTGATTTTGATGCCTGACGCCCAAATCGACCAGATGGGTCTGCAGGCGTTTGATACCTTGAAAAAAGACAAAACCATCAGCACTAACCCCCGGTACATCCAGGCGGCGAACTGCATAGCCTCGAATATTACCCAGAACAGGGGCGGCAGTTGGGAAGTCGTCGTGTTTGAAGATGCCTCTTTGAACGCCTTTGCGTTACCCGGTAATAAAATTGGCGTTCATAGCGGAATGTTCAATCTCGTCGAAAACCAGGATCAGTTAGCCGCCGTGATCGGTCATGAAATCGGACACGTGCTGGCCAAACACAGCAATGAAAGGGCATCGCAGGAAATGGCCGTAAATTCCGGCATGGCCCTGATCCAGGCGATGGCGTCTCCGCAATCGGCTTTGGGACAGACCGCCTTCGGGCTGCTGGGGGTCGGCGCCGAGTACGGTGTACTGATGCCTTACAGCCGCCTGCAGGAAAGCGAAGCCGACATTATCGGCGTGGATTTAATGGCAAAAGCGGGATTCGACCCGAGACAGAGCATCAACCTGTGGCAAAGGATGGACCAGGCTGCGCAAGGCCAGCAAACCGTTGAATTCCTGTCTACGCACCCGTCCCATACGACCCGTACGCAGGATTTACAACAGCACATGCCGCAAGCCATGGCGCTATTCCAGCAAGCCCGATCCATGGGTAAACAGCCACGCTGCCAATAAGCGATGACGCCTCATTTACAACGCTTACAGCCATACCCCTTTGAAAAGCTGGCGCAGCTCAAGCAGGGCTTCGCGCCGCCGGCCAACAAGCCGCATATTGCTTTGTCTATCGGCGAACCGACTCATGCGACCCCGCATCTCATTCAGGAAACCCTGTTAACGCATTTGCATGGCCTTGCCAATTATCCGACAACCAAAGGCCTGCCTGAATTTCGGAGTGCAGTAGCGTACTGGCTTAACCGGCGCTTTCAATTACCGGCCGGTGTGTTGGATCCGGATACTCAAATATTACCGGTTAATGGCACTCGGGAAGCGCTGTTCTCCTTTGCCCAGTGCGTTGTCGATACGACTTCGTCCACGCAACCGGTCGTCATCATGCCCAACCCTTTTTACCAGATTTATGAGGGAGCTGCATTGCTGGCGGGGGCGGTGCCCTATTTTCTAAATGCGCTGGCGTCAACCGCCTATCTGCCTGATTTTGATGCGGTGCCGGATCATGTCTGGCAACGCTGCCAGCTGATTTACATCTGTTCTCCGGGCAATCCGAGCGGCGCGGTCATGCCGCGAGCGAGTCAGGAACAATTGCTCAATCTGGCGGAAAAATATGACTTTATAATAGCTTCCGACGAGTGCTACAGCGAACTATACAACGATGAAAACTGCCCGCCCCCGGGCTTGCTGGAAACTGCTTGCAGCCTCGGCAATACGGCGTTCAAACGCTGCGTGGTTTTCCACAGCTTATCGAAGCGCTCCAATGCCCCGGGTCTGAGATCCGGCTTTGTGGCGGGCGATGCGGACATTCTGCAAGATTATTTCAAATACCGGACCTATCATGGCTGCGCGATGTCGCTGCCTATCCAGCATGCCAGCATCAAAGCCTGGCAGGATGAACAGCATGTGATCGAAAACCGGTGTTTATACCGCGAAAAATTCGCCGCTTTCGCTGACATTCTGGGCGAAGCCTGCCCGGTAACCATCCCCCCCGCCGGCTTTTATATCTGGCTGAAAACGCCGATTGCCGATACGGAGTTCGCGCAGCGGCTTTTTGCCCGCGAAAATGTGACCGTCTTGCCGGGCAGCTACTTATCCCGCGAATCCGGCGGCATCAATCCAGGCGAAAACCATGTTCGGATCGCCCTGGTGGCGCCGCTTAACGAATGCATGGATGCCGCCCAGCGCATCAAAAATTTCCTTAACACCTTATAAAATAACCATGACACAACTTGAGACTATCATTAACGCAGCGTTCGAACAACGCTCGAACATCACGCCTGCCAACGTTTCGCAGGAAATACGCAGCGCCGTATCCGAAGCGATCGGCCTGCTCGACAGCGGCAAGGCCCGAGTCGCCGAAAAAAAAGACGGCGACTGGGTAACCAATCAATGGCTAAAAAAAGCCGTTCTGTTGTCGTTCAGAATCAATGAAAATCGCCTGATGGACGGCGGCAATACCCGTTATTACGACAAGGTGGAATGCAAATTCGCTTCTTATACGCCTGAAGACTTCGCCGAAGCCGGCGTCCGCGTGGTGCCCAATGCGGTAGCGCGCCGGGGTTCTTATATCGCACCCGGCGCGATACTGATGCCGTCCTATGTGAATATCGGCGCTTATGTAGACAGCGGCACGATGGTCGATACCTGGGTCACCGTCGGCTCCTGCGCGCAAATCGGTAAAAACGTGCACCTGTCCGGCGGCGTCGGCATCGGTGGCGTGCTAGAGCCGCTGCAGGCAGGTCCCACCATTATCGGCGATAACTGCTTTATCGGCGCACGCTCCGAAATCGTCGAAGGGGTTATCGTCGAGGACGGCTGCGTCATTTCGATGGGCGTTTATATCGGTCAAAGCACCAAAATCTATAACCGGATGACCGGCGAAGTCAGCTACGGCCGTATTCCGTCCGGGTCAGTCGTCGTTTCCGGCAACCTGCCTTCATCAGATGGCAAATACAGCCTGTACTGTGCGGTGATCATCAAGCAGGTGGATGAGAAAACACGGAGCAAGACGGGGATTAACGAATTGCTCAGAGATTAGTTCTTAAGCTGATTTGCAACGGCAGGGATGCCACAAAGAACAAAGCATGTAATGAATGTTGAGAGCACTCTATACCGACTAAAACCATAAATCGAAGCTTCGCTATCGAAATAACAACTTTTTCAATTCCAACTCAAGAGATTCAACATGGCAAAATTCTTAAACACGAGTGCGACAAATTATTTTCTCGAAGAACTGATTAAGAATGCTAAAGACCGCCTTATACTTATCAGCCCATTCTTGAAGCTCAACGATAGAATGAAAGAGCTTCTTGCTGATAAGAATCGCTTGAAAATTGATGTCCGCATAGTTTATGGAAAAAGCGAGCTTCAGCCAGAAGAAATCAACTGGCTTAAAGAGCATACTTATATTCGCACAAGCTTCTGCAAGAACCTGCACGCCAAATGCTATCTAAATGAAGAGTTGTGTATTATTACCAGTCTAAATCTTTATGAGTTCAGCCAAATCAATAATAATGAAATGGGCGTTCTAATTACTCGTTCCGATGATGCCGAACTCTATAAGGATGCTTACGAAGAAGCGCAACGCATCATCCGTATTAGTGATGAAGTTCGTATTTCGCTTGAGCGGGTAACAACCGAGTCTGAAGAGAAACATGAGTCTGATGAGTCGACTGGCAAGCTCACATCGTCCAAGCTAGCTCAGAAGCTTGGAGTAAAAACTAACGATTTCATTGAAAAACTTGTTGCTTCCGGCCATCTTGAAGCACGGGATGGTAAGCATTACCTCACAGCTAAAGGCAAAGAGGTTGGCGGTGAATTTCGCATGAGCCCAAGATTTGGCTCTTACTTCCTTTGGCCGGAAAATTTCAAACTGTGATTGATTGTTCACCCACATCGCATAAAGAAGCGAATACAATAGAATGTCGCGTATTACGTACCCAACGAATTTGATAAGCAAGGGGGTAATCATTACTTTATCAATTGATCTGATAAATTAGAGCAGCCCTGTAGGTACGCCTCGCGTAGCTTTTTGAAATTTAATCGTATTGAACCCTTTGATAAGGGTACGCGATACCCTCTGGGACATAAATGCGTACCCTACCACTTTATCGTAACCAAATCATGAGCAAAACCCTATCAAACAACGCCATCATCTACGCCATGCTGGCTCTCAACAGCGAAATCGCATTGCAGAAGGAATATCTGGATTCCGATGATGTTCCTGGCGATGAGCGAGATAACGAACAGGAAATACTTGACGACCTGGAGCAAGCCTTTATGGAATTCGTCGATCTCTATAAAGTCCGTTGCAAGGCGGACAAAACCTTGCCCAGCATGGACGAATTGCTCAATAGCCAGTTATAAAAGCGATGTTAACTCTTTACGGCATAAAAAACTGCGACACTTGCAAAAAAGCGAGGCTCTGGCTGGATCAGAACGGAAAAGCCTATCGCTTTCATGATTACCGTGTCGACGGCTTAACGTCCGAGATGCTCAATCGCTTCGCTGACGGCTTGGGCTGGGACACATTGCTTAATCGCAGCAGCACCAGCTGGCGGCAACTTGGCAGCGAACAGAGGGCCGATTTAACCGAAGAAAAAGCCCTGGCACTGATGCTGGCGACTCCGACCTTAATCAAACGCCCTCTTTTAGATACCGGCGAAAAACCGATCATTGGCTTTAAAGCCGAAACCTATCAATCCGATCTATGAGCACTAACTTAGACCTCCTTATCGACCTCATTGCCCGCGAATCGGTCACGCCTGACGATGCCGGCTGCCAGGATGTTATCGCCGACCGCTTGGTTAAGCTCGGTTTTATTGAGGAACGCCTTGATTTTGCCGATACTAAAAACATCTGGCTGAAACGGGGAAACGCCAGCCCGTTGTTTGTTTTCCTAGGCCACACCGATGTGGTCCCAACCGGACCACTAACGTCCTGGCTGTCGCCGCCGTTTGCACCGACGATTCGCGACGGCAAGCTTTACGGCCGCGGCTCAGCCGATATGAAGGGCGGCATCGCCGCATTTATAACCGCCGTCGAACGTTTTCTTGCCGATCACCCCGGACATAAAGGCTCCATCGCCGTCATGTTGACCAGCGATGAGGAAGGCATCGCCACGAACGGCGTCGTTAAGGTCGTTGAGGTACTGGAGGCGCGTAACGAGAAAATAGACTGGTGTCTGGTCGGCGAACCGTCCAGCGACAAAAAGATCGGCGATGTGATTCGGGTCGGCAGGCGCGGTTCCTTATGCGCCAGCTTAACCGTTGCCGGCATTCAGGGCCATGTCGCCTATCCTGATCTGGCGAAAAATCCGATTCATGCGGTTGCTCCGGCATTAAAAGAGCTGACGGAAGAAGTCTGGGATCGAGGCAATCAATTTTTTCCGCCGACCAGTTTGCAGGTGTCCAATATCCATGCCGGAACCGGCGCGGAAAATATCATCCCCGGTCATGTCGATATACTGTTTAATCTGAGATTCTGCACCGAACTGGATGAGCAAACGATCAAGCAGCGCACCCACGCCATACTAGACAAGTACGGATTTGACTACGAAATCCAGTGGCGCTTGTCCGGAAACCCCTTTTTAACCGAAAAGGGGCCGCTCATCGATGCCGCCCATGCCGCCATCAAAACCGTAACCGGTTATGAAACCCGGGACGACACCGGCGGGGGTACTTCGGACGGGCGCTTTATCGCCCCCACGGGAGCAGAGGTTATCGAACTTGGCCACCTGAACGAAAGCATTCATAAAATTAACGAGCATGTCGGCCTGACTGATCTGGAGATTTTGAGTAAAATCTATGAAAAGCTGTTGTTCAATCTGCTGGCATGAACAGACACGTTTAGTTTGAACCTTAAATGTTGACACGCCTGGTTGTTTATTTTGCCTATTTCATAAAATCATGGCGGTTTTATCAAAATACCAAGCTGTTTTTTTATAATCTCCCGGAAAACCCTCACAGCCGGCTTAAGCTGGTAATATGGCGGATTGTCAACTAGTATATTAGTGCCATTATCTTTTGTCATTCATATGATCTTTGGTGTTAATGTAAGTAAATAGCACTGCGTATCGAAAAATCATTTTTCAAGTCGCAATATGAGCATTTCTTATTTATTTGGTTCTCCAGTCGTTATCGCCTCGGGGTTTTGCGTTCAAATCAGGATCATAAGAAACAGGAAAAAAACCTACTGTATTGCCTGTCCGGAATAATAATTTGAATATGAACGATCGGCAGATAGTTAAAAGCCCGTTACAGACTATATTTTGTTTCGTTCTGGAATGTTTCCTGGCATCCTGCTATCCCGGCACATCATTCGGATATGAAGAACAGCAAATCCTGGATATGCCCCTTGAGGAACTGCTCAATCTGGAAATCACCACCGCGTCGAAGTTTCCGCAGACAAAAATGGACGCGCCGGCGGCGGTCACTGTGATAACCGCCAATGACATTAAAGATTTCGGCTACCGCTCCCTGGCTGACGTCATACGCAGCATACGCGGCACCTATACGACTTATGACCGTGCCTACGAATATTTCGGCGCCCGCGGCTTCAGCACGTCAGGAGATTATAATGCCCGCATTTTGCTGATGATCGATGGCCGCCGCGTCAACGATGTCATTTACGACGGCGCCAGTATTGGCAACGATGGTTTAATCGATCTTGAAGACGTGGAGCGAATCGAATATGTACCCGGTTCCGGATCGTCAATCTATGGGAGCAATGCGCTGTTCGGCGTCATGAATGTTATCACCAGGCAGGGGAAGGATCTGCAGGGGGCAACCCTCGCCGGAGGTTTTGGAAGTTACGGCCTGGACCGAGAAAAGGCGAGCGCCGGTTATCGTTTCGAAAACGGTGTCGACGCCATGTTCTCGGCATCCCGGTATCGAAGCGATGGACATAAATCTCTTTATTTCGCGGAAATTGATGCTGCCGGCCCATCGGATGGCATTGCCCATAATCAGGACGGGGATAAAACTGACCGGTTTTTCGGAAAAATCAGTTATAAAAGCTTCACTCTCGAAGGGATATACTCCGACCGCACCAAAAATCTTCCCATTGCGGTTTATGATTCCAGCTTTGACTCCAAGGAACCGTACCGGGACAGAAATTCATTTATCGAGGCCCGTTATGAAGATCTGTTAACCGAGTCCGTCAGTTTATCCGGCCGGTTGTTTTATGGTTCATACGACTTTGATGCCGTATATCCTTACGGTACTACCAATAATATCGATACCGAGCGAAGTCATTGGGCAGGGACTGAAGTTAAAAGCGTTATCGATGCCGGCCCACATAAGTTGGTATTAGGAGGGGAGTATCAAAAAAACTTCAATGTCACCCTGCAAAATCACAACGATTCTCCTTATTTCAATTTCCTTGACACCGAGGTAAGCAGTTATCGCTACGGTTTTTATCTGCAGGACAACGTTTCTTTCCTGGACTATTTTACGTTGAATGCCGGTGTTCGTTACGATTATTACAGCGTTTCCGGCGATACCATCAATCCCCGCATCGCTCTGATCTATAAACCGGTAGACACACTGGCCCTGAAAGTCCTTTACGGCACGGCATTTCGCGCGCCCAATCTCTTCGAAAAATTTTATACGATAGCGAATGCCCAAAAGGCTCCGATGGATTTGGGACCGGAAAAAACCGAATCCTTTGAATTTGTCGTAGAATATCAGCCGATCGGCAATATGCGCCTGGTAGCCACGGCATTCCATAACAATATCAAGAATCTGATTAATCTGGTTAACGACCCGAATGACGGCTTGCTGGTGTTTTCCAATTCAGGCGATGTTGACATGAACGGTTTCGAATTAGAAGGCGACTATCTATGGGACAGCGGCATGCGCTTGCGCGGCAACTATAGTTTTACTTACGCCAAGGATAATGTGCTGGATAGCTGGCTTGAAAACTCGCCCCGCCATCTGGGCAAACTCAATTTATCGATGCCGGTTTGGCAGGATAAAATACGACTCGGCGTTGAATGGCAATACGTCGGCGAACGTAAGGCAAAAAACGACTCAAGGGCCTCGGGTTACAACATTGCCAATTTGACTTTGACCGCAGACCGGCTGATTCCCGGATTTGATATTTCGGCGTCACTCTATAATTTCTTCGACAATCGTTACGAGCATCCTGCCGGCAATGAAACGACCATCAACACCATTCCGCAAGATGGCCGCAATTTCCGGGTATGGTTCACCTATCATTTCCAATAGGACAGAGATTGTGTGTAGTTCTGGCCGAACCCCTTCCCGGTGCAGACTTAATAGCGGAGATCGCACTTTTCCAATCAAAAATCAGAGTACGGATAATAGGGTGGCAAAGGAATGTTATAATGATATTTTTTTCATCTCCCAATGGCATTCATAAGCGCTCAATCAATTCCCAATCGGTTTCTTGCACATTATTTAAGCCGTCTGGAACAGCAAAAAAAAGGACTGCAACGTATCCGGGATATCTTGCCCCCGTCACTGGCAAGACATGCCCTGCATTGCGTTATCGCTGAAAAAAAATTACTGCTTTATACCGACTCTGCCGCATGGGGCTCGCAGTTGCGTTTTTACAAGAATGCAATTTTAGCTACCGTTGATGGCAACACAACTGGAATTTTGCAGATCAGGATTCTTACTGAGAATGCATTGCCTCATAAAATTGAACACGGGAAACCGAACATTCCTTCGTCCGAGAATATTGCAATGATCCGAAATCATAGCATTTCGATGTCGGATTCGGAATTGAAACTTGCGTTGCAAAAACTATGCGCTACTTTGTCGCGGAAGTAATATCGACCCAATCGCCACGCCATCACTGTCAAGAATTTAACACGTGACGATCTTTTTTTTCATTAAATAAGGCTGATACTGGATAAACAACTCTATGAAGGACCATTTTTAACTGCGCATCCTGGCACTTTCCTCTTCTCCGCCGGGCACGGCGGAGAAGAAGACAGCATGACCGCGTATTGATTATACGGACGGCCGTGGTGATTCCGCGGAACGCATGAAGGAGATTGGCGCATCCTCTTCCTCGGCAAAGGTAATCATCTCCCAGGCATCCTTATCGTTGAGCAGGGTACGCAGCAGCTGATTGTTCAGTCCGTGTCCGGATTTGTAGCCGGTGAATTCGCCGATTAAACTATGCCCCAACAGATACAAATCGCCTATCGCATCAAGAATTTTATGCTTGACGAATTCGTCAGCATAGCGCAGCCCGTCTTCGTTCAGAATTTTTGCCTCATCAACAACAATCGCATTGTCGAGGCTTCCGCCCAAGGCTAAATTGTTTTGCCGCAACATGTCGATATCTTTCATAAAGCCGAATGTCCTGGCACGGCTGACCTCCTTTACGAAGGTTGTCGATGAAAAGTCCATGGTTGCTGTTTTGACATGATCTTCAAAAGCCGGGTGTTCGAAATCGATAGTAAAGGTAACCTTAAATCCGTCGAACGGGTCGAAAGCCGCCCATTTATCTCCGTCTTCTACGCGTATGCTGCGTTTTATCCGAATATACTGTTTTGGACTGTCCTGTTCTTCGACGCCTGCGGATTGCAGTAAAAAAACGAAAGGACCGGCGCTGCCGTCCATAATGGGAACCTCGGCTGCACTAACATCGATAATGGCATTATCGATGCCGAGACCGGCAAAAGCCGAAAGCAGGTGCTCGATAGTCGATATTTTTACATCGCCTGAAACCAGCGTTGTTGAGAGCACGGTTTCGCCGACATTAACCGGCGAAGCTTGAATGGTGACCGGCTCATCCAAATCTACGCGGCGAAACCTGATGCCGGTATTGGGTTCGGCCGGGCGTAACGTCAAATACACTTTATCGCCCGTATGCAGACCTACGCCTGTGGCTCTGATGGTATTTTTTAAAGTTCGCTGTTTGATCATATAGAAAGTAGGTCAAGTATATAAATGCAAGAAAATATAGATTTTAGAACGATCACTCCTGAACGCCGGGCAATGGGATAGGACTTCCCGATCGTCTAATCTTTTTATGATACCACAAGTTATCCTGGCAGGGACTGCCGGCATCCTAAAACCATCAGGAATTACCCGGATTCTCCCGCTACCGTGTTGAATGCCGGCATTCCTTGCCGGCACGCTGCACTTGTTAAGTCCGTCAATTAGGAAAAAACAACAAAAAGCCCATTCAATTGCATTCCGCTTTATCCATACACTTAACCTTTCGTCTCGCTTAATCAGCCTGCCGTCTTAAAAATGCGGGTATATCCAGATAATCTAAATTAGCCTCATTTTTGGGGGGAACGCCAAAGCGTGTTTCCCTGGTTTCGGTTTTATTACGCATGACTGTCGGCTTATCCAGTTCGGTGTAACTGATTTCGCCAGCCGTCGCTTTCTGCACCAGCTTGACGGGCGCTTTATGGGCCTGGCGGGCCATGCCCATGCCGGTCGCAACCACGGTCACTTTAATTTCATCGCCCAGGCTGGGGTCGATAGCCGTGCCAATTTTGATAATGGCATCTTCCGATGCAAATTGGTGAACGATGTTGCCCACTTCGTCGAATTCCGCTATGCCCATATCGGCTGCTGTGATATTGACCAGAATACCCCGAGCACCTTGCAGATTGATATCTTCCAGCAAGGGACAGGCGATGGCTTTCTCGGCTGCCTCCCGGGCTCGCTGATCTCCTGTCGCGGATCCGGTGCCCATAATGGCGGCCCCCATACCCGACATCACAGTCCGGACATCAGCGAAATCGACATTAATCATGCCGGGGTGAACAATCAGCTGAGTAATACCTTGTACGGCATCCAGCAAGACATCGTTAGCCGCCTTGAAGGCGTTCATCAACGACACATTATTGCCTAATACCGGCAATAATTTTTGATTGGGTATCGTGATTAACGAGTCTACATACTTTTCAAGCTCTGTGATCCCTTGCTCGGCAATCGCTTGTTTCTTTTTACCTTCAAACAAAAACGGCTTGGTTACCACTGCAACCGTCAGTATGCCCATTTCCCGTGCGATGCCGGCAATGACCGGAATCGCACCGGTTCCTGTGCCGCCGCCCATGCCGGCTGTCAGGAACACCATGTCAGCGCCTTGCAGCACCTCCTTGATACGCTCTTTGTTTTCTTCCGCCGCCTGCCTTCCAATTTCAGGGTTGGTTCCGGCGCCCAATCCCTTGGTCAGTTCCACGCCTAACTGGATAATCATTCCCATGTTCAGCTTTCGTAACGCCTGGGCGTCCGTATTCGCGCAGATAAATTCCACGCCTTCGATATTGCTGCCTCCCATGTGGCTGACTGCATTGCCGCCACCGCCGCCGACACCGATCACTTTGATCACCGCCGTCTCACTACACATATCCATCAATTCATATTTCATTGCCGCTGCCCCATTTAAACTAAAAAAATCAAAAATTACCTTGAAACCAATTTTTCATTTTTGAGAGCCATCCAGCGCCCTCAAAATCTACACTTTTTCCTAAATTTTGATGCTCTCTTCCATACATCAACAAACCAACTCCAGTGGAATGAATCGGATTTTTTACCACTTCAGATAGCCCTGTCACATTTTGTGGCACACCCATCCGCACCGGCATATGGAAAATCTCTTCCGCCAATTCTATCAATCCCATTACCTTTGAACTGCCGCCGGTCAAGACAATGCCGGCGGCAATCAAATCTTCATAGCCGCTGCGTCTAAGCTCCGACTGCACCAGCAACATCAGTTCCTCATAACGCGGCTCTATTATCTCGGCCAGATTTTGTGTTGATATTTTCCGCGGTGCCCGGTCGCCGATGCTGGGTACTTCAATAGTTCCCTCGACGCTGGCCAATTGCGTTAAGGCACACGCATGTTTTCTCTTTATGTCTTCCGCATTGACTGTGGGAGTACGCAAGGCGACGGCTATATCGTTGGTTACCTGGTCTCCCGCGATCGGAATTACCGCGGTGTGTTTGATTGCGCCTTCGACGAAAATGGCTATATCCGTCGTCCCTCCGCCTATATCAATCAAACAGACGCCCAATTCCTTTTCATCTTCGGTCAGTACGGACGTGCACGACGCCAGTTGTTCGAGAACAATATCATCGACCTCGAGCCCGCATCGTCTGATGCATTTGATGATATTTTGCTGGGCGCTGACGCTGCTGGTTACCATATGCACTTTTGCTTCGAGGCGGATTCCCGACATGCCGATGGGTTCTTTAATACCTTCCTGAAGATCAATCACAAATTCCTGTGGCAAGATGTGCAATATTTTCTGATCAGCCGGAATAGCAACCGCTCTTGCCGAATCGATGACTCTGTCAATATCGTACTGGGTGACTTCTTTATCTTTAATCGCGACGATGCCATGTGAATTAAGGCTTCTGATGTGACTGCCCGCTATGCCGGCAAAAACCGACTTGATCTGGCAACCCGCCATCAATTCAGCTTCTTCTATCGCCCTCTGTATCGAATTGACTGTCGATTCCAAATTGACAACCACACCTTTCTTTAGCCCTCGCGAAGGCGTCGAACCGATCCCGATGACTTCAATATTGCCGTCGCTGGTAAGTTCGCCCACGATTGCGGCAACCTTGGTTGTGCCAATATCTAATCCAACTATCAAATTTCGTTCTGTTTTTTTTGCCATTATTTTTTACTCGTTTTCGCTTTCTCTGGTTGCCTATCTTGTTTGTTTCGGGTTTGCAATTTTTACCCAATCAATTTTCTCGCTGTCAGGCTTCCATGAAACCGCATATCCGTTAGGGTATCTCAAATCAACAACGGCTATTGCATCGACCCGTTCCCGTCCTAATAAGGGAAGAGTTCTCAGAAAACGCTGCAATTTTTTTAATTGGTCATTTCTTCCAAGCAAGATGTCCATACCTGTCGCCAATTTAATTTTCCACGACCACCGATCATTGATGGTGAACTCCGCCATCTCCAGTGACTGATCCGCTAATGCCGTTTTTACACCCTTCATAATTTCCAGCGCTTTTTTTTGTTGCTTATCCGGGCCTATCAGCAATGTCAGCGCCTGAAATTGTTCCATGTTGTTTGGCGTGAAAATGATGCCCTGTTCGTTGATCAAACTGTCCGTTCCCCAGCGTACATAGGGTTTTTTTTCATGCACCTTTATATCGATTGCATCCGGCCAGACCCGTTTGACCGAAACCGTTTCCACCCAGGGCAATTTTGCAACAGCGTCATGTATCGCTTGCATATCCGCCGCTAAAATACCGGTTTTCACCAAAGGCCGTAAGGCCGTCTTGATTTCATCTTTACTCAGGTACTGAAATACGCCTTCGGTTCTTACATATTTGATCGGAATAGCGTCAATCCCATATTTTTTAATCTTATAACCGTAGATCCATAGAACTCCTCCCAGCAGCAACAAAGTCGCCAATAGCTTCAAAGCCTGCATTACTCAATACCCGATACTGGTTCTGCATCTGTTTTCCGTAAGTAATCTCGCAACTTCATGGATATCGATATATAACTTATTCAGTACAACAAAGGCCTAAATCAATCAGGTAAACTGGTTTCCAAGATACGCCAGACTAAATCCTCGAATTCGATACCGGCCTGTTTTGCCGCCATCGGTACGAGGCTATGATCCGTCATTCCGGGAACCGTATTAATTTCGATGAGCTGCGATTGGCCGGCATCATCAACAAATACATCGACTCTGGCCCAGCCTTTTACACCAACCACTTTGCCTGCTGTTACCGCAAGCTTCCGTAATTGCAGTTCATGATCCTGACTCAGTCCGCAAGGACAATGATATTGGGTGGTTGTCGCATTGTATTTGGCTTCATAGTCATAGAATTCATTAGGGGTTTCCAGACGAATAATCGGCAATGCCTCGCCATTTAATATCGCAACGGTATATTCCTTGCCGGTAACCCAGGCTTCTGCATAGACATCGCAGCGATAGGATGCCGCCAGAGCTAATGCCTTGACCAATTCATCCCTGTTTCTCGCCTTGCTCATTCCGATGCTTGAGCCTTCCTGGGCCGGTTTGACAATCACCGGAAAACCCAGTTTATCTATACAGGTATCGATATCCGATTCGTCATTCAACAGATGCCACTTGGGTGTAACCAGTCCATAACCTTGCCAGCACAACTTGGTGCGCAGCTTATCCATACTCAAGGCCGACGCCATAACGCCGCTGCCGGTGTAGGGAATCGTCATGGCCTCCAGCACGCCCTGTAATACGCCGTCCTCACCACCGCGTCCATGGATGATATTAAATACCCGGTCTACCTTTTGTCCGGCAAGCGCATCGATAGGATTTCCGGTGACATCGATACTGACCGCATCCACGCCCTTGCGTTTTAATGCGTTGTAAACGGCTGCGCCGCTTCGTAAAGAGACCGGTCTTTCAGCGGCAGTTCCGCCCATTAGGACGGCAACACGCCCAAATTCTTCAGGTTTTCTAAACACTCATGACCTCACATTTTTCTCCAACCATGCAAACTTCCGTCTGTAAAACGATTCCGTATAGTTCTTGAACTTTTAGTTGAACAAATTTAATTAAAGCTTCAATATCCGACGCCGACGCATTGCCGGTATTCACAATAAAATTGGCATGTTTCTCGGATACGCTTGCACCGCCTAATGCATAACCTTTCAGGCCTGCCTGTTCTATTAGCCGTGCGGCAAAATCTCCGTTGGGGTTTTTGAATACCGAACCGCAACTGGGTTGGTTGGTCGGCTGAGTCTTACCCCGCTTTTCTAATAGTTCCTTTATTTTCTGCTGACTGGTCACCGCATCACCCTTTGCCAATTTCAGATTTGCAGACAAAAACCATTCATTTTCAAACCCTTTCACCGATCGATAACCGATATCGAACTGTTCCTTTTTTCTCACCGTCACTTGTCCGGATGCCGTAATCATCTCCACACCGGTTACAATGTCCCAGGTTTCGCCACCGAAGGCTCCGGCATTCATTTTGAGCGCACCGCCCATTGTTCCCGGTATGCCGGCTAAAAATTCCGCACCGATCAAGCCCTGATCCCCGCAAAAGCGAGCGACATGGGCACAAGGCACGCCGGCCTCCGCATATATTGTTCCCGATTCAGTCATTTTGAGCTGTTTCAGGCGCCCTTTAGTGTTGATCACAGTTCCTCGAATGCCGCCGTCCCTGACCAGTAAATTGCTGCCTAAGCCCATCCAGAACACCGGTTCGACAGCAGGCAGATGTTTCATGAATTCAATCAGATCCTGCTTGTCAAATGGGATATACATCCGGTCAGCAGGCCCTCCGACCCGCCAACTGGTGTATTTCGCCAGGGGCTCATTGATCAGCATGCGTCCTTTCATTTCATAATTTGATGCAGCCATAATTGTTAATGTCGCATGGCCAAACGCAAAAGAATCAATCCCTTGTATCGTCTGCACCTCGCCGTTCCAGTGCACACTCGCTTGCTCATTTTGCCAACGCTTCCGTTAACAATTGCGGCAGTTGAGTTGCTATCTGGCCGACATTACCGGCGCCCATCGTTAAGATGACGTCGTCGTCTTTTACTATGCCTGCCAAAATTTGGGGCAATTCTTCCCAGTTTTCGACGAATACGGGATCAACCTGGCCTCTGATACGGATTGCCCGGCTTAATGCCCGTCCGTCGGCGCCAGGAATTCTGGCTTCACCTGCCGAATAAACATCCATCAAAATCAGTACGTCAACTGTCGACAACACGCGAACAAAATCTTCAAATAAATCCCGGGTCCGCGTGTAGCGGTGCGGCTGGAACACGATAATCGAACGGCGATCCGGCCACGCTTGCCGCAATGCCTCAAGCGTCGCTTCAATTTCGCGGGGATGATGACCGTAATCATCGACCAGGGTCAGTTTGCCCATTTCCAGCAAAAGATCGCCATTGAGTTGAAAACGTCTGCCCACGCCTTTAAAGGCCCCCAAACTGGCGACGATCGCACTATCTGCTATGCCTATACTGGTCGCAACGCTGATTGCTGCCAGTGAGTTGAGCATGTTATGCCATCCGGGCATATTTAAGGTCACCGGCAGTGGCGGATGATCGCCTCTCCGCAATACGGTAAATGTAGTATGCATGCCTTTCTGTTCAATATTCACCGCACGGACATCAGCATCCTCGTGGACGCCGTAAGTCGTTACCGGTTTCGACAGTTGCGGTAGAATTTCCCTGACGCCTTTATCGTCCAGGCACATGACCGCCATTCCATAGAACGGTAAATGGTGCAGAAACTCGATAAACGTATCCTTTAAACGCTGATAACTGCCTTGATAGGTCGCCATATGATCCTGATCAATATTGGTGACCACCGATATCATGGGCTGCAAATATAAAAATGACGCATCGCTCTCGTCGGCTTCGGCGACCAGATAATGGCCCAAACCCAGTTTGGCGTTACTGCCGGCGCTATTTAAGCGTCCCCCAATCACAAAAGTAGGATCGAGGCCGCCTTCGGCCAGCATGCTCGCGACCAGACTCGTTGTCGTCGTTTTGCCATGGGTGCCGGCAACGGCTATGCCGAATCTGAACCGCATCAGTTCTGCCAGCATTTCCGCCCTCGGTATCACCGGTATCCGGTTGATATAGGCCTCATCGACTTCATCATTGCTGCGGTCGACCGCGCTGGACACGACGACAACATCGACCTCCTTGATATTCTCCCGATGATGCCCGATGGTGATGCTGACGCCTAATTCAGCTAATCTTTGCGTCACCGCACTGGCTTTAATGTCCGAACCCGAGACCTGATAGCCCAGGTTGGATAAGACCTCGGCGATTCCGCTCATGCCGGTGCCGCCGATACCGACAAAATGGATGCGATCGATTTTGCCTAAGGCCTGAGTTGGCATTTGGATATTTGGAAAATTCATAAGCCTGCCTCGGCTATGCAGTAACCGGCTACAATTTCTGTCGCATCCAGGCGTGCACATTGTTTAGCCCTTGTTGCCATTTTTGCCAATTGATTTCGTACCTTATTGATTGTTTCAGCCAATGATTCGGGGTTCAGGTTTTGCTGCAGTAATATCGTGGCCGCGCCTATATCGGCCAAAAACCTGGCATTGGCAACCTGATGATCGTCTATCGCTCCCGGCAAGGGTATAAAAATGGCAGGCAAGCCCATGGCGGCAATTTCACTGACCGTCATTGCGCCGGATCTGCAAATCACCAAATCGGCCCATAGATAGGCTTGTACCATATCGTCAATAAAAGCGATCGTCTCTGCATCAACCGATAGCTCTTTATATCTGTCGGCAACCTGCTGACACATGGCGGCCCCGGTTTGATGGCGTACCTCGACATCGGCCAGGAGCGACATCGCTTCAGGAACGATTTCATTGAGCGCCTTAGCGCCCTGACTGCCGCCAAACACCAATATCTTGATCCTAGGCCCCCATTGTTTATTGACCTTGTCTGGTGCCGTCAAAAAATTTTTTCTTAACGGATTTCCCGTACAGACTGCTTTGATTTTTTTAGCAAAACTATCCGGAAACGCTTCCAGGACCTTATCGGCAAATTTTGCCAATAAGCGGTTGGTGGTTCCGGGAACCCGATTCTGTTCATGGATAACCAAGGGTATACCCAGCAATTTTGCCATCAAACCGCCGGGACCAGCGGTAAATCCGCCCAAGCCCAATACCACGTCGGGTTTTCGCTGTTGCAATATTTTCGCCGACTGGAAGCAGGCCGTTGCCAAACCGAAGACGGCGGTAATTTTCGCAATCAATCCCTTGCCTCGAAAGCCGGCAACGGATAGCCAGTCGATTTCAATGCCATTTTCGGGAACAATCCTGCTTTCCAGGCCCTTTTTCGTACCCAGCCAACTGACCTGCCAGCCTTTTTCCAATAGCGACTGAGCTACCGCCAATGCAGGAAATACATGCCCGCCGGTACCTCCAGCCATAATGATTATGCGTTTGCCCATTTCGCCTTTCCTTTCGGTATGCCGGCATTGATTTCTGCCGTTTCGTTATGGACGCGAAACAACAAGCCGACGGCACAACACATGATCATCATGCTGCCGCCGCCATAGCTCATCAACGGCAAGGTCAAGCCTTTGGTCGGCAATAGCCCCATATTAACCCCCATATTGACGAATGACTGAAAACCAAACCAGATACTCAATCCATAGGCAATAAACGCTGCAAATTGCTGACCTGCCTGTTCTGCAGCCCTGGCAATCGCAAAGGTACGCCATATCAGCAAAGCAAATAAACTGATAACGGTTATAACACCCATTAACCCCAGTTCTTCAGCGATCACCGAAAAGAGAAAATCGGTGTGAGCTTCGGGCAAATAAAACAGTTTTTGCACGCCACTGCCTATGCCTACGCCGAACCATTCGCCGCGTCCGAATGAAATCAGCGCCTGCACCAGCTGAAATCCGGATTTTTCCGGATCCGCCCAGGGATTTCTATAACTGATTACCCTTTCCCATCGATAAGGCTCCAAATACGCCAGCAAAACGCCAAGCACCGCCACTAGCGACAACAGCACGAAAAAACTCAGCAGGCGCGCGCCCGCCAGAAACATCATGCCCATGGCAATGATCACAATGACCACTGCCGATCCCAAATCAGGCTCCAGTAGCAACAGCAGGGAAGCTGCAAAAAACAAACATAAGGGCTTTATCAAACCAAAAGCCGAATCCCGCAATAATTTCTGATGCCTGGTAATGTAGCCCGCCATAAAGATGACGGCAAAGAACTTGACCAGCTCGGAAACCTGAATCCTCAGCCCTCCTAACGATAGCCAACGTGTACTGCCGTTAACCTTAACGCCGAGTCCCGGCACCAAAACCAGGATCAACAACGCTATGCCCGCGATAAATAGCCAAAGGCCTTTTTCTTGCCAATAGCGCATCGGAACTGCGGCGACCAGCAACCCCAGAAACAGGCCCAATCCGATATGTACCATCTGCCTGACCGGATAATGCAATGAATCATTTGCGTGTTTTACGCCTAAATGCAGCGACGCGGATGACACCATAACGTAGCCGATAAGTAATAAACCCGAACACACGACAAGCAGCAGAGGATCGAAATGAAACCGCCGATTTTGACCCGATTTGCCTGATGTGTTCATGCCGCCAGCTCCAGTACCGCTTTGGTAAATTTGTCTCCTCGCTCCTGATAATTCTTATACTGGTCGAGGCTCGCGCAGGCAGGGGACAGCAGCACGCTGTCGCCTTCATCGGCCAGACCAGCCGCGGTCTTGACCGCTTCCGCCATGTTTGCTGCAAAATAAACCGGCACACAGCCAGCCAGTGCTTGATCAATAAGCCCGGCGTCCTTTCCCATCAAGACAACGCATTTTGCTTTTTCTTTAATAACGGGCGTCAATTCATTCATGTCTGCGCCCTTGGCATCGCCGCCGGCAATCAATATCACTTTTCGGTCATAGCCCTGGAGAGCCGCCACACAAGCGCCGATATTGGTCGCTTTTGAATCGTTTACCCAGGTAATTCCATTTATTTCCGCAACGCGCTGCATTCTGTGCGCCAGGCCTTTGAACTTGCGCAAGGCCTGACACATCGATTGCACGTCCAGGCTCTGAGCAAAGCCTAAAGCGAGGGCAGCCAGAGCATTGGCGGTGTTATGCCTCCCTTCGAGTTGCAAGTCGGCCATCGGCATCAGACTTGTGCCGTTATGCATCAGATATTCGATGCCGCCCTTAATTTGCAGATGAAAATCTGCTTCGGTTTTTATAGAGAACGTCAGCATCTGCCTGCCCGGCTGAGCCATAGCCATGACGATTGGATCGTCCGCATTCAGGACCATGACGCCGTTGCCGTTAAAAACCCGTTGTTTTTCCTTCGCGTACTCAGTCAAATTTTCGTGTCTGTCCAAATGATCGGCGGAAACATTGAGCACGGTTGCTGCCGCCGCATTCAATACCGACGTTCGTTCCAATTGAAAACTTGAAAGTTCAAGCACGTACATTTCCGCATTTTGCATCAATAAATCCAAAACCGGAGTGCCGAGATTACCGCCGACACCCACGTTTTTTCCGGCGGCTTTGGCCATTTCGCCAACCAGCGTGGTCACCGTGCTTTTACCATTGGATCCTGTGATTGCAACAATCGGCACATCGATGGAGCAGGCGAATAAATCGATATCGCTCACAATCCGGGTACCGCCGGCAATTGCCTTGCAAATAGCTTTTTCATTCAAGGAGACGCCAGGGCTTACAATCAGATGCGTTGCAACCTTAAATGCGCTGTCGTCGAATCCGCCTAAAAATACCGGGGTATCCGGCATTTGCTGAAAAAAATCGCCTATGTGCGGCGGTTTTTTGCGGCTATCGGTTATAGCAAATGTAAATCCCAGCATTTGCAGGAAATTGGCCACAGACATTCCTGTTGCGCCAAGTCCTACAACCAGAGCCTTTGCGTTCTCCGGTTCCAGAGATAACTTATGCTTTAACGAAGTTAAAATCGCCGCCTTATCCATTTTTATCTCAGTTTTAAAGTCGCCAGGCCAATCAGCACCAGGATCACGGTAATGATCCAGAAACGCACAATCACCCGCGGCTCGGGCCAGCCTTTCAGCTCAAAATGATGGTGGATCGGCGCCATGCGAAAAACCCGTTTGCCCGTCATTTTAAAAGAAGCGACCTGGATGATGACCGAAACCGTTTCCATGACAAAAACGCCGCCCATAATGACCAAAACGATTTCCTGTCTGACCAGTACTGCCAGTACCCCTAAAGCCCCGCCTAACGCCAAAGCACCGACATCGCCCATGAACACCATCGCAGGATACGCATTGAACCACAGGAATCCCAGACCGGCGCCCACCAATGCAGCGCAAAATACCAGCAATTCGCCGGCATTGGGTAAATAAGGAATCGCCAGATAACCTGAAAACGTCACGTGCCCCGATAAATAAGCAAAAATTCCCAAGCCGGTCGTTACCATCACGGTCGGCATGATGGCCAAACCATCCAGACCATCGGTCAGATTAACCGCGTTACTGGTGCCGACGATGACAAAATAGGTCAGGACGATATACATCCACCCCATATTCACCATAAAGTCTTTGAAAAACGGAACGAAAAACTGGGTTTCCGCCGGTATAACCGCGCTGTTATATAAAAAAATCGACGCGCCGAGCCCTATGACCGATTGCCAGAAAAATTTCGCTTTAGCGGATAAACCATCGCTGTTGTTTTTGATCACCTTTCTGTAGTCATCGATAAAACCGATAACGCCATAGCCCAAAGTCACCAGCAAGATGACCCAAATGTACCTGTTGCTCAAATCGGCCCAGAGCAAGGTGCTGATGGCGACAGCGACTAAAATCAAGGTTCCGCCCATGGTCGGTGTTCCCTTTTTTTCGTAATGGGATTGAGGACCTAATTCGCGAATGCTTTGGCCGATTTTTTTTCGGCTCAATTTCCTGATCATCGAGGGGCCGACGATAAAACAAATGATCAACGACGTCAGTACCCCTAGAATCGCGCGAAAGGTCAGGTAATGGAAAACCCTGAAGCCTCCGTCGAATGTCATTAAATAATCTGCAAAATAAAGTAGCATGATTTAAATCCTGAAATTATCCACCAGAGCTGCCGCAACATTTTCCATGTGCCGCATTCTCGACCCTTTGATCAATATCGTTTCATTACCTTTTAATTCTTGTTGTAGCGATGCTATCAACTGTTCCTGGGTCTCAAAAAAAGTGGCTCCGATGCCGAATACATCGACTGTATTCTTGGCATCGGAGCCAATGGCCATCAGGCGGACAACTCCACTTGCTTTAATTAATTCGCCCATTTCTTCATGCATTTTCAGGCTGTTTGGGCCTAATTCCGCAAACGCCCCCAACACAAGCCAGGACTCTCCTCCAATACTTTTCAGTACATCCAGCCCTGCTTTCAGCGACGATGAATTGGCGTTATAGGTATCGTCAATAATGATATTTCCCTTACGCCCCACCAGAGGCTGTAACCTGCCGGTGACAGGCTGTAAAGTTTGCAAACCCTGCCTGATCTGATCCATATCGACACCCAGGGCCATTGTGGCGGCGGCGGCGGCCAAGGCGTTAACGACATTATGCCGGCCAGCGAGATGCAGACAGCACTCCGCACGGCCTTGCGACGTGACCAGTTGAAAAGTTGTCGCAAATTCGGCAACCGCTCTTTGTGCAGCATTCGTTCCCGCATTCCCGGAAACGCACTGGCTGCTAATGCCTGTGTTAATCGATTTCGCTGTCACATCGGCGTTATCATGCAAACCGAACGATATGACCTTTCGGTTCTGCGCCAGCGTCTTCCAGCATTCAAAAAAGTTATCGTCCCGGTTGATAACAGCCGCCCCATCCGGTTTAAGGGTTTGGATGATTTCTCCTTTCGCTCTGGCGACGCCGTCAATACTGCCAAATCCCTCTAAATGCGCGGCGCCGGCATTGGTGATAACAACCACGTCGGCTTGTGCATAAGTACTGGTATATTCAATTTCCCCAGCATGGTTGGCGCCCATCTCGATAACGGCATATTGATGCTGTTCATTCAGACGCAAGAGCGTTAATGGGACGCCGATCTCATTGTTCAGGTTGCCTTTGGTGTATAACACATTGCTGTTGACAGATAAGATCGCCGCAACCATTTCTTTAACGGTTGTCTTGCCGTTGCTGCCGGTTATACCCACGACGGGTACCGATGCTTTCCTGCGCCAGGCGCCTGCAATTTTAGCCAGTGCCAGACGCGTATCTTCCACAGTCACATGAGGTATCGTTGCCGTAACGCCGTTATGGACGATGGCGGATCCCGCACCGGCCTGCTCCGCCTGGGCGACGAAATCATTGCCGTCAAACGTATCCCCTTTAATTGCCACGTAGAGATCGCCCGGTTTAAGGGTTCTCGTATCAATGCTGATCGACGTTTGCAGCGCATCCATACCGATGAGCGTCCCGCCAACCAGTTCAGCAATTTCACTCAACAACATTTGCATAGTTATCCTGCTCTCATTTTCAATGCTGTCATCACCACCTTAGCGTCGCTAAAGGGCTGTTGTAACCCGTTTATTTCCTGATATTGCTCATGCCCTTTGCCGGCTATCACAACATAATCATCCTGGTTTGCCCGTGTGATTGCAGTTTGTATCGCCTTTTCCCTGTCTCGAATCACTTCTATTCTGTCGCTGCGGCATCCCTTCAGAATGTCGTTCACTATATCCTGACCATTTTCATAGCGTGGATTATCGTCGGTAATAATGACATGATCCGCCCAATGTTCGGCGCTTGCCCCCATTTCCGATCGCTTCCCGCTATCGCGATTACCGCCGCAACCAAACACGATCCACAGTGCTGCTTTACAATGCTTTCTGATACTGGCTAGAACCTTCTCGATCGCATCCGGCGTATGGGCGTAATCAACAAATACTACCGGGGCAAAGCCGCCGCCGAATCGTTCCATACGGCCCGTGACCGGTTTTAACGACTGCAATCTATTCGCAGATTCGTCAAGTGAATAGCCAAATGCCAGCATCACCGTTAATACAGCCAACACATTATCGATATTAAAGTCGCCAAAAAGCGGCAACTCCACGCGCCGGCTATTGCTTCGCCAACGCACATCAAACTCAATGCCATCTCGTTGATGCCGGATATTTTCAGGGACCAGCGATTCTCCTAAATCCGATATTTTTCCTCGGGCACTATAAGCCCACAATTCAACACCTTTCGAAACCGCAGCAATGAACCGGCTACTGTAGTCATCGTCAAGATTTATCACTGCAAAGGACATGTCCCGCTTCTCGAAAAGTGCCAGCTTGGCTTGTACATAAGCTTCCATCGAACCGTGATAATCCAGATGATCGCGGCTGATATTGGTCAATATGGCGCTCTTAAATCGCACGCCGTTAACCCGGCCCTGTTCCAATCCATGCGATGAAACTTCCATGGCTACCGACAGTTTTTTTTGCTTGACCAGTTCAGCCAGAATCCGCTGCACAGCCAGCGCATCCGGCGTGGTATTAATTGTATTGTTGAGTTTGCCCCACTCACCCCACCCCAAGGTTCCGATAATCCCGCAGTCATCCAGCAATTGGCTTAAAAATTGGCTGCATGAGGTTTTTCCGTTGGTGCCGGTAATGCCGATTACATTTAAATGCCTCGACGGGTCACCATAGAAATGAGCTGCAATGTCCCCCAGTTTTAATCCCAAATTTTTAACCGGAACAAACGGTATCGCATCAAACTGTCCGGATAACTCCATTCCATCTCCGGCAGGATCAAAAAGTACGGCACAGGCGCCCCGATCAATGGCCTGTTTTGCATGCAATAATCCATGTTGTTTGGCACCGGACAAGGCAATAAACAAATCCCCGGCAACGAGCTGGCGGCTATCCAGCGACAAGCCGGCTACCTGCCTGTCTTCAGTAACACACGCCACCTCTTTTAATAATTCACTCAGCCGCATGAGCAGTTTTACGAGTCATTCCGCGTCAATAATATAGGCATGGTGCCCTCCTGATCAGGAGCAACTTCCAATATTCTCAATGCGCCGGTCATGACTTTTGAAAATACGGGTGCGGACACCAGGCCGCCGTAATACTGACCGGCGGATGGCTCATCAATCATTACCGTAATAATCAGTCTCGGATCTTTGGCCGGGGCCATACCGGCAAAGACCGCAAAATACTTATTGCCGGTGTAGCCGCCTGGCCCCGCTTTTTTTACTGTTCCGGTTTTTCCGGCAACGGTATAACCGTCTACTCTGGCTTCATAGGCAGTGCCGTCTTTCATGATGACACTTTCCATCATGGCCCTTACGCTTTTGGCGGTCTTGGCCGAAAATACCCGGTGCGCATCAGGATCTTCTTCCCGTTTCAACAGGCTCACCGAATGCAGCAAACCGTCGTCCGCCAAAGCCGTGTAGGCTCGTGCCAACTGTAAGGCGGATGTGCTTAGACCGTACCCGAATGACAATGTCGCCCGGTCAAAATCTTTCCATTTGTGGTAGTCGAGCAAACTGCCGCTGGCTTCTTTCGGAAATCCGGCACCCGCTGATGTGCCGAAGCCAAGCCGACGATAAATTCCCCAAAAATATTTAGGCGGCATCTTCAATGCCATCTGGCTGACCGCAACATTACTGGACTTCTTCAGTACATGAGTCAAATCCAGAGTTCCGTAGTTATGCACATCCTTTACCGTATGACGTCCAATCTGGTAGGTTCCGTGCGTAACAAACAGTTCGGTAGGGCGGATATAACCGCCATCCAATGCTGCTGCGACGACGAATGGCTTAACTGTGGATCCCGGTTCAAACACTTCGGTCAGCGCTCGATTCCGGTACAAATTTTCCTTTAAACTTTTTCTTGTATTCGGATTGAAAGACGGCTGATTGACGGCAGCCAGAATTTCCCCGTTTTTTGCATCAAGCACGACTAAAACAGCCGATTTGGCCTTGTTAGCATCCACAGCCAATTGCAGTTCGCGATACGCCAGGTACTGTATGCGCTGATCAATACTTAATTCCAGCGTCCCGCCGGATACCGGCTCCTTAATATTTTCGACATCATCAATAATCTGGCGTTTTCCATCCCTGATTACCCGTTTGCTGCCCGGAATGCCTTTTAAAAAATTTTCGTAGCCTTTCTCAAGTCCTTCCTGCCCAATATCGTTTAAGTCGGTAAAGCCAACCAGGTGAGCGGAAACTGCGCCTGCCGGATAAAATCGTTTAAATTCCCGTTCTGAATTAACCCCTGGCACATTCAAGTTCTTTATTTTATCGGCCAACCCCGGATTTATCCTGCGGGCGATATACGCAAACTGGCGATTTGTATCTTCATTAAACAATTTGGCAACTTTACCCTGAGGCAAATCCAGCAATTTTTCCATTTGCCTGATCTGTTCCTGATCAATCGATTGGTAATATTTCAGCTCTTGTGAGATTTGTTCACTGGATTGTTTCTGTTTTTTCAATTTTTCGATCAGGTTAGCTTCCGCCAGTTTATGCTCTTTTGGATTAACCCAAATCGATTGCACCGGCGTACTGACCGCCAATGGCTCTCCATTACGATCCTTGATCATGCCTCGATATGCGGATACCGATACATCGTCTACATGTTTTTTATCGCCCTGTTCCTTGAGAAACTGTTTGTTAAACACTTGCAAATCAACCGCACGCAAGACAAGCAGCGCCATGCAAGCCATCATAAAAGAGACGACGAACTTTCTTCTGGCCGAATAATCGGATGATCCGTTATGCGTTTTTATTTTGCGCTGAAAATCGAGCATTTACGGCTTTAAATAAATTATATTTTGCCTCTGAGGCATCACCAGCTTTAAATGCTCGCGCGCCACCTGTTCAACCCTGTCATGTTCCGCTAGCGTTGCCTGCTCCAACTGTAGTTGTCCCCATTCCACTTCATATTGATCCAGGATTCTTTCCTGCTTTTGAATCTCGATAAAAACCAGACGCGAGAAATATTTACTGTAAATAGCCGCCAGTGCTGAAATCAACAATCCCGATAACAGCGCTCCTGCAAGGATAAACCGATACTTCGTCATTTAAACTCTCTCAGCTACCCGCATGACTGCGCTGCGCGACCTTGGATTTTGATCAGTCTCCGATGCCGTTGCTTTTAAGGCCTTGCCAATTTTTTTCAGTACGCCTTTTGCAATATCGGCTTCCTTGACCGGCAGTTTACCAGGATCATATTTGGCGCCTGACTCGCTCCTGATAAATCGTTTAACTATTCTGTCTTCCAGAGAATGAAATGAAATCACCACCAGCCTGCCGCCAGGCTTTAATACTCGAATGGCTTGCTGCAGCACATCGGCAAGTTCGCCCAATTCCCTGTTAATCTCAATGCGTATCGCCTGGAACGTTCGCGTTGCCGGATGTTTGTGCTTCTCTCTCAAGGGTACAGTGTCCTCGATCAGTTCAGCCAACTGCCGTGTGGTCGTAATGGGTAATTTTGCTCTTCTGTCGATTATGGCCCTGGCTATACGCCGGGCAAACCGCTCTTCGCCATAGTCAAACAAAATCTTGACCAGATATTTCTCATCAACTTGCGCCAGCCATTCCGCGGCCGACATGCCGGCGTTGCCGTCCATGCGCATATCCAGGGGCCCGTCCCGTAAAAAACTGAAGCCCCTTTCAGGGGCGTCAAGCTGAGGAGATGAAACCCCCAAATCCAGCAGAATGCCATCAACTCTGCCCATCAGACCTTCGTCTTCGGCTATGCGTTCCAGTTTCGAAAAACAGCACTGTTTTAACGTCAAACGTTCATCCGCAAGCAGAGCCCTCGCATATTCGGAATTAATCGCATCAGCATCCCTGTCGATAGCTATCAATTTACCGGCATCTCCCAGCCTGCTTAAAATTCCCTGGCTGTGCCCGCCGCGCCCAAAGGTACAGTCAATATAAATGCCGCCCTTTTTTATCGCCAACTGCTCCAGCGCTTCCGCAAACATAACGGGTAAATGTTCCATAAACAGTTCCCCGAATTAAAAGGATATCGAATCTAATTCTTCCAAGCCTTCGTTATCGTCGCCGTTTAACCATTCATTTTCTTTGGCTGTCCACGCGTCTTCATTCCAGATTTCAAATTTATTCAATTGTCCGACCAGGACAATTTTTTTGTCCATATTGGCAAACCGTCTCAGCTTTTCTGGCAACAATAACCGGCCCTGTCCGTCCATCTCGCATTCGGAAGCATTGCCGATAACGAAACGCCGAAGTTTGCCTGCCATTTTATTCAAGGTGGGTAATTTGCTAATGGTTTGTTCTAGTTTTTCCCACTCGGGAAGCGGGTAAAGCCATAAACACCCGTTTTCTCCGACGCATCGCTCATCGACAGCAACCGTCACCACTAATTGACGCTCGCAACAGTCCTGTAATTCCTCCCGATACCGGGTTGGAATCGCCAGACGCCCTTTGTCGTCAAGATTGATAGAACTAATACCTCGAAGCAAAAATTACCCCAAATTCCAAAAAAAACCAAAATTTCCCACTTTTTTACCACTTTGGATCACTATAGATTCCAATCGAGGCTTAGTCAAGAGCGATTTCATTTAAATTCTTTCTTTTTTGACAATGACTTACAGCAGACAGAAGCAATGACTGGGGCAGCAAAGAATCGAGATATTAAATCTCATTTCTTATCAAAAAGTTACAAAGCTTATTTAGGTAATTATTTAGGTATTTTCGGGGTGGAATAGGCGGGATTTCCAATAAAAAACAAGGGCAATACAATTTACGCCGCCGCATTAATTACCGCGGGGATATTAAACTAAAGGGATTTGCGAAAATTCTTTGAAAACTTACCGAAGGGGTGACATTACAACATAAAAAGAAAGAGTTGGCCTATAAGCCGGGTTCTGTCGAGAACAGCCATTCATCTAGGCTGCAAGTTGCCCTGCAGCTCAAGCAATCTACCCAGGAACCGCG
>CAZMRW010000040.1:0-35145 GCA_964568805.1 uncultured Methylococcaceae bacterium | reverse complement strand
AGGGCTCTATCTTAAACTGAGTAATAATTTGTCTGGACAATGGGGTCCACTTTATGCATCGTTTTATTTATCTCCTGAAAATAGGCTTTCCACTTTTTCATGATTAATGCGTTGCTTGCCGCCAAAACCGATTTTGGTTGCAAATTATTCTGAAAAACGGTCTCGCCCTGAAATGTTTCCGCTTGGCCGCCCGCCTGTTTTAATATCATTAAGCCGGCGGCGTGATCCCATAATTTTTGCCTCCCATGTAAATACACATGGCAACGCTGCGCTGCAATCCAGCATAAATCCAGCGCACTTGCCCCAAAACTTCGTTGCGACCTGTAAGGCGGATCAGACGCCAATTTTTGTGCTGCAAGCGGCGGTAAACGTTTAAAATCGATCATCCCCAGACAATGGCTCAATTCTGTAATCGGCATCGTTCTGTTAGTCGGCAATGGCTGTCCATTGATCGTGGTCATGCTGCTATCCGATGCGGAAAAACATTCATCTCGATTGGGGTCATAAACGACACCGCATTTTATATGGCCTCCCATAATCAACGCGATGCTGACACACCAATAAGGAACACCGTAGACAAAATTGGATGTCCCGTCAATAGGGTCTATACACCAATAATCTGAACCTTCGGCATCGATAATGGCTTGTTGTTGCCACTCGGTCATTTCTTCACTAAGCACCGGCAAATCGGCTAATTTAACCAGCTGCTCGGAAAGTTCGGCGTGAGCCCGCATATCGACATCCGTAACCAGGGAGCCATCGCTTTTCATGGTTGCATGCGCGGAGGAAAAATGAGGCAGTATGATTTTTTTTGAAACATTCACCGCCAGTTCTTCAACTTGTTTCAATAGGTTCATTGACTCTGCTCCAAAAATATTTTTCACAGGATTCCTCTCTTGTATCAAAGCACGGACAGTGGTTTCAGTTTCTTATCGTTGCAGTGCCGTTTTCGAGTAGAAATTAACGCGCAGGTTGATCCGTTACTTTAATTCTTGACGCCAATGCGGATACAGCAAGTCGGCATCGCCGCTAAATGATTCAAAAGCTCTTCTGAATTCGGCATGATCTTTAGCAAATTGAAGAGGATCGGCGCCTTCTTTCCAACACTGCTCAGCCTGTCTCATCGATGTGGCACCGGCTTTTGCACCGTCAATATGCCCAAAACATCCGCCGCCTGCCGTCATGATTAAATTGGAGTGCCCCAGGTTTTCAAAAAAACCGGGAATTCTAACCGCATTCATGCCCCCCGAAATAATCGGCGTCGTCGGATTGAACCCCAGCCAGTCCTGTTGGTAATAAGGGCCTTCTGCAATATTCTGTTCAATCATGCAAGCGATGATTTTGTCGTTTTTTTCACCTTCCATTTTTCCGAAACTCATCGTACCGACGTGGATGCCCGAGGCTCCCTGACACCGGGCCATCTTCGACAGCACAAAGGCGGTATAGCCTCTTTTGGTTTGAGGAGACGTCACCGCACCGTGGCCGGCACGATGATAATGCAAGTACTGATTGGGGAATTGCCTGCGCGCTGTGGTAATAGCCTGAGGACCAGCAACGTACCCATCGACCAAAAAAGCAACATGGTCGGCGTTTTCGGCAAAGGTTTCGAGAACAAATTCGCCACGGGCAATCATCTCGTGATAATCATCCGCGGTGATATTGGCAGAAAAAAGTTTTGCTTCCCCGGTTTCATCCTGAGCTTTGCGCATGGCGTCTGCGACCAGCGGGATCGTTTTTTTTAACGGCGCAAAACGTTGATTGCCTTGAGGTTCGTCATTTTTGATAAAGTCTCCGCCCAGCCAGAAGTCATAACACGCGTGAGCGAAAGGTTCCGGCCTAAGGCCCAGTTTGGGTTTGATGATGGTCCCGACAATAAATCCGCCGTCCTGTTGCGGACGGCCCAGTACCCGCCATAAATCACGAATGGTGGTAGAAGGACCGTCAAATTTACTGAGATATTTCGGCGGGAAATAAAAATCATGCATTTTGGCATATTCAACATCGCCCATCCCCTGGTTATTGCCGATGGCCAGCGTTAAAAACGACGCCATCATGGCGCGGCCATCGATGATATTAAAGTCGAACAAATCGACCGGATAGGCTATTTTGGTGAGCTCTTTTTCGGCATCGATTGCATAGACCAATGCGTCGACGCTTTTTGTGAAATCATCCGTGGTACTCACTGAAACGTTGGTTCCCGTTGAAGATTCAGCAGCAAAATGCGCCGCCGTCGCAAGATAGTTATAGCCGGCCTTCGGTTTCATGATGTAGGCGACAAGAACGTGATTTCCTTCCGTTATCAGTTGTTCTTCGGATAATGATAAATCTGCGTATCGATTGGATTGATCCATGATAATGTCCTCCGGAGTTTATGGGAGTGAAATCCAGCATGAACCCATTTTATCTATAAGTAAAATCACTATTTTTTATAATGATGTTAAGTTATTATTTATGGATGTCACATCATGCAACCTTTCGCCAATTGGAAATTTTTTGGGTGGTTTCCAAGCATCTGAGTTTTACCCGTGCATCAGAGTTGCTTTATCTGAGCCAACCCGCCGTTTCCATGCAGATTAAACAGATGGAAGATCTCGCTGGCATGCCGTTGTTTGAAAAAATCGGTAAAAAACTGTACCTCACGGAAGCGGGAAAAGTCATGCGGGATCATGCGGGGGAATTACTCTCCGCACAAAGAGCCTTCGAAGAAACTCTGGCTAAATTGGCCGGTGCAGAATCCGGTCATTTCAATTTGGCTGTGCCGGAAACGGCCATTCAATTCGTCACACTGATACTGGCCCAATTTTGCAGGCAACATCCCGGGATTAGTTTCCATCTGGAAATTCATAACCGGGCGGGGTTGCTGGATTGTATCAAAGAAAACGCCACTGACCTGACCATCATGGGGCAAACACCGGATGAAATGGATTTAGTTACCAAGGCGTTCATGAAAAACCCTCTGGTCATTATAGCAACGCCCGACCATCCTTTGAGCGCCGAACAAAACATCGGCTTACACGAACTGTTGCCATACAATTTCGTCGTCAGAGAGCGCGGTTCAGGCACTCGTATTGCCATGCAGCGATTTTGTTCGGAACAAGGCATTCAATTGAAAACTACCATGGAAATGCCGAACAATGAAGCGATAAAACAAGCCGTCGCCGCCGGTCTCGGTTTAGGAATTATTTCACTTCATACCTTGCAGCAAGAGCTTGCCCTAAAAAAAGTCAAAATTCTTCCGGTTGAAAAATTACCTATTGCGCGTTTTTGGTACATCGTTCATCACAAGCAAAAAATAGTAAGTCCGGCGATGGCTCTTTTCATCGATTTTGTTACCCAAAACACGCAGCAAATCTGGTGTTCAAAATACCCTGAATTACTTCATTACTTGTAGGTTGTACAGGCTATATTGTTTGCTGGCAGTTTTACTCTGGCGGTTACTGGACCAGACTGACACGCAAAAACAGGGCGAGTCTTGCTCCAATCACCTTGATCAACCCGCTACTGCCTTTTAGGATTGTCGGTATGGCCGCCGAACCGCCTAAAAAATTGAACTTGCTGTTTCAATTTAACAACTCTGTCATTCGAAGGTACTGTTCCAGCGACTCCGGATTGGCCAGGGCATGCTGATTTTTAACCGGGCGTCCGTGAATGATATTGCGTACTGCCAGTTCGGCGATTTTGCCGTTTTTGGTGCGGGGAATATCGGTCACCTGCAGAATGTCTGACGGCACGTGCCGGGGCGATGCATTTTGCCTGATTTGTTGTTTTATCTTCAGCTTCAATTGATCTGATAACGCGGCGCCATTATGCAGAACGACAAACAAAATGATCCTGCAGTCTCCGTCAATGTCCTGTCCAACCACCAGGCTTTCCAGTACTTCATCCACCTGCTCCACCTGCCGGTAAATTTCAGCGGTGCCGATCCTGACACCACCGGGATTCAGCACCGCATCCGATCGGCCATAAATGATCATACCGCCGCTGTCTGTCAACGCTACATAATCGCCGTGCCACCAAACACCCGGATATTTTTCGAAATAGGCGGCACGGTACAGGCTCTGATCGGGGTCGTTCCAGAAACCGACCGGCATCGAAGGAAACGGCGCCTTGCAGACCAGTTCGCCTTTTTCCCCTTGCAACGACCGGCCGTTCTCGTCGTAAACATCGACGTTCATCGCCAGTCCCCGGCACTGGATTTCTCCCCGGCGCACCGGAAGGAGCGGACAACCTAAAACAAAACAGGAAATAATGTCGGTGCCGCCGGAAATGGATGACAGGCAGACATCGGCTTTGATCGATGCATAGACAAAATCGAACGCTTCCGGCGCCAAGGGCGATCCGGTGGATAAAATCGATTTGAGCGATGACAAGTTGTGAGACTTTTTAGGCGTTACAGCAGATTTCTTGATGGCATCGATATACCTGGCGGAAACTCCGAAGACAGTGATCCGGAATTCATCGATCAGGTCGAATAACGCGTCGGCTTTGGGATAAAGCGGCGAACCGTCATAAAGCACCAGTTCCGCACCGGATGCCAATGCGGAAACCAGCCAGTTCCACATCATCCAACCGCACGTCGTGTAATAAAACAGGCGGTCTCCGGGATGGACATCCACATGCAGCAAATGTTCCTTCAGGTGCTGAATCAGGGTTCCTCCGAGCCCGTGCACGATGCATTTCGGCGGTCCCGTAGTGCCGGAAGAATAAAGAATAAACAGCGGATCGTCGAACGCCATCGGGACAAACTCTATCGGATAGTCTTCCGGAAAATCCGCCAGATAGCCTTGCCAAATCGATGCCTGTTGGCCGGACCAAGCCGATTCACTGTTTAAATAAGGAATCAACACGGTTTTTTGAACCGACGGCAGTACTTTTAGTAAAGATTCAATCTGGTCCATGCGATCGAATACCTTGCCATTAAAAAAATAGCCGTCGGAGACGAACAGCACCTTGGGCTCAATTTGACCGAAACGGTCTACGATGCCGGGAACTCCGAAATCAGGGGAGCAACTGCTCCAGACTGCGCCGAGGCTGGCGGTCGCCAGCATCGCGATGATGGTTTCGGGAAGGTTGGGCAAAACGCCGGCGACGCGATCGCCGGGCCTGACGCCGTCATGTCGCAGCGCCCGAGCGAGTTGGGAAACCTGGCGATAGAGGTCGGGGTAGGTCAGGCGGCGGGTCTCGCCGTTTTCTCCGTGAAAGCTGATGGCGAAGCGGCGTTCATCCTGCGGGCGCAATAAATTTTCCGCATAATTGAGACGGGCATCGGGAAACCATTGGGCGGCGGGCATGCTGTTTTGATGTGCTAGAACCGCCTCTCCTTTCCGGTCGGCTTGGATCTTTGCGAAATCCCACAGCAAATCCCAAAAAAAAGCTGGATTTTCGATAGACCATTGGTAAAGCGCGGCGTAGTCGGTAACCTCAACACCATATACTTTCTTCACCGATTGCATGAAGCGGGTTATATTGGCGTTTTCCCGTCGTGCTATCGAAGGCTGCCAAAGAATTGGATTCATATTGTTCCCCGATGGCGATATTCATACGCTAAGAACAAAATAATCCGGGTAAGTTCAGGCAGGTGCTGGTCCGGACAAAACGCTCAACCGGAGCACGACCAATTGGGAGTATCCGGTTGCCAGCGATCACGACCCATAGTTTCCGGCTTTGTCGCGATTGAAAAGCCGTCCGCAGCCTAAATGGCGAAGCGCCTTAATTTCCGTGAATCTCGGCGTGCAGCGCTCGGTACTCGTCAGTCAGTTTATGATTGGGAACATAGTGCACCAGAGGCTGCGCCTGACTATGCGATTCCCGAACCTTGACCGACGGCGATATCATCGCAGCCAGAACGGGAAGGCCTTCGGCAATCAGCTGATCGACCAACTGGCGGGGCAGATTCGCCTGTTTTTGGAATTGATTGACGACAATGCCCTCGATTTCAAGGTTCTGGTTATGGTCGGCCTTCACTTCGGAGATGGTCTGCATCAGCGTGATCAACGCATCTCTGGAGAAGGTATCACAGTCGAACGGTATCAGGCATTTATCGGCTGCGATTAACGCCGATTGGCTGTAGAAGTTGAGAACAGGAGGGGTATCCAGATAGATGGAATCAAATCCCCTCAGATTATCGAGCGCTTCCTTCAGTTTGAAAATCTTGAAGCGCGATTCCAGACGCCCTTGCAGCGGCTCAAGATCGGGATGAGACGGGACCACGTACAGGTTGGGGAAAGGCGTCTCATGAATCGCATTTTCGAGTCCTGAATTGTTGCCGCCGCCGAATAGCGAAATGCTCAGGCTATCCTTGAAATACTGCGCAATCGTTTTTTCGCTTTCACTGACTTTCTGACCAAGCAGGTATTGGGTGGAATTGCCCTGGATATCCAGGTCAATCACTAACGTACGCTTGCCTTCTACGGCGCTGATTGCAGCAAGATTGCACGTTATCGTCGACTTGCCGACGCCGCCTTTTTGGTTGAAGATGACTCTGCGCATGTTATTCCCCATCAAATCAAATAGATCAAAACCGTTATATTATAAGGCTTGGCCGGCTAATATCAAATGCGGATGAATGTTTTAGCGTGGCATACCGGGCATTCCGGGATTTCGCTTGGCGTTTTGAAAGCAATTTCCTTGCCGCAGTTATCGCAGATAAACGTTCCCGGAATCGTGATGTCTCCACTTTGATAGCTGTGTTTTTTTGCCAATTCGCCCAGTTTCGCCAGTTCCAGCCGGGTTTTATCGGCAACGCTCAGAAAAGCATCGAGGGTGAAGTTTTCAATCAGTTCGATATCGAATTTGAACCAATCGGAAAGCGAATTGCTGTCTTCCTTGTCGGATAAGCCGTGCGCTGCGGTTTCCAGATCGCGTTTGACATAGCCCGAGACCTTATTCAGTTCCTCTTGCGTTAAATCGCTGGTCTTTCCTGCTTTTTCTTTCGATATTTCAAGCGCTTCGGCTACCGAATGAAGCGTGTCATCCATCGTTTCATACAGGTGCTTGAAGATGTCGTTAAAAGCGTCGATAAATTTATTTTTTTTCATAGTGTACAACTCCGTAAAAATGGTGCTTTTGATTTAAGCCACTGTACGGTATTCTAACGCTTTTGACCGGTAAAAGACGAGAAGGATGCAAGAAATTTATAAGCCGTTGGTTATTGAGCAAGCAGTACAGCAAATCTGGGAGGAATCGGGAACGTTTAATGCCACCGAAACGGAGCAGCAAGAAAAGTACTATTGCTTATCGATGTTCCCCTATCCCAGCGGTAAATTACACATGGGGCATGTTCGTAACTACACCATAGGCGATGTCATCAGCCGCTATCAGCGGATGCTGGGCAAAAACGTATTGCAACCGATGGGCTGGGACGCGTTCGGCTTGCCGGCGGAGAATGCCGCGATGCAGCATGGCGTGCATCCGGCCGACTGGACCTACGAAAACATCGATTACATGAAAGGCCAGCTTAAACGGCTGGGTTTCGGCTATGACTGGAAGCGCGAGATCGCGACTTGCGATCCGTCATATTACCGCTGGGAGCAATGGTTTTTCCTGAAGTTGCTGGAAAAGGGCCTGGTTTACAAAAAAACCGCGCCGGTCAACTGGTGTCCCAACGATATGACCGTCTTGGCGAACGAGCAGGTCATCGACGGCTGCTGCTGGCGTTGCGACACCCAGGTCGAGCGCAAGGAAATCGCGCAGTGGTTTTTAAAGATTACCGCTTATGCCGATGAATTGTTGCAGGCACTGGAAACGCTGGACGGGTGGCCTGAACAGGTAAAAACCATGCAGGCCAACTGGATCGGTAAGAGCTATGGCGTGCGTTTTGCCTTCCCGTATGAAATGGACGGCAAAAAGGATTTGCTCTGGGTCTTTACGACGCGCGCCGATACGATCATGGGCGTGACCTTTTGCGCGGTCGCCCCTGAGCATCCGCTGGCGGCTCGAGCTGCCGAAAATGATCCGGAACTGGCCGCGTTCATTTACGAATGCGAGCAGACCGGCACCGCCGAGGCCGATTTGGCGACGGTGGAAAAGAAAGGCATGCCGACCGGCATTCAGGTCACGCATCCTCTGACCGGCGCTCAGGTGCCGGTCTGGGTCGGCAACTATGTCCTGATGAGTTACGGCGAAGGCGCGGTGATGGCCGTGCCGGCGCATGACGAGCGCGATTTTCATTTCGCGCAAAAATATAATCTGCCGATCATCCAGGTGCTCGACCGTAAAGCGCCGGGCGCCGATGACAAGCCGTTTGACACGGCGGCCTGGCAGGACTGGTATGCTTCGAAAGACGAGTCGATGGTGCTGGTCAACAGCGGCAAATACGACGGCCTGACGCACAAGCAGGCGATCGATACAATCGCAACCGATCTGAATGCGCAAGATCTCGGCGACAAGCAGGTGCGGTTCAGGCTCCGCGACTGGGGCGTTTCGCGCCAGCGCTATTGGGGCGCGCCGATTCCGGTGATCTATTGCGATGATTGCGGCACGGTGCCGGTACCCGAAAAGGACCTGCCGGTCGAATTGCCGCGCGATGTCGTCCTGGACGGCTCGCAGTCACCACTGGTCGCGCATCCGACGTTTTCGCTGACGACTTGTCCTTGCTGTGGCAAACCGGCCCGGCGCGAGACCGACACTTTTGATACGTTCATGGAATCGTCATGGTACTTCGCCCGGTTCGCTTCGCCGGACGCGGATACGATGCTCGATGCGCGCGCAAATCACTGGCTGCCGGTCGATCATTACATCGGCGGCATCGAACACGCGATTCTGCATCTGCTGTATGCGCGCTTCTATACCAAACTGCTGCGCGATGAAGGATTGATCGCGTCAGACGAACCGTTCAAAAATCTGTTGACGCAGGGCATGGTGCTGAAGGACGGCAGCAAGATGTCCAAGTCCAAGGGCAATACCGTCGATCCGCAGTCCCTGATCGATCAATACGGCGCCGATACCGTGCGCCTGTTCATCATGTTCGCCGCGCCGCCCGACCAGTCGCTGGAATGGTCGGACAGCGGCGTCGAGGGCGCCTTTCGTTTCCTGAAAAGACTCTGGAAGCTGGTCTATCAGCATACAGAATCCGGAGCGGATTCCGTCCCGCTCAATCAGGAGACATTGACCGAGGCGCAACGATTAATCCGGCGGCAACTGCATCAAACCATCCAGAAAGTCACCGACGATTACAGCCGGCGCCATACCTTTAACACGGCTATCGCGGCGAATATGGAATTGTTGAATACCTTGGCCCGGTTTACCGATGATTCCGCTAATGCCAAAGCAATCCGGCAGGAAGCTTTTGAATCCATCGTATTGATGTTGTCTCCGATCGTGCCGCATATCTGCCATCAATTGTGGCTGGATTTGGGACATCAGCGTGCTGCTGTCAATGAATCATGGCCCAAGGTCGATAACTCGGCGCTGACGCAGGACACCCTGGACATGATGATTCAGGTCAATGGCAAGTTACGCAGTAAAATTTCGGTTTCGGCATCGGCTTCATCGGATGAAATCGAACGGCTGGCGTTGAATGATGAACATGCCAGGCGCTTTATCGACAACAGGCCGATCAGGAAAGTTATCGTGGTGCCTAAAAAACTGGTTAATATTGTAATTGAATGACTTGCGTTGCCGGGGCTCTATAATGTGTTATCAGAAATTGGCTGTGATTATCCTGGCGCTGTTAGTAAACGCATGCGGATATCATCTTCGGGGCAGCGGTGGCGGCGGGTTGTCCAAAGAACTCAAGTTAATTTATCTGGACGGAGGGTCATCCCAGTTTCGCGAACAATTTAGACATGTGCTGAGTTCATCCAAAGGGAAGCTCTCCTCTTCTGCACAAGAAGCCGGGGTCATTGTTAAAATAATCGACGAAAATTTGAATCGTCGGGTGCTCTCATTGAGTTCCAGAGGCCGATCAAACGAAGTGGAGCTGGATTATCACGTGACTTATGATTTGAACAAATCGAACAAGGTATTGCTTTCGGGTCAGCCCATACAAATCAGGCGCCAATATTTTAATGACCAGGAAGATATTATGGCCAAAGATAATGAAGAAAAAGTGATCCGAAACGAAATCTATCAACAAGCCGTTCAAAATATCTTAAATCGGGCACAATCGACGTTAAAAACGAGCCCCAATTAATATGCGTCTCAAGCCGGAACAAACGGAGCCGCATCTTCTTCAACATCTGGCGCCGGTTTATCTGATCAGCGGCGATGAACCCCAGCAACTCGGCGAGTTGGCCGATGCCGTCAGGGCTGCCGCCAGAAAGGCCGGTTTTGTCACGCGAGAAATATTTTCGGTGGATACCGGATTTGAATGGAATTCATTGACGGTAGCCGCCGCTTCCATGTCTATTTTTTCGGATAAAAAAATTATCGATCTGAGATTGTCGACTGCGACGCCGGGACCAGACGGTTCCAAGGCTTTGAGCGCTTATTGCCAGCGTCCCCCTGAAGATTCCGTATTGCTTGTTTCCACAGGCAAGCTTTCCCCGGATGCCCTAAAATCACGATGGTTTCAGGCTGTGGATCGGGTAGGGGTCGTGATTCAGGTTTGGCCGCTGGAGGGCCAGGAGTTGATCAGGTTTCTGCAACATAAATTACAACGTCGGGGATTGCATGCCGATATCGACGGAGTAAAACTGCTGGCTGCGAGGATTGAAGGAAACCTCCTGGCGGCCGTTCAGGAGATAGAAAAACTTTATGTTCTGTATGAAGCAGGATCGTTGAGTTCTCAGCAAATTGACGATGCAGTGGCCGACAGTTCCCGATACGATGTATTTAAGCTGGTTGACAGTGTGTTGACGGCTAACATGAACCGTATTTTCAAGATCATGTCCGTCCTGCGGGCCGAGGGGATTGCCGCCCCCATCGTGTTATGGGCGTTAACGCGGGAAGCCAGGACTTTAATCAAAATCAAGCAGGCGTTAGCACTGGGCAAAAGCAGGGACATTGTTTACCGAAACCATCAAATCTGGGATAAACGACAGCAATTGATCTCCACTGTCCTGAACAGGCTTGAACTGAATGAACTCAGCAGAATACTGGTGTTAAGCGCAAAAGCCGACAGGCAAATCAAAGGTCAGGAGCAAGGTGACGCCTGGGAAACATTGTTGAATATTTGCCTGGCGTTTGCGTCGGTGCGTGCGGCTGGAATTCCGTGTTAAAAAAATTCGCTGCCTGGCAAGATCTAAAGTCTGATATCGTGGGCATCCAAACAATGTCCGATCGTGCCGATGGATGAAAGTTGAATGCAATTTCGGAAACGAAAAGAAACTGCGGTTATAGATAACTTGGCTGATTTTAACGCGGCCAACTACCATGTGTTTGCCGGGGTATTTTTATAATCCCGTAGGTGATTCACCCGAGAATCGGTCGCGGCTTATGCATCGCTGATTTGCCGGTTTAATCCGATAGGTTCAAATACGATGGCAAATATCAATTTATCAATCAATTAATGATATTCTGTGATTTATTGATTACTATAGGGTAATTAAAATACATTCTGTTCATACTCTATAGCGCACAGCGCCTGGTAACTGAATGGAACGGTAACCATTTTCGCGAAGTTTCATTGCAGAAATTGTTTAATCATAGAAAAGCCCTCATATTATGAAATACAAGATGCTCATGTTTCAGGCTACATTGCTTGCAATAGTTGATTTCTTGTATTTTGTCGTGCCTGATATTTTTAAGGATCTGCTTTCCGAAAAAAACCTGCTGATCATAAACGGCGTGTTTATCGGTATTGTTGTCGCTGTCTATTTTTGGGAATATCATTTTAAGCCGGCGCAAATCAAACCTAAATTGCCAACTGCGGCGCCAAATATCAGCCTGCAATTTAGCGATCAATTATTAATCAATCATTTTCCGGATTTACTTTGCTTAAAAGACAAGGACGGTCGCTGGCTCAGCGCCAGTCGACAATATCTGGAATTTCTTAAGTTACGGAATGCCGACTATTTCGGAAAGACGGATCTCGAATTAGCACGAAATTCCGATTGTGATATAGAAGCTTTAAAATCAAACATCATTCAGGATAAAAGCGCCTGGCATTCAAGAAAACAGGTTAAGCAAACCAGATCGTTTTCTCGTCCTGATCGACCGAATCAAACTCTTGTTATCACCACAACACCTGTTTTTGACGCAGAACAACAAAAGTTCAGGCTGGTGGTAACCGGTACGGTTGCTGATAAGTATGAACAGGAAAAAGCCAGATTGGAACTGGTGGACCGTGCATTCAATGTCTGCCATTTAAGTTTTGCCCTCCTGGATGAACATTTCAATATTAATGACATCAATATTGCTTTTTCCGAGTTAACCGGCTATCAGCTAAACGAGATAGAAAATAAAGAGTTATCGTTCATCATTTCCGGTGCGGATAATAAAAAGTTTGACCCTGGCAATGTCAGTTTTTTTAATAACAACGACCAGAAATACTGGTCGGGTGAACTGCTCTGCCAGCCCAAGAACGGTCAGAGTTTTCCGGTTAAACTGGATATTACACTGGTCAACAAAGACAGCAAGTCTGTGGTCTATTTTGCCACCATGTTCGACATTACCCGGCAAAAACTGGCGGAACAACGCATCATTCAGATCGCTCATTATGACAACCTGACTGGTTTGGCGAATCGGGTCATGTTTTTTGAACGTCTGGGTCAATTTTTATCTACCTCGCAACGCTATCATCTACATGCCGTTGTTTTTTTCATCGATCTGGACCGATTCAAAGCGGTCAATGACAATCTTGGCCATGATGCCGGCGATGTTTTGTTAAAAGAAACCGCCAGAAGATTGCTCTCGATCACGCGCAAAGGGGATATTGTCGCCCGATTAAGCGGCGATGAATTTGCTTTATTGCTGTTAAATGAAAAATCTCACGAGCAGGCCATTTATTCCGCGTCGCTGATAGCCAAAAAAATAATTGAGAAATTATCCGAGGTTTTTTACATCCAACGCCGTGAAGTCTTCATCGGTTCGAGCATCGGCATTTCGATATATCCGGAAGACGGCTCTTCTGCCGAGGTTTTGATCAAGAATGCCGATGTTGCCATGTATGAGGCGAAAAACAAAGGGCGCAATAATTATCAGTTTTTCAAAAAAGATTTTACCGTTGCTACTCAGGACCGCCTTGCGCTGGAGTTGAGTTTACGGAAAGCGATCTCCAGAAATGAACTGCAACTTTACTATCAGCCGCAATACAAGGCTGACAGCAGGGAGTTTTGCGGCGCTGAGGTATTAATTCGCTGGTTTCACGGCGGCGGTGAACAGAAAAAAATGATTCCTCCCAGTTATTTTATTCCAATCGCAGAAGATACGGGACTGATTCTCGAGATCGGTAAATGGATATTGAGAACCGCCTGTGTGCAGCTTAAGGACTGGCTTAATGAAGGATTATGCTTGCAACAGGTTTCGGTGAACATTTCTGCCCGGCAATTTTCCGATCCGAATTTTCTGCAAATTGTAGAGGATGCCCTTAACGATGCCGAATTAGCCCCGGAACATCTTGAACTTGAAATTACCGAGTCGATGTTGATCGGCGATACCAAACGTATCGAGCTACAGTTGCACCGGTTAAAAAAGATGGGTATTAAAATAGCTCTGGATGATTTTGGAACGGGCTATTCGTCACTATCCTATTTAAAAAATTTTCCTATCGAAATTCTAAAAATAGATCAGTCTTTTGTCAGGGATATGACGATCGATTCCAAGGATGCCCGGATAGTCTGCGCCATCATCGATATGGGCCATTCATTAGGCCAAAAAGTCGTTGCCGAAGGGGTTGAAAATGAGGAACAGCTTGGTTTCTTGCTGGATCGAACCTGCGATATTATCCAGGGCTATTATCTTAGCCCGCCTGTTCCGGGTCATAAAATGACCGCCTTGCTCCGCACGGAATATGAAGAGTCGGGATTAGGTAAGGTAAACTGAAATTGCCGCTGTGCGTTTGTTTGGGCTTGAAAAAAAACAGATATGCCCCAACATAATTGCCATGCCAATTTTTTATAATCAGGACTCGTAATATGACTGTAGAAGCAAAAAAAGAAACTCTGGGATTTGAAACCGAAGTAAAACATCTCTTGCATTTGATGATTCATTCCTTGTACAGCAACAAGGAAATTTTTCTGCGTGAATTGATTTCAAACGCATCGGATGCGGCCGATAAATTACGTTTTCTCGCATTATCCGATGACAGCCTCTACGAGGGCGACAGCGAACTGAAAATCCGCCTGAAATATGATAAGGACAAACGCACGATTACCGTCATCGATAACGGTATTGGCATGAACCGCGCCGAAGTCCAGGAACATATCGGCACCATCGCCAAATCGGGCACCAAGCAGTTTTTTGAGGCGTTAACCGGCGACCAGGCCAAAGACAGCGAATTGATCGGCCAGTTCGGAGTCGGCTTTTATTCCTCTTTTATTGTTGCCGACAAGGTCACCTTAATCACCCGTAAGGCGGGTGCGCCGAACAGCGAAGGCGTGCGTTGGGAATCGACAGGCGAGGGCGATTACACCCTGGAATCGGTGGAAAAACCGCAGCGCGGCACCGAAATCATATTACATCTGAAAGAATCGGAAAGCGAATTTCTCGACGGTTATCGCATCCGCTCCATCGTCAGAAAATTCTCCGATCATATATCTCTGCCCATCGTCATGGATAAGGAAGTCATGCCGTCCATGGACGAAGAAGGCAAGGAAGAGAAGCCGGTTGCCACCATTGAAGAAGAAACCGTCAACAGCGCTTCTGCATTATGGACCAAAGCCCGCCAGGAGATTTCGGAACAGGATTACAACGAATTCTACAAGCATGTCGGGCACGATTTTCAGGACCCGTTGACTTATGTCCACAGCAAGGTTGAAGGCGCCAATGAATACACGTTGCTGCTTTATGTGCCGTCGCGCGCGCCGTTCGATTTGTGGGACAGGGACGCCAAGCACGGCGTAAAACTCTATATTCGCAAGGTGTTCATTACCGACGATGCCGAGCAACTGATGCCGCGTTATCTGCGTTTTATCCGGGGCATCATCGACGCCAACTCGCTGCCGCTCAACGTATCCCGTGAAATTCTGCAACAAAGCAAACAAATCAGCACGATCAAATCCGGCGCCGTGAAAAAAGTATTGGGTATGCTGGAAGGTTTGGCTAAAAATGAACCGGAAAAATACGAAAAATTCTGGTCCCAGTTCGGCAACGTCATCAAGGAAGGTCCGATCGAAGATCACGGCAACAAGGACCGCGTCGCCAAATTGCTGCGTTTCGCCTCGACTCATAACGATAGCGATAAACAGGATGTGGCGCTGGAAGATTATGTCAGCCGCATGAAGGAAGGCCAGGAGAAGATCTATTATGTGACCGCAGACAGCTATGCAGCGGCAAAAAACAGCCCGCATCTGGAAATTTTCCGGAAGAAAGGCATCGAAGTCCTGCTGTTATCCGACCGTGTCGATGAGTGGCTGGTGTCGAGTCTGGACGAATTCGACGGCAAACATCTGCAATCGGTCGCAAAAGGCGAACTGGACCTCGGCAAGCTGGACGACGAAGAAGAGAAAAAACATCAGGAAGAAATCAGCAAGGATTTCGAATCGGTACTCAATCAGATCAAGGACGTGCTGGCCGATAAAGTCAGCGAAGTCCGCTTAAGCCATCGCCTGACCGAATCGCCGGCCTGCCTGGTTTCGGACGTTTACGGCATGAGCCTTAATATGGAACGCATCATGAAGGAAGCGGGCCAAAACATGGGTTTCGGCAGAAAACCGATCTTCGAAATCAATCCCGACCATCCCTTGGTCGTGCGTTTGAAAGCCGAACAGGACGATGCGCGTTTCGCCGACTTGACACACATTCTGTTCGACCAGGCCATATTAGCCGAAGGCGGCCAGCTCGACGATCCGGCGGCCTTTGTGCACAAGCTTAACGGATTATTGCAGGGACTGTTGCACTAACAGGATGCTGAAAAAGGCCGGATAATTTCCGGCCTTTTTTTTGCTGGTCAGCTTTGTAGCTTGGATACAAAGTTATATTGTGCATACCCCTATCGCAACAAAAACAAAACCTCTTCAAATCCTCTCCATTCCCTCTTACTTCCGGCATCAGCCTGATGACTTGGCTTTCTTGAATAACCACACTGTTAGTAAGCTTACAGCAGCCTAACAAAATGTTTGAAAGGCAACGTTGCTTCTTCTTTTGTTTGATAAATATTAGTCATAGATATCAATAATATAAATCATTTTTAAGCAATTGGCACACAGTTTGCTCCAGTCCTAATGTCATTAACAACAACGCCCTAAGAGGAGAAGATCATGGCATTACGTCAATGTGCAATTTACGGTAAAGGTGGAATTGGCAAGTCTACGACAACTCAAAATCTGGTTTCTGCGTTGGCGGAACTGGGTAACAAAGTCATGATTGTAGGCTGCGATCCCAAAGCCGACTCTACCCGTTTAATTCTTCATGCGAAAGCCCAGACGACCATCATGAGTTTGGCTGCCGAAGCGGGTAGCGTTGAAGATTTGGAACTCGAAGATGTGTTGAAAGTCGGCTACGGCGGTATTAAATGCGTCGAATCAGGCGGCCCTGAGCCCGGCGTCGGCTGTGCCGGCCGCGGCGTCATCACCGCGATTAACTTCCTTGAAGAGGAAGGCGCTTATGACGATGAACTGGACTTCGTTTTTTACGATGTGCTCGGCGACGTTGTCTGCGGCGGTTTCGCCATGCCGATTCGCGAAAACAAGGCGCAAGAGATTTACATCGTCTGTTCGGGAGAAATGATGGCGATGTATGCGGCCAATAATATCGCCAAAGGTATCGTCAAATATGCGAACTCGGGCAGTGTACGTTTAGCAGGCTTGATCTGCAACTCGCGTGAAACGGCGCGTGAAGATGAGTTGATCTCGGCGTTGGCAGCAAAAATCGGCACGACGATGATTCACTTCGTGCCGCGCGATAACGTCGTGCAACGCGCAGAAATCCGCCGGATGACCGTCATCGAATATGAACCAACTGCAAAACAGGCGGATGAATACCGTCAACTGGCGATGAAGATTCGCGATAACAAGAATTTCATTATTCCAACACCCATCACGATGGATGAACTGGAAGAATTGATGATGGAATTCGGCATTATCGATCAGGAAGATGAATCCATCATCGGCGTAACGGCAGCCGCAGAAGCGGTCGCTTAACACTGAATAACCGTAGGATACGCATTTATGCCTAGAGGGTATTGCGTACCATTTTGAAAATAATACGCGGTACCCTCCTGGGGGCATAAATGCGTACCCTGCGGATTCCCGTCCTAAAACCTGTCTGTTGGGGGATTACCCACGGCAAAACTAGGAGACACTCATGGCAGCTCTAACAAAAGAAGAGACCGAAGCGCTTATTCAGGAAGTGCTCGAAGTCTATCCGGAACAAGCAAGGAAAGATCGCGCCAAGCATCTGGCGGTAAACGATCAATCGCTGGAAAAATCGAACAAATGCATTACCTCAAACCGCAAGTCCCAGCCCGGCGTGATGACCATTCGCGGTTGCGCCTACGCCGGCTCCAAAGGGGTGGTCTGGGGACCGATCAAGGACATGATCCATATCTCGCACGGCCCGGTCGGTTGCGGCCAGTATTCTCGCGCCGGCCGCCGAAACTATTATGTTGGCACTACCGGCGTTAATACTTTCGGCACGATGAACTTTACCTCCGATTTCCAGGAAAAGGATATTGTGTTCGGCGGCGACAAGAAGCTCGCCAAAATCATGAACGAAATCGAGGAATTGTTTCCGCTCAACAAAGGCATCAGCATTCAATCGGAATGTCCGATCGGTCTGATCGGCGACGATATCGAGGCGGTCGCCAAAAAAGCCAACAAGGAAATCGGCAAACCGGTCGTGCCGGTCCGCTGCGAAGGTTTTCGCGGCGTTTCCCAATCGTTGGGCCATCACATCGCGAACGATGCGATTCGGGACTGGGTGCTGGAAAACCGCGACGGCGACGACAGCTTCCCAACCACGCCTTACGATGTCGCGGTCATCGGCGACTATAACATCGGCGGCGACGCCTGGGCTTCGCGTACCTTGCTGGAAGAAATGGGCCTGCGTGTCGTTGCCCAATGGTCCGGCGACGGTACGATCGCGGAAATGGAACTGACTCCCAAAGTCAAACTGAACCTGATCCATTGCTACCGTTCGATGAACTACATCGCCCGGCACATGGAGGAGAAGTACAAAATACCCTGGATTGAGTATAACTTCTTCGGTCCTACCAAGATTGCCGAATCCCTGCGCAAAATCGCGTCCCACTTTGACGATAGCATTAAAGAGGGCGCGGAGAAAGTCATTGCCAAGTATCAGGCCGAATACGACGCGGTGATCGCCAAATACAAACCGCGCCTGCAAGGCAAACGCGTAATGCTCTATGTCGGCGGCCTGCGTCCGCGCCATGTGATCGGCGCCTATGAAGACCTGGGCATGGAAGTGGTCGGAACAGGTTACGAATTCGGCCATAACGATGACTATGACCGCACCATCAAGGAAATGGGCAACGCGACCTTGATCTATGACGACGTGACCGGTTATGAGTTTGAAGAGTTCGTCAAGAAGGTGCAGCCCGATTTGATCGGTTCCGGCATCAAGGAAAAGTATATTTTCCAAAAAATGGGCATTCCTTTCCGGCAAATGCACTCCTGGGATTATTCCGGCCCTTATCACGGTTACGACGGCTTTGCCATCTTCGCCCGCGATATGGACATGACCTTGAATAACCCTTGCTGGAAGCAGGTGAAGGCGCCCTGGAAAACAGCTGAAAGTTCAAATGTGGCGGTTGCCGCAAGCGCTTAATTTGTAGGGTGGGCAGGCTTTTTTGCCCACCACAAATATGGTAACAAAATTGGTGGGCAGAACAGCATTGCCCACCCTACAGTTCCTTCAACCGTCGTCCACAGATTAGTGGCGCGTAGGAGATTATCATGAGTCAACAAGTCGAAAACATACAACCCAGCTATCCTTTGTTCCGCAACGATGAATACAAGGAAAGCCTGGCCAACAAACGTGAAGCGTACGAAGAGCGTCATCCGCAGGAAAAAATCGATGAGGTCTTTCAGTGGACGACTACCAAGGAATACCAGGAACTCAACTTCAACCGCGAAGCGCTAACGGTCAACCCGGCCAAGGCCTGCCAACCCCTGGGCGCCGTTCTCTGTGCACTGGGATTTGAAAAGACCATGCCTTATGTCCATGGCTCGCAAGGCTGTGTCGCTTATTTCCGGACCTATTTTAACCGCCATTTCAAAGAGCCTGTCGCCTGCGTGTCGGACTCGATGACCGAAGATGCGGCGGTGTTCGGAGGCCAGAAAAACATGTTTGCCGGGCTGGAAAACGCCAAAGCCTTATATCAACCGGACATTATCGCCGTATCAACAACCTGTATGGCGGAAGTCATCGGCGACGACTTGAATGCCTTTATCAACAACGCCAAAAAAGCCGGACACATCGAGCAGGAATTTCCGACGCCGTTTGCCCATACGCCGAGCTTCGTCGGGAGCCATACCACGGGCTGGGACAACATGTTCGAGGGCATGGCGCGTTATTTCACGCTGAATTACATGGACGACAAGAAAGTCGGTTCAAACGGCAAGATCAATCTGGTTCCCGGCTTTGAAACCTATCTGGGCAACTACCGCGTCATGCACCGCATGATGAAGGAAATGGGCGTTCATTACACGCTGTTGAGCGATCCTTCAGAAGTCCTGGATACGCCTGCCGATGGCACCTTTCGCATGTATGCCGGCGGCACTACACAGGCTGAACTGAAAGATGCGCCCAATGCGATCGATACCCTGTTGCTGCAACCCTGGCAGTTGGAAAAAACCAAAAAGTTTGTCGATACCGTCTGGCATCAACCCGCTACCCCGATCAATATTCCGATGGGTCTGGAATGGACCGATGCCTTCCTGATGAAAATTTCGGAACTCACCGGCAAACCGATTCCGGCTTCTCTGGAACTGGAACGCGGACGCCTGGTGGACATGATGACCGATTCGCACGCCTGGCTGCACGGCAAAAAGTTCGCGTTGTACGGCGATGCCGATTTCGTCATGGGCATGACCAAATTCCTGCTGGAAGTGGGCGCCGAACCGAGCGACGTGTTGTGCAACCATGCCAACAAGCGCTGGCAAAAAGCCATGGTGAAGATGCTGAAGGACTCGCCCTATGGTCAAAAAACCGAAGTACATATCGGCAGGGATTTATGGCATTTCCGGTCATTGGTGTTCACCAACAAACCGGACTTCATGATTGGCAATTCGTACGGCAAATTCATCCAACGCGATACCTTCTACAAGGGCGAAGCGTTTGAAGTGCCGCTGATACGCATCGGTTTCCCCATCTTTGACCGGCATCACCTGCACAGAATGACGACCCTGGGCTATGAAGGCGCTATTTATCTGCTGACAACCCTGGTCAATGCGGTACTGGAGCAATTGGATAAAGAAACCAAAGGCATGGGTACGACCGACTATAACTACGATTTGATTCGTTAAGCCCAAATCTCCCTAGCCCACTTTTACAAAGGGGGAACAGTTCACCCCCCTTTGAAAAGGGGGGGTAGGGGGGATTTATCAACGCGTGTAAACGGAGAACTCAATGCCTAGCGTCATGTTGAAAAAAAATACGGAAGGCCAATTAGTCTTCTATGTACCCAAAAAAGATTTGGAAGAAATGGTGGAATCCATTGAATTCGATAATCCCGGTAAATGGGGCGGTGAAGTGCTGCTCAGCGATGGCTCAAGGTATTATTTTGAACCGCTGGACGAACAGCCGGACTTTCCGATCACCCTGCGCGCAAAACGTCTAGATTCAGGAGACTAATCATGGCCTTATATATTGTAGAAGCGGATTGTATCTCATGCGGCGACTGCGAACCCGTGTGCCCGACCAACTCCATATCGGAAGGGTCTATTGTTTTTAAAATCGACAAAAGAACCTGCACCGAATGCGAGGGTGATTTTGACGTACCCCAGTGCGTCAAGGTTTGTCCAATCGATAATTGCATACTGCCGCTGGAGGCATAAGCCCCATGGACAGCCAGGACATGCTTTCAAGAGAACTGGCTTTGCGTATCGGGCTTGCCGCTCGCGTTTTGCCCGATACCGATGCCAAGCGGCTGTTTAACGCGCTGACCCGGTGCGCCGGTCTTCCGATAACGGAAGATAAACTGGCGGGCATCGATCTGAAAACACTGAAAAACGCTCAAGGAGGGGAGTTTTCAGCCATGGATGATTCACTATTAACAAAGGCATTGCACATTCTGCAACATCCCGTTGAGACCGTAGAAACATCGAAGCCGGAAGTTCAGGCCTATGCCGAAGGCGACATGCCTGGTTCCGTTCGCATTGCCTTTGCCAGTAATGACGGCATTAACGTTGACGGTCATTTCGGCTCCTGCGGTCAGTTCATGATTTATCAGGTATCAGCCGAGGAGATTCGTCTAATTGACATTCGCAGTACTGACATTCCGGATGGCCTGTACGTGGACGACAAAAACGTTTTCAGGGCGGAACTGATTCAGGATTGCCAGGTGCTTTACATCGTGTCGGTGGGCGGACCTGCAGCGGCGAAAATCGTCAAGCAGGGAATTCATCCGATTAAACTCGCAGCGATTGAATCCATCGCGGGCGTTATCGGCCAACTGCAAGGCGTCATTGCCGGCACTCCACCCCCGTGGCTGGCCAAGGTGATGGGGATTGATGCGGCCGACCGCTTCAGATTTGACAGGGAAGCAACGGGATGATTACCGAAGAGCAAGTCAACGCGATTGCGGCAAAAATCGACGCCATGGGTGTTGATGAAGGCACGATTTCGGCTCTAAGAGAGCATTATCGGCCGATTCATTTCACTTACTGCATGGATGACGATCTGCCCAATAACACGCCGGTCGTTGAGCATCAAGGCTTCAATCTTTATTTGATCGACGGCCGGGAGCACTGCCTGTGCCTGACCAATGATTATCGGGCTGCAACCGGCATTGTCGTTGCCGAAATCATCCCCGACTGAACGGAACCGATTGCATGCCTGGTCGTGAAAGTCCTGTTAGCGTTCCGGTTGCCGATTGCAGCCTGTGTCCTTTTCGCGGCAAAACGCTGCTGACCGGGCGCTGTCTTCCCGGCGATACTTGCGTCATCGCTGACAGCGGCCGGCAGATCGACCGGTTTTTTCGCGTTAACCCCGATTATGCCGAACGTTATTTACAGGATATCTTTTGGGAAAGGCGCGCGATTGCCGTTCGTTATGCGCCGCAGAAATCGCTCGCCAGGCTGATTTATGATGAAGATGAAGTGGTCAGGCGCGCTGTCGCTTATCGGCTGCCTCAAGCCCAGCTCAATCTACTGATAGAAGATCCCGACCGGGAAGTGCGCATGACCGTCGCCGATCGCATCGCGTCCGAAGAATTGGAAAAACTGGCTAACGACCGGGACTACATTGTCAGACTAACCGTTGCCCGGCGGCTGCCGGCCGGCCGCCTGTTTCGGCTGATTCGCGACAAGGATCTGCAGGTCAGAAAAGTGGTCGCCGAACGCTTGCCCGAAGTCAGCCTGGGTTTGATGGCTCATGACGATGCCCCGGAAGTCAGACGCATCGTCGCTGAACGCATGAGTTCCGAGGACGCCGTTACTCTTTTAAATGATCCCGACTGGGTCGTGCGTTATACCGTTGTTCAGCGCGTTGCGCCCGAAGCCCTGGCTTGTCTGCTCGATGATCCGGAGCCCGATGTCAGGGCAGCAGTGCAGGAACGGTTAACTGTCTGTTCGAACGGCGCGCACGGGATCGAAAAACCGGAAAACTAACTATGGCGTATCAACCTTTTCAACTGCACGGCCAACAGATTGCCAAAATCTGCAAGCAGTCTTCACCCAGTCACGACTGCAGGGACAAATATTTTGCTCCAGGCAAAATCTGCATTCCCCACATCCCTGTGGGTTATGCGGGAGGTATACCCTCTGGGGCACAAGGAGCAATGCAGGGACAGCAAACTGCTCCTGCGTTTGCTGCATTCAGTACGTCCTGTACTTCAGCAATTGCCGAGGATGACGACACGTTATTATCAACACTGCAGGCGCTCAATCCCGATTATCCGGTCCGATTGGCCAAAACCGGAGAAGAGTGGTATCGCCTGGGCGGCATAGTCGATAGGGCCGGCAACCGCATCGCCCATGATTTGATCGAATGGACCGAGAGAACCTATATCGAATGCGGCAAAAATCTGCAAACCCTGATCGATCATGCACAGGATCAACAACTGATCGCCACGCGGCAAACGGGAGTTACCCTGCATTTTGTCGTGCAAACGGGCAGCAATGCGGAACAGTTCATACAGATCGACATCGATAAAATCCATGAAATGTCGGATCGCTTGCTGGTCGGTGAACACAATCTGCCCGAGGATCTGGAAGAGTTTATCGATCCGCTGTACCCGGAATGCATAGAACCATCCTGCATTGGCACTGCCCGGTATGCCTATCGGCGGAAAACCGACGTGGCGGTATTCATGGACGAAATCAATAAACACCATATCGAAGAGCATCCGGTGCAGCGTTTTATGGACGACTGGAACCGGAGCAGCGCCCTGCACAAAGCGGCGCTGTGCGACGACTGGATCGTCCGGCCTTTCCGGCATACCGGACGTTTCGGCGAGCAAATCATCAATGTCGAAATCGTCAATACCCGGCAAAAAAACATGCCGCAACTGGACGATATCCACGGCAAAAAAGGCGTCCCGCTGCATAACCTGTTAACCCGTTTCGATCGCCAGGCCGGCTACCCCTTCGCCTGGTTCTTTTACATGCTGAAGGGCAAACTGGTTTCGTCGCACAGCGGCGTTGCGGTTTTCAAGGACGTAAGTGGCGATTTTTCTTATTTGCCCGACCGTGATGCCGCCGTCCTCAAGGACTGGATCAATATGCCTTACAGGGTGTAGGCATCGCGCCGGTTTTTTCATCAACCGCTTTGCATGGCAAAGCACATTGTTAATCAATAGGAGTCAACACGATGTCAATTGCACAGATTAAAGCCTTCTCTGAACAAGCCAAAACGGATCCCGATTTAAAACAAAAACTGCTGGCGGTTCAAAAAATCAGGGAACTGATCGCACTGGGCAAGGAATACAACTATGAACTGGACGAAGTCGAACTGTATCCGCCCAACGAACCGCAATTCGTCGAAGCGCAGCTTTCCGAACGGATGGCCAAGGCGTTGTTGAGGGTTTAAGTCCCTGGAGGGAAGTTTCACGTCAAGGCTAGTATAGGGTAACAGGCTAAATCCATTCATCCAGCACTGGTTCTCCAAAGCGGGGCGCGGAATAATATTATGACGTCCCGCAAGCCTTACAAAGAAATATTAGTATTGATGATACCAAGCCAACGTTGGCAACTGTGCCGTATGTAACTCGCACGATACATGCAACTGATAGGGGCCGGAATCAAGATATTTCTCAGCGATTGCCGTTGTCAGGTGGCTTATGCCCGGCTTTACGAAATCTATCGCCATGCCCACAGAGACGTCTTTCGACTCAACTGGTACGCGAAGGACTGAGGTACGTTCAGGATTCCTAGGGGTGTTTGCGAACGGGATTTCTCGGACAGGACGCGATACGAAACGGGCCCATGGCACCGAGTTGTCCTGAGTGAGCATAATCTGGATATCTGCGATACCCGCAAAAAGTTCTTCGTCCTTGTTCGCACGCAGATGAAAATATATCGGGGGGTGAAATGTAAGGTGCGGATTTGTAACTGGACGTAACTCTTCCGGATGGTGAGCGACAAGGTATTGAACCGTGACCCGGTTATAGGCATTCCAAACGAATTGTCGTGCATGGAAGCGAGGGGAGATGAATGCCTTGTCAGAGAAGCCCACTGAAACCCAGTTGTTTGGTTGTAGGCTTAACCATGCTATAGTGTGTTCAGAGGTGGACGTAACCGCATTTACGATTAAATTCATATTTCTTCCAAAGCCGGACGGGGTATGTTATCTCGATCACAGGATTTCTCATATAGATCAAAGATAGCTGCAACGTCAAAACGATTGGGAAGATTATAGGGGATATTCGTGAACTGTATATTATTTATATCGGCATAATATACATTTTGTGAATCGGGCTAAAATCAGCTTTTTCTTGTTCTCTGTGTTAGCAACAAATGTAATGGTAGACTACATTTTTTAATCGTTGTTGATGTTGAATCTTAAATTAGAGGTAAACAACGAACGATAACGACAGCATGATTGACTCCTCCGCTGATTCCATTTAACGTTCCTGTACTTTAAGCATTTTTGTCAGGTTCTTTCCCATGTCTAATTCGCTTAGTTCACCCTCCGACGACGTTTTTCATCACTTTATCGCCACGCCGCTGGACACACTGCTGGCGGAGCACCAGGCCGTCAATCCCGAAGACAAGGTTCTGGCCCTGTTTCGCCGCTGCTCGGCGGAGGTTCCCGCCTACCGGAAGTTTCTGCAAGAACGGAACGTCAATCCGGCGGATATTAACAGTTTCCAGGCCTTTCAAAGTTTGCCGCTGATGGGCAAGGCTGATTACATGCAGGCTTATCCGCTGCCGGAGCGCTGCCTAGGCGGCAGCCTCAAAGGTTCCGACCGGGTGGCGGTGTCTTCCGGTTCCACCGGTCAACCGACGTTCTGGCCGCGTTCCGCCTTGTACGAGCTGGATGTGGCGATGCGTTTCGAGCAGGTCTTTCATGACAGTTTCCGCGCGCATGAGCGCAGCACGCTGGCCGTGGTCTGCTTCGCGTTGGGCAATTGGGTCGGCGGCTTGTTTACGACATCCTGCTGCTGGCATCTGGCGCGCAAAGGGTATCCGCTGATGGTGGCGACGCCCGGCAACAACAAGGCGGAAATCTTTCGGGTAATTCGGGAGCTGGCGCCCCATTTCGAACAAATGGTATTGCTGGGTTATCCGCCGTTTGTCAAGGACGTGATCGACGCCGGCGCCGCCGAGGGTATCGACTGGGCGAATTATAGTCCCAAGCTGGTCTTTGCCGGCGAAGTGTTTAGCGAGGAATGGCGCAGCCTGATGGGACAGCGCATCGGTTCGTCCTCGCCCTGCCTGGATTCCGCATCGCTGTACGGCACGGCCGACGGCGGCGTGCTCGGCAACGAAACCCCGCTTAGCATCGCCATCCGGCGCTGGCTGGCCAATCATCCCGATGCGGCGCGTTCCTTGTTCGGCGAATCGCGCCTGCCGACGCTGGTGCAGTACGATCCGGCCAGCCGTTTTTTCGAAGCGCATGAGGGTACGCTGGTGGTTTCCGGGGAGAACAGTGTGCCTCTGGTACGCTACCATATAGCCGACAAGGGCGGTGTGCTGAGCTTCGATGAGATGTGGCGTTTCCTGAGAGAACGCGGCGTGCAGTCTCTCGGCGAGCTCGGCCTGAACAGGGATTTTCAGCCGCGCCGTCTGCCGTTCGTCTTTGTGTTCGGCCGTGCGGATTTTACCGTCTCCTACTACGGCGCCAATATTTATCCGGAGAACGTCACCGTTGGTCTGGAGCAGCCGGATATCATGGCATGGGCGACCGGCAAATTCGTACTGGAAACGCGGGATACCGAAGACGGCGACAAATATCTGCACATTGCCGTGGAGCTATTGCCGGGCATCGAGCCAGACGCGGCAATGGCGCCGGTGATCGCCGCGTCCATACGAGCGCAGCTGTTGCGCCTGAACAGCGAATTTGCCAATTACACACCGGCGGAGCGGCAACTGCCCCGAATTAACCTCCGTCCTTTTGCCGATGCCGAGTATTTCCCGTCGGGTGTGAAACATCGCTATACCCGTAAATAAACTCATTCACGATTAAGATGGGCAACGCTTGTGGCCCTTCGTTTTCAATACCGCTGGGATAGGTTCAGCATCGTTAAAGGCAAGGGGTATATATACGCCACCTAAAAGCGTCTTCATGTTGACCGTTTTTATCCGCTATCAACCCTATTATCACTTAACTTTGTGTGCTCCATGAGCTTGTCGAAGGGCCAGCAAATTTCGGCGGTTCAAACCAACGGTTTCTAACAGTATCGGGACGGATTAATCATTCAGAGTGGTAATAGTTCATAGAATTATTTTTAGGCACGCAGTATAAAGTAGCCAATCTCTTCTACATCGTGCGACTACCTCCACCCCAAAACAGTGATTGTTTCAGCCGTGCATGGACGCACCTTTTTTTCAATAAGAAGTCGCAGGCACTCGATGATGTCAATTAAATTATTGGAGATGTCAAAAATGAACAGCCAACAACTCAAAATAGTTAAATTTACCACTTCTATCAGGGATGCTCATTCGGTAAAAAAGAGCACACGAAATCACCCGATACAAGTCCGTCAACTATTTATTATCGTTCGAATCATGATCTCAATTATAACCATCGGGCTGATTGGCTATACTCTGGATCGGATCATGCACTCACTTCAACAGCGTCCTTCTTGAAACAGAAATTTGATACATCCAAGCAGGTCGGGCTTTGCAATCCCGACTCAATATTACTTTATCCTAGATATACCTGTTCTGACTGTTATATGTTAATGATTTAGGCCCAGTGAGTGTCACGGGTTTCACGTATCATCCATACTGCAAGCAGGCTGATGGCCGCGGCCAATGAGACATAGCCGCCGACCCAGGCCAGTCCTCCCTCGGTAACCAGCCGTTGCGCGATATAGGGTGCAAACGAAGCGCCCAGTATGCCGCCTAGATTATAGGCCGTTCCCGCACCGGTATAACGTAATTCGGATGGAAACAGCTCCGGCAGCAAGGCCCCCATGGGCGCGAAGGTGGCTCCCATTAGAAAGAGTTCCAATGACAGGAATGCGGTGATTATCAATGGCGACCCACTTTCGAGCATGGGCGCCAGGGCGAAACCGGACAGGAACGCAGCGCTTCCCGCGGCCAGCAAAACAGGTCGACGTCCGAAACGGTCTCCAGCCCACGCTGAAAGCGGCGTGGCTGCGGCCATAAACAACACCGCCAAGCATAACATGCCGAGAAATTGCGGGCGAGGGATCTGCAGCGTGGTAGTGCCATAGCTCAGGGCAAATACCGTAGAAATATAGAACAATGCATAGCACACAACCATGGCCAGCGCCCCCAGAAGCAACGGAGCTGCATGGTGCTTGAGGATGTTCCTGAAAGGCAAGCCGACCTGGTGATGCTGCTCCAAAACGCGTGTAAATACAGGGGTTTCGGTCAAGGTCAAACGAACATACAGGCCGATCACGACCAGCACAGAACTGGCAAGGAATGGAAGCCGCCAGCCCCAGTCGCGAAACACTTGTTCAGTCAAAAAATGAGCCAGCATCAAAAAACTTCCCGTCGCCAGGAGAAATCCTACGGGCGGTCCCAATTGAGGAAACATGCCGTACCAACCGCGCTTCCCGGCAGGAGCGTTCTCGGTTGCCAACAGCGCCGCTCCTCCCCATTCTCCGCCCAAGCCGATACCCTGGCCAAACCGCAGCAAACACAACAAGACAGGCGCCCAAGCGCCAATTACTTCATAGCCCGGCAACAGACCTATCAATGTGGTGGAGACCCCCATGACCAGCAGCGATGCAACCAGTGTGGTTTTGCGCCCGATGCGGTCGCCGAAATGCCCGAACAGCATCGCGCCCAATGGCCGGGTGAGAAAAGCCACGGCAAATGTCAGGAAGGAACTAAGCGCTTGAGTCGTCGGATTACCGGCGGGGAAAAATACCGGGCCGATGACCAAAGCCGCCGCCATGCCATAGATATAAAAATCGTAAAATTCGATGGCGGTGCCGATAAAACTGGCCAGGGCTATACGCGCAACGGATGGAGTGTAGGGTAGCTTGGACAATGTGAGGCCTACAGTCGGTTCTGGATGAGATAAGGGACAGTCGAAAAAAATGACAATATTTAAACACAGTGGGCGGGCAAAACTTAGTAGTTTAATGCTCTACCAGCACATAATTCCGGGATACGTTTGTTGCGACGATTGGCATCTTTCTCTCCGTACTCAATCAAACATCGCATTTTTCACGATATGCCGGGAGAAATCATCACAACAGCATGCGTCGCCAAAATCGCTCCAAAGAGCCTGCTTGTTATATTTCTTCATCCGTTTTGTCGGTTTTCCTACAATCCACAATCTAATAAATCGTAATAATATCAATGAAATAAAAAATGGCACAATGGTTGCTTGTGTCGATATAAACAAAGCCATTCGGTCAAAATCATGAAATCAACAAAAGACATTGCAGCCTTATTGGACGAACCGGCCTGTGAGCACAACAAAAAGGAAAAGTCCGGTTGCGCAAAGCCAAAGCCGGGAACGGCGGCGGGCGGCTGTGCGTTTGACGGGGCGCAAATCGCGCTGCTGCCGATTGCCGATGTCGCGCATATCGTCCACGGGCCGATTGCCTGTGCCGGCAGTTCCTGGGATAACCGGGGCACCCGCTCGTCCGGCGCTGAATTATACCGCATCGGCATGACCACCGATTTGACCGAGCAGGATATTGTCATGGGGCGCTCGGAAAAACGCCTGTTCCATGCTATCAAGCAGGCGATCGATACTTACTCGCCGCCTGCGGTGTTTATCTACAACACCTGTGTTCCTGCTTTAGTTGGTGATGACATCAATGCCGTATGCAAATCGGCACAGGAACGCTGGGGCGTTCCGGTCGTGCCGATCGACAGCGCCGGATTTTACGGCACCAAGAACCTCGGTAACCGCATCGCCGGCGATGCGATGGTCGACCATGTGATCGGCACGCGCGACCCTGATCCGTTGCCTTTGAACACCGGACAGGCTGGCATTAAAATCCATGACGTCAATCTGATCGGCGAATACAACATTGCCGGCGAATTCTGGCATGTCCTGCCGCTGCTGGATGAACTGGGCCTGCGCGTATTGTGTACTCTATCGGGTGATGCGCGATTCCGGGAGGTGCAGACCATGCATAAAGCCGAAGTCAACATGATGGTATGCTCGAAAGCGATGGTGAATGTCGCCCGCAAGTTGCAGAAACAGTACGGCACGCCGTGGTTTGAAGGAAGTTTTTACGGCATTACCGATACCAGCCAGTCGTTACGGGATTTCGCGAAAGCGCTTGACGATGGGGATTTGACCGAACGCACCGAGGCGCTGATCCTGCGCGAAGAAACCCGGATCAGAACGGAACTGGAACCCTGGAAAGAACGCCTCAAAGGCAAGCGGGTGCTGTTGTTTACCGGCGGCGTCAAAAGCTGGTCGGTGATATCCGCGCTGCAGGATTTGGGCATGGTGGTCGTCGCCACCGGCACCAAGAAATCCACCGAAGAGGACAAGGCCAGAATCCGCGAACTGATGGGCGAGGATACGCTGATGATCGAGGATGGCAGCCCCAGGGCGCTGCTGAAGATCGTTCATGATTACAAGGCCGATATCTTGATCGCCGGCGGCCGTAATATGTACACGGCGTTAAAGGCCAAAATTCCGTTTCTGGATATCAATCAGGAACGCGAATTCGGCTATGAAGGCTATCAGGGCATGCTGGAGCTGGTGCGACAACTGGCGTTGACGATTGAAAGCCCGGTATGGGAGGCGGTCAGGGCGCCTGCACCGTGGAAAAATCGGAGGGCCGCCTGATGGCCGACATCCTGAAAAGAAACAAGGCGCTGTCGGTCAATCCGCTGAAAGCCAGCCAGCCGATCGGAGGCTCCCTGGCGACGCTGGGCTTTAACCGGGCAATGCCGATGCTGCACGGCTCACAGGGCTGCACCGCCTTCGCGAAAGTGTTTTTCGTGCGTCATTTCCGGGAGCCGATTCCGCTGCAAAGCACGGCCATGGATCAGGGCAGTTCGGTGATGGGCGCCGATGAAAATGTCCGGGAAGGCATCAAAACCATCGCTGAAAAATCCCGCCCGTCGCTGATCACCATTTTGACCACCGGCCTGGCCGAGACGCAAGGCTGCGATGTGCATCGGAATGTCAGGGAATTCAGGGACGCGAATCCGGAATTTGCCGATATTGCCGTCGTCGCCGTCAATACCCCCGATTTTACCGGCAGCGTCGAAACCGGCTACGCCGCGACCCTCACCGAAATCATTCGTGCGCTCGTACCGGATGCCAAGGACGCCGGAATCTATCCGGGCAAACGTACGACTGAATGGATTCAGGAGGTAGAGCAACGCAGGGAGCGGTTGCCGGAACGACAGGTTAATGTCCTGGTCAGCTATATGCTGACTCCCGGAGACCTGGAGGCGCTGCGGGACATTTTTGAACAGTTCCAGCTCAGACCTGTATTTGTACCCGATATTTCGGACTCGCTGGACGGCTGCCTCACCGATGACGATTTCAGTCCGGTGACGATAGGCGGCACCCCTCTGTCCGAAATGGCGACACTGGGCGATGCGCGGGCGACGGTGGTGATCGGCGCATCGCTGACCAAAGCTGCGGAATTGCTGGAAGAAAAAACCGGCGTGCCGACTTATGCTCTCGATCATCTCTACGGCTTGAAAGCCAATGATGCACTAATTTCCGCATTGGCCGACATCAGTGGCCGGGAGGTGCCCGAGCGTATTGAGCGGCAGCGTTCGCAGTTGCAGGATGCGATGCTGGACACGCATTTCATGCTAGGCCAATTGCGGATCGCCATTGCCGCCGATGCCGACTTGCTCCATGCGTTTGCCGATCTGATTCAGGAAATGGGTGCGGAAGTCGTTGCCGCCGTCACCTCCTGCAATGTGCCATTGTTGGCACGGATTCCGGTTGCCAGCATCAAAATCGGCGACCTTGAGGATATGGAACACCTCGGCAGGGCCAATAGGGCGCAACTGGTTATCGGCAATTCCCATGCGGTCGATACCGCCGAGCGGCTGGGAACGCCCATTCTGAGAGCCGGGTTTCCGCTGTACGACATTATCGGCGGTTACCAGAAAACCTGGATCGGTTATCGCGGCACCCGGCAAACGCTGTTCGATCTGGCCAATCTGGTCATCAACTATTCGCATGAAGAAATTCCGGTGTACCGCTCGGTGTATGCCCAGAAACCCGCCAGCGAACAAAGCGGCCTTACCGATCAGGCGCGGTCATGCCATTAACGAGACGCATGCACATCGTGCAAAGCGCAGATGAGAAGAAGCTTATGGAAACTGCATTAAAAATCGCGTTTGCCACCACCGACATGGAAACGGTCAACCAGCATTTCGGTTCCACCAAATCCTTCGCCGTCTATGCGGTGGACAGGGACCATGCGAACTTGCTGGAAGCCGCCCAATTTGGAGAACTCAGTCAGGACGGCAACGAAGATAAGCTGTCAGTCAAGATTGAGCTGCTTGACGGCTGTGCGGCGGTCTATTGCCAGGCCGTTGGCGGCTCGGCCATCAATCAGCTGATCGCCAAAAACATTCAGCCTGTCAAGGTGCATGAAGGCAGCAGGATCAAAGATCTGATCGCCGATTTGCAAAATGAGATCAAGGCCGGTCCGTCCAGTTGGCTGGCGAAAGCGATCAATCAACATAAAAGTCCCGATCCTGACCGATTTAACAAGATGGCTGAGGAAGGCTGGGATGAATAGCGTAGGGTACACATTGCGTACCTTTTTATAATTTTGAAAATGGTACGCGATACCCAAGGGCATAAATGCGTACCCTACCATTACCACTTTTTATAGCGGAGAAAACAATATGACCACTGCAGAATTAGTCGTGCAAGAAAACGATGCCAATTTAAGTTCCGATATCGTCAAAGATTACATTAAACAGTTACGCGCGATCGATACGTACGATACCTATGCAGGCTGGCCTGAAGCCAAAATCATCGATCCTGTCGTCCTGACCAAGGAGCGTAAAAAAAACATTCCGGTGGTCGGTGATCCCGATGAAATCACCATTGCCCGCTTAAAAGCGTATTACAACTCTTTGGCTACGCTGATCGAGAAAAAATCCGGCCTGATGGCTGCCCCTATCGTGCATCTTAGCCATGAAGGCTTCGGCCGCGCGTTGATCATGGTCGGCAAATTGATCGTGGTCGACAAGATTTTGCGAGACACCCACCGTTTCGGCTTCTCAAGCCTCGAAGACCTGCGCGAGAAAAGCGACCTTATTATCGAGAAGGCGCTGGGCCTGATTGAAAAATACCATGCCGCCGCAACCGACTGAGGACTGCCCAAATGACTGCAGATGAGTTAAGAAAACTGGAAAAGGAAGTCAAAAAGACCAAGCGCCTGGCCAGCGAACAGGCAATGGAACTGCATGACCTGATTGAAGACCGCCTTCCTGACGCTTACGGCGAACTGATGGCTATTGCGGAGGCCACCTATGAGGCTTGCAAGGTCTGGGATGAAGCCAACCAAAAACTGCTTGCAGCGCTGGCTGAAGCGGCCTGAGGAGCGATGTCATGTCCGAATTTGTAACAGGCGTCACCTTTGGCGGTACGGTATGGACGCCGGCCTATGTCACCGACATCAACCAAAAGAATTGCATCGGTTGCGGCCGCTGCTTCAAGGTCTGCCCGCGAGATGTGTTCGATCTGGTGGATAAAGCCGAAGCGCTGGATGCGGAAGAGTTTGACGACGATTACGCCGATTTTGAAGACGATGATGACAACAGCATGGTCATGAGTTTAAAAAATCGTCTCGATTGTATCGGCTGCGAAGCCTGCTCGAAAGTGTGCCCGAAAGACTGTTTTACCCATGAACATAAACAAGCCGCTTAAATTTTTAGAAGGATCATGATATGCCCAGACCAGAAAAACATGTATTCGTCTGCACTCAAAACCGGCCGCAAGGGCATCCCAGAGGGTCCTGCGCCAGCACCAGCTGTGCCGAAATCATGAATGAATTCATGAATGAGATCCAGGCCCGCAATCTGTTTGAAAAAATCGGCCTCACCAATACCGGCTGCATGGGGCCCTGCATGATGGGGCCCAGTGTTCTGGTTTATCCCGAAGGCGTCATGTACGGCAGGCTGAAAAAGGACGATGTTAAAACCATCATCGAGCAACATCTGCTCGGCGGCGAGCCGGTCGCCGGTCTGATGCTGCCGGCTGAGATCTGGTAGCCAGAGCGAGTCTTATGGATTTATCAGAACAGATCGATAGCAACCGCCAGCTGGGAACAGCCATTTGCCGGCGCCTGGCTGAAGAAATCGGCAAGCTGGGTTTTGCTGAAGCGGACATTCAACATTATCCGAGTTACGATAATGCCAGTTTTGTTCTCATCAAGGACCCTTATACCGGACAGCATAACTTGACGGGCTATTGGTACGCGGAGTCGAAAAAGCAGCCGGTCGGCAGACTTCAGTTCAATAGCGACGGCACCTTTTATGCGGAATATGATGTGATCAGGACCCATCCCGGCAAAATAAACTGGTTTGTTGAAGGCGTTACCGCCTGGGGTAACGCCGACAACATTAAATCCGAAGCCAAGCTGTTGACGATGCCCGGTTAGCCTAAATGGACAATCCGGCACGAATATATGAGCTGTTGCTGGATTATGCCGGCAGCGATGCGCAGGTTACGGAAATCAACATCGGCCTGGTTTGGACGGTGTGTAAAGCTCAGCGTTTAGGCCTTGCGATGAGCCCCGGCATTCCCACCCGCACCCTGTCGTGGCCGGGCACCTTGGCCGGTAAAACCCTGTCTGAACTGGCAGGATGGGTCACCGATTGGGAGCCCTACAAGGCCACGGTAGGCATGGCGGCGATCAATTGCAGTTTGAATCGCTATGAACTACCTTCCGGCATCACGCTATTGCCCGCATCCGATGGCGCCAATCTGGCGGTATTCGATCATTTCCTGCCTAGGCTGCAGGGCCAAAAAGTAGTCGTGATCGGGCGTTATCCGGGCATCGAACGCTATGCCGGCCAATTCGACCTGAGCATCATCGAACGGCAGCCTGTGTCTTCCGACTTTCCGGATCCCGCCTGCGAGTTTTTGTTGCCCGGTGCCGACTGGGTCTTTTTGACGGCCAGTTCCATAACCAATAAAACCTTCCCGCGGCTGGCTGAGCTGGCGCTAGACGCCACCACCGTTTTGATGGGGCCGACGGTACCCTGGCTGCCTGAGCTGCACGAATTCGGCATTGATTATCTGGCGGGCATTGACGTGATTGATCCTTAAAGTGGACCCCGAAAACCGGACAATAGTTTAAGCTATGCCCTGTTAGAAAAC
>CAZMRW010000039.1:0-36034 GCA_964568805.1 uncultured Methylococcaceae bacterium | reverse complement strand
TAATTACATTTCAACGAGCTATATCAACTTCCTCTTTTTTTTGTCATGTACAGAGCTGTTTCATATAACATGTAAGCCGGAAACAATGCGCGATCGGGTTAAATAATTTGTACGAAGAGACGCACCCACATTGCGATAAGCAGAATACCGCCCAGCATGAACGGGATCATACGGTGGCGGACATTGTTGTAGGTGGTATGTACATAGGTATGGACAAAACGGGTGCCGACGTATACCCAAGCCAATGATACATGAGCGAAATCTGCTTGCTTCGTCAGGTAGATCATCAGTGAGATAACATAAAACAGCACAGGAATTTCGAGCAGGTTCTCAAAGTTTCGGCTTACCTTAACCAAATAATCAGGAAGTTCCCAGCCGCGATTTAATTTGTAGTAGCGCCGGTCAAGGTCGCCTCGTTTGACGGCCATGAATCTAAGACGGGCCATCCAAAGCGAGACAAAGAAGGTCAGCCCTGCTAACGCAAAGACAGGAAACAGGATACTTTCTTGGTTCATAAGATATTTTCTTTACTCTTTGACTTCCATCAAATAAGAGATCAGGCGTCTTATCTTCCCGTTCTGCATCTCGAAGACATCGCAGAAGACCGCGTTCAGAATTCCGCCATCTCTCCTGGCGCAGCTCACATCGCCCTCGGCTACAACGATGTCGTGCTCTTCAGTCATGCGAGTGACTCTGATTGTCGGGCTTCCTACGAAAGCGTCATTCTCGATCTCTTTGTCGAAGGCGACTTTTCCGGTCAGGTGAAAGGCGCCAGGCAGCACCCATTCAACGTCATCCGTCAGACACGACAAGATTTCCGCGTGATCAGATTTGGTGAATGCGCCCATATACTTTTGCACCGTCTGCTTGTTTTGACTCATGGCTTTGTTCATTGTTGTTTTGGAGATTAAATATTATTTTATATAACGCTTAACGAAGTAAAAAAATCGACCGAATGGCAGCAAGTATAGGATGTGACGAGAAACGGGGCCCATCGTTCGCGATCGATGGGCTTCCTTCGTCTGTCCATCCTATGGTCCTGCGGCCAATCCCGTATGCCGCGCCGAGTACCGGAGCTTTCGGCGGGATTAGCCCGTCAGGGGTGCGGCATGGAGGCCGCACGTTGCCGGAGGGGCAGGAAGCCCCTTCCGGTAACCCTCGGCGAAAACGAGGAACGGAGGAAACAAGCGGCATCCGGGTCGCTTTTTCTTTGGATACTTTCTTTTGGCGACGCAAAAGAAAGTATCTCGCCTTCGGGTGCGAGAACCCGATTAAATCAAACGTCGCAATAGCGCACATTTATTTCAATGTATAAAAAATGACGCGATCGGTGCGCTTCCTTACGTCAGCACACCCTACGGTGCTCAGCCTTCCATTGCCCTCGATTCCGTTACACTGCATCGAGGCTAATTGCTAAGCGAAAAGTTAGGCCACACGAGAGCAGTAGTTTCGCGCCTTTCGGCAAGCAACGATGACCGGTCTGGGATGTAACGAAACTGGACGCCAGATAGCCCGATGCTCCTGTTGGATCTCATAGGTAGGATCCTTGATCAATGCCGGGTGAATGTCATGCTGCTTATCGGGAGGCAAATCACGGGGCATGTAGATGCACGAAAAGAGACCTTGATATGCCCCTTTATGTCGAAGCGTATGACTTAGAGCTCGGAAAAAGTTAACTGGATCATCAAGCCTTACGCAGGCGTCGTAACCTAGTTCTAGCATTGCGTTTTTGTCGTATATATTGGTAGTGCTATAGATATAGAAGTCCGGGCTTTCCTCAGTGACGAGGAAAGATGAGTTGATAAATGTTACCTTCCCAGGACCGATCTTAATACGGTCACGAATGAATTCGGGTAAGTCTTTTTTTAATCTAGCTTCAAGTCTTGGGACAGTGAGCACCGCGCCCTTTGAGCCCTCCCTCGCATCTCCAATACGATCGCCATGTTTTTCGACATTTCGGTACTCGTGCAAAGTTCCCACTCGGAGGATGCCTTCGGATAGAAGACGGGAGGCGTGATCGCGACGCATGTACTTGAATAGGGGTGATGTAATCGGGTGGACTGACACTGTGTAGACTGGATACCTTTTTAGGTGGTTATCAATTTTTAAATACAGGCGTAAAATGCCGCACCGGCAATTCGCTAGACCGGATGCTATATGATTTAATTTTTGATAGCAATCTCTATCAAATTAATCCGTTATCGACTACCGGCAGCACCCAGTACCTGATTCCCGCGCCGGAAAACTCCTGTCTTAGCCGCGCCAATAAGGCCGATAACGCCTGTTCATCGACATACATCTGGAAACGAAGCCGTTTCTGGCGGCCCGAGACCTGTTCGGCCAGCGACAGGCCTTCATTGCGATGATCGTGCGCGTAAACCGGGAAACTGCTGAAGCCGTATTCCGATTCGAACGTCAACAGGCAATCGACGATGACCTCTTCAAGGCTCGTCGGGACATTGAGAGTAACTAAAAATTGTTTGCCACTCATGCTTCCTCCACCTTGGCCTGGCCGAACAATTTAAACAAGATCGGCAACAGGAATAACGTTAAAAAGGTTGATGATATCAGCCCACCGATCACCACGATCGCTAGCGGGCGCTGAATCTCAGAGCCGGGGCCCGTTGCAAACAGCAGCGGAATCAGACCGAATGCCGCGATGCTGGCGGTCATCAGTACCGGCCGCAAGCGTCGGGCCGACCCGATGATAACGACATTGGCCAGCGCCATGCCGGTGGCCAGCAACTGATTAAAATAACTGACCATCACCACGCCGTTCAGCACGGCAATGCCGAGCAGGGCGATAAATCCGACCGAGGCGGGCACCGACAGGTATTCGCCGGAAAGCCATAGCGCAAAAACGCCGCCGATCATCGCCAGCGGGATGTTCGACAACACCAGTACCGCCTGACGCACGGAACCGAAGGTCGAGAACAGCAGCAAAAAGATCAAACCCAATGAGATCGGAATCACCAGAGACAGGGTCGCCGCCGCGCGTTGCTGATTCTCGAATTGTCCGCCGAATTCGACGGTATATCCGGTCGGCAGTTTGACCTGTTCGGCGACTTTTTTCCGGGCTTCATCGACAAAACCGACCAGATCCCGGTCATGCACATTGCTGCTGATGACCACAAAACGCTGGCCCTTTTCCCGTTCTACCGATACCACGCCTTCCACTTTTTCAATTTTGGCAACGGCCGTTACCGGTACATGCCCGCCGTTCGGCAAGGTGATTTGCAGATTGGCGAAATTGGCGGTATTGCTGCTGCCGCGAAGGATGAGCGGCGTGCGTTTGATGCCTTCCTGGACGATGCCCAGTCTCAGTCCTTCGATCTGAGCGCGCAGCATGGTTTCTATGCTGTCGCTATCCAGACCCAAACGCCCCGCCGCCGATCTGTCGATCGTTAATTGTAAAAACTGCATGCCCTCATTCTGTTTGGTAAAAACATCGGAGGAGCCGGGAATGGCTTTCAATACGGAGGCTATTTGCGCCGCTTTTTCGGTTAAGACGGCGAGATCTGCCCCGAATAATTTGACCGCGACATCGCCGCGCGTACCGGTCAACATCTCGGAAACCCGCATTTCAATCGGTTGAGTAAATTTGAAAGCGATTCCCGGCGTTGCCGCCATGACATTGCGAATTTCTTCGATCAGCGCTTCCTTGCTGTCCATCCGCCATTGCTCTTTCGGTTTCAGAATCAAAAAGGTGTCGGTATCATTCAGACTCATCGGATCCAGCCCCAACTCGTCGGTGCCGACGCGGGCAACGATATCGGTGATTTCAGGCACTTTTTTGAGCAGGTTTTTTTGCACCTGTCCATCCAGCGCGACCGATTGGTCCAGGGTAATCGACGGCAGTTTTTCCAACTGGACAATGATGTCGCCTTCATCCATCGTCGGCATAAAGGTGCTGCCAATGCGGGTAAAGACGATCAAGGTCAGCACTAATAAAACGCCGGCCGCGATGAACAGTTTTTTGTAATTGTCCATACACCAGGCCAAGAGGGGCTGATAGCGTTTCAGCAACTGTCTTGGCAGCCACGGTTCTTCATGCGAAACCTCCTTTAATAAATAAGAGGCCAGTACCGGAATTACGCTGAGCGACATGACCAGGGAGCCGCTGAGCGCAAAGACGATGGTCAACGCCACCGGCGTAAACAGTTTGCCTTCGAGTCCCTGCAGGGTCATCAGCGGCAGAAATACGATAATAATGATCAAAATTCCGGAAGTCACCGGCGCGGCGACTTCCCTCGTGGCCCGGTATATAACGTGCAGTCTGGGCAGGCGTTGAGCCTTTTCGGTATGCGCCAGATGGGTGATGACGTTTTCGACGACGACCACGGCGGCATCCACCAGCATACCGATGGCGATGGCAAGCCCGCCGAGGCTCATCAGATTGGCCGACATGCCTATTGCGTTCATCAGAATAAAGGTAAATAGAGCCGCCATCGGAAGGGCCAGGGCGACCGTTAACGCAGCCCTTAAATTGCCCAGAAACAAAATCAGCAAAACAATGACCAGAACGATCGCTTCCACTAAGGCATGCAACACGGTATTGACCGCTTTGTCGACCAGATTGCCGCGGTTATAGAAAACGTCGACGGTGACGCCTTGCGGAAAACCGGGACTGATTTCGGCCAGCTTTTCCTCGATGCCGGCTATGGTTTGTCTGGCGTTGGCACCGCGCAAACTCAGTACCAGGCCGGTAACGGCCTCGCCGTTGCCGTTTTTGCTGACCGCACCGTAGCGGGTCAACGCGCCGATTTTAACCTCGGCAACATCGCCCACGGTAATGGGCGTGCCGTTTTTGGTATCAACCACGATGGCCCCGACATCCGCCAGTGTTTTAATGCGGCCTTCGGCGCGCACGATGAGCGCTTCTTCGCCGTCGGTCAAGCGTCCGGCGCCGTCATTGCGGTTATTGCTTTGGATGGCGGCGGCCAGTTGATCGATACTGATGTTTCTCGCGCTCATGCGGGTATTGTCTGGGATCACTTCGAAGCTTCTGACCATGCCCCCCAGCGAGTTGACATCGGCGACACCGACGACGGTCCTCAGCGCAGGCCGTATCACCCAATCGAGCAAATCGCGCCGTTCCATCAGGGTCAGGTCACCGCCTTCGACTGAAAACATGAACATTTCCCCTAAAGGGGTGGTCATCGGTGCGATGCCGCCTTCAATACCTGCAGGCAGCGAGCCCCAGATGCCGTTCAGACGTTCCGAAATTTGCTGGCGCGCCCAATAAATATCAGTGCCTTCAGTAAAATCGATGGTAATATCGGTTAGCGCGTATTTGGCGATGGAACGGAGCATGACCTGATGCGGTACGCCCAGGAGTTCGACTTCTATGGGGCCTGTAATTCTGGACTCGACCTCTTCGGGCGTCATGCCGGGCGCTTTAACGATGATCTTTACCTGTGTCGGTGAAATTTCGGGAAAGGCGTCAATGGGTATATGGGTAAAGGCATGATAACCGCTGCCCGCAAGCAAGGCTACCGCCAGCAGTATCAGTATTCGTTGGCTCAGCGCAAAGCGGATCAGACCGGCCATTATTCATCACTCCCGAGGCCCAGCCAGTTAGCTTTCAGCGCCACCGCGCCTTTGACGGCGATGTCTTCAGCGCCGGTAAAATTGCCTCGTATCACCGTTTCATCGCCCTGCTTGCCGACGATCGTAACAGGCTCGATGCTGAATCCGTCACGGTTGCGGATAAAGATATACGGCTTGCCTTCGTGTTGGGCGATGGCCCCATTAGGAATTTTAAACGCGGGGCTGCCGGCGGCCTGGATGATCTGAATGTTGATATGCTGGCCCGGGCGTACGCTGGTTTGCTTGCCGTCGATGACCGCCCTCGCCAAAATCGTCTGGTTTTCGGGGTTAACGCTGGCGCCCAGCAAGCTGATTTTGGCGGTGACCGGTTGCGCGGACGGCTCACTTTGCGATTTGCGCGGGTCAGTTTCGATCACTACCCGGTCGCCGATGCTAACGTCGGCGATGCGTTCCTGCGGAATATTGATTTCCAGCCAAAGCTCATCCAGATTGGCGATGCGGTATAAAGGCGCGAGTATATCGATGCGAGAACCCGCGACCGCCATGCGCTCAATCACGGTGCCGGTAATCGGCGCATGGATATTGAGCAGTCCGCTTAAGCGGTGGCTGCGTTTTAGGCGATCGATTTCCTGGTCGGACATCCCGGCAATTTCAAGCAATTGTCTGTGCTCGTTGGCTTCCGACGCAAAAGCATTATATTGGCTGAGCGTTTCCTGCCAGCGCCGTTCGGAAATGACGCCGTCTTCCAGCAGTTTTTTATCCCGCTGATAGGACAGAGTTCCTAATTTCAGTTCGCTTTCCGCTTTCAGATAAAGCCGCTGCATCGACAGCAGGTCCGGGCTGTTCAACTGGGCGAGAACCGCTCCTTTTTTAACGTTATCGCCGACCGCGGCATCGAGTCGGTTGATCAATCCCGGCTGGGAAGCGCTGACCAAATATTCATGCGCAGGGGGTATCACTATTTTTGCAGGCGCGGTCAGTACCGGAATTTGATCTGCGGGGGCCAGTTTACCGAGAGTTACGCCCAGGTTTTGGATAAACTCTTGAGATAATTTGATCGAGTTTTCAGGGTTTACGGGTCCTGCGTGGCTTGCGGCTGAAAAGAGCAAGAAGGCGAAAGGTGCAAGGCAAAAGGCTAAAAATAAAGTTGTTCCAAATGTGTTTCTTTGCTTTTCGTACTGCCTGATAGCCACTGTCTGTATCTCCACATTATATCCTTTCGATAATAAACCCTTGTACCTTGCGGCTTGTACCTTGCGCCTTAAATTAAAAATCTTCATGGCAATACTCCCACTGCCTGGTTATAGAGCGCGATGTCGCGTTGCAGCATGACCTCGCGTTCTTTAGCATTCAGTATGGCTTGTTGAGTTCTTGACTGGATTTTTAGTAAATCCATCAGGTCAATTTCACCCGCGGAAAAAGCCAGTTGCGTCATTTTTAAAAGCTCTTCAGAAATTTTTTTCTGTTCATTGGCTGTTCCCATTTCAACCCGATTAACTTCCAAATTATGTTCAGCCTCGTGATGTGCCTGCTCCAAGTCCCGATAAAGTTGGTCGCGATCGGCGATTAATCTGTTCAACTCGACGTTAATCGATGCAATTTGCGGAGCGATATGGGCGCTGCCGCCAAAAGGAATGTTAACGCCGACATTGAAAAATTCCGCTTTGTTGCTGCGCGAATCCTCGCCCTCATCGCTTAAAATTCCAGCGATGACATGAGTTTGTCCTGAACCTATCGATTTAACGGCATTAAGTTCCGCTTGTTTACGCTCGATCTGACTATTAATAGCGATCAGGGCGGGATGGTTTTGCCCTATTTCCTTTAATGCCGCCAGGTTTTCCTCATAAACGCTCGGCACTTTAGATATTTGGGTAATAGTGGCGTAGCGTTTGCGCGCGTGCATGAGCTCCGCTTCATTCATCGTGAATGCCGAACGTTTCTGCAATAACTCGGTTTGCGCCAGCAATTCATCGGCGCGAGGCAGATCGCCTAATTGAACACGCCGCTTGATGCTGGCTAATAACTGTTCGTAGGTGTTCAATTCTACCTGAGCCTGCTCATAACGAATATTGGCCAAGGCCATATCCCACAGAGCGGCTCTGACCAATCCAGCAACGCGTAATTTGATCGCTGCCGATTGAAGTTCTGCGCTGGTTTCAGCCTCATTGGCCAGGGTATGCTCCGCATCCCGTTGCCCCCAGTTCCAAAGCGGTACCTGCACGCTCGCCGATGCATAATTCAGCTTGAAAGAGTATATGGACTGATAGCCGATTGTTGCTTGCGAGGCGCCGGCTGTCCAGCTTTTGCTGCGTTGCGATAGTGCCGCCGCTTCTGTTTCCAGCGCTTCCAGCCACGCTTTATCGGGGTATTTTTCCAAAGTCAGATCGATGATTTTAGCCAGGCTCAGGGAGGCATCAATTTCAATCGGGTCGTGATGGGAGACTATCGTTGGTGAAACAGAAACACCCAGCGGCGGCGGGCTATCTTCTTTGCTTTCTGATTGAGAAAGTCCGGCACAGAGCGATGTTGTTGACGTTATCAGCAACGGTAACAGCAAATAAACTCTGAAATTATTCAAGACAAACATAAGGTAAGCTCGATGCGGTTTTAACGCCGCTGGTTAAAAAACACAAAAAAATCCGTAAGGGTCGCAACAGAACCCAAAAATCAATTTAGTTTATTAAACGGGAGGCGCGCGCGGCGATCGCGATGGAAACGGTAAGCTGGAGACAAACCGGGATATTTGCGGAGGGGCATCAGTAACTAACGACGGAATGACCGCCCTGAATACCCTATAGGGTTGGGGCAGATAATAATCGCTGTGTGAATCGGCAACAGTTAACGTCTGTCCTTGCTTGATCCCGGTATCGACAGAGAAGATAAAACCGCCGGAATCGGCAACATGGCTTTGAGTCTGCGACGCTACACGTTCAGGGGCAGCGCCATATAATAATTCAAGTCCGGGGACATGCAATCCCGGTCTCGAACAGCTTTGATCGGCATGCGCATGCACCAGCGGTGCAATAAATTGCATCATGGCCAGAAAAATAAGCAGAAACAGACGAAGCGATGAAAACATGAGAACCGATAATCAATAATTGTTTTAATTATACTACCGAACCTAAACTGAATCTGAATATTAAATTATTTGGAAAAATAAGTGTCGTGAAACCTTCCGGTAAACCCGACCAGATTTTTATATGTTTTTGCCAGGTCGAAGATGGGCGCAGAGAATGTTTCTAATCTGATCATTTGAACCAGCATGCCGTATGCCACGGCATCGAGCGAGCTGGGTTTATCACCTAAAAAATAGCGTTTGTCGCCGAGAAAATCGGACAGCGCCTGTAAATCGCGCTTGCCGATTTCTACGATTTCTGCGTCGGAGTGGCGGCCCATGCCCTGTCTATCCAGCGCTTTGATGAAGTTTTTACGCGCGATGAAAGCGATGATTTTGTTCAGCGGAAACGGAAGATCGCCAAAAAATGCTCGGGTAAGATTAGCCCGGTTATGATCAAGTTTCCATCGAGCATGCACCAAAACCCAATAAAGATTTTCCTCGATCATTTTGCCAAACGCATGAGCTACGGCTTTTTCTTCGGCGCTGAGATCGCCGTCCAGGGTATCGCCGTAGGTTTTCTTCAAATAGTTCAGGATAAAACTCGAATCCGCGATAAGGTTGCCGTTGTCTTCAATATAGGGCAATTTACGCTTAGGCGCCTGCCGCAGATATTGAGCTCCCGTGAGGGTTTCATACGGCAGGTTTGCCATACGGAGATAAGATTCAACTTTAACGCAAAATGGACTGGCATCGCAGACATCGCCGATGGGTCCGAATTTGTAGAGTTTGATCATGACTTTTCTCCTAATGCAGAAAATCGGCGCCTGTCCTATATTTTCAAGGCATAAGCATTTAACCTAACCCGGCGGCCAGTGCATCGGGCGCCCGCCCAAAAGATGCAGATGCAGATGATAAACGGCCTGTCCGCCGTGCCGGTTGCAGTTGAATACCGTTCTATAGCCGTCTTCGGATAATCCTTCCTGTTCGGCGAGTTTGACCGCGGCCTGCATTAATTGGCCTGCCAATAGGGGATCGTCGAGGTCGTTAAGCGTGGCGATATGGCGTTTGGGGATAACAAGAATATGCACCGGCGCCTGGGGATTGATATCTCTGAACGCCAGCAGGTTTTCATCTTCAAAAACCACATCCGGCTTAATGTCGCCGGCAACCATTTTGCAGAACAAACAATCAGTCATATTTTTTACCCCGGGTTTTGAGTTTATATTGGGTTGGGTTATCGGGTTGGACCGCCTTTGAGGGAGGCTGCCTTTCATAAACAATGTTGTTAAGTTAAGCGTCGGTTCCTTCTCCCCTTGCGGGAGAAGGTCAGGATGAGGGGAATATGCCCCCTCTCCCCGGCTCTCTCCCTCAAGGGGAGAGGGGGCTTTAACGGGGCATGATCCCTTACTGATCCAAATTATATATGTTTACGCCCATTAAAGGCATGCAATAACGTGCCGCTGTCGATAAATTCCAGTTCCCCGCCCATCGGTACGCCATGCGCAATCCGGCTGGCTTGCACGTGGTGTTTTTTGGCCAGTTCGCCGATGAAAAACGCGGTCGCTTCGCCTTCCACGGTGGAGTTGGTGGCCAGAATCAGTTCTTTAATCTGTCCGGACGCCAGTTGCTGTTCGAGTTGATCCAGGCCGAGTTCTTCGGAACCGATGCCGTCAAGCGGAGACAAGCGTCCATGCAGAACAAAGTAAAGTCCTTTAAATACGCCGGTCTGATCGACAATCCAGGCGTCGGCCGAACTTTCGACAATACACAGAACGCTGTGGTCTCTGGAATGGTCGCTGCAAATTTCGCACAGGGGTTCTTCGGTTAAGGTGCGGCATTGGCGGCAATAGCCGATTTGATCTGTTGCCCTTATCAGGGTGTCGGCCAAGGTTTTGGCCGCGATACGGTCGCGCTGGAGCAAATGAAAAGCCATGCGCTGGGCGGTTTTTGGACCAACGCCGGGCAGACAGCAGAGATTTTGTATCAGCTGCCCTAATAAGCCTTTTTTTTGCATGTCAGAACGGCATTTGGAATCCGGGAGGCAAGGGCAGTCCCGCGGTTATCGCGGACATTTTTTCTTTTTTCATTTTTGCAACTTTGTTGACGGCATCATTGATCGCCGCGGCAACCAGGTCTTCAAGCATATCTTTATCATCGCCCAGCAAGGATGGATCGATGCTGACTTTTTTGACTTCCCTTTTACCGTTCATCAAAATGGTAACCAGGCCGCCGCCGGATTCGCCCGATATCTCCAGGGCGGCAATTTCTGCCTGCATTCGCTTCATGTCTTCCTGCATCTTTTGGGCTTGCTGCATGATGTTGCCCAGTGCGTTTTTCATTTCTTTGTCTCCGTCTCAAGTTACACAGGTTCTATGGTGCCGGGCAAGACCCGGGCGCCAAAATGTTCTTTCAGAGCCTGTATGTTGTCATCTGAATCAATTGCGTCGACAGCGGCTTGCTGTTTGTCTTCGCGTTCTTTAATCTGCTGCAGGGCAGGGGTGGCGACAGCCGGTTTCTCGATGTTAATCACCAGTTTCAGCGGCGTTCCGCGATAAACCTGTAAGGCCTTCAGCAGCGTTTCCTCCGTGCGCGGACTGCGCAACTGTTTATGCCCGCTGTCGAGTGTCAGGGTACACACTCTGTCGTCGATGTTTTCCAGTATGCAATTATTGGCCAGTTCTCTGGTCAACGCGTTAAGCTTCATCGCCGCGATCATTTGCGTCCAGTCGCTGCCGGTTCTTTCGGCCGCGGTGACGTGTTCAGATTTTTGCGCGGCAACCGGCGGCTCCTGCAAGGCGGGCTGTTTTTTGGGCACTGCGGAAACAGGATTCGCCGTTACGGTTTTAACGGGGCCGGGCTCCGTTAAAGCCGGTCTGAAAGTCAGCATGCGCAGCATGATCATTTCAAAACCGCTGCGCGGATCGGGCGCCAAATCCAGGTCGCGCTGTCCGATCAAGGCGATTTGATAATACAACTGCACATCTTCGGGGGAAAGTTTTGATGCCAGTTCTTTAATCATTTCGGTATCAGCATCCGGGTCGCACATTCCCGGTATTTGCTGTGCCAGTGCGATACGATGCAGGGCTTGAAGTATCTGCTTTAAGACGTCACTGAAATCCGGGGTCAAATCGGCCAGTTCGCCTATTTTATCGAGAATGGACATGGCATCCAGATTGGCCAGGGCGGTCAACAGTTCATTGACCGGTTGCTGCGCCACCGTTCCCAGCATGGCGCAGACATCCCCGGCAGTCACCTTGCCGTTGCCGAAAACGATAGCCTGATCGAGCAGGCTCAAGCCGTCGCGCATACTGCCGTCGGCGGCGCGCGCCAATATTTTCAGTGCGGCCGTATCGGATTCAATCCGCTCCTGAGTCAGGATCAATTCCATCTGACCGCATATCTGGGCCGGCATCAAACGCTTTAAATTGAACTGCAGGCAACGGGAAAGCACGGTGACAGGAATTTTGTGAGGATCGGTGGTCGCCAGCAGAAATTTGACATGCGGCGGCGGCTCTTCCAGTGTTTTCAGCAGCGCGTTAAAGCTATGTCCGGACAGCATGTGGACTTCGTCGATCAGATAGACTTTATAGCGCCCCTGATTGGGTGCATATTGAGCGTTGTCCAGTAAATCGCGGGTATCTTCCACTTTTGTGCGCGAGGCTGCATCCACCTCGATTAAATCCATAAACCGGCCTTCATCAAGGCTCCGGCAAACGTCGCAGATGCCGCAGGGATTATAATCCTGAAGATTTTCGCAATTAATGGCTTTGGCGAGGATTCGGGCTAGCGTGGTTTTGCCTACGCCGCGGGTTCCGGTAAATAAATAGGCATGATGAAGTCTGTCATGTTGCAAAGCGTTGATTAACGATTTGACCACATGTTCTTGTCCGACAACTTCAGTGAAATTATGAGGACGCCATTTTCTGGCGAGAACCTGGTAAGTCATTGCAGGCTCGATAGGTTGTTTCTGAATTGGGCGGTAATCGCACCAGCCGCATCCCGGCACACGAATCTGCTGCTACCGTTGCTTCCTTCCGGACCTGGCGGGGTTTACAGCGTATCGTTGCGAGAGGACCGGCACGATTACCATTATTCAACAGCCATGATGGCTGAAAGAACGATATTATCGTTTAATTAGTCCGGCAATACAAGTCGTGTTGCGATTATTTTATTCGGGAATGAATAACCGGATCAGATGGAAAAATTAAAAAATCCCGGAAGCAAGCGATAGTCGGTCTGTTACGGCATTTTGCAAATGAATTTTGATTTCATTGTCTGATAAGCGATCAGCTATGAAACACGGTTTCAAACATGATAAAGTTACCCAATTGTTCAAGCGACTCATTTTAAATTTATCATTCATCATGACTGAAGCAACTGTTTTATTTTCCGAAGCAAAACGTGTTATCCCCGGCGGCGTCAATTCGCCAGTGCGCTCTTTTAGCGGAGTGGGCGGCACGCCGGTTTTTATCGACCATGCGCAAGGCGCATATATCACCGACAGTTCGGGTAAATGCTATATTGATTACGTCGGTTCCTGGGGGCCCATGATTTTAGGGCATGCGCATCCCGAGGTGATCGCTGCGGTAAAATATGCCGCGGAAAAAGGCTTGAGTTTCGGCGCGCCGACCGAAATTGAAACGCAAATGGCGCAGAAAGTTTGCGAGTTGGTGCCTTCAATCGATCTGGTCAGAATGGTCAGCTCCGGTACCGAAGCGACCATGAGCGCTATTCGATTGGCCCGAGGCTATACCGGCCGGGATAAAATCGTAAAATTCGAAGGCTGCTATCACGGTCATTCCGATTCATTATTGGTAAAAGCCGGTTCCGGCGCGTTGACATTCGGCGTCCCCAGTTCTCCGGGTGTGCCTGCGTCAGTTGCCGAAAATACCATTACGCTGACCTATAACGACAGCGAATCGGTCAGAAAGCTGTTCGCCGAGATAGGCGAGGAAATCGCATGTATCATCGTGGAGCCGGTTGCCGGCAACATGAATTGCATTCCGCCCGTACCCGGATTTCTGGAAACGTTACGGCAAGTCTGCGATCAATACCAAAGCGTGCTGATTTTTGATGAAGTGATGACCGGTTTTAGAGTCGGGCTGCAGGGCGCTCAGGGTTTCTATCAGATTAGACCCGATTTGACCACGCTGGGCAAGATTATCGGCGGCGGCATGCCGGTCGGCGCATTTGGCGGTCAACGTAAAATTATGGAATGTCTCGCGCCATTAGGCCCTGTCTATCAGGCGGGTACGCTGTCCGGCAATCCTGTCGCTATGGCGGCCGGATTAAAAACGCTTGAGCTGATTTCTGCACCGGGATTTTTCGATGCCTTGACCGCCAAAACCGAAAAGCTCACTGCAGGATTGAAAGCCGCGGCTGAAAAGTCGGGCGTCGCATTCACGACGAATGCGGTCGGTGGCATGTTCGGCCTGTTTTTCAGTCAGGAAGACAAGATCACCCGTTTTGCCCAGGTCATGCAATGCGATCAGGAGCGGTTCAAGCGCTTTTTCCATGCGATGCTGGAGCAGGGCGTTTATCTCGCGCCATCGGCTTTCGAAGCCGGTTTTGTGTCCGCGGCGCATACCGACGAAGACCTGGATAAGACCCTGCGCAGTGCCGAGGCCGTATTTCCGAATATACTCAGCAGCCTCCTTCACTAAAGGCTAGATGGACTTTTTCAATTCGCTAAACCCTATTTTATGGGTTTTGTCCGGTGTTATCTTGGGCGTCTTATTGATGGTCATCAAAAGCGCCAGAGATAAAACCGCCATCCAGCAACTTCAGACCAAACTGGCTATCGCCGAAGAAAAATTAACGCTGCTTCCTCAAAAAGAGAGTGAATTAAAACTGTTGCAGCAGCAGTTTGTTCAGACCAAAACGATCAACGCCGAATTGCAGGCCCGCATGCAGGAACAGCAAAAAAACGCTGCGGAGAAGTTAAGACTGCTGCAGGATGCCGAAGTCAGGTTAAACACCCAGTTTGAAAATCTGGCCGGCAGGATTTTCGATGAGCGCAGCAAACAATTCGCAGAACATAATAAAACCAGTCTGGACCATATCGTGACTCCGCTGCGGGAACAGTTGGGCGAATTTAAAAAACGCATCGAAACGGTTTACGATAACGAAAACAAGGACCGGACCTCCCTGCGCGAAGAAATCGTCTCATTAAGGCGTGATACGGCGCAGATGAATCAGGAAGCGCTTAACTTGACCCGTGCCTTGAAAGGCGACAAAAAAACCCAGGGCAACTGGGGTGAAATGATACTGGAAAAAGTCCTGGAAAAATCGGGCCTCCGCAAAGGCATCGAGTATGAAACCCAGGGCGCCTTTCGGGATCAGGATAACAGACTCTTCAAGCCGGATGTCATCGTCCGGCTGCCGGAAAACAAGGATGTCATCATCGATTCGAAAGTGTCCCTGCTAGCCTACGAGCGCTACTGTTCCACCGACAGCGACCAGGATCGGACGCTTGCCCTAAAGCAGCATACCGATGCCGTCAGGGATCATATCAAGGGCTTGAGCAACAAGGATTACTCGAGTCTGACCGGGCTGAGGTCTCTGGATTTCGTGCTGCTGTTCATGCCGATCGAAGCGGCGTTCATGGCGGCTTTTCAGGCCGATGAGCGTTTATTTAGCGATGCCTTCGAGCATAAAATCATCGTCGTTACGCCGACAACTTTATTGGCTACGTTGAGAACAATTGAAAACATCTGGCGTTATGAGCGCCAGAACGAGAACGCCAGGGCGATTGCCGATAAAGCGGGCGTCGTTTACGACAAAATACGGGGGCTTGTCGAAGATCTGGACAAGCTGGGCAAGCAGTTAAGCACGGTTCATACGACCTATGAAGGCGTGATGAATAAGCTAACTTTGGGCCAGGGAAATTTGATTCGCCAGGCGAACAGCTTTGTCGAACTGGGTATAAAGGTAAAGAAAACCTTGCCAAGAAGCATTTCCGATCAGGCCGGATTGGATACCGATGACAGTTAGCAACGGTTTCGGCCAATGATTAGCGCCGTTTGAGTCTAATTTCAAGAAGACAGAAATATTACAATATTACTAAAATACATTACAAAATATGATAGAATCGCCTCCGGTATGGAATTATAAACCATAGAGAAATACCGCCATAACTCTAATAATTATAACGCGAGGATTAGTTTTTATGAAAACCTTGAAAAAAGTCGTACTGGCATTTCTGGCCGCCGTTTCCATAGGCATTGTTTCAACTGCCGCCATGGCCGAAGCTTCTGACGGCAGAATCATTTACGCGCCGGCCGATGCGCTGGAACTGATAATACAAAAAGTTCAAATATCGATAGAGGCAATACAAAAAGGCGCTACCGGGGAAGAAGCTGCAAAGCAGATCAAGGAAGCCTTGGATGCAACCAAAGAATTCTATGCCAGCGATAGAATCGGTGGAGCGGTTCAACGAGCCAATAACAAATTGAAAACAGCGCGTACGCATGCCAAGGCGGAAGCCTTGCAGGAAGCGGAGCAAGAATTAAGAGAGTCCCTGAAAATGTTCCAGGACATGCAAGGGATGTTGTAATTACTTTATTTTAATGTTGTAATTATCCTTTTTAAATAGTACTTGAGGATTAACAAATATGAAAATCTTGAAAAAAGCCTTACTGGCGTTACTGATTGCCGTTTCCATGGGCGCTGTTTCAACGTCTGTAATGGCGGAAACCGACCCCGGTAGAATCAGTTACAAGCCGGCTGAGGCGATCGACATTCTGTTGAAAAGAATCCTTGTCGCCCAAAATGCCATCGAAACCGGCGAAGATCCAGATAGAGTGGGTACTTTGATCAAGGAAGCAATGGATATGAGCAAGGAAATCAATGCCAATGACAAAGTCGATATCGCTCGCGGCAGAGCCAACAACACTTTGAAAAAAGCGCGTAACCACGCTAAAGCGGGCTCTTTCCAGGAAGCCGATGCAGAATTAAGAAAAGCTGCTCAAGAATTTGCCGACCTGAAAAAATTGTTGTAATTACCTTTGGACCATATCAGGATAACTCCAGGGTTGCCTGATATGGTTTTCCCGCTAAGGCAGCGCCGCTTTGTCTGACCGCAAACGCTAACTTTTCACTGATTGGGCGTTTCTGCTGACCTCTTTCTTACCCGCTTTACTTTAAAACCATGACGCCATGACAGGCAGGGAAATTCTCTGATTGTCGTCAGTTATCGGTTCAATGTCCGCTGCCGGTTTCACTGCCTGCCGATACTTTGCTAACCCAGGGCATCAGTAATAATGCCAGGAAAAAAACCAGGCCCAGGATGTGAAACATCGTGTTCATCGTCAGTACTTCGGCTTCCCGCATCGCCAGACCGTAAAGCTGCTTCAGCGCCGCTAATTCAGGATCCGGAGAGGACGAGCCAATCATGCGCTGTTTCAGGCCGGCGAGCAGGGTTTGTGTTTCGGCAGAGCCTGGCGTTACTCTCTCGTGCAGTATGGCGTAATTCCCTTTATTGAGCTGTATGATCAGTGTGTTGGCAACGGCCAAGCCGATGGCGCCGCCCAGATTTCGCATCAGGTTATAAAGTCCGCTCGCATTTTTCACTTCATCCGGCGGCAACGTTCCCAGCGCCAGCGAATTGATCGGCAGAAAAAAGAACATTAGCGCAAAGCCGCGCACTGCCTGTGGCCAGAAAAACTCCCAGTAACCGGCTTCATAGGTTAAATTGCCGTTCATCCAGCTCCCGAAACCATAGAGCAGCAATCCCAAGGCCAGCATTAAGCGGGAGTCCAGGATTTTGGCGAGGGGCCCTGCGACGAAGGCCGATACAAATTGAAATATCCCGGTGATCATTACATACTGGCCGATTTGAAGGCTGTTCAAGCCCTTGACGTTGGCTAAATAAACCGGCATCAGATAGATAATGGTGTAAAGCCCGATGCCCAAAATAAAGCTGAAGAAACAGCCCACGGCAAAATTCCGGTTTCGGAACGCCCATAGATCAACGATGGGATGCTCGATGGTCAATTCGCGGTAAAGCATGGCAATACCGGAGGCAACCGCGACTACAGTGAAGAACACGACCACCCGGCTCTCAAACCATTGTTCCTTGACGCCCTCTTCCAACACGAATTGCAGGCTGCCGAGAAAAACGACGATATACAGGATGCCGCGGAAATCGATCTTGTCCAACAGCCCCCAGTCAGGCTCATCGACTCGGACGAACATCCAGGTCGCCAGCGACACCAGAAATCCCGGCGCCAGATTGATCAAAAACAGCGCCTTCCAGGATATCATTTCAGTCAGGTAGCCGCCCAGAACGGGGCCAGCGGTGGGGGCAACGGTCACCACCAAACCGACGACGATGACCATCGCCGGTTGAAGACGCGGCGGAAACAGCGTATAGATCACAGCGAAAACCGACGGGATCATCGCACCGCCAAACAGTCCTTGCAAAGCACGGAAAGCCACCATTGACGGAAGATTCCAGGCCAGTGCGCAGAACAGGCTCATCAGGGTAAAGCCACCGCAGGCCAGCGTGAACAGAATGCGAGTCGAGAGAGCCCGTCCCAACCAGCCGGATAGTGGAATGATGACGACTTCTGCGACCAGATAGGCGGTCTGAACCCAGGTGATTTCATCCCTTGTCGCAGAAAGTCCTGCCTGGATCTGCTCAAGCGAGCTGGCGACAATCTGGATATCCAGAACCGCCATGAAAATTCCAAAGACCATGGCAATAAAGCCGATCCATTGCTGAGGGCTGACCTGGGAGACGCCATTTTCGGCACGAGCCGTTTCATCCCCCCGTGAAATGTCGGATGCTTTCGTTGCCGTCATGTGGCCCTACCTGACTCTGACCCTGGTTGTGGTCGACAGGCCCGGCCTGAGGCCGGTGAGATCGGAGCCCGGACGGAATTTGATCTTCACCGGCACGCGGCGGACAATTTTGGTGAAATTGCCGGTCGCGTTTTCCGGCGGCAGCAGACTGAATTCGGAGCCTGACGCGGGCGCAAAACTGTCCACAGAACCTTCGAAGGGGCGGCCGGGAGCCGCATCGACCTCGATTTCAACCGGCTGACCTGGCTTCATCCGGGCAATCTGGGTTTCCTTGAAATTGGCTTCGACAAAGAGGCCGTTGGCGGGAATCAGATAGGCGAGCGCGCTGCCAGGCTGCACCAGTTGGCCGACCTGTACGCTGCGGTTGCCGATCACGCCCTCGAACGGCGCGGTAATGCGCGTATTGGCCAGATCGATCTTGGCCAGCTCCAGCGCCGCCTGCGCCGCCTTTAGCCGGGCTTTGGCTTCTTCGATGCGGGCATCCAGCGAAGACAATCGGCTTTCGGCTTCCTGCCTGGTGGAAACATATTTATTATGTTCGGCTTTGGCCTGCTTATAGGCCGATTCTGCGGCATCACGTGTTTGTGCCGAGATGGCGCCTTCGGCAGCCAGGTTGCTGAAGCGCTTCAAATCCTTGCCCGATTTTTCGACACCGGCTTCCGAGGCGGCGATATTCGCCTGTTCCTGGCGGATCATCGCGCTCTGGGCCTGTTTGTCGGTTACCAAGGTCTGAGCACTGGCCATTTCCAGCATGACTTGCGCCTCGGCCTGGGCGACTCTGGCTTGAAAATCGTGATCGTCGATCACGACCAGCACGTCGCCGGCCTTGACTCTTTGATTATCTTCGAACAGCACGTCCTTGACATAACCCGATTCTTTCGGACTGATCAGGCTCATATGCGACTTCAGGTAGGCATTGTCGGTGCTCTCGAACGGATGAATCGCTTTGAACCAGTAGAATAGGCCGCCCGCTGCCGAGATCAGGATCAAGGTAATGGTGAACAAGCGGCTTTTGTAAAAGGGAGAGCGCATAAAAATTAATTGCCTAACTAAACGGTGTAGTTTATTCTAAACATTAACACCCTACACAAGCAACATTATTTTTTTCGAAAACCGTCATGACCTCCGTTCCCAAATCCAAACGACAAGCCATTCTTGATGCGGCCAAGCAGGCATTTCTTTCCCATGGCTACAGCGGCGTCAGCATGGAGGCTATCGCCGAAGCCGCGCCGGTGTCGAAACCGACGCTATACAGTCATTTCCACGGCAAACAGGAATTATTCGCCGCCGTGATCGCAGGCCAATGCGAGTCTTTACTCGGTACGTTGGCCCGTTCTAAAACCGGGATCAAGGAGCCTGCAATCGGCCTCAAGACCATTGCCCGCGCTTTCGTCGATCTGATCTATGCTCCAGAGGCCCTGAATTTGTACCGCCTGATTATCGCCGAACAGCAGAATTTTCCTGAATTGGGCGTGTTAGTCTACCGTTCGGGGCCTGAGCCGGTGTTGAAACAGCTGTCGTCCTACCTGGGCGAACTGGCTAAGTCTGGCGCCTTGAATATTCCCAATGTGGAAATCTCGAGCCATCTGTTTCTGAGCTTGCTGAAAGGCGATGAACATTTGCGCTGCCTGCTCGGCATGCAGGCCGGTTTGAACGATTCGGAAAAGGAAGATATGATTAATTCCGCCGTCTCACTCTTTTTGAAAGGACATGGCTACCATGAAGCATAAAATTGTTTCGCTTTTGATAACCGCAGGCTTAACCGGATGCGCGGTAGGCCCTGATTATAAGGAAACGGCGCCGATTGTTCCCGATCGCTGGCAGGCAGAAAAATTATCCGAAGCTCAGGATAACAATGTAAAGAAAGAGGCAAAAGCGGCTTTAAAGCCTGTCGACAGCGAAGCTTTGAAACGATGGTGGCAAAGCTTTGGCGATGAAGAGCTAAACCGTCTGATGGAACAGGCGCTGGCCGGAAACCTCGATATCAAAATTACGCTGGCCCGTGTCGATCAGGCCCGCGCCGAGCGACGCGGCACGCGAGCGGAGCTGTTTCCGAAAGTCGATGTGGTCGCTGGCGCGCAGCGCAACGAGAATCCACTTCCCGGTTTGGCGCCCGGCATCAAATACAACCTGTTCGAGTTGGGTTTCGATGCGCTCTGGGAAATCGATGTGTTCGGCCGTCAGCAGAGGCGCCTTGAGGCCGCCAGTGCTGATCTGGAAGGCGCGTCAGAGCAATATCGTCAGACACTGGTGATCTTGACCTCCGAAATTGCTCGCACTTATGTCGATTACCGCAGTCTGCAGAACCAACTCAGTATAACGCGTTCAAACCTTCAGTCTCAGCAGCATACGTTGGGGCTGACCGAGCGGCTCAATGCCGAAGGCGTCGGAACGCGGCATGATGTGGTGCGGGCGAGAGCCCAATCCTCCGCGACCGAATCCCAGATTCCGGCGCTGGAAGCCAGACTGATTTCCGCCTTGCGCCAGCTCGAAGTTCTGTCCGGACGCCGGCCAGGCTCCCTGGGCGGCCGGCTGAATTCTGAAGGAGCGGTGCCGGCGGCGCCGGCGATCGGAATTCTGACTTCTCCCGCGGAAACCCTGCGCAATCGCCCCGATGTTTGTGTCGCCGAACGGAGCCTTGCGGCGGCAACGGCGATGCAGGGAGCTGCCATCGCGGAACTGTTTCCGAAAATATCGCTGTCGGCCTTTGTCGGGCTGCGCAATACCGATATTGAAGAACTATTCAAATCGGCAGCGTTTTCCTATGGCACGGCCGCCAATCTGTTGCAGCCTTTGCTGAATTTCGGCCGTATCCGCGCCGGTATCGATATGGCCGATGCGAAGCAGAAGGAAGCCTATTTGAGTTATGAAAAGGCCGTGCTGGAGGCGCTTCAGGAAACCGAAACCGCGATGACCCGCTATCTGAAGGAAGAAATCCGGCGGCAGACGCTTGCTCGCACGGTGGCCGACCAGAAGGAATCGGTCCGCTTATCGAATTTACGTTATACGGAAGGCGTTAGCTCGTTTCTGGATGTGCTGGATGCGCAGCGAGCGCTTTATGTCGCCGAAATCGATCTGGCCCGCTCCGAGGCGGCAACTGCCACAAATCTGATTGCCTTGTACAAGTCACTGGGCGGCGGCGCAAACGCAATGTCATTATAACTGAACCGATACTTGCCGAGGAAAATAATGAGGACACAGACTAAATCGACACTTACATTGGTTCTGGTTGCCGCCGCAATTGCTGCAGCAGTAGCGTGGTGGATGTTGCGACCGGCAGGATTGCCCGCAGGTATCGTTTCCGGCAATGGCCGCATCGAGGCGACCGAAATCGACATCGCCACCAAGGCTTCCGGCCGAGTCATAGAGATTCTTGCGCACGAAGGCGACTTCGTACGAGCTGGCGATCTGCTTGCCCGTATGGATACGGAAGTGCTGCTGGCCCAGCAGGCCGAGGCGGAGGCCCAGGTTCGTCAGGCCGAGAACGCCTATATGACCGCGAAATCAATCGTGCTTCAACGCGAGAGTGAACGCCTTGCAGCCCAGGCGGTCGTTGCCCAACGCCAGGCCGAACTCGACGTTGCCCGCAAACGCTTGAAGCGTTCGCAGCGACTCGTAGGCGAAGGCGCTATACCTCAGCAGGAAGTCGATGATAACCGCGCTCGGGTTCTGGGGGCAGAAGCCGCGGTCAGGGCCGCCGAGGCCCAGGTCGCGGCCGCGCGCGCCGGAATTGAGGCGGCGAAATCACAAGTAGTTGAATCGCAGTCGTTGATCGAGGCGGCCAATGCGACCGTCGCGCGGCTGAAGGCCGATATCGACGACCGCGCACTGAAGGCGCCGCGCGACGGCCGCGTGCAATATCGGGTCGCCGAGCCCGGCGAAGTGCTCGATGCCGGCGGCCGCGTCCTGAACATGGTGGATCTGTCCGATGTGTACATGACCTTCTTTTTGCCTACCGAGGCCGCAGGCAATGTGGCGCTTGGCAGCGAAATCCGCCTCGTGTTCGATGCCGCGCCAAATCTTGTGATTCCGGCCAAAGCCAGCTTCGTCGCCAGCGTCGCCCAGTTCACGCCGAAAACGGTCGAAACTGAAACCGAACGTCTCAAACTGATGTTCCGCGTGCGCGCAAGGATCGCTCCCGAGCTATTGAAACAGCATCTCGAACAGGTCAAGACAGGTTTGCCCGGCATGGCCTATGTCAAAATCGACCCGTCCGCCGAATGGCCCGCCGAGCTCGCCATCAAGTTGGTGAAATGAACGGTCCCACTTCTGAAGGGCCGGTCGTCCACGTGCAGGGTGTCAGCCTGCGCTACGGCAAGAATCTCGTCCTCGACAACCTCAGCCTGGATATTCCCAGTGGGCGTATGGTGGGACTCATCGGCCCCGACGGCGTGGGCAAGTCCAGTTTAATGTCGCTGTTGACCGGGGCAAGGAAAATGCAGGAAGGCCGGATTGAAGTTTTGGGAGGGGACATTGCCGACGCGGCACATCGACGCGCGGTTTGTCCGCGCATCGCCTACATGCCGCAGGGATTGGGCAAGAATCTCTATCTTACGCTCTCGGTATTCGAGAACGTCGATTTTTTCGGCCGCCTGTTCGGCCACGAGCAAGCCGAACGCCATCAGCGCATCGCCGAACTACTGGATAGCACCGGATTGAGCCCTTTCCGCGACCGGCCGGCAGGGAAACTGTCGGGCGGCATGAAACAAAAGCTCGGCCTTTGTTGTTCGCTGATTCACGATCCCGACCTCCTGGTGCTGGACGAACCGACGACCGGCGTTGATCCATTGTCGCGCGCCCAGTTCTGGGAGCTGATCGATCGCCTGCGTACACGCCATTCAGGCATGAGCGTGCTTGTTTCGACAGCCTACATGGACGAAGCCGAGCGCTTCGACTGGCTGGTGGCGATGGATGCTGGCAAGATCCTGGCCACCGGCACGGCATCCGAACTGCGGGCGGAAACCGGCGCTGACTCACTGGAAGCAGCTTTCATACGGCTGCTGCCGGAAGAAAAGCGCCAGGGCCACAAGGAAATCGTGATTCCCGCGCGGGATACCCAAGTCGAGTTTGAAATTGCGATCGAGGCCCACGGCCTGACCATGCGCTTCGGAGACTTCGTTGCGGTCGACAACGTCAGCCTGCGCATCGAGCGCGGCGAAATCTTCGGATTCCTCGGTTCCAACGGCTGCGGCAAGTCGACCACGATGAAGATGCTTACCGGCCTGCTGCAACCGAGCGAAGGCGATGCTTTACTGTTCGGCCGGGTCGTCGACGCCCGCAATCTGGACGCGCGCAAGCGCGTTGGTTATATGTCGCAAGCGTTCTCGCTGTATTCCGAACTGACCGTGCGGCAAAACCTGGAACTGCACGCCCGACTGTTTCATCTGCCCGAAGCTGAAATTCCTTTCCGTGTGGCCGAGATGGCCGACCGCTTCCTGCTTGGGCCGCTGATGAATATCCTGCCCGACAACTTGCCGCTGGGCATACGACAGCGCCTTTCGCTGGCGGTGGCGGTGATCCATAAGCCCGATTTATTGATTCTCGATGAGCCGACCTCCGGCGTCGATCCTGTCGCGCGAGACAGTTTCTGGGAATTGATGATCGACCTTTCTCGCCGCGAACGTGTCACCATCTTTATTTCAACCCATTTCATGAACGAGGCCGAGCGCTGTGACCGTATCTCGTTGATGCATGCCGGCAAGGTGCTTGCCAGTGACAGTCCGGCAGCGCTGGTTGAACGCAGCGAGCATGCCACGCTGGAAGCCGCCTTTATCGACTACCTGAAGGAAGCGAGCGGCCTCGACGACGAGCCGGCTGGAGTCCCTGAGGTCGGGGAAGCATCACTCCCTCCTCCTCGATGGGGGCGGGTCGGGGAGAGAGAACAAGTCTCGCCGCACCCTCGTTTCAGCCTTCTGCGTCTGTTCAGCTATGCCTATCGCGAGGCGCTGGAATTGCGCCGTGACCCCGTTCGTTGGTTGATCGCCCTGTTCGGCACGCTGTTGCTGATGGTCACATTCGGTTACGGCATCAGCATGGATGTCGAAAATCTGCGCTTCGCCGTACTCGACCGCGACCAGACCACGCTCAGCCGAAACTACGTGCTCGACCTCGGCGGTTCGCGTTACTTCATCGCTCAGCCGCCCATCGCCGATTATGACGAACTCGACCTGCGCATGCGCAGCGGAGAACTGAGCCTGGCGATCGAGATCCCGCCGCATTTCGCGCGCGATCTGCAGCGCGGCAAAAACGTAAAAATTGGCGCCTGGATCGACGGAGCGATGCCAACCCGCGCCGAGAACGTGCTTGGCTACGTGCAAGCCATGCACCAGGTTTGGCTGCTGGAGCAGGCTCGGGGGCATGCGACGGGACATGTGCCGGCCGGACTCATGACGATAGAGACGCGCTTTCGCTATAACCCCGATGTCAAGAGTCTACCGGCCATCGTACCGGCAGTGATCCCGATGTTGTTGATGTTGATTCTGGCTATGCTCAGTGCGCTCAGCGTGGTGCGCGAAAAGGAGCTGGGCTCCATCCTCAATCTGTACGTCACTCCGGTGACCAAGCTGGAGTTCCTTGTAGGCAAGCAACTGCCCTACATCGCCATGGGGATGATAAGCTTCTTTCTCGTCTGCGCAATGGCAGTGTTCGTATTCGGCGTGCCTCACAAGGGCGACTTTCTGCTGCTGACCCTGGCCGCGCTGCTCTACGTGACCGCCTCCACCGGCCTGGGCCTGTTGATCTCGGCGTTCACCAACAGCCAGATCGCCGCCATCTTCGCCACGTCGATCGCCACCATCATTCCAACCCGGCAATTTTCCGGCATGATCGACCCCGTCTCTTCGCTGGAGGGTGGGGCGCGCTTTGTCGGCGAGATTTTTCCGACCACGCATTTCGTGACCATCTGCCGCGGCACCTTTTCCAAGGCCCTGGGTTTTGCCGAGCTGGGTTCCTCGTTGCTGTCACTCGCCCTCGCCATCCCGGTGGTTCTCGGTTTGAGCGTCGTATTGCTGAAGAAACAGGAGCGCTAGGCATGCAGACTTGGCTGAATATATTTCATCTCGGCGTCAAGGAACTGCGTAGCCTCGGGTGCGACAACTTGATGATGGTGCTGATCGTGTTCTCTTTCACCGTCCAGGTTTACCTGACCGCGACCGGTCTGCCCGAATCGCTGCACAAGGCTCCGATCGCCTTCGTTGACGAAGACCATTCGCCTTTGTCTTCGCGCATCGTCAATGCCTTCTTTCCGCCCCATTTCCTGACGCCGGTGATCATTGACCAGTACGCCATGGATCCAGGCATGGACGCGGGCCTGTACACCTTCGTCCTCGATATTCCTTCCGATTTCCAACGTGACGTCCTGGCCGGGCGCCAACCGGCGATCCAGCTCAACGTCGACGCTACGCGCATGTCGCAGGCCTTTATAGGCAACAGCTACATCCAGAACATTATCAACGGCGAGGTGACGGCCTTCGTGAAGGGCCATCGCGCAGTCACCACCCTCCCTGCCGAACTCGAGGTGCGTGCGCGCTTCAATCCGAACCTGAGTTCGGTGTGGTTCGGTTCGGTGATGGAACTGATCAACAGCATCACCATGTTGTCGATTATCCTGACCGGCGCGGCGCTGATCCGGGAACGCGAACACGGCACTATCGAGCATTTACTGGTCATGCCGCTGACCCCGTTCGAAATCATGATGGCCAAGGTATGGGCCATGGGCCTGATCGTGGTCATCGTCGCGACGACGTCTCTGGTCGTCGTTGTGCAGGGCGTGCTCGAAGTGCCCGTGGAAGGCTCGATCGGACTGTTCGTCGCAGGGATGGCGCTGCATTTGTTCGCGACCACGTCGATGGGCATCTTTCTCGGCACCGTGGCGCGGTCGATGCCGCAGATGGGCATGCTGATGATCGTCGTTCTGTTGCCGCTGCAAATGTTGTCCGGCGGCATCACCCCGCGCGAGAGCATGCCCGCACTGGTCCAGAACCTGATGCTGGCGGCACCGACCACGCACTTCGTCGCGCTCGCCCAGGCCATCCTTTACCGGGGTGCAGGTTTTGGCATCGTCTGGCCTGAATTTCTTGCATTGATCGGAATAGGTAGCGTGTTCTTTGTACTGGCGCTGGGCCGCTTCCGCAAAACCATCAGCTCGATGGCATGATTCCGTACTGTATCCTCGATCCATAACTTGTGTTGAACTGCTCCATTCATCAAATCGTAATGGCTATGACCTTGTACAACCTGTCAGAAACGGATGGATCAGCATAAGGAGCGGGTTAAAGGATTTGGTTTATCCACACCAAAATGTTGCCGGAAACTTCGAGCTTAATACGCCCGCAATGAAAAGAAACACACCCCGAAATCATTCCGGGGTGTGCAAGAAGATATTAGTTCGCGAACAGAAATTGAAAGGTAAAATTGGCCGACCATTCCGGACTTTGGTCCGGTCTGACCGGATTATAATAGCCTTCCAGTCGGGTATTGATAGCATTTTTACCGATGGTGAATAATTTGCCGACACCGCCGCCAACCGGCACGGTCCACCGTTGATCGTTATCGTGATTCCAGTTGGCGATCATATCCATATCTGAAACCATATACCAGCCATCGGACAGGTTATAATTAACAAAAGGCTGCAGCACCATTTGACTGACCTCATGGCGGCTATCATTGCCGAATACTGACCAGATTTGTTTGACGTTAAGGCCCAATGTCCAGGGTTTAGGTTGGGTTACGAACGTGGCGGCAGGGCCAACGCTGAATTTTCCGCTGCCTAGTTCCCGCGATCTTCGATCCTCCGTATCAGAGAAAAGAGTATCGGTTGGAAAAACGAAAGTAGGCCCGAATCCCCAACTCCAAATACCGGAATTTGCCGGTGTAAAAAGTGATGTAAAATTCGTATCACCGAGACCTGCTACCCCTGAGCCGGGATAAGGTTCAGGTAATTCGGCGATGCCATTTACTACACCCGGTGTGCCAATAAAATTCAACGATAATTGGTTGATTATATTCCAGTCGCCAAGTGAGACAGGGATGATAGGCTGTAAACTGCCAATCGATACGTCGCCATTATCAGCACCGCCGTGATGAGTATACTTTAACGGGATACTGTAAATTGGAGCTAAAGGGTTTTGGGCTTTGTACACAAAGTCTTCGGTTTGATCGTCCGTAGTGCTTACAGGTTCTTCGGCATATACGCTGTGCGCAAGTGATGACAGTAATAAGCCAAAGAAAAACGGCAATTTATTAGTGACATTAAGTGTCTTTATCATTTTCTCCTCCATAAAGTAAATCTGTCGAATGCCGGTTCGAACTGAAAAATCCGGTTCGGAATCTCTGTGTTTAATTTTCGTTCACTCCAAAGGCTTCTCGTTCTCTTTGATTGAATGGGTTGCAAACAGCAATTAAATTAGCAAGAGAAAAGAGATCCTAAAGAGTATTTTCCCATTTGATCTTAAACCTATCCTTGGTTACCCTGAAGTGCCGGTAAGCCAAAAAATTTAATTATAGATTATTTCATCGACTTTGTCCGAATTGGAGCAAGTATCCTTTTAACTTCAGCCGGATAAGATAGGCTCCGGTTATTCAAAATTCCGGACAAGCTCCATACTGGCCGCATCTTCGTGTCTCTCGATATACTCCATCCCTGATACCGTTGGATAAATCAGGATACTTTACAAACCCTGAAGTTTGCCCGATTTTTTGAGATAACGGATACCTAAATAAATGACGGTCAGCAACGGTAAAACAATCATTAATAATTGGTTACGAAGCAGCGCATTATCGCCAGTTAGTTCCGGATATTTGAGTAATAAGATTAAGACGATACCAACTAACCAGACGTATACAGATGCATTTTCCTTAACCAGAGGGCGCTGCCATCTGTAGTCCATACTGTTAAATGTTTCGACCAGGCCAGAAAATCTGGGAATCCAGCGATTAGTGCTTCGGCAATAAGCATCGAATTCTTGGCCGAATTTACTGCTCAGATAGTTTTCTTCGGCCAAGACAATCGCTTGGTAAATGAACAAAAATGCCGGAATAAAAAGCGCAACATAGAGCAACGAGTTGGAGAGTATGCCGATACCCGCTAGCTTGAGGATATTGCCTATATATAACGGATTACGACAGTGACTGAATATACCCCCTGTAACTAATTGAGAGGCATAGACCTTTTTGTCCTTACCGCCGCGATTGATGTATGCCAAGCCAATGGTCGCAAAACGAAGCATTTGGCCTGAGATGGTGATAAATAAACCTATCATTATCAACCAATAACGCTGTTCTGCAGCCAGTAGTTCGGGTGAGGGTATGAATAATGCCAGATATAGGGGTATGAATATCCAGTTCCGGTATTTAAAGAAGAAATTGCCTATTTGTATCAATGACATTATTTTTTCACCGCTATGAGGCCGACAAAGTTATACCACTTAAAAAAAACCTCACAATGTGCGAAGCCTGTATCGAGCAACAAGGTGATATTTTCACTGAGTTTATAAGGGATAAGAATATTTTCCAAAGCCTCGCGTTTTTGCGAGATTTCCATCTCGCTATATTGGTTGCGTCGCTTGTAGTTGTAATAATACTTAATAAAGTCGCGGTTAAAGACGCTGTCTTCCGCTAATATTTTTTCCACCAGAATCAGGACACCGCCGCTATTTAAACCGTCAAAAATGGATTTCAACAATTTTTCCCGATTAATGGGGCGGATAAATTGGAGCGTCAGACACAGGATTGCGACAGATGCGTTGGAAATTTCGACATTTTGATTCAAGTCCGCAACCCGTAATTCAAAAGGACGTTTAAAGCCGGCTTCTTCCAGTTTGTTTTGGCATTTACTGAGCATTTCGGGGGAATCATCAATCCCAATAAACCGAATATTTTCAGCTACAGAGGTGTTCATACCGATTAAAGTTGTCCCAGTGGAGCAGCCTAAGTCATAGACATCTGTACCCGTGATGACATAGTCGGCAGCTTGTTCCGCCATCATGCGTTGCATTTCTCCGTAAAAAGGTACGGAACGGTTCACCATGTCATCAAATACATTGGCAACCGCAGTACCGAATTTAAAATCTGCAACCTTTTGAGTTTGTTCTTTAAAAACCTGATCTTTGCGCATGGGAATCCAAAAATTGATCGTTCCGGAAAAGCGTGTTTATTGACTTGGAAGATCCAACCCATCCCAAGTAAATTAGCATCCTAGCATAAGATTATGAGTGTACAAAAAAGTAAACTCTAATGATTTATTAGGCGACCAAAACGCTTAACCGAAGTTCTACAAGCACATGATTTTAAAGCGCTTGCAAAAAAAGAACCGCATGCACGCTCTCGTATTCATACTGGCCATGGCACGCCACTTGCCAATACGACTTTCCAGTCGCAAGCATCATGCAGTTGAAACCTAATGGGAAGGCATCGCGCTCCAAACGCGGGCGACATTCGGAGTAAAGTGATGATAGCGTTCTAGCGGACAAGCCAAGGTTTTACAATTAAAGATGGCTCTGTTGACAGGCTTTAGTTGGCTCCCGGTCTATTGACAATTCTCAGTTATCTGCGCCGATAATTGGCAATTGTGGATTCAATTTTCCGGGTCAATGCATCGATACCTCGCCGGGTCACTTTCTCATGGTTACCTTTTAGCTCGATATCATAGCGGGCAATGGAGGTCTGATTTTTTACATCGATTAAATAAACCCATAAGTAGGAAAACAGGAAGCTGGGCTTACTATGCTGGCTGACGATAATCCAGTCAGCGCCATGCTGCCGGCCTAATCGCGCGGCAATATCGTGAAAATGAAACAGGTAGCCGAAGCCGGCATTAGCGGCTTGTTGCGTTTCGGCATCGATAGGCACGATGTCGTAATCGCCGATTTGGTTTAACGTTTTCGACAATAACGGCGCCATCGATGCAGTGCGTCGAAGCTCCTCCGGTGTATTGGGCAGCGAGGTGATGTCATTCAGCTCGAAATCCAGCACGGCGATTCGCGTTGTGGCGTTGGCTGCGTTGTTTAACATGACGCTGAGAACCAAAACAAGCCCGGTCAATTTTAGAATGTTCATTATTAACACCTATATCAAAGGCAATGCCTCCGTGGGCAGCAAATCCTGTTCCAAGCCATTAATGCCCTCAGTTAATGCGTGTTTCACGAAGCCGACCATTTCATCGCGCTTTTCATCGAGCACATCGATCTCAACTGTCCAGGACAGTTCACAGGAACTTTCGCCAGTTTCGTGAATATCAACCGTTCCAATATAACGGTTAACCGGAAACGGTGACTCGGTACGGTTGTATTGAAATCGTCTTTTCACATGATCTATTAGCTCGATCCGATCACTGATTTTTTCACCGCTTGTCAGGGTTAGCATACGCGTTGCTCCCACACCGCTGCCGATGACCCTGCATGCTGTGATCACCGGAAACCAGCGATCAAGGCCGCCGATTTGAGCGATTGCCGGCCATACCCGATCAACTTGCATCGCCATGGTTTTAGTTACATTTATTGTTTCAATCATATCGGCATCTCCTGGCTATTTTTGTTTGGAATGGCCCAAGCTTAGGCTTCCGCCTGCAATCAGTCATCCGATAGTTGCCCGGCAAACACGGGCAATTTGCCCGCCGTTATCAGGCAGGCTATGCAGTTAATCAATGGCTTTATACAATAGATGAGCGCCGGATAGTCAGGTTGCTATTGTCTGTATAGGCTTATCATGAATTTAAAATTGCATTTAGTGTCGCGCATTGCTGCGGTAGCCTTGATTTGTTTGTTTGCCGCGATTGTTTATGTACTCTATAAAAGCGAACAACAATCCAGGACGGTGGCACAGAATACGATTGACTCGCTAGCTAAACAGCTGGAATTTCAGCTGTTGCGGAATAATGCCGGTTACCAGCCAACCAGCCCGTTTCCGGATTTTGACTTATGGAAGCAGACAAGCAATACGCCTGGTGTTTGCATCCGTTATGAGTCGTCGGATAAGGAGCGGGGCCGCAGTTTGTGCAACGGAGTCGATTTGCCCGCTCAAAGCTGGCCGTTCGGCTTTGAAAAATTATACCGTCTACTGCTTAATCCTGATTTTGAATGGGGACGTCAGATCGCTTTCAATGGCCGTGTTTATGGTATGCTGACGGTGTCAACCAGTGCGGAAATGGCCATAGCCCATGCCTGGGACAATGTCGGTAATTTATTGGGATTGTCCGTCATTACCATTTTGGCTGTGTGCTTGCTGGTTTATCTGGCTATCAGCCGCGCCTTGCGTCCGGCCCAAATGATTGTCGCCGGGCTCCAACGCATGGAACACGGTGAGTTGTTCTACCGGCTTCCCGATTTCGAGTTAATCGAATGGCAGCAAACCGCTTCGGCAATCAATCAACTCGCCGAAAATCAGCGCCTATTGTTGAACGAGCGTCAAAAACTGGTTGTCATGCTGATGAATGTACAGGAAGAGGAACGGCGTTATCTGGCACGAGAACTTCATGACGAATTCGGACAATGCCTGGCCGCAATCAACGCCGTCGCCGCCTCGATTGGGCAGACGGCGGAACAGCATTGCCCGGCGTTAATGACAGAAGCCAAACAGATCAGCCGATTTACTGAAGTCATGCAGAAGAGTGTTCGGGGCTTGTTAAACCGCTTACGACCCATGGAACTGGAAGGATTAGGGCTTGCCGCCAGTCTACGTAGCCTGGTGACCCGCTGGAATAGGCTTGATGCCGGCAAGACACGCTATCAACTGAACGTAAGCGGCGATTGCGCACGGTTAACGGAACCGCTGTCCATTACGTTATTCCGGATTATCCAGGAAGGTATCAGCAACATTGCCAAACATGCGGCGGCAACCCAGGCTGAGATTTCACTGGTCATCACGGCCGATGATGTCTCGGTTACTATAAAGGATGATGGCAAAGCCGATGCCTTGCCATTTGCCGATGCCACCGGTATGGGTTTGCTCGGCATGCGAGAACGCGTGATGGCGATGAACGGCACATATACCCTGGCCATTGCTAAGCCGCATGGCTTGATTATCGATATCCGGTTGCCGATGCCCTTGCCGGCGGGAACAGCATCATGAATAGTCGTATGACGATCAGAATCCTGCTGGCAGACGACCATGCCATTGTCCGCGAAGGATACCGTTCGCTGCTCAACAAACAGCCGGATATGCAGGTGATCGCCGAGGCTGCAAATGGCGCCGATGCCTATCGTTTATATAAGGAATTTGAACCGGATGTGGTCATTACCGATTTGTCCATGCCAGGCTTAAGCGGGCTGGAAGCGATAACCCGGATTAAACAGCGTAACAGTAACGCCAGGATTCTGGTCTTCAGCATGCATCAAAATCCCAGTTTTGCTCTGCAAGCCTGCCGGGCAGGCGCTTTGGGATACGTCACCAAAAGCAGTTCTCCGGACGTCTTGCTGCAAGCCATTCATGAGGTTCATGCCGGCCGGCACATACTCAGTTCCGACATCGCTCAGGCATTGGCCCTTGAAAAATTAAGCGGCGAAGCCATCGCGTTGGACACCTTGACTGCCAGGGAATTTGAAATTCTGCGCCTGTTGGTTGAAGCGAAATCGCCGGAAATCATTGCGCAACTTCTTAATATCAGCCCCAAGACGGTCAGCAATTGCCATTACCTGATCAAACGTAAACTGGGCGTTTCCAGTGATATCGAACTCACACGCTTGGCGATCAAGCTGAATGTGATAAGTCTTTTGGAGCTCACAGACACTGCGTTAGCCGAATCCCAAAGAACGGGGTAGGGCGGACAAGCGAAGCGCCATCCGCCTTCGAAGACTATCTGCCCGGTTCTTTCACCTACCACTAAAATTCCTGTATTAAAATCCGCTCATTCCACTGAAAAATTAAATGACGCAGTTACACAAATTTAAGTTTTTTGGTAAACAAAAGAAATAATGGTGTGCGGTGCATACACTTGTATCTTAATCCAGCTTTTTAGGATGTGGTGAGGGACGAACCGCATCGTTCGCGATTGATACCCAAGGGCACAAGTGCGGTTCCTATCGTCACCGCATCCTACGGCCCTTATTTCATAGATTCCACGTAAGACGAAAACTGATTCAAAAGACCATCTGTGCCCACTGTTCGTGACTCGGCATTATATTCACCGATAAGAAATAACCCTTGCTCGGTATAGGTTAGTTCAGTTGCCGTGGACTTGCTCTTGCTCTTAAACTCCACTCCTGCGAGTGAAACAGAGAAGAGTTTGCCGCCGACGTGCATATCGAATGCATAGATCAAACGAATATTTGGCTCAATGAGATGAAAGCGTGCAGTATAGATTGTTTCTGTGCCGTCTTCAAAGCGACCATGAGCAATTTCTATTCCGTTTGTTTTTAGATCTAGGCTTCTTTTGATTTCTGTCCAAGCCGGACCTACAAACCAGTGCTTTCTATGCTCGATTTTCGTCCATGCTTCATAGACTTTTTCACGCGGCGCATTAATCTGGCGTGTCAATGAAAGGCCGCCGTGTTTCATGGGTTCGTGTTCGTTCATAACCTTTTCCTTTTTTACTGAGCTCTGGTGCAAGGCCCTCTGTGTATGTGCCCTAGCGCTTTTCATCAGCCGACCACTTGGAGCGAAACCGGAGGCATAGCGGAAAGTGGGTCGGCTACATGCAATTGTTATGCGGCATTATGCGACGCGCTGCATGATCTGAATAAGATTCCCACACGTGTCGTCAAATACAGCAGTTATCACTTCGCCCGCTGGGGTAGGATTTTGAGTGAATTCGACGCCCAACTTCGTGAGACGCTGAAATTCTTGCTCAATATCTTCGACCTCAAACGATGCGAAAGGAATTTTATCTTTCTTCAATGCCTCCTTGAATGGTGGCACTGCGCTGTGCGCACTTGGCTCCAGCAACAGTTCAACGCCATTTGGCTGATTGGGCGAAACTACCGTGAGCCAGCGATACTCCCCTAGAGGAATATCATTCTTTTTCTCAAAGCCTAACTTACCTGTGTAAAAATTAAGCGCTTTCTCTTGATCATCCACGAAAACGCTTGTTACGAATATTTTCATTGCCGCCTCCAAATATACGTGGCTCTGCCATTGGTCAGGGTTTGTATCCGGGGCACAACTCTGTTCAGACATCCAATTTGCCGACTTCTGACGCATAACGTAGAGCTAACCGGGCGCGGCCCGGAAAGCTGAAAAACAAAACCGCATTATAACCGCGCTCCGGTTGAGCGCCATGTTAGAGTTAATTTTTGATACGATATAAAGTGTTACCCTTTTTGCTTACTCTGGTTTCTAAAACACCCTCGGAAACAAGGCTACGAAGCAATCTTCTTAGCAAGGATGGGTTACCAGCTAACTTTGAATAACCCGGCTGCTCTGCTCCCCAAGATTCCATTCGAGAGGGAGAGAAAGACCATTGCTTAAAGTTAGTTAAAAATTTAACAATAAGATCGCGCATTTCTTGTTCTTCGGGCGTAGGCTGAATTGCGCTGACCTGTACTTGATGCCCACTCGCCGCTATAGCCGCTTCAAGTTCGGCAATTTTATTTTCTAACTCAGAAATATTCTTTATATGCTCTTCAGATTGACCTTCGAGCTTTCTTTCAAACTCGAGCGGACCAAATTTCTTGAGACTTAATCCTAACTTATGCCATGGAATAGAAAAAAATAGAAAACTGGCAACGGAAAAGAGCAAGAGGTTTGATAACTCAAGGTCTTTTGGTGATACGGTAGCGCCATGAAAAATAAAAGCAAGATAGTAAGCGATAAGAGATACCGAAAATATCAGTGAAGCCCAAAATCCAATCTTGCGTATATTTTCCGGAAACAGCTCTTCTTCTTGAACATCGTTGTCTTCATTCATAGAGTTTCCTTTTTAGCCCTAACGTTTGAGTTAACCGGCCTGCGCGGCTTTTTACGCAGGTCCGGTGGAATGATTTGTTATGTTTCACACGCATAGATTCAACCCTCAGCTTTTAGGACACTGACGACAAACTCCACCGCGCGGTGGTTATAAATACTCGGAGTGGCAACGGGCAGGTCGCCCAATGTCTTAAATTCGTCCTCTTGCTTTTTATTTCTAAAGTTATACACAGCGTAGTCGGGGTTGTTTTTTAGGTCGTTTTCCTTTACGACACGCCAAACTTGATGCTGTGCAGAATTGGGTAGAGCCTTCTTGACTTCATCGGCAAGTTCCATTGCCGACAATGGGTATTGTCTTGTGAGATTCTCCTTAACCTTGCGAATGACCTCAACTTTATCAATTGGAACTACGTCACCAACAAGTTTCAAGGTGGTAGCACCATTTTTCTCCACAAACTCGCCCTCTTTGATGAATTTAATCTTGTTGGCGAGAACTTCATCCAATACAAGAATTTTTGTGTCGTCTTTTTCTATAAGCGATCGTTCAGTATCCAATATGGCTGCGTTTTGCGGGCCTGCTTTGCCAATTTTTGTCACTAGATCGAGCCATTGGCGATTGTTTTGCTCCACTCTGTGTTCGATGATATTTTGTAGCTCTGCGTATTGAATTTTTTGAGTTCTACCGCCGTAACGGTAGTAAATTTCGCCATTTTTAATTGTTTGATCTTTTCCTTCGTCTTTCTTCGCAATGATAGGTTTTATTCGTGCTTCTTCGATTTGAAAAAC
>CAZMRW010000038.1:0-36311 GCA_964568805.1 uncultured Methylococcaceae bacterium | reverse complement strand
TTCCTACCATTTTGTTCCAACATCCTCAAGGACGTCCTTTAAAGAGCGCTTACAAGGCAGGAGCAAGAGATACACCGAGCGCCTTGGTAATACCATAATGTCCAAATGCCCAGACTACAATACTATTTGCCAGAGCGCCAACACAACCCGCTGCAAAGAAGATGAGCAGTTTTTTCATAGTACATCCTTCATCATGTTATTGAGTTAGGTTAACATCCGATGTTTCAGATTGTTTGCGGTCATGTTACCTTATTTCGTAAACTACAGGCCAGTGCCATAGGGACCCTTATGTAATGCTTGATTTGGGTATTAACCTGTTCCAATTGACTTCAATCCATCTTGCCACAAATGACTAACTGACATGACCTATTCAGGTAATAAGCCACTAAGCCTGCTGCTGGTCGGCGCCACCGGCGCTGTGGGCAGGCAAGTACTGGCATTGGCCCTTGCCGACCCGCGCATCGAGCAGGTGGTTGCCCCTACCCGTCGCCCGTTGCCGGACTATGCCAAGTTAACTAACCCGGTTATCGATTTTGCCCATTTGCCCGTCGATGCACCCTGGTGGAAAGTTGACGCCGTGATCTGCGCGCTAGGTTCAACTATCAAGGCTGCCGGCTCGCAGGCGGCCTTTGCTGCTATCGACCGCGACTTGCCCATTCAATTCGCAAAACTGGCACGAGCGGCGGGCGCTACGCGTTTTGCGCTGAACTCTTCTCTCGGTGCGAATCCGGCCGGAAATTTCTACCTGCGCACCAAGGCTGAAGCAGAAGCTGGAATTCGCAATATCAGCTATCCCAGCTTTACCATAGTCAGACCATCGCTGATTGACGCCGTGCGCGAAAAGCCGCGTCCATGGGAAAGGATAGGACTGATCATTGCACGAATTTTCCGGCCTCTGATTCCTATTCGTTACCGGGCAGTCAAAGCAGAGCGTATCGCTCTCGCGCTACTGGAGGGTGTTTTGAGAGATCAACCAGGCGAGTGCATCATCGAATCCGAACAGCTTCAGGATTAAAAAACTTCCAAGAAGTTTAATGGATTATGCCATAAAAAAATTTATTGGAAATGCTACAACTCTTATGAGCAAAGAGTTTGAGTATTATTTTACAAACTTTAAATTCGATTCTATCGTTGTTATCTCTAAAATAATCGTCTTATCAAAGACAAAATTTTGGAGTCATCAGATTACCTGAAAACTCGGCTACAAAAAGGATTACAAAAAATCTTATAGTCTATTTCGTGCTTAATACAAAATAATCCCGAAAATAAATATATGACCGACATCAGTTAGGATTGAGCGGAACCCGTGATCAGCTCTCCATTGCACTGGTTTAACAAGAAATTTTGTATTTCTCTATAACATTATCACGGGACAGTAGCTCTAGACATGGCGCCCCCCCACCATGGTGACCACTATCTGGGTAATTTAATTCCCAATAACGGCCATCGGTTTTATCCAAATAAAGCACAGTCCAACCGTCATCAGAACGTCCAATTTCCATAAGCTCGTTCTGAATTAAGTGATCAATCCGTTTTGCTGTAGCGTCAGCCACCAGCTTTCCATTTTCAAAAACCCACTTACCAACGATCTTAGTTTCAGTTGATTGAATGTTCATCATTTTGGAATCCATTGAATTGCTCCTACTGGAATTGGACCGTTTGGAACCACAAATTCTGCAGCCCCACCGGCCGTTTGACCACCCATGACAAAACCATTATTTGTCCTATTGACCGGCGACGCAATGCCATCCACTGAAGAGCTTGGAAATTCAATCACTTTAAATCCGCCGGGCACTTCCGGGATCGATAGTTTTTCGGCAATTTGTGCATTGGACAAGCCGCGTAATTCGCTTGCATTAGCAACAAATACATCCACCTCACCAACTTTGCCGAGTGTAGTCGGATTAAGTCCCTTGGGCACAACGCGAGCCAACATATCTGGCACTGGATTTGCTATCGTCTTTGCGGACTGCGCGCCTCGACCAATTGGACAAACAGCTAACAAAGTTTCAGCAACAGTTGATGCCACGCCAACTGGACTCAATGGCCCATTTAGAGGAGTCCCGGCAGGTGGCGGGCGCATACCATCGGTACAGTCAATGCGTTGTCCATTCTCTGCGCACAACGGATCAAGCCCAAAAGGATCGAAGTAATTTATCGGGTTTCCATTAACATAAACATAGGTATTTAAGCCCCCAGCCAACCCAATCGGATCACTCTCGATATACCTTCCGGTTCCGGGATCATAATCCCTGAAGTAATTGTAATGCAAGCCCGTTTCCTGGTCGTAGTATTGGCCCGGAAATCTCAGGTTAAAGACGAACTCGCCCAGACTGGACGGATTTTGATTCGGCGGGCTGTCGCCGAAGGCTTCGGACTCCCAGGTCCAGAGGACTTTGTTGTCGCTGGGGCGGGTGATTTTCCGAGGCGTCGTCAGATGATCGGCGTGGAGGTAAAAGATTTCTATGGCATCACTTGGCGGCGCGGCGGATTTCACTACCGCGATCGGCAACTCGCCGAACCAGACGATTTCCTGAGCAAGTTGCCCTGCTGCATCGTATTCGCCCAGCAAATGACCTTGTTCGTCGTAGAAGAACAAGGCGGTTTCGCCATTGACGGTCTTTTTGACGCGCTGGTCAAGGGCGTTGTAGGCATAGACGGCATTAAGAGTGGGCGCCGTGGCGCTGATGCGCCGGCCTTCGGCATTGTAGGTGAAGGTGATGGTGCCGTCGCCGGTGAGATTGCCGGCGGCGTCATGGCTGTAGTTTCTGGTCTGTGCGCCGCTTTTGGCTTGCAGCCGGTTGCTGCCGGGATCGATGGTGTAAGTCTCGGCGGTGCTGTTATTCAGGACTTTACCTGTACGATTGCCGCTAAGGTCGTAAGCATAGTCGAAACGGCTTAGGACGACAGTTTCACCTTGTCGGCTTGTGATAAGGCGATCCAGGCCGTCATAATCATGGTTTTGGTTGAGATGGGGATCGGTCTCGCTCAGGATGTCGGTGATCCGGCCGGCCGCATCGTAGCCGTAATGCCGCGTATCCGGCCGTTGGCTTTGGGCATCGATGCCCAGGTCGATGGCAACCGGGCGTCCTGAAAGATCGTAGAGCCGTTCGCTCGGCTCACCGTTGCTCCAGGTCCAGCCGCCGATTTGCCCGTCGGGTTCGTAGGCGATCCGGCTGATCAGCTCCTGGCCGTTGAGGTTAATCGCCTCGATCCTGCCATTCAGCCACAGGTAATCGATGGTTTGGCCGCCGGGCGTCAGGGTTTGCTCGAGTTGGCCGAGTGAATTATAACTATGGCTGGCGCTCAAGGTAACGGAGCCCACGGTTTGGCTTTTGCCGGTAATCCGTCCGTGCGGGTCGTAGCTGAAACGCAATACGCTGCCTGCGTTGGTAAGGCTGCACAACCGGCCGATACCCTGGCTGCAAGTATCCCAGGTATAGGTGACGGTTTGGTCGTCGTAAGCAGTTTGGGTGAGACGGTTTTGGCTATCGTAACTATAAGTAGCGGTTTTGCCGCGGGCATCGGTGCGGGTCTTGAGGTTCCCGGCTTCGTCATAGGTAAACTGGGTAAAACCGGTGTCCGGACTGGTCCGGCTTACCAGATTACCCAGATTATCTATCTGATAATCGGTGGCGAGGTTTCGTGGATCGGTGATTCGGGTAAGCTGCCCCAGACTATCGTAGTCGGTATCAATTTGCCCCAGGGTGCTGCCGGCAGCGCTGGGATGGGGTTCGAGTTGGCGAATGACTCGGTCGAGACTGTCGTACTCAACTTGCCGGATGTTGCCCAAGGGATCGGACGCTTGGGTCAGATTGCCGTTTGGGTCGTATTGGTAAGTCGTCACCGCCGGTTCTGAAAAATAGGCGTATAGAGTCCGTGCCTGACTGAGGGTAACGACGCAGGCGTTATCTGAGCCAGTACAGGCGCCGGACCAACCCCCGAATGTGGAACCTGTCGCCGGGGTTGCCGTGAGCGTGACTTCGCTGTCTTGGATGAAGTCGGCTGAGCAGATCGGCCCGCAGTCAATGCCGACTGGAGAACTCGTGACAATCCCTGCGCCTGAACCGGTTATATTTACATTCAACGCCATTTTTATTAACGCAAAACGTGCCGTGACACTTTTTGCCTTCTTCATAAGTACCGTGCAAGTGCTTGCATTACCGGTACAGGCGCCCGACCATCCCTCGAAGATCGAACCCGGCGCTGCCATTGCGGTTAATATCACGCTGGTTTTGACCTTGAAGCCGGCGCTACAAGACTCGCCACAGTCGATGCCGACCGGCGAACTGGCAATGACTCCGCTGCCGGAACCGGATTTGACGACAGTTAGCGTATAGGTTTTGGCCGCAGCCTGAACGAAATTCGGTGCCAGTAACACAGCAAGGATCGGGAAAAGCGATAAGAGAATAACTCTTGCAGGGTATTTCATGTTGACTGCTCCCTAGTGCGCCTGAATCAGGTTTTGCAGACGCGACAGCGCGTCATAGACCCGGCTTTGGCTGCGCGCAAGCTGGCCGTTGGAATCGAACAGTTCTTCCTTGATGCGGTTGCCTTTGGCATCCAGCGTGTAGGCAAGGGTATTGTTCAGATGGTCTTTAATCTCGATTAATCGATGGGCGTCGTCATAGCGGTAAGCCAGATAAGCGCCGCCCGGTTGCGTGACACGATCCATCAGCCCCACCCGATTGTAGTGATAGGTGGTGCGTTCGCCACCGACATCCAAAGAGCTAAGCCTTTGGCGGGTGTCGTAGGCCAGCTTGATAATAAGCCCGTTCGTATCGACGATCTCTTCCGGTTGACCCTGCGCGGAATAGCGAGTGATGCGGGTCACTTGACCCAGAGCGCTGGCGATCTGCATCAATTGACCCCGGCAACCCAAATGTCCGCCGCTACACGCGGCATCCGAAGGGTAATAGTCGTACTGTGTGATATCAGCTGCGTCAGTGCGCGGGCCGTCGATGACGTTGCTTAACAATAGTCCGGCGGCTGAATAGCTGTAGGTAATGTGCCACTCTCGAATGTTATCGGTCACCAAATCCCTGAGACTTTTATGCGTCATATTGCCGCGGCTGTCATAGCGGTAAGCGGTCTCCAAGCCGGGCTCGATGATTTTGACCGGGAGGCGGAAAGTGGGGTGCCATTCGGTGCTGATCGTGCGGGTTTCCGGCGTGTTGGCTCCGGTCGCTGTCAAGCCTTCGGTACGGCTGGTTTCGAGATTGCGAGCTAAATTGTAGCTGTAATTGGTTCGGTTGCCATTAAAATCGATGCGATAGGCTATGTTGCCGTTGTCATCATAGCCCAGGGAACTGGCCGAGGCTGTGCAGCCGGAACCGCCGGGCTGATTTTGTCCGGTACTTTTGACGGCACCCAGGATGGTTTGAAAATTCGTGGTGTAAACACTGTTCAAAGGGTCGGTGACACGGGTGCTGTTGTCGGCATATGACAACTGGTATTTGTCGACGCCGCCCGCATGCTCGCTGGTGATGGCCTTGCCGCTTGCGTTGTACTTATAGGTGGCATAGCGCACGTTGTTTTCATCGATGATGCCGGTCAGCGCATAGGGTTGGCTGACATTAGCCGTATTGGCCAGTTCGCCGTAGACATAGGTCTTTTTGGGGTTATCGGTTAAATCCGAAGGCGTGTCATCGGGGTAAGTGACGGTGACAAGGTTGCCGATGACATTATAATCGTAGTGAATGATGTTACCGCCTGGGTCGGTTAAGGTGGACATTTGCCCCATATGGTTATAAGTGAAGCTTAGGCTCCGGTTGAAACTGTCAGTGACTTGAATGGGCAAGCCCGCATAAGGGGCAATGGTTGTCGGCGTAGCGACCGGACAGGTTGCACTCACCGTTGTGCAACTATACGTAAGTGTTTGAGTGATACCGCTGCGGTCTTTGATGCTAAGCAGTTTTCCGGAAGCATCATAGGTTTCTATTTGATCGTCCTCGGCGATTAAAGTCCATCCGGTAGTTGATCCGACATCGTTTTTTTGCTGGATCAAAATCCATGGCACATCAGAATCTGTGATCCAAGCACCGCCAATCAGAGCATATGGAAGCCGCTGGCCATTGGAACGCTGGACAAAAACAAAGGAATTAGTGAGCACTTGAATGGACGTTTGATAGGAATGTGTCCAACCGTTTCCGGTTAATCCCATAGCTCCTTTGAATTGACTATTGTAAGTACGCATCAAATGAAACGAAAATGCACCGGCGTCCTGGTAGTCGGTTTCCACCGCAATTTTGTTGCCGATACCGGGTGTAATGGGATTGCCTACTACGGGGCAGATAGGACCCAGGTTCTTGTCAGTTTTGGGAGTACCGTTTGGAATGCAGGTTGTAGTACCTGAAAGCGTATAGCCTCTGCTGCATTGCAGCGTACCGATAACATTCACGCCACCACCACAATCCCCATTCAGCTTTACGTTGCCGATAGTACCTGTTATAGCCCCGTTTGAAAATGGCATGAATGAATAACTGCAGCTTAGCCCGCCATTCCCTACTCCCCATACCCGTTGATAATATATCCACCATCCGTCGATTGCTTCACCAATCGTCGGGAACCAACCAGTGTAAGTTTGGCCTTCGCCACCGCGCACCATAAAAGGTGAGCTATAATAGGGCGGAGGCGTCGCCTCCGCAGCTTTCGATGGACTTGCATAAAACAGAACTAAAATCCAGAAACACCAAAATCCGACACTTAACAAAAATGACAAGGCAAAACTCCATGAGATTGTCAATGTCGTCTGAAATACTAAACGCTTAGTCCTGTCATCTTCTGCCTTCTTTTCTATGGCTGGTAGCATGATGTCTCTCTGGTTTGATTGAATTTATCTGCATTCCCCATAAAAGTAGTTAAAAATAAATTAGTGTCAAGAATCAGTTGCAAATTAAAGAAGTTTGGCTAACTGGTATTGACCCAAGCGGGTATCGGTTAATCCCAGCCCATAAGAGACGATCCATACTCGGATAAAAGAAGATATGTTAAGCTCTCGCTGACCAACTGGATTTTGAATGGAAGGTAATAAGGGATAAAAGCTATTTAAGATGGTTGCGATGATACGAATCCCTGTATTTCAATGATCAGGAAAGATTCCGAATCCGGACACAAAAATGGACGTGTGCTCGGAAGTTGATATTGAATCAAATTAATTTTCTGTTTGCTCAACCCCCTACCAAGACATCGTCTGCTGTTTTACACCCAGTAACTATCGGATTAGTTGAACTTCTTTCTATCATGATTGTCGTTTTTTTACAGCCAATCGGATCAGAAATTTCCTTTATTATATTCTCGAGATAGCGGCGCATTATGAGGCGCGTCTCGTCCTCCAAAAACAGGCACTCGCACCCGGCGAGGAGGAATATCGTCATGCATATTCAAAAATCCACCCCGTTGTTTATCCGCTGCCTGGCCTTATTGGCCTGCTGTACTTTAATCCTGTCTTCCGGATCGCTGAGAGCCGCCACCGTTAATGTGACTGTCCGCGATTTCGTATTCACGCCGAAAACGGTTACCGTGCAAATCGGCGACACCGTGCATTGGGACTGGGTTAACGGCTCCCATTCCACTACCTCGGGCGTTTCCGGAACCCCGAACGGACAATGGGATTCCAGTGTTCAGAGTGCCAATTTCAGCTTCGAGCACACCTTCGACCAAGCCGGAAGTTTTCCTTATTTCTGTACACTGCACTGGCCAATGGGCATGGACGGCACCGTGATTGTCAAGGATGCCAATACCCCTCCCAATCGACTCGACAATCCCATCAAACCCCGAATCAAAAAAGGGAACATCAAGATCAAATTGACTCCCGTTGCGGAAGGGCTTACCGCACCGAATTGGGGAACCGCCGCGCCAGGTGATCCTGGACGTTTGTTCGTCACTGATCAGACCGGTATCATCTGGGCCGTCGATTTGGTCAACGGGCAGAAGACAATGTTTGCCGATTTAAGCGGACTATTGGTGCCGCTCGGCATCGCCGGCCCCAATACTTTCGACGAGCGCGGCCTGCTGGGCCTCGCCTTCCATCCCGGTTATCAGACCAATGGTATTCTGTACACGTTCACCTCGGAACCTGTAAACGGCCCCGCCGATTTTTCCACCCTCCCTGCCGGAGCACCGGCTAATCATCAGAGCGTGATCCGGGAATGGACCGTGCCGACACCGGGAAATCCGCTTTCTGTGATCGATATGGGCAGTTCCCGGATTATCCTCCGCATCGATAAACCCCAGTTCAACCATAACGGCGGCGCGCTCAACTTCGGCGGAGACGGCAAGCTGTATATTTCCACCGGAGACGGCGGCAATGCCGATGATCAGGGTGTCGGCCATAGCGCCCAGGGTAACGGGCAGGATCGCAGCAATATCCTGGGCAAGATCCTGCGCATTGACCCCAACGGTCGGGATTCCTCCAACCATCAATACTCGGTTCCGGCCGACAACCCTTTCCTTGGCGGCGTCTCGGGCGGGCAGGCCGGCTGTGCAGACGGCATTTGCGACGAAATTTACGCCTATGGTTTGCGCAATCCATTCCGATTTTCCTTCGACACCGCCACCGCTGCGCTCTATGCCGGCGACGCCGGCCAGAACGATATCGAGGAAGTCGATGTAATCCAAGCCGGCGCAAACCTCGGCTGGCCGATTCACGAGGGCAAGTTCTGCTTCAATGCCAACGGGGATGAACCCGGCTTCGTCAGCAAGCCCAAGAACTGCTCGGCGAGCGGAATGACCGCCCCGGCCAGTCAATACGATCACGACGACGGCACGGCAGTTATCGGTGGATTCGTGTACCGCGGCAGCGTCATCAAGAAATTACGTGGACGCTACGTGTTCGGTGACTATGCCAGACCCTCCGCCCAGGAAGGCCGGCTGTTATTCCTGAAAAACAAGAACATTTTCGGCAAAAATAAAATCCGCAACAGTGGCCTGGCGGAAATGCGAATTAAGGGTCAGAAAGGCCTGGGCCTGTTTCTGCTGGGTTTTGGGCAGGATTCGCAAGGCGAACTTTACGTCCTGGGCAACAGCTCCGGCATACCCTTCGGTTCAACCGGCGGAGTATGGAAAATCGATGCGCCCTGATTGCCAAACCATCTGGAAGAGCTTCCGATGGCAGGGAAGAAGGCGATCGTCCGCTCTATTGAGGGTTAAGCAATCTATCCCTGATCCAAATTGAAAGCAGCATGCAGCGTCCGCACCGCCAGCTCCAGATATTTTTCATCGACTACGACCGAAATCTTGATTTCCGATGTGGCGATCATCCTGATGTTGATGCCTTCGGAGGCCAAGGCTTTAAACATGGTGCTGGCGATGCCGGCATGCGAACGCATGCCGACGCCGACGATCGAAACTTTGACGATGGTATCATCGCCCGTCACCTTTTTGGCGCCCAGTTCGGCGCAAGTAAGTTCCAGCGAGGCTAAGGCTCGCTGATAGTCGTTCCGGTGTACGGTGAAAGTGAAATCGGTGGTTTCATCATCGGCAATATTCTGGATGATCATATCGACCTCGATATTGGCTTCCGCGATGGGGCCTAAAATCCTGGAGGCGATGCCCGGTCTATCGGGCACTCCGGTTATCGTTAATTTCGCTTCATCTCGATTGAATGCGATTCCGGAAATTAAAGCACTTTCCATTTGTGATTCCTCGTAGGTAATGAGCGTGCCCTTACCTTCTGTAAATGATGATAATACGCGTAACGCAACGTTATATTTGCCGGCAAATTCCACCGACCTGATCTGCAATACTTTCGAGCCCAGGCTGGCCATTTCCAGCATTTCTTCAAAGGTAATCCGGTCAAGCCGGCGGGCTTTGGGTTCGATACGGGGATCGGTCGTATAAACGCCGTCGACATCGGTAAAGATCAGGCACTCGTCGGCTTTTAACGCCGCCGCCAGCGCCACGGCCGTAGTATCCGAGCCGCCGCGGCCCAGCGTGGTGATGTTGTCTTGCTCGTCGACGCCCTGAAAACCCGCCACCACGACCACTTTGCCCTGGTTAAGCTGGTTGCGCATCCGTGTATCGTCGATATTGCGGATACGGGCCTTGGTATGGCTGCTGTCGGTCAGAATCTTGACCTGGCCGCCGGTAAATGAAAATGCAGGGCAGCCGATCTCCTCCAGAGCCATCGCCAGCAAGGCGACGGTCACTTGCTCGCCGGTCGACACCAGCATGTCAAGTTCGCGCGCATTGGGTTGCGCCTGTATGTCTTTCGCCAACCCAATCAGGCGATTGGTCTCCCCGCTCATCGCCGAGACCACGACGACAATCTGATCGCCCCGCTCGTGCGCCTGTTTGACTTTTTCGGCGACCGATTTGATTCTCTCGACCGACCCTACCGAGGTGCCGCCGAATTTATAAACATATAATGCCATTCAATCTATCCTTTAACCTGCCGTTTGCTCTTCTATCCATGCGGGCACATCCGCCAATGCCTTGGCCAATCCGGACGGGTCGTTGCCGCCCGCCTGCGCCATGTCGGGCCGGCCGCCGCCTTTGCCGCCGACTTTTGTGGCGACGAAATTGACCAGATCGCCGGCCTTGACCCGTCCCACCTGATCTTTCGATACACCGGCTATCAGGCTGACTTTATCGCCGTCTACCGTCGCCAGCACGATGGCGGAACTGCCCAGTTTGTTTTTCAGCTGATCGACCAAATCGCGCAATGATTTGGGGTCGACGCCATCCAGCTTTACCGCCAGCACGTTGATGCCGTTGACGTCGACAGCGCCGGCGCTGAGTTCGTCGCCCGCCGAACTCGCCAGCTTGGCGTTCAAGCGTTCAAGCTGTTTCTCAAGGGTTCGGTTTTTTTCAAGCAATTGCTCGATTTTTTCGGCCGCTTTGTCCGGCGAGCTCTTCAGTAGTCCGGCAATAGAAGCAAGCGACTTGTCGCGGCCGGCGATCCAGTCGATACAGCCCGCGCCGGTCACCGCTTCGATACGCCGGACTCCGGCGGCGACGCCCGTTTCGCCGATGATTTTAAAACATCCGATATCGCCGGCACGGTCGACATGGGTGCCGCCGCAAAGCTCGGTGGAAAAGTCACCGATTTTCAGGACTCTGACCTCTGCGCCGTATTTCTCACCGAAAAGCGCCATGGCGCCGGCTTTTACCGCATCGTCTTTGGCCATGATGTTGGCTGAAACCGGATTATTCATACGGATCTGTTCGTTGACCAGCCGTTCGAGGGTCTCGATTTCATCGGCCGTCAGAGGCTCAAAATGAGAAAAGTCGAAACGCAGCCGTTCGGCGTTAACCAGCGAGCCTTTTTGCGTCACATGATCGCCTAAGATCTGCCTCAATGCGGCATGCAGTAAATGGGTGGCGGAATGGTTGAGCTCGGTCGCCCTGCGCTCGACCTCATTGACACGCGCATCGCACACGTGTCCTTTCGTCAGCGTTCCAGCAAGTAATTTGCCCTTATGCAGATACAGATTGCCGCCCTGTTTTTGGGTGTCAGCGACCTCAAACACGGCGCCATTGGCCAAAATCTTGCCTGTGTCACCGACCTGGCCGCCGGACTCGGCATAAAACGGGGTTTTGTCCAGCACAACGATGCCTTCCTGGCCGGATTCCAGGCGGTCAATGAGCTGTCCCTCCCGATAGAGGGCGACGATTCGGACCTGATCATTCAAGTGGTCATAGCCGGTAAACTCGGTCTCGCTGTCCAGTTTGATGTCCTGCTCATAACCGGCCGCGAAACTGCTGGCCGAACGGGCGCGGCTGCGCTGCGCTGCCATCGCGGTTTCAAATCCCGCATGATCGACCGTCAGATGGTTTTCGCGGGCGAAATCGGCTGTCAGGTCGACCGGAAATCCATAGGTATCATAGAGCTGAAATACGACCTCGCCGGGGATGACCGAACCGTCCAGTTTGGCAACGCAGGCTTCGAGGATCTTCATGCCCTGCCCCAAGGTTTCGGCAAAGCGTTCTTCTTCTTTTTGAAGAATACGCTCGACCTGCGCCTGAGCATTCTTCAATTCGAGATAAGCCTCGCCCATTTCCTGCACTAACGGAGCCACCAGCTTGTAAAAGAACACATCCTGAATGCCCAGGCGGTAGCCATGTCGGATCGCACGCCGGATAATGCGGCGCAGCACATAGCCTCTGCCCTCGTTGGACGGCAATACGCCGTCAGCTACCAGAAACGCGCAGGAACGGATATGATCGGCAATGACTCTTAACGAACTCTGGCTTAAATTGTCGGTGCCGGCAAGCGTTGCCGCAGCTTTCAACAGGTTCTGGAACAGATCGATTTCATAATTGCTGTGCACGCCCTGCATGACCGCCGCGATGCGCTCCAGTCCCATGCCGGTGTCGACCGAAGGCTTGGGAAGCAGCGTCAGGGCACCATCGGCGGCCCGGTCATATTGCATGAACACCAGATTCCAGATTTCGATATATCGGTCGCCGTCTTCCTCCGCGGTACCGGGAGGACCGCCGGCAATCTCCGGACCATGATCGTAGAATATTTCGCTGCACGGGCCGCAAGGTCCGGTATCGCCCATCGACCAGAAATTATCCTTGGCGCCGATTTTCGAAAACCGTTTGCGGTCAATTCCGACATCGTCCAGCCAGATTTTTTCCGCTTCCGCGTCTTCTTCAAATACCGTCACCCATAATTTTTCTGCAGGAATGCCCAACTCTTTGGTTAAAAAATCCCAGGCCATATGGATGGCGTCTTTTTTGAAGTAATCGCCAAAGCTGAAATTGCCGAGCATTTCAAAGAACGTATGATGCCTTGCGGTATAACCGACATTTTCAAGATCGTTATGTTTGCCGCCGGCACGAACGCAACGCTGACTGGTCGCCGCCCTGGTGAAACCGCGGTGCTCCCTGCCCAGAAATACATCCTTGTATTGCACCATGCCGGCGTTGGTAAACAACAGCGTCGGATCATTGCCGGGTATCAGGGAACTTGACGGTTCAACGGTATGCCCTCGCTGGCGAAAGAATTCCAGGAAGGCGGAGCGCAATTCAGCGCTGGTCATCTTTTTCATAATCACTAGGTTAAATCACAAAATATTCAAATGCTTAAATAATGCAGAAATCATGGAACCGGTGAATCCCCGCTGGCACAAAAAACGGCTGCGTTTCGCCCGCTCACTGGCATCAAGTCGCTTTTCCCGCCCATATTTTTTGCTATAGACTTGTTCCAGCAAAGCCATCCAGCTTCCGGCTGCCTCCTTGACAATCTCGTCAAGATTAAAAGCCTTGTCTCCTGCTCCCGACAGGTTTGCGGCATACACACCATTTCTGGTGATCGCCGCACCTGCTCCCGGCAGGTTTGCGGCATACACACCATCCCTGGTGATCGCCGCACCTGCTCCCGGCAGGTTTGCGGCATACACACCATCCCTGGTGATATCGATGCCATTTTGCCGAAGTTCATAAATGATGCGCACCGGTCCGTAACCTTTCAAAATACGGGATCTGGCATAGCTTTTCGCATACCTCAAATCGTCCTGCCAGCCTTCGGCGGCCAATTCATCGATAACGGCCAGAACGATCTCCCTGTCATAACCTTTTACCGTTAATTTTTGCAGCAGTTCCTGTTTGCTGTGGTCCCGTCCCGTCAACAGACGCAGGCACGCGTCCCTGACTACCTTTGCCTCATCGTTCACGGCGCGCTGTACGACTGACTAGTCGATATCAGGCTCCGGCTTTTCAATAACAGGCAGGATTTTTGCGAATGCTTCGGCCCGTATCTTCGCTTCGATTTCTTTGGCTTTATCCGGATGGTCTTTAAGATAAGCCTTCACATTATCCTTACCCTGGCCGATTTTTTCATCGCCGTAACTGTACCAGGACCCGGATTTCTGGATCAAACCATAATTAACGCCCAAATCGACCAGTTCACCGGTAAAGGAAATTCCTTCGCCATAAAGAATCTCGAATTCAGCCTGTTTGAACGGCGGCGCGACCTTGTTTTTGACCACTTTCACCCGGGTTTCGTTACCGATCACCTCTTCGCCCTTTTTAACCGAACCGATGCGGCGGATATCAAGCCGCACCGAAGCGTAAAATTTAAGTGCGTTACCGCCGGTCGTCGTTTCCGGATTGCCGAACATGACCCCGATTTTCATCCGAATCTGGTTGATAAAAATAACCAGCGTATTCGAACGCTTGATATTGGCGGTCAGCTTTCTTAAAGCCTGGGACATCAAACGCGCCTGCAATCCCATGTGCGAGTCGCCCATATCGCCTTCGATTTCGGCCTTAGGCGTCAATGCGGCCACCGAATCGACCACGACTATATCGACGGCGCCTGAGCGCACCAGCATGTCGGTAATCTCCAAAGCCTGTTCGCCGGTATCGGGCTGTGAAACCAAAAGATCATCGACATTCACGCCGATTTTTTCGGCATAGCTGGGATCTAACGCATGCTCGGCATCGACAAACGCCGCCGTCCCGCCCAGTTTTTGCGCTTCAGCGATGACCTGCAAGGTCAACGTGGTTTTGCCGGACGACTCGGGGCCGTAGATTTCGACAATGCGGCCGCGCGGCAAACCGCCGCAGCCTAGAGCAATATCCAGTCCCAGCGAACCCGTGGAAACCACCTCAATATCGCGGGCAGCCGCCACGTCGCCCATACGCATCACAGAGCCTTTGCCGAACTGCTTTTCGATCTGCATCAACGCCGCGCCTAGCGCTTTCTTTTTGTTTTCATCCATTAGTCATGACCTGTAGGGATAGACGTTAAAGGGAATGTCAGCCAACCTAACTGCTTATTATTACATAGCAGTATCCGTTCGGATAGTGTTGATTGGCGCTTGCTGAAAACAAATATGTCCGACTTTATTGAAGGTTCTGTTTCATTTGTTGCATTCGGAACCAGCGGTACTCCGCAAACATGCCTTGACTTGACAGGCACAAGATAAGGCAGTAAAAGATAGATCGATGGCATTCTATTGACAAGCTAGCCAACAAAATCCGCATGTCCACCCGAAATTTTGGCATAAGGAACAGGAGAAAACCAAGATGACTGAAGAAACGAAACTGGATGCTGGAAAGTCGCTCATGGAGGAAATAGGAATGACCGAACAGGAAATCGAAAGACGCAGAGCATTTTTGGAATTAGGCGATGACGACATCGAAGAACTGGCAAGCATCAATGAACTGGCACAAGAGTATGCAGATCCGGTTATCGAAGCCTTTTACAAACATCTCCTTTCATTCGAGGAAACCCGGGTATTTTTCCAGGACTCTAAACTCCTCGATCGCGTCAAACATTCACAAAAAGCCTATTTTTTCAAGCTGACCCAGGGCGATTACAGTAAAGACTACATTGAGGACCGACTTAAAGTCGGCGCCGTTCACGAACAGATAGGCCTGCCCGTAAAAGCCTACCTGGGGATGTACAGCTTCTATCTCAGAAATGTCGCGAACCACCTTTTCGAAGCCTATAAAAGCGCTCCGGGGAAGGCGTTGAAGGCGTATCTGTCCTTGTTGAAAGTGGTTTTTCTGGACATGGGCCTGACAATCGACACCTATATCAACCGCCGTGAGCAACTGATCGGCAAACAGCGCGAAGCCATGCGCGAACTGCCCACCCCGGTGCTGCAAATCCGCGAACGGATATTGATTTTGCCGGTTGTCGGCCTGCTCGAATCATACCGCGCCTACCAGTTGACCGAACAGTTGCTGGAAAGTATCAGCGCGACCCGAGCCAAGGCCGCTATCGTGGATATCACTGGCGTGCCCATCGTCGACTCCCGAGTCGCCAACCATTTGTTGCAGACTGTCAGCGCGGCACGACTCATGGGAGCAACCGTCATTTTAACCGGGTTGTCGCCGCAAATTGCGCAGGCGCTCGTGGCGATCGGCGTGGACCTGAGTCAGGTCAAAACAACGGTTGATCTGCAAAGCGGCCTGGAAGAGGCGGAACGATTACTGGGCTATCGTCTGGTACCCATTGACGAATAGGTAAGCCAGGATCAGGAACATTTATGAAAATACCCATTCTGAAACAAGGCCCCTATTTGATTGCCTCTCTCCAGGCCGAGCTAACCGATACCGATATGCTGGAGCTTCAGGATGACTTGGTGGAACAGGTGGGCCGATACCGTTCACAAGGTGTCATTCTGGACGTAACCCTGCTGGATGTCATGGACTCCTTTGCAACGCGAACCTTGCGCAACATTGCCCAGTCCGTCAGCTTGCGGGGCGCCGAAACCGTCATCGTAGGCATCCGGCCCGAAGTTGCGTTTGCGATGGTTCAGCTGGGTCTGGATTTGCGGTTGTCAGGTGTGCAAACCACGCTGGATCTGGAAGAAGCGCTCGCGATTCTTGACCGCAGAATCCAAAAACGGGGAAGCCGTGACTGATACCGTGCGGATAGAAATCCAGTCGGATGCCGATATCATCCTGGTCCGCCAACACGCGCGAGTACTGGCGAAGGAATTGGGATTCACGTCCAGCGACCTGACCCTGATCGCGACTGCTCTCTCCGAACTGGCGCGCAACATCGTCGAATATGCCGCTAAAGGGGAAATCATTCTGACGCAGAACAATCAGGGGGCGCATAAAGGCCTGACCATCATCGCCCGCGATAACGGACCGGGCATAAACGATATCGCGCGGGCCATGCAGGATGGGTACTCGACGGGCAAGGGATTGGGGTTAGGTCTGCCTGGGACTAAACGTTTGATGGACGAATTCGAAATCTCATCCGCTCTTGGCCAGGGCACTACCGTAAAGGCAACCAAATGGGTGCGTTGATCGAGCATGCCATTGCCGTACGGGCATTAGCCGGAGAACAGATTTCCGGAGACCGCGCTCTGGTCAAGCTTTATCCAATGGGTTTTTTGGCGGCGGCCGTAGACGGCCTGGGTCATGGCGAAGCGGCCGGAACTGCGGCTGGAATCGCAATTGCCACGCTGGATAGCCACGCCCCAGAGGAACCGGAAGAACTGGTGAAACTTTGCCATCGGGCGTTGAAGGGCACACGTGGGGTAGCTATGAGCCTGGCCTCGATCAATGCATCCGAAGGAATGATGACATGGCTGGGCATAGGCAATGTGGATGGCCAGTTGCTCCATATAAACGCTAGCACCCCGACGCGCGCGAGCCTGCTGATGCGCAGCGGCGTCGTGGGTTATCAACTGCCGCCGCTGCATGCCTATCGCCGATCCGTCTCTGCAGGCGATCTATTGATTTTCACGACTGACGGTATCCATAGCGACTTTGTGACCAGTATATCCGTCAACGATCCGCTTCTTCATCACCAACCGGTACAGGAAATTGCCGATCGGCTTCTGGCCCGTTTCGGCAAAATGACCGATGATGCGCTGGTGCTTGTCATTCGTTATCTAGGGACATCGTTATGAAAGATTCATTAGACGACATCGCCAAACTTTATATCTCCGGACTCCAGGCCTACCTTGCCGAAGGGGGGGAGGCTGATCTGGAAAAGGCCTATCAACTCGGCCGTCAGGCTGTCGAATCCGACCTTGGCGTTCTGGATATGGCATCGATTTATCGTAAAGCCATTGAGTCGGCCCTGCAAGGCATAACAAGCCCCGCAGGAGCATTGCGCACGGTGGCCATGGCGGGAGAGTTCTGGGCCGAAAGCCTCGCGCCTTTCGAGATGACCCATCGCGGCTACCGCGAGGCCAACAAGGAACTACGTCAGCTGAACGCCATGCTGGAAAACGAAATCGTCGAGCGCAAGCGTGCCGAGGCGGAGCTAAAGAAAGCCCATGATGAACTGGAACTTCGCGTTCGGCTCCGCACAGCCGAGCTGGCCCAAGCCAATACGGATCTTCAGGCGGAGATAGCGGAGCGCAAACGATACGAAGAAAAGCTGCTGCTCCGTGATCGCGCCATCGAAGCGTCCAGCGCCGGCATCATCATCACCGATGCCAGGACAAAAGACAACCCCATCATTTATGCCAACCCCGCTTTTTCCCAGATGACCGGCTATAGCCGGGAAGAGCTTATCGGACTCAATCCGCGTATCTTGCAAGGTCCGGAAACCGATCCGGAAGCGATCGAAAGCATACGCAGGGCGCTAAAAGACAGCCAGCCCTGCCTGATCACCATAAAGAATTACCGCAAGAATGGCACGACGTTCTGGAACGAGTTGTTCATCTCTCCGGTGCGGGACAGCCAGGGCAATCTCACCCATTTCATCGGCGTCCAGACCGATGTGACGCAACTGCGCCGGGCGGAAGAGGAACGTCATGAAATGGAAATCGCCAAGCAGATTCAACTTTCCCTGCTTCCGGACGCGCCGCTTCAAGTCAACGGGGTCGTTATCGCGGGTTTCTGCCTGCCGGCGAGCCATGTCGGCGGAGACTATTTCGATTATTTTTACGGCCCGGACGAAATCGATATCGTCATCGCCGATGTTTCGGGGCATTCGATGGGCGCGGCGCTCATCATGGCCGAAACGCGCAGCACTTTAAAGGCGGAAGCTCTGCGCACCCTGCACTTCCATCCCAAATCGGGAAAGATGGAAAACGAGGCGGGAACGGGGGATATTCTTCGCATCCTGAACGCCCTGCTTTACGATGATCTGAGCCGGGCGGAGCTTTTCATCACCATGTTCTATATGAAATACCATCCGACTACTCGCCGGCTAAGCTACGCCAACGCCGGCCATAACCGGCCGCTGCTGTTGCCCGCCGGCGAAACGATCTGCCGGGAGCTGGATGCCGAAGGGATCATTTTTGGTGTAACCAAGGAAATCGCCTTCGAGGAAAAAAGCATCATCCTGCACCCCGGTGACCTTGTACTGCTCTATACCGACGGCATTACCGAAGCACAGAACCCGAAAGGGGAGTTTTTCGGTACCGAGCGGCTGTCCCATCTCTTTGCCACCCAGGGACCCCATACACCGCAAGAAATCATCAACAGTATTGTCAAGAACTTGCGGACCTTTTGCGAAGGAAGTTCCTTTGCAGATGACGTCTCGATGGTTGTTCTTAAGGTCTTGTGATTTCTTTCGTGAATTACGAATGCGTTTCCTCTCGTCTCCTCTAATTCTTTGCCGTTAATAAAGTTTTTTATACGACAAATTTTGCTTCTTTAAAAATGGCTCTATGCGGCCGTCCATCTGTAAAGAATTCGTAATTCTGAAGAAATCAACCCTTACCTTCTTATTTGCCGTTCCACGGCATGATGGGAACGCTCGAAATGCTGTTAGCCGGAGCGCCTTCAATAATTTTACGGCTAATTGCGATATAAACCAAGGTATTGCGCTTGGCATCGAACAGGCGAGTGACGCTCGTTTCTTTAAAAAGAAGAGAGGTATCTTCGCTGAATGCGACTTCTTTTTCCGGTAATTTTTTATCGATAACAATAGGACCGACTTGTCTGCAGGCAATTGAAAATTGCGAAGGATCTTCGGCAACGCCAAATGTGCCGGCAATCCCGCCGGTTTTAGCTTGGCTGATATGACACGTAACCCCTTTAACCTTGGGATCGTCAAAGGCTTGTACGCAAACTTTATGATTGGCGCCAATCAGTTTCCATGTTGTGGTAATACAACCGATTTCTTCCGCCTGGGCTTTAAAAGATAATACGGTGATAAGCAAGGCCAAGAAAATAAAATGGTGTTTCATAATAGTTATTGGGTGTTTGTTGAATATGGGCAGTACGATACCAGAACTGTGCCGGCGACGAAATAACTGGCGCGATGAACGCGGTAATTTAAGGCCTGTTTTGCGCCTTCAACATCTCCAATGCCAATTCCGCCATATTTTTTGAACCGCCGCCCTGCCCCAACTGCATTTTAACTTTTTGCAGATCCTCTTGCATTTTTTGGGCATATGACTTTTCGGTCAAAATCCTATGAATTTCTTCGGCCAGATTTTCAGCGTTAGCTTCATGCTGAATCAGTTCCTTGACAATAGATTTACCGGAAACTATATTCGGCAGCCCGATAAACGGCGTGTTTACCAACCATCGACCCAGCCAGTACGTCACCGGCGATAGCTTATAGGCAATCACCATCGGAATGGTTAACAAGGCGATTTCCAGAGTTGCCGTGCCCGATGTCGTCATGATCGCATCGCAGCAATGCATGACGTCATAGGGCTGGTCTTTAATTATTGTGATTTTTACAGGCGAGGCCTGTAAATACGCTTGTAATTGCTCGTCGATAATGGAGTTGGCTTGAGGCAAGATAAACTGTGTCTCCGGCAAACTCGCCACTATCCTTTCGGCGGCTTTCAGCATGACCGGTAACATGCGCCTGATTTCGCCGGTCCGGCTGCCGGGCAATAGGCCGACAACCGCTTTTTCTGGGTCCAGACCGAAACGTGTAAAATCCTCGTGCTTGCTGAGTTGAGGGCGGACTTTATCGACCGAAGGATGCCCGACATAGCGCACCGGCACGTTTTCGGCCTCGTAATAGGCCGTTTCGAACGGAAAGATCACGGCCATCATGTCGATCACTTCGCCGTATTTTTTGACCCGGCCGGGCCGCCAGGCCCAAACCTGCGGGCTGACATAAAACAGGACTTTAATACCGAGGCTTTTGGCGAATCGGGCCAATTTGAAATTGAACTCTTTATAATCGACGCAGACCAGCAAATCCGGACGTTCCACTTTGACGATATGCTGCATCAGCTCCAATGCCCTTCGGATTTCGCCATAATGTTTGATGACCTCAACGATGCCGATCACGGCAATCTGGGACGAATCATAGCGCACATCGATTCCCGCATCGGCCATCTTCGCCCCGCCCATGCCAATCCCTCTGATATCCGGCCGGAGTTTTTTCATTTCCAGGAACATATGGGCGGCATGCTGGTCGCCGGAAGCTTCACCGGCGCTGAAAAAAACAGTACATGCGTGTTGTTGTGACAAACCCGGAACCTCTACGGTTAAAACAGTTCTACTTTAAACATAAGGATGTGGTGGTTTATTCGTAGGCATTACCCACACTTCACTCTCATCGTTAAGCCATTAACGCGCTCCGGATCACTCCGACAATTTCCCTGACTGTTTCATCGGCGAGCTCGGAGCAAATCGGCAACGACAAACAACGGGCCGCCACCGATTCGGTCGCGGGCAGACTGACATCGGCATATTCCTCTTTGAATACATTTTGCCGGTGCAAAGGCACCGGATAATAAATGGCGCAAGCGATTTGCTTGTCCTGCAAGGCTTTTATGACGTCGTCGCGGCGATCGCACAACGCCGTGTACTGATGGTAAACATGCTCGCCGAGGCCATCCTCATAAGGCGTCGTCAGCGGCAGGCCGGCCATTAATTCGGAATATAAATGAGCGGCATGGCGGCGGGCCTTGTTATATTGATCGATGCGTTTCAGTTTCGCTCTCAGGATGACCGCCTGCATTTCATCGAGACGGCTGTTGTAACCGATGACATCATGGTAATAACGGACATCGGAACCGTGATTGCGCAGCCGTTTGATAAGCGCGGCGCTTTCGTCCGAATTGGTCGTCACCAGACCGCCGTCGCCGAATGCGCCGAGGTTCTTGCTGGGAAAAAAGCTGAATCCGGCGGCATCGCCGATGGCGCCGGTCTGTTTGCCGTTGATGCTGGCGCCAAAGGACTGGCAGCAATCTTCTATTAATTTCAGATTGTGTCGGCCGCAAAGCTCTGAAATTTGAGCCATGTCGGCCGGCTGGCCGAACAAATGCACCGGCATGACCGCTTTGGTCAGCGGCGTGATCGCTTTTTCAATCGCTTCGACCGAGATATTAAAGGTCCTGGGATCGATATCGACGAAAACCGGCTTCGCGCCGACATACTTAATGGCTTCGGCGGTGGCGATAAAGGTGAACGCGGTGGTAATGACCTCATCCCCCGCGCCGATGCCTTCCGCAATCAAGGCCAAGTGCAGCGCGTCGGTTCCCGAGGCGACGCCGATAGCGTGCTTGACGCCCAGATAATCGGCGCACTCCTGTTCGAAAGCCTGAACGTTCGGGCCCAATATAAAAGAACAGTTGGCTATGGTCTCAGCCAGGCCCTGCTCGATTTCGTCTTTAATTTCGGCGTATTGAGCCTTCAGGTTTACCATTGGTATCATATTTTATTGCCTTTAAATTGTTGAAAATCTGATTGCATCAGTGGCTGCGAAGAACACGAATGTTGGGTTATGCTTTCGCTAATCCCACCTACAAATTTTTTATTCGCCCAATAATTGCGTGATTTGGATGGCCGTGGCCAAGGCTCTTTTGCCTGCCTCGCCGGAAACCAGCGGGTTTTTGCCGTTACGGATGCAATCGACGAAATGCCTGATTTCCTCCAGTAAGGCATCGCCGCTTTCAAATACCGATTCTTCGGTGACTATTTCGGGAATGCCGGGAAACATTTCTTTCTGACCGGTACGATGCTTGGTTAACACGCGGTTTTGGAAATCCACCGAGACGTACGAACTCGGCCGGAACATGCGCATTTTGCGCTCCATCTTCATGCTGATCCGGCTGGCGGTCACGTTGGCCACGCAGCCGTTTTTGAACAATAACCGGGCGTTGGCGATATCGGTGCCTTTGGTTAAAACCGCCGTGCCGCTGGCGTCGATTCGTTCCACTTCGGAATCGACCAGCGCCAGAATAATATCGATATCATGAATCATCAGGTCCAGCACCACACTGACGTCGTTAGCGCGCGGATTAAAAGGCGACAAGCGATGGGATTCGATAAACAGCGGTTTCTCCTCTTTATCAAGCCCCAACACGGCCGGATTAAACCGTTCCAGATGGCCAACCTGCAAGATCAGGTTGTTGCGATGGGCAATGGCAATCAGTTCATCGGCTTCGCTTATCGTCACGGTAATCGGTTTCTCAACCAGAACATGAGCGCCGGAACTTAGAAAATCTTTCGAAACCTTGTGATGCAAGGTCGTCGGCACCACCACGCTGACGGCGTCGACTTTGCCCAGCAGGGGTTCATAATCGGTCAGGGCCTGAGCGCCGTGTTTTTCGGCAACGCTTTTTGCGGCCGCCTCGTTAACATCGACAACCGCAACCAGTTCGCAATCGGGCAATGAGGCATACTTGTCGGCATGGAACTTTCCGAGATAACCCGTGCCTATAACTGCGCATTTTAGTTTTTTCATGTGATGGTTTTGACGTAGTTCAACTTACCCAGCTTTAAACTGGTAGAAAAGACCTTATTGTTTCCGGTTTTACTGCTTTGCTAACAAATGATCATGCATTGTAAACTATCGGCAGTGTATTCAAAAACCTTTAGCCGAAGCGTCTGGCAACAATGCCTTCGATTATTGTGCCAGAACGGCAGACATTGCCGTATAAACGGTTCTCTTCAGAGTATTTCCGACATGGCTCCGTATCGACTGGCTAAACAGAAATAGGCTTAAATAGCGATACTGTTTTATGTTATTCTAATAGGCTTGGTTTTTTTTCTTAAATTCTCATATCACTTTATGCGAACTCGCGTTAAAATTTGCGGATTTACTCGTGTTGAAGATGCCGTCTGTGCAGCTCGACTGGGAGTCGATGCAATCGGGCTGGTTTTTTATCCGCCCAGCCCAAGACATGTCGACATTGATCAGGCCATCAGGATCGTTAACGCTCTGCCCGCATTTGTTACTGTCGTGGCATTGTTCGTCGATGAGCAGGAATCGCGAATACGAGAAGTATTGCGGCATGTTCCGATTGATTGTCTTCAGTTTCACGGGGATGAATCTGGCGATGCGTGCAGACTCTACGGCAAAAAGTACATGAAGGCCGTCAGGATGCACCCGGATATCGATATTTCAGCACTGGCGCAGTGTTATGACGATGCGGCGGGATTACTGCTGGATGCCTGGCATCCGGGAACTAAAGGCGGAAGCGGGAGCCGGTTTGATTGGGATCGGGTTCCCAAACAGTGCAGCCTGCCTATCGTGCTGGCCGGCGGTTTGGATGCAAGCAATGCCAGATTAGCCGTACAAACGGTAAAACCTTACGCGCTGGATGTCAGTAGCGGTGTGGAATCCGCAAAAGGTGTTAAAGATACCGGCAAAATGGCCGCATTTTTAGCAGAAGTTAATGAGGGTGACAGAACAATAATATGACAGCAAAATACACTATGCCCGATGCCCGTGGCCATTTCGGCCCTTACGGAGGAATCTTTGTCGCGGAAACCTTGATACCGCCGATTCAGGAACTGAATGCCGCCTATCAGCGCTATCTGAAAGATCCCGAATTTATCGCGGAACTGGATGCCGATTTACAGCATTATGTCGGCCGGCCATCGCCTTTATATCATGCCGAACGCTGGAGCCGTGAGCTCGGCGGCGCGCAGATCTATCTGAAGCGCGAAGACCTCAATCATACCGGCTCGCATAAAATCAACAATACGGTCGGTCAGGCATTGTTGGCCAAGCGTATGGGCAAGACCCGCATCATCGCCGAAACCGGCGCCGGCCAGCATGGCGTCGCCACCGCCACGGTCGCGGCGAGGCTGGGACTGGAATGCGTCGTTTATATGGGCGCGGTCGATGTCGCGCGCCAGTCCCTGAATGTCTACCGGATGAAACTGCTCGGCGCCACCGTCGTCGCGGTCGAATCCGGTTCGAAAACACTCAAAGATGCGCTCAACGAAGCGCTCAGAGACTGGGTCACCAATGTTGACAACACGTTTTATATTATCGGCACCGTGGCGGGACCCCATCCCTATCCTGCGATGGTCCGGGATTTTCAAACCATTATCGGACGTGAAGCCAAACAGCAATGTCAGGAAATGACCGGACGCCTGCCCGATGCGCTGGTCGCCTGCGTCGGTGGCGGTTCCAATGCGATCGGCCTGTTTTATCCCTTCATCGAAGATGAGTCCGTGCAACTGTATGGCGTCGAAGCGGCCGGCGACGGCGTTGCGACCGGCCGCCATTCGGCTCCGCTCTGCGCAGGACGCCCCGGCGTGCTGCACGGCAATCGCACGTATCTGATGGCCGATGACGATGGCGAAATCATCGAAACCCATTCGATTTCGGCGGGGCTCGATTATCCCGGCGTCGGCCCCGAACACGCGTGGCTCAAGGATACCGGCCGCGCCAATTACGTCAATATCACCGATAACGAAGCCCTGGAGGGTTTTTATGCCCTGACCCGCATGGAAGGCATCATTCCGGCGCTGGAATCCAGCCACGCGATGGCCTACACGATGAAACTGGCGCCCACGATGAAACAAGATCAGACCATTATTGTCAATCTATCCGGCCGTGGCGATAAAGATATGCAAACGATGGCCAAACGCGAAGGAATAGAACTGTGAGCCGATTAGCTGCCAAATTTGAAGAATTGTCGAAAACCGGCCGCAAGGCGTTGATCCCGTTTATTACCGCCGGCGATCCAAATCCCGATTTCACGGTCCCAATGATGCATGCAATGGTCAAAGCCGGCGTTGATGTTATCGAGCTGGGCGTGCCTTTTTCCGATCCGATGGCGGACGGACCGGTGATTCAACGCGCCAGCGAACGCGCGCTCGCCCATAAGATGAGCTTGAAACGCACGTTGGCCGTAGCGGCGGAATTTAGAAAATCCGATCAGCAAACACCCGTCGTTTTGATGGGCTATTTAAACCCCATCGAAGCGATGGGTTACGAACAATTCGCCATTGCCGCACAACAGGCCGATGTCGATGGCATTTTGACAGTTGATCTGCCGCCGGAAGAAGGTGCTGAATGCAGCGCCTTGCTGAAAGCGAGAGGCATCGATCCGATTTTTCTATTGGCACCTAACAGCAGCGACGAACGCATAAAAAAAATGGACGCCATAGGCAGCGGCTATCTTTACTATGTCTCGCTCAAAGGCGTCACCGGCGCCGGGCATCTGGATTCGGCAAACGTTGAAAACAAACTCAAACAAATCAGATCCCTGACCCGCCTGCCCGTCGGCATCGGTTTTGGCGTCAAGGATGCGCAAACCGCGGCAACCATTGCAGGCATCGGCGACGGCGTCGTTATCGGCAGCGCCCTGATCAGTAAAATAGAAGCCAATCTGGATAATCCGGAGCGAGCTAAAAATGAAATTGTCGAGTTGTTGGCATCCATGCGCCAAGCCATGGATAGTTGAAAACTACGGAGTATAGAATGAGTTGGTTTCAAAAATTAGTCCCTTCAACCATCAGAACGGAGAACTCGAATAAAAAAGGCGCCGTACCGGAGGGTTTGTGGAATAAATGTTCAAGTTGCAATGCCATCCTTTACAATACCGAACTGGAAAGAAATCTCTGCGTGTGCCCAAAATGCGAACACCATATGCGCATTTCGGCCAGAACACGTCTGGATATTTTTTTCGACGAAGGAGAACGCGAAGAAATCGGCAAGGGCATTAAACCGGTCGACCCGCTAAAATTCAAGGACAGCAAAAAATACAAGGACCGGATCAGCCAGGCGCAGAAGCACACCAAGGAAAACGATGCATTAATCGTGATGAAAGGAAAACTGAAAAAAAGGGATATTGTCGCAGCCGCCTTTGACTTCAGTTTTATGGGCGGCTCGATGGGTTCCGTGGTCGGCGAGCGATTTATCCGCGGCATCAATAAAAGCCTGGAACTCGGCATACCATTTATTGTGTTTACCGCCAGCGGCGGCGCCAGAATGCAGGAGTCATTATATTCCTTGTTCCAGATGGCGAAAACCAGCGCCGCCTTAACCAGGCTATCAGAAGCCGGCATTCCCTATATCTCATACATGACCGACCCGACCATGGGCGGCGTTTCCGCCAGTCTGGCCATGCTGGGTGATATTAATGTTGCAGAGCCCAATGCCTTGATCGGTTTTGCCGGACCCAGGGTCATCGAACAGACCGTTCGCGAAAAATTGCCGGAAGGGTTTCAACGCAGCGAATTTCTGCAGGACCATGGCGCTATCGATATGATTATCGACCGGCGCGAAATGCGCGATAAAATTGCGAGCATCCTGGCGATGTTGATGGAAGGCCGAACAGAAACTATCGAAACGACCGGCACAGTCGAAACAGTTGAGCAGGAAACTTCGCCCGATGTCATTGCCGCCGATATTGAACAATACCTGGATCAGGATGAATAATTGGTTTCCGGCGCATTCATTTAATGAAGCGTTTTGATTCCCTGAAGGGCTGGCTGGATTGGCAAGAAAGCTTGCATCCCTTGGCAATCGACTTAGGACTCGAACGGGCATCCCAGGTTTTTTTCACTCTCAATCCGGATTATGTCAAGCCGGCAACGATTACCGTTGCCGGAACCAACGGGAAAGGATCCTGCATCGCCTACCTTGAGGCCATTTATCGAGCGCAGGGTTATCGGGTCGGGGCCTATACTTCGCCCCACATCCTGAAGTATAACGAACGAATTAAAATTGACGGTCAACCGCTATCCGATGCCCAGATTTGCGACGCGTTTGAGCGAATCGAATCGGTACGCGGCGAAACCACGTTAAGCTATTTTGAATTCGGAACGTTGGCCGCGCTGGACATTTTCTCAAGATCGCATATCGACATTCAATTGCTGGAAGTGGGTATGGGCGGACGCCTGGATGCGGTCAATATCGTCGATCCCGATGTGTCGATTATCAGCAGCATCGATATCGATCACGTCGACTGGCTGGGCAAAACCCGGGAAGCCATTGGCCTGGAGAAAGCCGGCATTTTCAGGACGGCAACCCCCGCTATCATCGGCGACCCTGACCCGCCCGTTACGATCATCAAAAAAGCCGAAGACGAACGCATACCGCTCTATCGTATCGATAAGGATTTCAGGTATAAGAAATCCAGTACGGATTGGGATTGGTTTTCAGCAAACCGGCAGTTATTGTCCTTGCCTGAACCGGGTTTAAAAGGTGAACACCAGTATCGCAATGCCTCATCGGCCATATTAGCGATAACCTTGCTTCAGGAAACGCTGCCTGTCAGCGAATCCTCGATACGCCAGGGTCTGGCAACGACAAAACTAACCGGTCGTTTTCAATTGATTGATGGTAAAATTCCAATCCTTATGGATGTTGGCCATAACCCGCAGGCAACCAGGACCTTGGTCGAATACCTGCAGCATCATTTCCAGGGAAAACGTATACACGCTGTTTTTTCGATGATGAAAGACAAGGACATCGCCGGCGTCCTTGAATTGATGAATCCTGTTGTATACGACTGGTTTTTTGCACCGCTGGCCAACCCCAGAACCGTTTCGGAACCGGTCATGCGCGAGATTTTTTTAAACAATTCGATTAGCAGGATATCCTTGGGTTATAAAAATTTTTCCGAGGCCTTTGCAGCTGCTGAAAAGCAGTCGCAGGAAGGTGATTTGCTGCTGGTTTTTGGATCTTTCTTTTTAGTATCTGAGTGCCTGATTGAGTTAGGCAAAAGGTGAGTTGACGTATGGATCAGGAATTAAAACAACGTTTGATAGGCGCAGCCGTAGTAACCGCTTTGGCTGCCATTTTTATTCCCATGCTGTTTGATGATCCCATCGATGATAACGGCCAAATAGTCAGTGAACTGACAATCCCGCCTGCTCCGGTTGCCGGCATCGATGACACAGCCAATAAATTACCGGCGAACGCCGCCGAGGTTACCGGTGCTCCGGATAACGCCACGTCGACTCCGGACCCGCAAAATCCTGGTCCGGAACCTTCGCTTCAGACTGTGGAAAATACTGGGCAGGTAGAGCCGTTAGCTGAAGAAACCGGCCAACCGGCCGATGAACGACAATGGGTTGAAGAAGGCGGCGCCGATGAAGAGCCGGCACCGATTGACGAAGATACTGGCAATGACCTTCCTGAATCTGTTCCGGAAAAAACGTCCGGACCAGCCGAATCGTCAAAATCAGACGCAACGCCGATTCAACCCAAATCAGCTGCGGAAAAACCGGCAAAAACCAGGATAACCGAACAAACGCCAAAACCCGCCAAGTCAGCTGTAACCGAAAAAAGCCAGGAAAAACCGGTAAGCAAGCCGACTGTTGCAGCCAAAGTAGAAACCGGCAAAGCCAAGTCAGGTCTGTCTCGCTGGTATATCCAGGCAGGCAGCTTTAGTAAAAAAGAAAACGCATTGTCCCGATGGGAAGCATTACATAAACAGGGACTTCCTGTTGTGCTGGAGACTCTGGAAACAGACAAAGGCCCGTTATATCGCCTGAAGGTGGGTCCTGAACTTGTTAAAAAACGAGCTTTCGAGATTCGAGATCGACTCAATAAACAAAACATTAAAACGATCGTCGTCGCTGAATGATCCGCAAAGATTAAATAGCCATGAATGTTGTCGATCAAATGATCTGGATAGACTATGCCATCATTGGACTGGTTGGTATCTATCTGATAATCGGATTGGCGCGTGGCGGCAGCAAGGAAATCTTATCGCTGCTGAGCTGGTTTCTGTCCCTGGGAGTGGGCTGGAGTTTTGCCCTGGAATTTTCAGGTTTCCTGCAAACGGCTATTGCGCACCCCATAGCCAGAATGGCAGCCTCTTTTGCAAGCCTGATCATAATCACCCGGATTTTCACCAGTTTTATCTTTTTCCTGATGAAGGAAGGGATCAAGACAAACAGAATATCATTTGTTGATCATTTTTCCGGAATGCTGGTGGGCGCTATCCGGGGTGTGGTCATTACCGCGGCAATGATCCTGTTAGGCGGTCTGACACCATTGCCGAAAGATTCCTGGTGGCTTGAATCCAAACTGATTCCGCCCTTCCAGACATTGGCTGTCTGGATCAGGGATCATATTCCCTCAGGAATGGCCGGATATGTCCGTTTTCGTTAGTTTTTTCAACCAATCAGGTCGATAAGAATGTGTGGTATTGCTGCTATTGTTTCACATCAAAATGTTAATCAGGAGCTATTTGACGCCCTGACAGTCCTCCAACACCGCGGTCAGGATGCCGCCGGAATCGTTACCTGCGAGAATGGACGTTTGCATTTACGTAAAGACAACGGCCTGGCCCGTGATGTTTTCACGAATGCTCACATGTTAAAATTGAAAGGCACTATGGGCATCGCTCATGTCCGCTATCCAACCGCAGGTTGCACCAGTTCAGCCGAAGCCCAGCCGTTTTACGTCAATTCCCCCTTCGGCATTACGCTTGCTCACAACGGAAATCTTACCAATACAGAAGAACTTAAAAAAGCCTTGTTCGTCGAAGATCAACGCCATATCAACACGGATTCCGATTCGGAAGTATTGCTAAACGTTTTTGCGCACGAACTTCAGAGCCTGGGCAAACTGCATTTAAACGTCGATGATGTTTTTCAGGCGGTGCGCGGTGTTCATCACCGCTGCCGCGGCGCTTACGCGGTCGTGATCATGATTACCGGATTCGGCATATTGGGTTTCAGAGACCCGCACGGCATCAGGCCGATCGTTTACGGCGAAAGAAAAACCGAAAAAGGGTCCGAATTTATGATGGCATCGGAGAGTGTCGCCCTGGATGTGCTCGGCTTTGATCTGATTCGGGATATTGAACCCGGCGAAGCCGTCTTTATCGAGGAATCCGGTGTATTGCATACCCGGCAATGCACCGACAACGCCGATCATTGCCCCTGCATCTTCGAATATGTCTATTTCGCCCGTCCCGATTCTATCATCGACGACATTTCGGTTTACAAAGCACGTTTGCGGATGGGCGAAAAACTTGCCGAAAAAGTCCTTAGAGAATGGCCCGACCACGATATCGATGTCGTCATTCCGATACCCGACACCAGCAGGACGGCAGCCTTGCAGATGGCCAATCTGTTAGGCGTCAAATTCCGTGAAGGCTTCATTAAAAACCGCTATATCGGCCGGACTTTTATCATGCCCGGACAAAAAATGAGACAAAAATCGGTCAGGCAAAAGTTGAACGCGATTAGTCTTGAATTCGAAGGCAAAAATGTCTTGCTGGTTGATGATTCAGTCGTCAGGGGGACGACTTCCGAACAGATTATCCAGATGGCCAGGGATGCCGGCGCCAAAAAGGTTTATTTTGCATCTGCGGCGCCGCCGGTTCGCTACCCGAATGTCTATGGCATCGATATGCCGGCGGCTCATGAACTGATCGCCCACAACCTGACCGAGCAAGAAGTCTGCGCGGCCATAGGCGCAGACCGGATGATTTATCAGGATCTGCAGGATTTGATCGATGCGGTGCGTAAAGGTAATCCTGAGATAAAACATTTTGATACCTCCTGTTTCAGCAAGGAATACATCACAGGCGACATAGATGACGCTTACCTGGAACGTACCGAGGCTTTACGTAACGATCATGCCCAAAGCGAACGTAATTCGGAAAATTTCATTATCGAAATGCAGAACTGCAACTAGACTATATATTTGCAAAAGGACGCTGCGCCGATCGTATCGGCATGCATGATAAAATTTCTCAAGGGTAAACAATGAACGACATCGACTGGAACGACTACTCGCTGGAAACTCAAGCCATCAGGGCGGGACACCGCCGTACTCATGAAGATGAGCACAGTATTCCGATTTTCGCCACCTCCAGTTATGTCTTTAAAAGCGCCGAAGAAGCCTCGTTGCGTTTTACCGGCCAACTGCCGGGCAATGTCTATTCCCGCTTTACCAACCCGACCGTCAATGCCTTTCAGGAACGGCTGGCCTTTATGGAAAAGGGCGAACGCTGTCTGGCGTTTGCCTCCGGCATGGCCGCCATCATGGCTGTCGGCATGGGGCTTTTGAAAGCGGGCGACCATGTTGTCTGCTCGCGTGGCGTGTTCGGCAATACCGTCCTGCTGTTCCAGAATTATTTCGGAAAATTCGGTGTATCGACCGATTTTGTCGACTTGACCGATACTTCCGCGTGGGAGTCGGCAATTAAACCGGCTACCCGCTTCCTGTTCCTGGAAACACCGTCCAATCCCTTGACTGAAATTGCCGATATTTCCGCATTGGCCGCTATCGCACATCAACATGGCTGCCTGTTGATCGTTGACAATTGTTTTTGTACCCCGGTGCTGCAGAAACCCTTTGAACTGGGTGCCGACATTGTTATCCATTCGGCCACCAAATATCTGGACGGACACGGCCGCTGTGTCGGCGGCGCGGTCATCGCCAGTCACGATATCATCGAGAAGCAGATTTATCCTTATTTACGCACCGGCGGTGCATCGTTGAGTCCTTTTAACGCCTGGGTGTTTTTGTCCGGACTGGAATCCCTCGCGGTAAGAATGAAAGCGCATTGCGATAATGCATTCGAACTGGCCAATTGGCTATCGAAACAGAACGGCGTTGCCAAAGTGCATTATCCGGGATTACCCTCGCATCCCCAACATGCACTGGCTCAACGGCAGCAAGCGCACTTCGGCGGGATGGTCAGTTTTGAATTGACCGGAGGAAAAGAACATGCCTGGAATCTGATCGACGCTACCAAAATGGTGTCGATTACCGCCAATCTTGGCGATGTTAAAACCACCATTACCCACCCTGCGACAACGACACATGGCCGGCTGACGCCGGAAGTTCGCGCTGCCGCAGGTATCAAAGACGGGCTGGTAAGACTTTCGGTCGGCCTGGAAAATATCGAAGACATCAAGACGGATTTGTTAAAGGGGTTGTGATCCATAACCGGGAAGATATCGTGTTTGACTCTGCCACAAATTTGCTCACCGAAAACGTTAAAATACTCAAAAGCGAGGTTTCAAAAACAGCTTATCAGGGAATTTTGATCGCAGTGGCCACTATAGCCATCGGTACTTGCCTGGTTAGTCTTTATCAATCCGGAGAAGTATCTTTGACGGGCATAGTTGTTGCCCAAAAAGATAGTTTCGCGCTTTGGGTGCTGGACTCCATTCCGTTCATTTTCGGAATCTGGGGTCAATATTCAAGTTCGATCATGGCTTATCAGGCCGGAGCGATGATTTTTGATCAGACGCTCGAACTCCGCAATAAAGCGGAACATATGGAAAAACAGGCTAATTATGCCGCCACTCATGACCCACTGACCGATCTGGCCAATCGCACTCTATTTTATGACCGGGTGGAACGCGCCATTATTTCGGCAACTGATAAAAACCGGCTGTTATCGATATGTCTGATCGAAATTGAAAATTTCAAAGACGTTTATGACACCCTGGGCCGCAACAATAGCGACCACATACTCAAACAGATTGCCTCAAGGTTACGGGATGTCAGCCCGGATAGTAATGATATAGGCAAGATAGATGGCAATATATTTGGCATTCTGTTATCAGATATTTCTTCTTTAAGCGAAATAGACCAGTACGCGCAAACTATCCAAAAAGTGATGGAGCAACCGTTTATCGTTGAGCGACTTCAGTTCAGCGTGCATTCAAATATCGGAATCGTGCATTATCCGGAGCATGGTGAGGATGTCGACACCCTGGTGCAGAGAGCGGGCGTTGCACTTCATTTCACTCAAAATTTAAATAAAGGTTACGCATTCTATGAACCTTCTTTTGACAAACACAGCCCTCATCGTCTTAGCTTGATAACAGAATTGCGGCATGCGATTGAACGAAACGGCCTGGATTTATTTTATCAACCTAAGGTATCCATCCAGACTGGGACGCTTTATGGCGCGGAAGCATTAGTTCGCTGGAATCACCCGATACATGGTTTTATTTCGCCGGAAGAATTCATTCCGATGGTGGAACGAACCCGGATGATAAAAAATCTGACCCATTGGGTGTTGAAACGGGCCTTCAAAGACTGCGCTATCTGGCATAAACAAGGAATCGACATTAAAATATCGGTGAATTTGTCCGCCAAGGATTTGCATGACCCTGAACTGCCCGATATTATCGCCGGCATTGCCGCTGACGCTTGCGTTGAGCCGGAATGGATCGTTCTGGAAATTACTGAAGGAGCGGTCATGAACGACCCGGAAAGCGCGCTGGAAATCATACAAAAGCTGCACGAAATGGGCTATCAGTTTTCAATTGATGATTTTGGGACAGGCTACTCGTCTTTATCCTATCTTAAGAAAATGCCGTTAACCGAACTCAAAATAGACAAGTCATTTGTTTCGGATATCATGAACAGCGAAAATGATTTAGCCATCGTTATAGCGACGATTAACCTGGCTCATAATCTCGGATTGCTGGTTACAGCGGAAGGCGTCGAAAGTAAAGAAATATTCAACCGGCTTAAAGCTTACGGCTGTGACATTGTTCAGGGATATTATTTAAACAAGCCATTATCTGTCAACGACTTTAATCGATGGATGAGCATATCGGAGTGGAAGTTGATGATCAATGGATTCAATCCAAACTGATACAACGCTGACATCGATTTACTAGCACCATAAGATCATATTTTATCGAGTCAATTGATACCTTCTCGATCCTCACCGATAACGTTCAAAGCCTTTCGTGCTGAATCTGTCAATTCCCTCCTGCTGACGGCAAGCTCAAGTCAAACGAAGTTCAAATCTTTCAGGGTCGAATCAATCGACATTCTGCGGAAATCTCAAAATAATAATTCGACTTTTTCAGGAATGAGGCGGTGCAACGCCCTCAAGCGCCATGGTTGTTTCATCACGAATGATCACGACAGATACGGGCGTGGCGGGTTCAGCTTCATTCATAGCGCGAATGACCTGATTGTGATGATGGAGAGGTTCGCCGTTCCAGCTTAACAAGCGATCTTTCAGTTGAAAACCGAATGCCTCTGCCGCAGAGCCGGCGCCGATACGTTCCACCCAGACCGCGCCCTCCTTATCGGATGCCACGGTCAGATTCCAGCGCATTCTCTGCGGATATCCGCGATTGTCAAAGCCCCAGTCGGCAAAGGCAAATTGATAGGGGTGCCGGCCGAGTTCCCGCCAATCGAAGTGCCAGCTATTGTCGCGGCCAAATCGGATAGAGCGTTGCCCCCCGCTCAGGTCGAGTTGCCAGCTATCGCCCTCGCGCACAAAAAACCACGGGGCGCAGGTGCGCTCATCGACCGGGTAACGGATGACGGCCAGCGTCTGTTCGGCATTGTAGCGGACGGCTTCGGCATGACAGCGGCGATAAGCGCGTACGATGTTATCCATCTGCGCCGGCGTGATCACCCATTGTTTTAACATGTCTCGGGTTTCCGTCGAATATATCCCGAGGTCGTGGTTGCCGTTGCGCGCAGACATCGCTTGCAGGTAAGCCTGCAGCGTGGCTTCCGGGTTATTCGGCGCTGGCGACAGATTCGCCTTGCCGTCCCCTTCTTCTCTGGCATTATTGTCAGAATCGGCCTGAACTTCCATATCGTCAAGACGGGCAGCAGCGGTTGCGCCGCCTCCTGACGTTGCCGCTCGCGACCAGCTTTCGTCATCCCAGCCCTGATTTGCCTGGGCATGTTGAGCGCGGGTGACTATTAGCTCAGTCGTCGCGAGTATGCCGTCGGCCACCCGTCTGGCAGCAAAAAACGGCGTCATCTGTCGCTGTTCGATGTAAGCAACGAATGCGTCCGGATAGGCGATTTCCAGCGCACGACTGACTTCCATGCGCACCTTGTTACCGGCGATGTCGAGAACCAGAAGCAAGCCGCGCCCGCCTTTGCTTGCCGAGCCCACCTGCAGTGCCTCAAATTGTTCGCCGGCATAACGGTTGATATCTGTCTCCTGGTTGAGAGTCAAGACCCGGTAGTCAATGTCGTGATCAGTCAGTAAATAGCGGTGAAAGGTAGTGATTCGTTCCATCTGTTCCGGGCTGAACAGATTGGCGCCATCATCGACAAAATTCGGCTCTTTGCCACAGCCGAACAGCATAGCCAGGGCCAGCAGGGCCATGCTGAATTTATTGATGACTTTCATGATCAGTTCCAGTTGCGTTGGGGGCTTTGGGCGCTGCCGGCATCGGCGCGGAAATAGGCCTTGCGCTGGAAACTGCCAATGTTCGCAATCAGGCTGCCCGGCAGTTTGCGGATGGCGCCGTTGAATTCTTCCACGGCCTCATTGAAGCGGTTGCGCGCGGTCAGGATGCGATTTTCGGAGCCTTCGAACTGCGCCTGCAGTTCCAGAAACTGGTCGGAGGCGCGAAGTTGCGGATAAGATTCCGCCACGGCAATTAACTGACGTGCGCTCTTGCCGACCATTGTCTGCACTTTCGCCAAGTCGGCCAGCAGGGATTCGTCGGTCGGCACCTGACCCGTCTGGCTTTGCAAAAGTTCAATAGCCCGTTTTTGCGCCATCAGTAGCCGATCGACGTCAGTCTCCGAACCGTTTACAGATTCAGCCCTTGCCCCGGTGACCTGCTCCAACGTTTTCTGTTCATGTTTGACATACCTGGATACCGTTTCCACTAGGGCGGGAATGAGGTCAGCGCGGCGCTGATAGGCGGCTTCCACCTGCGCCCAGCTTTCCATCGTTTTTTCTTCCTTACCGACGATGCTGTTATATAACCAGGTTATGGCCAGCAACGGAATGATTAAAATAAGGAGCCACTTGCAAAATTATCGACCGGCAAGCGGTGTAAGTTAATAAAGACTC
>CAZMRW010000037.1:0-36429 GCA_964568805.1 uncultured Methylococcaceae bacterium | reverse complement strand
GCTATCATAGCAGCCCATCCGGAATCGTAGTCGTCCCGAAAGGCAAGCGAGGACAGATCCGGGTGTATTGAGTACCATGCCGAGCCCGGCGCACCCTGCGGTTGAAATGTTTTGTTCGAGGGGCAAGTGGCGGTCCGACACCTGGTTTCGTACTTACAGCCGAAGGCACAGGCTTGGTCTACCGTCTCTTGAATGAAGACGGTACAGCTACCTCCGCATGGAGTCCGCTCAATCCTGGCGAGCTGGCCAGAACGATGGGTAATACACCCGTCGGCATTAATCGAGCCGTCGATATGATCGAACTTTTCAAATGCGGTGTAAGCTCTTTGCATTCACCGGGCAGCGGCACCCTCTGGCACACGGAGTAAACTCTGAGTCCAGTAGCCGAAGCCCCTTTTTACGATTGGGAAGACATGCGTGAGGGACCGTTTCTGGGCAACCCTTGCGGCCGTTGACAACATACACTTTTTTTGCGAGGCCTTGACAACGCACTTTGGTTTATGTGAGGGAACGGTCGAAGTTGGAGCCGATTCTTACACAGATCAGCCAGGTAACCTTGGGTAAACCAAGTGGACACAAGCGAGAGTATTCACGCCTTAAATGCCTAACGCATCAACTCGGGCTGCTTACTACGCTGCGCCTCGTGGGCAGCCGGATATGCAAATCGTTAGGCTTATTAATATATTCTGAACGGAGAGAGAAAATGAATAATGAAGTAATGCCAAACTCCTTAGTTGGCATGGTTAATTATCAAAATGGGGCGGTTGTTAGCAAAACTATCATTGAAAAAAATACAGGGACGGTTACTTTATTTGCATTTGACATGGGTCAGGGTCTAAGTGAACATACAGCGCCTTTTGATGCTTTGGTTCAGGTTCTTGACGGAGAGGTGGAAATCAGAATTTCCGGGAAACTATTTCATCTGAAACAAGGCGAGATAATTATAATACCCGCCCATGAACCGCATGCCTTAAAGGCCATCAGTGATTTTAAAATGTTACTAACTATGATCAGAACATAGTTAGGGGCTTGTCTTGGTTTTGTGCACACACTTACCGCGCTCAAAATTGAGCAGGTTAGACGTCTACGCATCACTCACCAGTCTACCTGTAGGTTCAAGAGATGCAATAATGCTTCGCATCATTGCAACCGTCTCACCCTTCGCAATAGGTATATGGATGCTCATAACTGACGGTCTCTGAATGACCGCTTTTCAAAGTTGACCAGCTGTCCACTGGAAAATATCGATCGGCTTTTCCTGGCAGAATTGAGACCGTCAGTGCCGAGTTCAATCCAAACTGATGTTCGAACTGTCCGATCGAGTTTAGAGTTTTACAGATTATAGTTGTCCCTCTTTGTTAAGAAACGGAGAAGATGAATCGGGATAAAGCATTAACTTCGTATCGCTCTATTCCATATTAAACCATGAATAAAAAGCCGTCCCTGGCAGAAAATGGGTAATACAGATGATTGCTTATTCGGGTTTTTCCATGCCTTTTTTATGCATCCATTTTTCTTTATGCTGCTTTTTAAGTTCTTCCATTTTGGTTATTTGTTCAGGGCTGAGAACGGTTGAAAGTTTTGTTTGGGTCTCCTCGTGGATGGCTTTAAATTTTTCATGTTGTTCCTGGAATATGATTTCCACCTTGGTTTTTTGCTCGCCGGTCAGATTTAGTTCTTTGGTCAGACGCTCAATGCGTTTGCCGTGGCGCCCTTCCGGGTCTTGATCTCCGCCGGGAAATGCCATTGCGGTTAACGGCAGTGTTAAAACTAAGGCTAATGTCAGGATGGTTTTGTTCATTGCTTGTCTCTCATACAGTTTAAAAGTGTTGTCGAACAGCATTTTTCTGTTCTCGGTTTTAAGTATACTGAGCAAGAATGCAAACAAATTGCAGCAATTGAGGAAACAATAAGGAAGCTTTAACTGCCGGTTTTCGCTTGCGCTTCGTAACGATAACCGGCGCCGTATACCGAATGTATCAGTTCCTGATCGGGCAGCAGTTCGTCCAGTTTTTTCCGAAGCTTTTTGATATGGCTGTCGATGGTGCGATCCGAGACGATGCGTTGATCCTGATAGATCAGATCCATTAATCTGGATCGGGAAAAAATGCGTCCGGGCTGTTGATGCAAAGCCTGCAGCAGTTGAAATTCAACCTGGGTCAATTCTATTTCCAGCTTGCCTGCCTGCACGCGAAAGCTTTGCGGATCGAGTTTCAGCTCAGGATCGGCAAGTTCTGCAACTGGGGGCTGCAGCCGGCGCAGCACCGCCTTGACGCGGGCGACCATTTCCCGAGGGCTGAACGGTTTGCAGATATAGTCGTCCGCACCCAGCTCCAGTCCCAGCAGGCGATCGACTTCTTCGATTCGGGCCGTCACCATGATGATCGGCACTGCGCTGAATCTGCGTATGTCGCGGCATAATTCCAGTCCATCCCGGCCGGGCAGCATTAAGTCCAGCAAGATCAGACCGACCGGATTGTCCTTGAGCCAGGGAATCACCTCCAGGCCGTCGGCCAGATGATGGCTGTCAAAACCGGCATTGTGCAGATAATCCGCTTCCAGCCGCGCCAGTTTTTCTTCATCTTCAACAATCAGAATTCGGGTCATAGTTATATGGGTAACTCAATACGGATAGCCAGACCGTTTAGCGATGAGGCATGCGCCTGTATCGTGCCGTTATGGGCCTGAACAATGTTACTGCAAATGGCCAGGCCAAGACCTGCGCCGCCATGATTTCGGCTGCGCGAGCTTTCCACCCGGTAAAACCTGTCGAATAAATGCGTTAGTTCCGGTTCAGGCACGCCCGGCGCGCTGTCGGCAAACTCGATGATCAACTTATCCGTCTGCTGCCAAAGCTTGATTTCCAGTTGTCCGCCGGAATCAGTGTAAGCCACGCTATTATTGAGCAGATTCCGATACAATTGCGACAATCGCACGGGATCGGCGTGTATTTTGATAGGGAAGGGCAGTTTGTTGAGCAAACGAACGGCCAGTTGCTTGCGTTCAAAATCAGGCGCCAGGGCGGCGAGATCGTCATTTAAAATGGCTGCCGGGTCGACTTGCGTTTTGCGATAACTTAACGCCCCCTGATCGGACAGCGATAATTGATAAAGATCATCAGTTAAACGGTGCAGGCGCATGACATCCCCATACAGCGAGTCCACCGCATCGCGGGTCAAAGGGCGAATGCCGTCCTGCAAGGCTTCCAGTTCGCCGCGCAGTACGGCCAACGGCGTGCGCAGTTCGTGGGAAATATCCGCCATCCAGCGTCGCCGTGACTGCTCCGATTGTTCCAGCGCGGCGGCCATATCGTTAAAATCGCGGGCTAATTGACCCAGTTCATCGCCGGATTCAACCGGCAGGCGAAAGTCGTATCGGCCCACGGCAAGCGCTTTGGCCGCCACGGTGATGCGCTTGAGCGGCCTGCCGAGCACATAGGCCAGCAGCAGGGCAAGACCGGCGGACAGCAACACCATCAATACGGCGATCCAGATAAATGACTTGGCCTGTTTCTCGATGAACCGCTGTTCGATCAGCTGACTGATCGGGTTGCCTGGAATAATGCCCAGATAGCCGACAAGTTGTCCCTGATGCTGAATCGGATGCAAATTCAATCGCTGCAGCAACTCTTTGCGGCCGAAAATTACCGTCTTGTCGGCGCGTAATAACATGACGCTCAGTTCCAGAGGTTTAAAAGGCCTGCCGGCGGGGGGTTCAGGCAATGCAGGCGGCCAAAAGTCCGGCGCTTCCGTCAGAGCCTGTTTAAGCCACGGCCTAGGCCAACTGCGTTTATGTTCATGACTTTGAGATAATAATTCCATCCATTTTCGTTTGTCGCCAGCCAGTCTTTGCCAATCCGGATCGCCCGAATAGTATTGGCTTAAGCCCTCGACCAGCATCTCTATATGTTCGCTCTGTCTTCTTTCGACAAATTCGGAAAATCCGCGGTTAAGAGACCAGCGCATGAAGGCATGCATGGATGTGACCACAACTATCGTGGTCAGCAGCAAGGTTAAAAATAATTTGAATCGGATTGATTTATGCATGAATTCGCTCTCAAGGCCCGGTTTATTATTGTGACCGAATGTGCAAGAAATATGAATGCCGGGCCAATTTCACTTTTCCGTCTCTGTTTTTGTCATGGTGCAAAAATCCAAGGAAATGCAGGAACATTAAACGCAAATTTAATTAAATTCTGGCATAATTTATCAGGAGAGCCTTGTCGTTCCATGAACGAGAGCGATTTTCAGGGTAACAATAGCGTCAGGTACTGTCTCAAAGATGACTCAAAAAACCGAAAATAACTTTACCGAATCGTGGGGTTCGAAACTGGGAGTCATTCTTGCCGTAGCTGGATCGGCTGTCGGCCTGGGCAATTTTCTACGTTTTCCTGGTCAGGTCGCGGCAAACGGCGGCGGAGCGTTTATGATCCCGTATTTTATTTCCTTTTTGCTGGTCGGCATTCCGATTTGCTGGGCGGAATGGGCGATGGGACGCTATGGCGGCCGCTTCGGGTTTAATTCGTCTCCCGGGATTTTTTCGGTATTGTGGCGACACCCTTTGGCCAAGTATTTGGGTGCGCTGGGATTGTTGATACCGGTCATCATTTATATGTATTATGTTTATATCGAGTCATGGTGTCTCGCCTATGCCTGGTATTATCTTAGCGGCGACCTGGATCTTGGCCGCAATCCCGCATTGTATAGCGCCTTTTTTAATGGTTATACCGGGATGAATGAACACGGAGCGACTTTCAAGGACGGCATTCAGGCCTCATTCGGTTTTTTTCTGCTGGTTTTTTTGATCAATTTCTATTTTATCTACCGCGGCCTGAACCGTGGTATCGAAATCTTCTGCAAAATCGCCATGCCGTTATTGATATTGGCGGCCGTCATCATAGCCTTCCGGGTACTGACCCTTCCCGAACAACCCTTGCCGCAGCTTTGGCGCGAAAGTTTACCTCAGGCATTATCGAAACCGGAATGGGGAAGATTGCAGGATCTGGCGTTAAATGGGAAAACCACGCCGGGAGATTTCAAAACCGAAGTTGAAAAAGCCATCGGCAAGCACTTGGAGCAACAACTCAGTCTCACCGGCGAACAGGCGCAGACTATTGCCGTACTGCCGCCGGCAGGCTTCGCGAAATCACCTGCCGCTTATGCCTTGAACATGGCGGAACTGCGCGCCTCGGAGGCTGATAAACATTTTAAGGTCTGGTTGCATGCCGCAAGGCAGCAAATCACGCCCGACGCCATGTTGAAACTGCGCGACCTGGAAGCCCGGGAACTACGGCTGGACGCCGAACAAAGCAACGGTGTGGTTTCGCGCGCCGAGATAGACCGAAGCCGTCGCGATTTATTACCCGGTCTGCCGACTGCCGATACGGAGGCTATTATTGAAAGCTTTCATACCGTCAGGGACGTCGCAGCTTTTGGCGAACCCGGGCGCCTGCTACTGCGCGAATTGGCGCTGGCTGCGTCCGAACAGCCGCGGACGGTAGCCAATGGACTCGGTTATATGTGGAATCCGGATTTTGAAAAACTGAAAGATCCGTCGGTCTGGCTGGCGGCGGCCGGACAAATCTTTTTTTCGTTGTCGGTTGGTTTCGGTATCGTTCTGACTTACGCAAGCTATTTGCGCCGGGATGATGATGTCGTGTTATCCGGTTTAACGGCGTCGGCGACGAATGAATTTTGCGAAGTCTGTCTGGGCGGTTTGATCGCGATTCCGGCCACGTTCATTTTTCTCGGCTCGGCATTGACGATGGAAGCGGTGGCGGGGTCGACCTTCGGCTTGGGGTTCAACACCCTGCCCACCGTATTCGCCAATATGGAGGGAGGCCGCTGGTTCGGCGCGTTGTGGTTTGCCTTGTTGTTCCTGGCGGCTATCACCAGTTCGCTGAGCATGCTGCAACCGGCCATCGCATTTCTGGAAGAAGGCTTCGGATTGAAACGCCGTATCAGCATCGTTGCTCTGGGCTTGATGACCATGAGCGGGGCGCTGCCGGTGATTTATTTTTCCGGAAACGCAGTCGTGCTTAGCACGATGGACGAATGGGTCGGGACAGTGGCTATTTATCTGCTGGCCACGATAGAAATTCTGGTGTTCGGCTGGGTTTTCGGTGTCGATCGAGGTCTCGAAGAAGCTCATCGCGGCGCGGATATGCGTATCCCCCGGATTTTCCGATTCATTTTGAAATATGTCACGCCATCATTTCTGCTTGTTATCTTCGGAACCTGGCTGGTCCAATCGCTGCCGGCGAAAATCGCCGCGATGCGCGATCAGCCCGAAGCCTTGCTGACGGTAGTTTACCTGCTCATCGTTTTTGCATTTTTAGCGTTGATGGTGGCATTGGCAGGCGAAAATTGGCGGCGTAACGGCAAAGGCGAGAAAGAGGTGGTGCTATGACAACAATCGGTTTAATCATGATGATACTCAGCAATTCGGTGGTTTTGCTGCTTACGATTTATTGTTTTTATCGGGTCTTCCACGCGCCAGAGGCAGAGAAACACGAACATGCCATGCTGGAAATCGACACGCGGGATGCGGACCCTTCCAATTAACAAGGATTATTGTTGTTTGAAAGCAGCAATCCTATAAAGTATACAGAAACTGATATTTACTCTTTCAGCATCGGCTGGTTCGATAGTTACAGCAAATAAAATCACAGATCGGATTCAATGCTTTTTAATTCATATTCTTTTATATTCGCCTTCCTCCCCATTGTCTTTTTCGTTTATTTTCGTACCGGCAAGTACAGCCATAACCTTGCCTCGCTCTGGCTTGCCGCCGCATCGGTATTTTTCTACGGCTGGTGGGATGCGCGTTTCGTCGGCCTGCTACTGAGTTCGATCGTCTTTAATTATAGCGCCGCCTATTTAATAGGGCATCGCATCGCTCGCCGGTCGCCCGGTCTATCCGTCAAAATGCTGTTGGTCAGTGCGATTGCAGGCAACTTGATGCTGCTGGGTTACTTCAAATACGCCAATTTTTTTGCCGATAACCTGAATAAGCTTGTAGGCACAGATCTGCCGGTTGGCGACATTTTTCTCCCCTTGGGCATCTCCTTCTTCACCTTTACCCAAATCGCCTTTCTGGTAGATACTTTCCAAGGAAAAGTTAAGGAATATAACTTTGTTCACTATACGCTATTCGTCACCTATTTCCCGCATCTCATTGCGGGTCCGGTGCTGCATCATGCAGAGATGATGCCGCAGTTTGCCAGGCGAGGCGTCTGCCGCATCGACTGGAATAACATCGCCGTTGGCCTGTCCTTCTTTGTGCTGGGATTAGCGAAAAAATTGCTGATTGCCGATCAAATGGGAGAATTATCCACCCCTATCTTTAACGCAGTGGCTGCCGGAGAACAGCCTATGCTGGTCGAGGCCTGGGTTGCCGCGCTGGCGTATACGCTCCAATTATATTTCGATTTTTCCGCCTACTCGGATATGGCGATCGGTTTGTCATTAATGTTCAATGTTCGCTTGCCGATGAACTTTAATTCTCCGTATAAAGCCACCAGCATCATCGATTTCTGGCGGCGCTGGCATATGACCTTATCGCGTTTTCTTCGCGACTATATCTATATTCCTCTCGGCGGCAACCGCAACGGGACATTCCAGCGTTATACGAACTTGATGATCACCATGTTGCTTGGCGGACTATGGCATGGCGCGGGATGGACTTTTATCGCCTGGGGTGGCCTGCACGGGGGTTACCTGATGCTAAACCATGCCTGGCGCGGCATGAAACAGTACATGGCTTGGGGTGAGGGCGGCCGATTAGCCCGCCTTGGCGCAGGCGCGCTGACCTTCATGGCGATCGTGGTTGGCTGGGTATTTTTTCGTGCGGATAGTTTGTCCTCGGCTATGACGATACTAAATGGAATGGCCGGAATAAATGGGGTCTCTTTGCCGAGTTCATGGGGAAACACGTTTGGAAATTACTTTCTGCAATACAAATGGGCCGTTTTTGACCAATGGCTGCCGCTAAGCCCGCCGGAGACAAAACATCCTTTTGCGCTATTGACCATCGGCCTGGCCATTGCCTGGGGCTTGCCGAATGTGCGGCAGCTTTTCGTCAGTTATCGCACAACCTGTGATGATACCGAGGAAACAGATCAGTTGACCAAAACGGACACTTTACTTACCAGGCGATGGTTTCATCTGCTTAAGTGGCAACCTTCACTATTACAAGGTACATTGTATGGGCTGCTGTTTTTCGTGCTGATCAAATACATGGCCTCTGCAAGCGAATCAGAATTCCTGTACTTTCAATTCTGATCATGACATTCATAAAATCATTTTTTATTTCCGCACTTGCGGCTGCCGTGGTCTATATTTCCGCCGTCATGGTATTGATCGACGCGCCCGTCGAAGCCGAATACTGGGTTGCCGAAATGATCACGATCAAGAAAGAGCTGGTCAAGCAGTATGCGGGAAAAAGTAAGATAATCATTGCGGGCGGGTCGAGTACCCTGTTTGGGATCGATGCCGAATATGCCAGTAAGCAGCTAGGGATGCCGGTTATTAACTTTGGTTTGCATGCCGGATTGAGATTGAACAAAATCCTCGAGGAGGTGAGCGGCGTGATAGAGCATGGCGATATATTGATCCTGCCATTGGAACCGCCTTATTACCGCTGCAATACAACGTTGAACTCGTGGCAGGTGACCAATATCGTCGCCTGGGATCATGGCGCATGGGGAGAGATGAATGTCAGGGAGAAAATCGAATTTGCGTTTTTGATTTCGCCAAAACTTTTTCGGCGAATGCTCGTGGCTAAAATCCAGGAACCGTTTAATCCGGCCAAAATTGCCAAACGTCTCGAAGCGCTCGATAACTCTCTGGTTTTGGCCAAGTTTCGAGTTCGTAAATCCCCGGTTGGTTTTGAATATTCCGCTTACAACCTCAATAACCATGGCGATATGCTGCGGACAGAAGGATCCGATGTTGAAGGGCAAAGCTCCAACTACAGCAAACCGAGCCATGTCTGCGCTAACACAGCGAGCTACCTCATTGACTTCATCGATAGCATGAGAAAAAGAGGAGTGCGGGTCTATTTCGCCAATACCCCTTATATCGCTTCGGAGGGTGGAATAGATCATTTAAAAAATGGCGACTTAAGTTTTCGTAATGAATTGGCTCCTGTCGGCTGTATCATTGATAAACGCGAGGAGTTGGTGTTCGATAGAAAATACTTCTTTAATAGCAATTTGCATTTAAACGCCGAAGGGCGGTTGCTTCGGACAGAATTGCTCATCAAGTCGATACGCAATAACGCCTGTTCGGAACCTGTGCTTATTGAGCAGATGGCAAATAAAATGGGAACAGAGTAAATTGTTTAAGTCTAAGATTTTTAGTTGAAATGAAATGATCATGCCGTTTGCAAAAATAGCTGCCGGGCTCGTTTTTTTCGCCGCTGTGGTGGTGTCGTCTTGCGCCGAGATTAAGGATGCAGGAAGGACCATAGGCCATACGACCCGCAATGTCACCCGGGAAATTGGCCATGGCACCCGGGATGTCGCCAGGGATATCGGCCATGGTTCCCGCCGTACTGTCAAGGCCATTGGACAGGGAACAAAGGAGGCGGCAAAGTCGCTCTCCGATGAAGAGCAATGAGTTGACTGCTGCGAAACGGGACGTTTTACCAGCCTGCGGGCGTCAGCAATATTCATGATGAACTTGGTTCCAGTCTGAAACGCCCCTCAATCCCGAGGATACGGCTCACATTCTAAAGAAAACCATGGCAGGGCACATTTAACACAATAATAGAATAAAGGAGTAGCGTTATGAAGCAAATTCAATCAGCTGTTTCCGATAAATCGCAAAACCGAACAGTCTATACCTGTCCCATGCACCCGGAAGTTCGCCGGACACAAGCTGGAAACTGCCCGAAATGCGGGATGACTTTAGAGCCTGTGCAGGATGCCGACACCCGCCCGCGTACCGAATATGTTTGTCCGATGCATCCGGAAATCATACGCCATGAACCGGGGACCTGTCCCAAGTGCGGCATGGCTCTGGAACCCCGCAGTGCTCTCGATGTACCTGAGGAAAACCGGGAGCTCATCGATATGAACCTCAGATTCTGGATCAGTACCGCGCTGTCGATACCGGTATTCTTATTGGCGATGGCGCACGACCTGATGCCGCCGGTTCCCGGCTTCCTGAAGTTCCAAAGCTGGCAATGGCTTGAATTTGTCCTGGCTACGCCGGTTGTCTGGTGGGGCGGCTGGCCTTTTTTCCAGCGGGGCTGGGCGTCTGTTGTCCATCGCAGTCTGAACATGTTTACCCTGATCGCGTTGGGCGTTGGCGTCGCCTGGTTTTACAGTGTCGCGGCAACCTTTGCGCCTCAACTGTTTCCCCTGTCGATGCGCGATGAACAGGGTGTGGTGGCGGTTTATTTTGAAGCGGCCGCAGTCATCACGACCCTGGTACTGTTGGGACAAGTGCTGGAATTGCGGGCAAGAAGCCGAACCAGCGAAGCGATCAAAATGCTGATGGAACTGGTTCCGAAAACAGCCCGGCTTCACCATGCCGACGGCAGCGAAACCGATATTCCGATAGAGCAGATGAAAACCGGCGATATTTTGCGCATCAGGCCCGGGGAAAAAGTACCGGTTGACGGCGTGGTGCTTGACGGTTCAAGTTCGGTCGACGAATCCATGGTGACCGGCGAGCCGATTCCCGTAGAAAAGAACGCCGGTTTGCCGCTGATTGGCGCAACGATCAATGGCACCGGCAGTTTGCTGATGCGCGCCGATCGTGTCGGCAGCGATACGCTGCTGGCGCAAATTGTTCACATGGTTAGCGAAGCCCAGCGCAGCCGTGCGCCCATACAAAAACTGGCCGATTCGGTTGCAAGATACTTTGTTCCCGCGGTGATACTGACAGCCATCGTGACCTTTGCGATATGGTGGCTATGGGGACCCGAGCCAAGATTGGCTCATGCTGTGGTGAACGCTGTGGCGGTATTGATTATTGCCTGTCCCTGCGCTTTGGGATTGGCGACTCCCATGTCCATCATGGTCGGCACCGGACGGGGCGCGACGGCCGGCATCCTGATCAAAAATGCCGAAGCCCTGGAGAATATGGAAAAAGTGGATACTCTGGTGCTTGATAAGACCGGTACATTGACGGAAGGCAAGCCCAGGCTGGTCGATGTTGAGACAGTCGACGGCTTTCTTAAAGAAGATGTATTGAGTTTTGCCGCGAGCCTGGAGCACGCCAGCGAGCATCCGCTGGCCGCAGCGATCGTCAAGGGCGCCGAACAGCAAGGCTTGAAACCGGCGCCGGTAGCCGGCTTTCAAGCGCATACAGGACAAGGTGTCAGTGGACAAGTCAACGGGCGGCGTATCCTGTTAGGAAATGCGCAGTTGATGGCTGAATCGAATGTGGCGACGGATATGTTGACTGAACCCGTTGAAAAGCTGCGTAAACAGGGGCAAACGGTCATGATCATCGCCATTGACGGACAAGCTGCGGGACTGCTCGGAGTAACCGATCCTATCAAGAAAACAACGGCAAAAGCTCTGGCGGAATTGCAGCAGCAGGGAATCCGGGTAGTGATGTTGACCGGCGATAGCCGCACGACCGCAGAGTTTGTAGCGAATCGCCTCGGTATTGATCAGGTTTATGCCGAAGTCTCGCCGGAGAGGAAATCGGACATTGTCAAACAGTTGCAGGCTCAGGGCCGATGGGTCGCCATGGCTGGCGACGGTATTAACGACGCCCCGGCGCTGGCGGCCGCGCACATCGGCATCGCCATGGGTACGGGCGCCGATATTGCCATGGAAAGCGCAGGCGTAACCCTGGTCAAAGGTGATTTATTGGGGCTAGCGAAAGCCTATCACTTGAGCCGGGCCACCATGCGTAATATCCGTCAGAACCTGTTTTTTGCGTTCATTTACAACATTCTGGGCATACCGATTGCCGCCGGAGTGCTGTATCCGTTGTCCGGGATGTTGCTCTCGCCGATGATCGCAGCGGCAGCGATGAGTTTCAGTTCAGTTTCGGTCATCGCCAATGCGTTACGGCTAAGGCGGATTTCATTGTAACTGCGGGATAACCTGTCAGGAAAACAGGTTGTTTCAAACAAGGCTGGGAATATTCCGTATCAAGTGCGCATATCGGGTCATTTGCGTGATTATGATCTTGCCTCGGCGCCTTTCCGGTTCCTGATTGAAGGTGGAACAGTCAGATTCATCGGTTTCAAATTATTATATTTTAATGCCGATTTAATCGTTACTGCTGTATAGTAGCCGCGCTATCGTGTGATCGGCTCTGAGCTTATTAGTTGCCTATAAATGAGCTAAATGTATAATAGTAGCTAATCGAAACTATTTTTAACGATAAAGTGCTGGAAAAATATTAATCATGGGGATTCTTAGTTTACTGCTCTGGACTCCGGCAGCAGGAGCGTTGCTTCTGGCTATCATACCCTCATCCAACGCCTTTCTGGTCCGTTTTCTGGCCAATCTGATCACGTTGCTGACATTTTTTTTAACGTGCTGGCTGCTTGTCATTTATGATCCGAACAATGCGGAATTGCAGTTCAAGGAATATTTTCCGCTCAATCCCGACCTCGGCAGCGCCTATGCGCTGGGTATAGACGGCCTGTCCATGCCCATGCTGATTTTGGCGACCCTATTGACATCCATCGCGCTGCTGGCGTCATTTTCAATCACCAAGAACGTCAAAGGGTATCATATTTGCGTTCTTTTGCTTGAGTTCGGCATGCTGGGCGTTTTTCTGGCACAGGATTGGGCGTTATTTTATATATTCTGGGAAGTCACCTTAATTCCATTATTTTTTCTGATCGGCCGCTGGGGCGGAAAACGCCGGCACACGGCGAGTCTTAATTTTGTGCTCTATACGATGGGCGGTTCGGTATTCATGCTGGTCAGTCTGCTGGCCGTCAGTCAGTACGATCTTGAGCACAGCGGTTCCTTAATGAGCTCGATGAATCAGGCTGCTCAGGATATGTCGCTATCCGAACAGATTCTGGTGCTGCTCGGCTTCATCATTGGCTTCGGTGTTAAAATGCCGATTTTCCCGCTGCATGGCTGGTTGCCGCTGGCGCATGTTGAAGCGCCCAGTCCCATCAGCATTTTACTTTCCGGCATCCTTCTTAAAATGGGCGCATACGGTCTGTTGAGAACCGTGGTGATGCTTCCGGAAGCGGCGCAATCCTTGCAATGGCTGTTGGTTATTCTGGCCTTGATCGGCATGCTTTATGGCGGATTGCTGGCCTGGAGACAAAGCGACCTGAAAGCGATGATCGCCTATTCATCCGTGAGTCACATGGGCATCGTACTCCTGGGCATCGCCGCATTGAATGAAACCGGGATAACCGGCGCGGTGTTGCAAATGACTGCTCACGGTCTGGTTGCCGCCGCTCTGTTTTTATTGGTTGGACTGCTGTACGAACGCACCCATACCCGGAATATCCATGATTACAGTTCGCTCGTACAGGTGATGCCCCGCTTTGCCCTGTTTATGACCCTGACCCTGCTAGCGGCAATGGGACTTCCGGGCACAGTCGGTTTTGTCGCCGAATTGCACACGCTGATCGGAGGCTTTCAGCAATGGAACGTCTTGATGGTGCTGTTTAGTCTGAGCATTCTGATCAGCGCCGCCTATGCCATGCGCACTATCGGCATGCTGTTTACCGGGCCGGTAAAACCGCAAATGCAGCAGATCATTGACTTGAAATCGACCGAACTGGCGGCTGCGGGTATACTGGCCGCGGGCATCGTGCTGTTCGGCGTGCTGCCTGCGCCGCTGATCAATCTGTCGGCGGCGACTGTCGCCCAATTGGACAGCCTGATTAAATTGCGGATATTACAGGAATAGTGATGCATGCATCGACTTTAACCAGGCGCGAGGATATCACTGTCCGACGCGAGCGGATCGAGACGGCACTGAATGACCTGGATCATGTGCTGCCGGGGCAGGGCCCCATACTTGATTTTGTTCATCATAATACTTTGCACGGCTATGAGCATTTGCCTTTCGAAGAAGCGTTGGCCGCCTGCGAGGCGATGACCGGCATTAGCGGTTATTTGCCGGAAGCGCGCTACCGCGAATTTTACCGGCAGGGACGGATCAATGACGCTGACCTCTCGGCTGCGCTTGAGCATGCCTCCGGCTTACAAATTGAGCAACAGTTGTTGACTGTAAACGGTAAGAGTATTAGCCGCCGCGATCTTTACCGCACAGCCTTATTATTCGATTTGCAATCCATTTCGGTCAGCCAGTTAAACTGGCAAATAGACGAACTGGATGTCCTGGACGTTGTGCAGGCCGATGTGCCTGAGCCTGTTCGCACCGCGTTGCTTGCCGAAACCCGCCCTGACCGGCACGGCCGATCAACGGTCATTAGACGGCTTTGGAACAGTATTTTAAACAAGCTCGATCTGGAAGAGTCAGTTTTTCATCCCGAAAACATGATGGATTTGTCGGAAGAGCAGGCCGAAAAATGGCTGGATCAGGCTATCGACAGTATTCCGGAAAGTGACCGCTTATCGATGCACAAACTGACGCAAGGCCTGTCCGTCTCGAATTTAAACGATTTGCTGGCTCAGGTAGGCGATAAAATCACTTTGCGCGGTTTCATCCTGGCCTTGAGCGGGATTGACAGCCTCGATTTTATTCGACCGCAGTTGATTCGCATCTGTGCTTCCGTAATGGACGAAGGCATGGCGGCCTGGCCTATGCCCGGGCGCCGGGAATTGGGACTTTATGCCGCCTGGCGCAACTCGTTGTCTTATGATTTGAGTCCGTTTCTGCACGAACTCGCTGACTGGCCGCTTATCATGTCGCAATTAGCTGACGATGCGGTTGACACGATTATCATCCATTTGTCTCATCTTGATATTCCGGAGGCGAAATGGGCCGGATATTTGCGCAGATTGGCGCTGGAATTGCCCGGTTGGTCAGGCATGATCAACTGGCGGCAGCATCATCCCGATTACCCGAACATCGGCGCGGTAACACCGAAACTGGCGGATTATCTGGCGATCAGACTGACTCTGGACCGGCTCTGGCTGAATCAGATATGCCACGATATTTGGAAAATTGAAGCCCGATTCACATTGCTTGAAGCCTATTTCCGTAAAAACCTGTCCGAATTCATGGTGCGTCGATCCGTGTTTCAAGGTGAATTGCCGGAGTATTTGACACAGCAGGCCGAATCATTAATCAATCGAGCAGGTTCTGAACGGCATCATCGCTACGAATGGCAGCAGTTGTCAGACCGGATTCGAACCTGGCAGCTTTGTCCGATCGCCAAGCAAAGCGACGGTCATGCACCCAACGACAAGGGTTGGCGCCTGTTCCGTTTATGCCAGCATTTGGGCTTAAATGACGCCGATATCGATAGCCTGCAACCGGAACAACTGCTTATGTTGTTAAGGCTGCTGGATGATTTTGCCGTCACCCAACGCAGTAAAATCTGGCTTGACGCCTATGAAAGGCATTATCGGGAAGATTTTTTTCAGGCGCTGCATGCCAATGATGGCAGGGGACGCTGGGCTAAACGCGAGCAACGTCCCGACGCTCAAGTCGTATTTTGCATGGATGAGCGTGAAGAAAGCTTTCGCCGTCATCTCGAAGAAATCAATCCTGCAATCGAAACGCTCGGAGTCGCCGGATTTTTCGGAGTGCCGATGAATTATCAGGGGTTGGATGATGATCATGCCACGCCCTTGTGTCCGGTTGTGATCAAGCCGGCGCACCGGGTGGACGAGATTCCGAAACGCGGAGAGGAAACAACGCTGAGCGCCCACAAAAAAGGTCATGCCTTCTTCAAACGGCTGGCCTATCTGTTGCAGCAGCGTTTGCGCCGCGATCTGCTGTCGGCGCATTTAACGATTGACATCGTGGCGCCATTCACTCTTATGGGCTTGCTTGGCGATATGATGTTTCCCAACTCTAGGCGCCAGCTGGCTGAAGGTGTTCATCATATCGTTGAACCGCCGGTAGCGACCGAATTGCTGTTCACTCGTGCTGAGACGCCGGCATTCGGCCAACCTCGGCCGGGATTTACCGATAACGAACAGGCAGAGCGCATCGAGGGACTGCTTAGATCGATGGGCCTTACCGATGTGTTTGCGCCGATTGTCTGCATGATTGCTCACGGTTCCACGAGCCTGAATAATCCTCATGAAGCCGCTCATGATTGCGGCGCCTGCGGCGGACGACGCGGCGGTCCGAATGCGCGAGTTTTCGCGGCGATGGCCAATCGTCCGGAAGTACGGACGCTGCTGTCGCAACGCGGCATCAACATTCCGGAGGATTGCCGGTTCGTAGGCGCTCAGCATGACACCTGCAACGACGCCCTGACCTGGTATGATCTGGAGACCCTGCCGAACGCATTGCTCGCGCCATTCGAGCGTATACGCCATCAATTACATGAGGCGCAGGAGCTTTCCGCGCATGAGCGTTGCCGGCGTTTCTTTTCGGCGGACGGTCCGCTGACACCGCAGCAGGCCTTTCAGCATGTTAACCAGCGCGCCGCCGATACCAGTCAGGTCCGTCCCGAATTCGGTCACGCCACCAACGCAGCGGCTGTGATCGGCCGACGTGCAGCGACACGGGGCCTGTTTTTGGACAGGCGCGCTTTTTTGATTTCCTACGATGCCGCCCAGGATCCCGATGGCACGATCATCGAAAATATTTTATTGACTGCAGGTCCGGTGGGAGCAGGCATTAATCTGGAATATTATTTTTCCACGACTGACAATGATCGTTTCGGCTGCGGCACCAAGATCCCGCATAATATTACCGGATTGTTCGGCGTCATGGAGGGCGCATCCAGCGATTTGCGCACCGGACTGCCCTTGCAGATGGTGGAGATACACGAGCCGATGCGCCTGCTCATTTTGGTTGAAGCGAAACCGTCGATACTGGAACAAATTTATGCGCGTCAGGAAAGCCTGCGTGAATTGATTGCCGGCGGCTGGGTGCATTTGAGCGTTAAAGATCCGGATAATGGCGAGATATTTATTTTTGAGCGCGGGATCGGTTTTATTCCATGGCAAGCCAAGGCCGGCAATTTGCCTGTCCATGAAAAATCCACCGATTATTATCGTAACCAATCAGGACCGTTACCGCCGGCTTTAATCCGGCAGCCCGATTGCTCAGGAGTCAGTTGAATGGATGCCTTGGTGATATTGATACCGTTGCTGCCATTGCTCGCCGCTGCGATTATCGGGATAGGACAGTTCGCCGGTTTACTCGAAGGAGTGCATGGGGAACGAGCGACGGCGGATATCGCGCTATGGACCATCAGCATGTCCAGTCTGCTGTCCCTGACCTTGTTGGGCGCCGATCTTTTGGGCAAAAACGCCGGTTCAATCGTGATCGGTCAATGGCTGCAAAGCGACACACTGAACATCCAGGTCAGTTTTATCACTACCGGTTTCGGTGTCGTGCTGGCGGCTCTATTCGCATTGCTGCTATTGATCGTCACTCGTTTTTCGATTAATTACCTTCATAAAGAAGCCGGTTTCCACCGGTTCTTTTTTATTTTGAGCCTGTTCTCATTTGCCATCTTGTTTCTGGTGTTATCGGGTAACGCGGTCGGCACGTTTATCGGCTGGGAAATAGCCGGTTTTTGTTCCTATCTGTTGATAGCCTATGCCTACGACCGCCCTGTCGCCGTACACAATGCAACCCGGGTATTCGTTACCAATCGCATCGGCGATGCGGGCTTTATTATTGGCATCGCCCTGAGTTATACCTGGAGCGGCGGGGTTGACTGGCTTAAACTGGGTGCGGCGGCGGCCGGACAATTGACGATAGGGGAGTCAACCGGCATAGCCCTTTGTTTCGCCGTGGCGGCATTCGTCAAATCGGCGCAAATTCCGTTCACTTTCTGGCTGTCCCGCGCCATGGAAGGGCCGACGCCATCAAGCGCCGTATTTTACGGCGCGGTCATGGTACACGCCGGCGTCTATTTGTTAATTTTGCTGCAACCGGTTTTTGAACAAGCGCCCTTTGCGATGGGCTTGGTCGCGTTGACCGGTCTGGTGACCGCCGGTTACGGTTTTTTTGTCGGGCTAACGCAAACCGATATTAAAAGCTCATTGGTTTATGCGACGTCCGCGCAATTGGGATTAATGTTCATGGAATGCGGGCTGGGTTTTTGGCAACTTGCCGAATGGCATCTTTGCGCCCATGCCGTCGTTCGCTGCTACCTGTTTTTAACCGCTCCGTCGCTGCTGCATAACATCAAGGGCAATCCAGTCAAACCGGTTCTACCGGCAGTCGCCAGGTTACATTGGACTTATCTTGCGTCTCTGCAGCGTTTATGGCTGGAATCGATTATCGACTGGGCGCTGGTAAAGCCTGTCAGTCGATTGGGTCACGATTTGGCTTACTTCGATGATCAGATTGTTGATCGCGTTTTGGGAGCCCCCGCTCCGGCTATCAGGGCCATATCATCTCTGGCGCAATTGGAAGAAAAAAGGATTGGCGCCCGGCTGGATAATGATTCTGACGATTTTGCCCAAGGCAGTGGTTTTGCCGGTAAACTGACGGTTTTGTTTGCCGCTGTCATGCATTGGTTCGAAGACCATTTTGTCTTGCGAGGCATCGGTAAGGGTGCGCTCAGTTACGGACGTCAGCTTGGCCATGCCGCCAATCAATTCGAACAATTGATACTCAGGCCTCGCTATCTTGTTTTGTTTGTATTTATAACATTGCTGGTTGCATTTTGAGATTCTGATGGATAGCTTGGTAAGTTTTTGGCCTGAATCGGCGGCATTCCCGTTATTGACCACGTTGACGCTGATCCCGCTGGCGACGGTGATTGCTATTCTGATGTTCAAGTCCAGGAGGTATGCGCTCGGATTTGCTTATGCCGGGACGCTGTTGACGGTACTGTTGAGTCTATATCTTTTGTTCGTATTTGATACCGATAAACACGGCATACAACTGTTTGAGCGGGTTGAATTCCTGGGCTTTACCTATTGTGTCGGTGCTGACGGCACGAATATTCTATTTTTTCCACTGATAGCCGTTCTGACGTTACTGGCTTTGGTTTATACATTGATTACCCGCCATGCCGCGGATCGGCTGTTTATTGCCTGTCTCCTGGCGTATGAGGGCGTATTGATCGGCGCGTTTGCGGCGTTAAATGTCATGCAATTCTGGCTCTGGAGCGTGATGGAACTGTTTCCTGCCATCCTGTTAAGCCTGCATGCCGGAACAGGGCAACACCGGCGATGGGTCATTGACCGCTTTTTACAATACTGGGTCAGCGGGCTGTTGATGACGTTGAGCGGTTTTTTGTTGCTTGCTTTCGGTTTGATAGATTCCGAACACCCGTTAACCTTCGATTGGCTGACTTTAAAACGGAATAATGCTTATTTACACGACGAAGTTTTGATTTTTGTTCTCTTGTTTTATGGCTTTTCCATTCGGATGCCCTTATTTCCGTTTCATGGCTGGCTGCCCTTGCTGGCCGAACAGGGAACGGTTGCCAGCGCAGCCGTTTTTCTGGTCGGAATCAAGTTGGGTATCTACGCGATGATTCGGTTTATTTTGCCGTTGCTTCCAGGCGTCGCCGAACAATGGGCGGGTTTTGTATTAACGCTGGCAGTGATCAGTATTTTTTACGGAGCCGTGTTGGCGCTGATGCAAATCAATATTCGCCGAATGCTGGCGTTTGCCGTGATCAGTCACACCGGCATGCTGGTTATAGGACTGTTCTGTTTTAACGATTATGGACTGGAAGGCAGTATTTTATTGTCAATTGCCTACGGATTGGCCACGGCCGGGATGCTGTTCAGCGTCGGTCTGATTTATGAACGGACGCGCACCGCTTATATTCCCAGATTGGGTGGTCTGTTCGATACCAATACATCGATCGCTTTGCTTTTTTTGGTTTCCTTATTGAGCACCATGGTCATGCCGGGTACTCCGGGATTTGATGCGGCTCATCTTCTCATAGAAGGAACCATTGAAGAACACGGCTGGATTATGGCAATCCTGATTCTTGCGGGAAATGTATTGGCGGCCGCTTTTCTGCTCCGGGCTTTTCAACGAATATTTCTGGCTACCACCAGGCGTTATGCGCAACCCGATAGCAGCATTCATCACCCGGTCGCCAAGGAACGCATCATCACCGTCGTCATTTGTTCCTTGCTGGTCGGCACCGGTTTTTATACAACGCCCTGGCTGAAATTTATCGACCAGGAAGTGATTGCAATCGACGATGAGTTTCCTATACACGGTACTGTGGAGCCTATGCCATCGGACGTCATTGATGCAGAGGACAGCCAACCATGAGTGCAGCGATATTTCCGATATTAAGTTTGGTGATTGCGTTGCCGCTTGCGGGCGCTATCATTTGCGGTTTCATTCGCAACATCGGCATTGCCAAATGGATCGCCCTATCGTTTGCCGGTTTTGAATTGATTGCGACGTTGATCACGACGCATCTGTTTGATGCTGAAAAAGGTGATCTATTTCAACTGGTGGAAAAGCATGCCTGGATTCCGGGGCTGAATATTGACTATTTAATCGGCATTGACGGCACTTCCGTGTTGTTTTTGCCGATGACGGCATTTTTGACCTTGATGACCATCGCGGCTACCTGGAATTCGGTAAAATTCCTGCCGCGCTTTCATCTAGCCCTGTTGCTGGCGCTGGAAGGCGTCACGATGGGCGTTTTTCTGGCACTGGATTTGGTCTTGTTTTTTTTGTTTTGGGAACTGACCTTGCCGGCCATTTTCTTTTTGATCGGCCTATGGGGCATAGGCCCCGAACGGCGCAGTGCGGCAATGAAATACACGCTGTTTATGCTGTTTGGCGGCGTGCCGTTATTATTCGCGATAATCATCCTGGCACTCAATCATGTCACTGTCGCCGGCGGCGGTATTCCGCAGGCTATGTCTTTCAGTCTTCCCGTGCTATTGGTAACGACCTTGCCCGATAGCCTGCAAACGATTGTTTTTGTATTGTTACTCGCCGGTTTTGCGGTCAAGGTTCCTTTAGTGCCGCTGCATACCTGGTTGCCGACGGCCGCGATGGAGGGTCCTGCGCAAATGACCGCGATATTGATCGGACTGAAACTCGGGGCCTACGGTATTATCCGCTTTGCCATGCCGCTAGCGCCCACGGCCGCGGTTCAATACAGCTGGGTATTGGGTATTGCAGGGGCCATTACCTTGATATACAGCGGGTTGATCGCATTGCAACAAACCAATTTGCGCCGTTTGCTCGCCTATGCGAGCATTAGTCATGCCGGGCTGGTCGTCATCGGTATTGCGTCGCTGAATATACAGGGCATACAGGGTGCAATATTTCAATTGCTTAATTTTACCTTGGTCGCAAGCTCCCTGATGCTGATTGCCGGCTTTCTTCATCATCGCCTGGGCAGTACCGACGTGATCCATTTGGGCGGCCTGGCCAAGGTCATGCCGCGGCTGACCGGTCTTTATTTTGTATTCATGCTGGCCAGCATCGGAGTGCCCGGTACCAACGGATTTCCTGCCGAACTATTGTTGGTGATCAGCGCCCTGACGGCCCATCCGAGCCTCGGAATTACGGCTCTGGCAGGCGCCGTGTTAGCCGCGGCAACTCTGTTAACCTTTACCAGGCGCTCTTTTTTCGGGCCCATTATTCATTCCGATATCAGCCGGGTACAGGATATACGGTTTCGTGAACTGGCACTGTTGTGTGTGCCGGCCTTATTGATCTTTTTTCTCGGTGTTATGCCGAATAGCGTGCTCAAAACCAGTTTCGCGACAACCGAGGCCTGGCTGGCACGTTTACTTAATCAGCCGGTTGTGGAAAGCCATGAGATCGCAACGATGCACACCATCCGATAAAGGGTATTCAGCCGGATTGGCTGGCGTGCACTAGCTATCAGTAACTTTCAAGAATTATCAGAGAATTCCTGAGTTGACACAGAGCTATTGAACCGAATGTTCCTGACAGATTTTTTCGCTATCGCTTTGGCTGAGCGGTTCCTTGGTTAAACCACAAACGAAGCTTTCCGTATTCGGGGTAAAATGGCGGCAGGTTTTGCATAATCCGAACGATTGCGATTTATGCGCTTTTTGCAACGCCAACAGCGCGTTAGCAAAAATGACTTCGTTGGGATCGATATGTAAATTGCTTAATAGCGATGATGCCCGTTTGAATAACTCCGTGGATCTGGCTTGAGTCAGCATCGATTCACCTTCAGGAAGAAGATGCAGATGCACCATGCGCCGGTCGTTGTCATCGGCCTTTTTTTCTATGAAGCCTCTTTTTTCCAGCAGCAATAAGGTTTGGGAAACGGTTCCCCGGGTCATGCCCAGATAATTGGTAAGCGCAGCCGGCGTATCGCTGTAACGGTTGCAGCGCGATAAATAATCCAGAACTTGAAAGTGAACCGGTTGCAGACCCAATTCAGTACACTTTTTACGTTCTTCAGAACGAATCAGCGCAGCCATGCGCTCTATCAAGTCAAACACTTCAATTTTTTCCATAATGGCTAAAAATAATCGTTAATAAAGTTGACATTAAACTGGGTTCTATCATACTCTAATTAGGCATCGAATCGATACTATATTTGCAAATTGATCATATTTTTTTTGCATGAGATGAGTCATCGATCGATGTCGCTTTTGTCTGTATTCAAAACTGGCGAATTTTGATAAGGCGTTAAGATTGTAATATCCTACTATTCATTGTGCGCCGGTGACGACTGTCACCGGTTTTTTTTAAGGAGACTCTTATGGCTATCTCTCATGTATTTGACACATATGCGAAAACAAACAAAGGTTCAATCATGCACTTTGACGTATTGCTCGATGAGCAAGATCAAGAAAAAGCCATTATTTACGCGAAACAATGGCTGCAATCCATTGGTCACGGCGATGCGACAGTAACCAGTGAAAACTGTTATTTTTGTCATAGCGCCGAGGCGCCGGCTGAATTGAGGAAACAAATCGATAACCAGGGTTATGCTATTTATAAAATGGAAGGTTGCCCCAAGGATTGAACAAAAAGCGTCTGACGCTCCCCTGAAAACACATTAACCGCCAATTCAGTATCGGCCCGTTTCATCATAACATAATCAGTTTAGCCGTTGAACACAGTCCATTTTCGAGATGCGGGTGACGGAGTATCAGACGGACGGAGCGTTGAGTTGGGAGTGATGTAATTTATGAAAAACAGCGAGGGTTGTGCCCGCTTTTTTAAGGGCAGGGCCGAACTTGCATTGGTGCAGGTTCTGTCGGATGCGGTGCATACCCGGACTCATCTGGGGAGGCTATTTCCATTTTCATCAAATTCTTCTGGCGATAGCGGTTTGGAAAATAAATAACCCTGACCATAATCGCATTCGATTTGAGCTAATAGATCACGTTGCTCAATCGCCTCGACGCCTTCGGCAATCACATGCAATCTCAATTTATGCGCCATCATCACGATTGCTTCGCACAGCGCCAAGTTATTGGAATCAGGGGCCAAGTGCTGTGTGAAAGACTGGTCGATTTTAAGATAATCAATGTCGAATTTCTTCAAATAGGCCAATGAAGAATAACCGGTGCCAAAATCATCGATGGCAACCTGGATGCCCGCTTTTTTGAATTCGAGCAAAACATCAAAAGCGGTGCCTTGCTCGTCCATCAGGAATCATCGACAAGGAATAGCCTGCCAACACAAAGCCCAGCCCAATAACGCGATCGAGCCAATCGAGCCAAGAATGACAGTTAAAATACCGGTGGTTTGTCCGATCCGTAACGATATTGAACTAGGCACAATATCTATTTTTGAAAATACGTGACAGAAATGTTTATTAAGCAGTAGTTTTTTAATTTTCCATCTTAAAATTTCAACCGCCGGCTTCAACCGGTCAGCTTTAACTGCGCGCTTTCCAAGGAATTATCCGGCCATAATATTGAACGATCTTGCATTGGAAGATGGCAATAGCGGGACCGGAATTATACTCCGATATCTTCGTTCCAGAGCGTCGGGTTATTAAGAATAAACTGTTTCATCATCTCGATGCAGCGGACATCCTGGAGTACATCGACTATTACGCCCCGGCTCCGCAGCAACGCCTCTTCGCCCATGAAGGTTATATTTTCGCCGACGATGACATGAGGAATACGGTAAAGCAGAATCGCGCCTGTACACATGGAGCAGGGAGAAAGTGTCGTATACAGGACGCTTTGCGTATAGACAGACGCCGGCAATCTGCCCCCATTCTCAAGGGCATCCATTTCTCCGTGCAGGATCGCGCTGCCTCTCTGAACTCGGCGATTATGTCCGCGGCCAATGATCTTACCCAGATGCACGAGGACCGAACCTATCGGGATTCCGCCTTCCGCGAGCCCTGTTTTTGCCTCGGCTATGGCTTCTTCCATCACTGGGTCCGTGCTAGTCGTTATTGTCGAATTCATTTTTCGCCTTTCTCGATACGTTCTGCGGGCACTCGCAGAACCAAGGTTTCTAACTTTGCCATGCCCTTTTCGGCTGTGGCGTCTTCACAGCGGTTGTCATAAGCAGATAAATTTGCCCCCAACCAATCCTGACGGGCAATCGGTAAAAAATCATCGATTGATCACAACAGGTTGGTATGCTTATATCGCATTAATTGATCGATCGTTTTTTACCCATTCTTTCACCTCTCTGTTGTAAAATACCACTTTTTACACAAAATCGCTTCAAAACTTGATGACTTCTTGCTCTCTTCTTACCGGAGAGAGCTAAGGAGAAGCGATTTAGCTGTCGAATTTTAATTTGCGAACATTTTATTAAACTAAATTAAGAGGTGCCGATTGGCCTGGATACTATTATTTTCCGCAGGTCTTGCAGAAATCGTGTTTGCGTTAAGCCTGAAATATAACGAAGGGTTTACCAAACTTTGGCCCAGTATGGTCACAGCGGTGTCCGGTTTGTGCAGTTTTTATCTGCTGACGCTGGCTATAAAATCCTTACCGTTGGGTACGGCTTATGCAGTATGGACCGGCATGGGGGCGGTTGGCGTGGCGATAGTGGGTATACTTTTGTTTAAAGAGTCAGCCGACGTATGCCGCCTGTTATCCATTTCCTTGGTCATACTCGGAATAATCGGCCTCAAATTGACCGGAACGCATTAGTGCTGCATCTGATTTCACAATCGCCGATAGCCACGGCGGTATTGGCTCGTATCGATACGGGCGACAGCGTGGTATTTCTTGAAAATGCGCTGCTTAGAATTTTACGTAACGGCGATCTCAGCGACAGCCTGTCGGCGCTGCTGAACAAAAACCGGCTTTATGTATTGTCCGATGATTTAATCATCCGCGGAATCGCTGTGGACGAACTGGTTAACGGAATCGAAGTGATTGACTATGAAGGACTGGTTGAATTGACAGTCAAACATCGGTTGATTCAGACATGGTCTTGATCGTTAATGATGTAGCCCTGGCAACCACGGAGCAGGGTTTTTTAGTCGATGCAGCCGCGTGGACCGAAGAGGTGGCAATGCGGCTTGCGGAGCTCGACAATATCCAGCTCAGTTCTGAGCATTGGGAAATTATCCGGTTTATTCGCGGTTATTACCGTGAATATAAGCATTTGCCGAATGCGCGGGTTTTTACCAAGGCAATCGCGAAGTCCTTGGGCGAGGGAAAGGGCAATAGCCGGTATCTTCATAAATTGTTTCCGGAGGGCCCCTTGAAAGTTGCCTGCAAGCTGGCCGGTTTGCCTAAACCGCCGACCTGTTTATAATCGGAATAGTCATGTGCGCTGAAATTGTTTGTCAGTCCAGCCTGTAATCGCTAAACCTGTTTAAAGCGGTGTATCAACCGCCTTTCCTTTTTGTTGGGTTTGTGATCGGGCCCGTTATAAGGAAACAGTTCGCGCATTTCGCGTTGTTCAATCATTTGTTGCTGACGTTTTGCGCGGCTATCGGGGTCTTCTTCGTAAAGGAAGACCGCTTCCCTGGCCGGACGACGCTGTCCGGTCACGGCGAGAATGGTGATTTCCCAACTGAGATTGTCTTTTGTTATCGATAGCTGAGCGCCTGCTTTAACTTCCTTGCCGGGTTTGACCCGCTGATTATTGACATGGATTTTTCCTCCGGAAATGGCGTCGCTTGCCAGCTTGCGTGTTTTAAAAAAACGCGCAGCCCATAACCATTTATCCAGACGGACGGCTTCCAGTTCAGGCACTAATCAGTGTTCCAGGTGTTTTTTCAATTCCTTGGGCAAAGAAAAAACAACCCGTTCTTCAATGCCTTGAATCTCTATGGTCGATTTGCCGCCCCAGTGTTTTAACTGGTCGATAACTTCCTGTACCAGGACTTCAGGCGCGGACGCTCCGGCGGTTACGCCGACAACGTCGACGCCGTCAAACCAGCTGCGCTGCATATCTGCGGCGGTATCGATCAGATAGGCCGGTTTGCCAAGTTGTTCGGCGATTTCGCGCAGGCGATTGGAGTTTGAACTGTTAGGCGAGCCCACAACCAGAATGGTGTCGGCCTTTTTGGCTAACTCGTAGACCGCATCCTGGCGGTTTTGGGTCGCGTAACAGATGTCATCCTTTTTTTGTTCCTGAATAGCGCTAAACCGCGCTTTCAATGCATCTACCATGATTTTGGTGTCGGTCATCGATAACGTAGTTTGAGTGACATAAGCCAGATTATCGGGATTATTGACGACCAGATTCTTGACGTCCTCGGGCGTTTCGACCAGATAAATACCGCCGTTTTCGGTGCATTTTTCATACTGACCCATGGTTCCTTCAACTTCAGGGTGTCCGGCATGGCCAATCAGGATGACTTCGCGGTCTGATTTGGCATGTTTGGCGACCTGTAAATGGACTTTGGTCACCAGAGGGCAGGTGGCATCAAATACCGTTAACTTACGTTCTTCGGCTTCTTTCTGTACTTGTTTGGAAACGCCGTGAGCGCTGAAGATCAGATAAGAACCAACCGGGACATCATTCAGTTCTTCGATGAAAATGGCGCCCTTTTTCTTAAGGCCGTCAACTACGGTACGGTTATGAACGACTTCGTGACGGACGTAAATTGGCGCACCAAACGCTTCAAGCGCCTGATCAACAATTTCTATGGCCCTGTCTACGCCGGCACAGAATCCACGAGGGTTAGCGAGTACGATTTGCATATCTTGACTTCATTGGTTGGTTAATATGGGAGTATTTTAGCTCAACATCGTTCCGGATACGATGATTCCATCGTCATCTGCATATAAAAAGTGATCTTTTTTGAAATTGACGCCGGCAAAATTAACCGATTGATCACGTTCGCCATGATCTTTCTTATGGCATTTTAAAGGGTGCGCATGCAGTGCGCGAATGCCAATGGGGAGTTTGGCCAGCAAGGCGGAATCCCGGATACAGCCATAAATAATAATCCCCGTCCAGCCATTGTCGACGGCAAGTTCGGCCAGTTTAATGTCAACCAGTGCGCATCGATGAGAGCCGCCGCCATCAATCACTAAAACCCTGTTGATGACTTTTTCTTCCAGGACGGCATGAATCATAAAACAGTCTTCAAAAACTTTCAGTGTATGAATCTGGCCGGAAAATCTCGCATTGGCGCCATAGTGTTTGAATAGAGGTTCGGCAATCTGGAACTGTGCTTGTTCAGAATAGACGTCGCATAAACCGGAGGTAGTGAAAGACATTGTTGAAGGCTCTTTGTAGATAACGTGTATGGACTGAATAAGATATATACTAGTTCAGGATCTTAGGCAATCTTAATATGCAAACTTGGATAATGGGGGAAACCGGCATGTGGATATTTTTGTTTATCGTAGCGTTGATGTTTGTGCTGGGCAGCGCCCTGATTCTGCTCAGATCGGCCAAAATACCCAAAATTCCCGACAATGTGAAAGCCCAGCCTTACGATAACGATCGGGACGGCGACTGGTAGGCTTGGACGGATCATTTCAGAAGCGGCCTATAAGGAGCCATGTGTTTTTAAGGTAAAGGTAACCGGTCCGTCATTGACCAGAGCAACCTGCATGTCGGCGCCAAATCGGCCGAATTGCACTGGCGAATACGTTTTTATCGCCAATTGTTGCAAATAGTCGAATAGTTGCTGTCCGTGTTCGGGCGCCGCCGCAGACGTAAAGCTGGGCCGATTGCCTTTTTGGGTGTCCGCCGCCAGGGTAAATTGCGGGACCAACAGCAAGCCGCCGTGAATATCTCTCAGACTCAGGTTCATGCGGTCATTGCCATCGGCAAAAATCCGATAGTTGAGGATGCGTTCCAGAAGGCGTTCCGCATGTTTTTGACTGTCGTCTTTTTCTACCGCCACCAGCGCCATGATGCCGGTTTCAATTTTGCCTATGACCTGATTGTCGACGGTGACGCTCGCCGTTGTTACTCGCTGGATGATGGTGATCATAAAGATAGTCGTTAATCAAGAGACTCCTATCACGTTCAGGGATTGCTATAATTTAGGGCACCTCCTGGCACAGCCAGGGGAGGGCCTAAATTATACAGGAGGACTATGAGGTTTTTATTGATTTTTTTACTCTGCGTGCCGCTCCGGATAGGCGCTGACATCTATCAATGGCGCGATGCAGGCGGGGGCAAGCATTTTTCCGACCGGTCTTATCCTGATGCTAAGCGGGTCACTATCAAGCCGGGCTATAGTTTTTACCGGATCAAGCATATTTACGATGGCGATACCCTGTTGCTGGAAGATGGCCGTAAGATCAGGCTGTTGGGCATCAATACGCCGGAAGTGCAGCATAAAGACAAATTGGCCGATGCTGGCGGTGAAGAAGCCAAACGCTGGCTAACCGGCAAGCTGCAAGGGAATAAAACCAGGCTCGAGATGGATGCTGAGACATACGATAAATACGGTCGAACCCTGGCCCATGTCTTTACCGAAAAAAATGAGCATGTCAACCTGCAATTGGTCGAAGCCGGCCTGGCCGTCGTTAATATTCATCCACCCAATCTGCTTTATGCCGACGAACTGACACAAGCCGGGCAACGGGCCGAACGCGCCCGCGCCGGTATCTGGCGAAAAAAGGAGTATGCCGTGCTGCCGGTTGCCCTGTTGCCGGGTGCAGGACATGCCGGATGGACCCGTATTCAGGGCCGGGTTGCCGATATTCGCAGCAGCAGAAAGTTTGTTTACCTGCATTTTTCCGGCCGGTTTCAAGCCAGAGTGGAACGGAAATGGTTGACCTTATTTCCCGATTTAAACAGCTATCTTGGCAAAACGATCGAAGTACGCGGCTGGCTGAATAAAAACAAGGGAGGCTTTTCGATGCTGATACGTCATCCGAGTGCGATCAAGACGATACAAGACAGTTAAAACCAAGACGCTGAAAAAATTGTTTTGGGGAACCGCTGATGAAATCAGCGGTTCCCCATGCAAGAGAAAGTCCCTGGCGTACTGCCTGATACGGCATTTTCGCCCCTGCTTTCGGAAGTAGGCCGGGGCAGGGGATTCTCATAACTGAATTTTAATTGCAAAAAATATTATCCAGGTTGAAAACGCTTTAAACGATCGAATCACCCTTTTATAGCGTTTTCAGGTATTCGACCAGCGCTTTTCGTTGCTTGTCGCTTATTGCCGGCAGTCTTTCCAACTCATACTGTCCTGCCTCATTTCTGACTGGTTTGCCGTCGGCATCGAGTTTGATGATGGGCGTATTGCCTGCGGCATACTCGTGTCCGTTGTTTCTGTTACCCGGCAGTGAAGCATCGAATTCAAACAGACCGGGATAGGATGATCGATCCTTGCTGACAAAACCCACTTTGACCGGATCGAACTCGCGGCTTCCGACCGTGAAGCGATTGGAGCGGCATAGTTTTCCGGCGCTGATTTCACTATCCGGGCAACTGGGCAGAAACAATTCATATAAATTGGCTACGGAGCCGTTATGAAGATAAGGAGCGGTCGCCCAGACGCCGTTCAAGGGACGCGCTTTATAGGCCAAAAGACTGCCGGGCAGCGTTTCATTGATTTCAAAATCAACATGCCGCTGCGTTTGTTGAGTAATCGGATTGCTGGCCAAAGCGACCATGAAATCGTAAGCCTGCTCCAATGCCCGGCGCATTGCCGACTTGTCGTGATCCGGTTCGAGGATGACGCCGCCGGTTACTTTTTGCAGCGCGGGCAATACCGCGGTTGTTGCGCCGAAATTCATCGGAGGGTCGGAGTCGGGGATGACTTCGCCTTTAAATAGACCACTGTTGCCCTGGTAACTCAGGGCATTGAGCGCCATCGCAGGATCGGTGCCGATCTGCTGCAAACTGGCAAACTGCGCAACCACTCGGCGGTCGGGACTGTTGCGGTCGAATTTTTCCGGATTGTCATGGCACAAATTACATTTATACTCTTTAAAGACCTGTGCGCCCTGTTTGGCGAGTGTTCGATCTATGGGTGGCAGAATATCTTCCGGCCATAGCGGAGACTTCAGGGCAACCAGGTGGTCTTCCAGCCTTACCAGGTTGCGTTTGTCGGCTGACGAACGGTAACCGGTATCGCCCGGTTGAATGTGGAGATCGAAGGTTGCAAAGACGCCCAGTACTTCGCCGATATTACGGCTTAACGGCCCCAGGAAGCCTTTTTCACCGCCTGTATTGTTGCTGGCTACGCCGTTCCATTGCACAAAGTCATGATGCGGGGTATCCCAAAGATAGGGGAAACTGACCGGCGCATTGGCCGGGTTGGCGTTAGCCTGGCCGGGCGTTAAATGTTCGAGGATTCGGTTATAGATCCGGCCGAAGGCATCCAGCCGCCCGTATCCGTAATGGATCAGCGAGTTTCCCCTCTTGGGGGCATTCGTGATGTTGTATTGCTTTCGGTCATTATAAATAGCTTCCAGCATCATGCGGAATTCGCCCTCAGACGCCGCCAGCTTTTTTTCGACCATTAATTTGGCCAAGCGATTAAATTTTTCAGGGGTGTCAAGGGTTGCCTTCAATGCCTGTTCTATGCCTTTGAAGAATCCTTCAAAATCCGTCAGGGTGGGTCCTCCGTCAATTCTGATACCCGTACCCTGGTAATTGATCTGTGCGGTATGGCAGGCGGCGCAGGTAAAGCCGATATAGCGCTTATCCCGGTAACTGTCCTTAACAAATCCGACGGGCAGCCCTTCGGGGTTGTCATGGCTTGGCATTTGAGGCAGGAAACGGTACTTGTCCGTATGTTCAGGGCTGCGGAAAAGATCGGTGCTGTCAGCCTGTTCGAGATTCAAAAAGAGGTCATAAGGCATGAAATCAGAGCCCTGGGTCGTAAAATAAAACCAGAGGCTGTCGTATCGATCCCAATTTTGCTCGAGATAGACAATTTTGTCGGTGTTATCGCCAAAAATATCGTCAGTTTCAGTTTTTGCATAACGATCCTTGTTGGCGATGATTCCTTCGGAAACATAGGTGCAATTAGCCAGCAGCAACAAAATTGACGCACTAAGTGGAATAAGTTTTTTCATGGGTGTTCTCCTCTTTATTATTTTTATAGAACGAGTAACGCAGGAGCAACAAAAAATTCTTTTTAATCAGAAAGAAAGATCATTCATTTTAATTAACTACAACATGCCGAATGATAAGCGTAAAACTATTCAGGAATCCAGTTTTATCTTGCTAATACATCATCGAATCACATGGCTTGTTCCGTTAGCCACTTCCGTTTAAGTGTCTGCCTGTTCAACGCCAGCCATTGAATGGCGATGATTGGAATGGCGGATTCAATCTCGCCGTTCTCAAGCATCTTATACACCTCGTCAAAATGAACGGATCGCACCAGGATATCTTCGTCCTCATGGTCCAGCCCATGTATTCCGCCGACATAAGCGCTGTCGATTTTGCCGCAGAATAACGTGATTTTTTCGGCGCAGGCGCCAGGTGTTGTATAAAATTCGTTGATTACCATCAATTCCTGGATTTCGCACCCCGCTTCTTCTAACGATTCCCGATAGGCGACTTCTTCCGCCGTTTCACCTTCTTCGATCGCGCCGGCAACAATTTCCACCAGCCAGGCTTTCTCCGTTTGTCCCAGGGCTCCAACCCGGAACTGTTCGATCAGCACCACATGGTCGGTGCGGGGATCGTACAACAGGACAGCAATGCAACTGCCGCGCACGAACAACTCACGCACGATTTCGGCGCTCCAGCCGCCGGCAAACAGCGTATGTTTCAGGCGGTATTTTTCCAGCCGGAAAAATCCTGAGTACGCGATTTCCTTGTTTAGTATTTCAATTTGTTTAAGCATGCTTGCCTTTGTATTCAACTCTATAGATTACACCCAGATGATCGTCGCTGATTAACAGACTGCCGTCCGGCAGGGTCAATAGATCGACGGGGCGTCCCAGAACCTCGTCGTCGGCTGTTAACCAGCCGCTGATAAAGACTTCTTCGGAAACGGGTTTATCTTGTTCAAAGCGTATCAGGACGACGCGGTAGCCGTCCGGTTTGGAACGGTTCCAGGAACCATGCTGCGCCACGAAGAGCTGATTTTTATAACGTGCAGGGAACTGATCGCCCCGGTAAAAACGCATGCCCAGAGGGGCGACATGGGCTTTAAATTTCCATGCCGGCGCCGTAAATTCCCGGCATTTTTTATCCGCTGCGAATTCGGGGTCGGGAATTTCGCCGCCATGGCAATACGGATAGCCGAAATGTTCACCCGGAGCAGACCACCGGTTCAGTTCCTCAGGAGGCAGATCATCACCCAAATAATCGCGGCCATTATCGGTAAAAAACAGGGCGCCGGTTTCCGGTTGCCAGTCAAAACCGACGGTATTCCGGATACCTCTGGCAATCATTTCAAAATGACTGCCGTCCTGATTTAATCGAATCAGCGAGGTATAAATCGGTTTTTCCGGATTGCAGATATTGCAGGGCGCGCCGACCGCTGTATAGAGCTTGTTATCCGGGCCAAAGCGCAGATATTTCCAGCCATGATGCCGATCTGATGGCAGTTTGTCGTAAATGACAACCGGTTCTGGCGGGGTGGCCAGTTTTTGAGTAATTTGGTCAAAACGGATAATGCGATTGACTTCGGCCACATAAAGCGAACCGCCTTTATAGGCGACGCCGTTAGGCATATAGAGTCCGCTCGCGATGATATGCCGTTGCTCGGCGATGCCGTCATGATCGTTGTCCTGAACCGCATAGACCTTACCTTTGGCCCCAGTGCCGACAAAGACAACGCCATTATCGCCCAGCGCCAGACTGCGGGCATTGGGCAAGTTATCTGCATAGATGGATAGTGAGAAACCGGGCGGTAACTGCAAGCGTTTGATCGTATCCTGAGGGCTCGTTTGCTGAGCGCAGGCGATACAGGTGTGAAAGATAAATAATGGGATTAAGGTTAATTTTGCAATTTGCATCAGGGGACCCTCATTAAGTATTCTTTACTATATTACCATTCTGATGGTTATTGAATTAATTTATTCAATCCCTATCTTATGCTTTAATCAATTCACTTTACCTTATGAAGGCTTTCACATGATGCGTATTTTACTTTTTCTAGCGACCAATGTTGCCATACTTGTAGTCATCAGCATTGTCTTTAATATTTTGGGACTCAGCGGCTTTTTGGATGCGCAAGGTGTCGATATTAATCTGAATGCCCTGCTGATCATGTCCGCGGTAATCGGTATGACCGGTTCCGTTATTTCTCTGGCCATGTCAAAATGGTCGGCAAAGAATGCCATGGGCGTTCAAGTGCTTGAACATCCGCAAAACCAAACCGAACAATGGCTGGTCAATACCGTTACCAAACTGGCAAGAGAAGCGGGGATTGGGATGCCGGAGGTGGGCATCTTTCATGCACCGGAAGCCAATGCGTTTGCTACCGGGATGAACAAAAACAGCGCGCTGGTAGCGGTCAGTACCGGTTTACTGCAAAGCATGAATGCCGATGAAGTTGAAGCAGTCCTCGGCCATGAAATCAGTCATGTCGCCAACGGCGATATGGTCACGATGGCTTTGATGCAGGGCGTGGTCAACACCTTTGTCTATTTTTTCGCCACGCTCATCGGCCATTTTGTCGACCGTGCCGTGTTTAAAACCGAACGGGGTTACGGCCCCGCCTATTACATTACCCAGATAGCCGCGCAAATCCTGCTCGGAATTCTGGCGTCCATGCTGGTCATGTGGTTCTCCCGCTACCGGGAGTTCAGAGCCGATGCCGGCGGCGCCAAATTAGCCGGTCGTGAAAAAATGATCGGCGCCTTGCGTGCGTTACAACGCGCCCATGAACCTGCGGATCTGCCTGGCCAATTAGCGGCATTTGGCATCAATGGCGGAGGCGTGATGCGCTTGTTCATGAGCCATCCTCCTTTGGAAGAACGTATAGCCGCCTTGCAAAACAGCCGTTAATTTTGGTTGCAGGCGTCCTACTAGCCGGTAGCGCTGTATGGGACAAAGTTTGACTGGCTGATTTGTAATCAGCCGGTCGCGGGTTCGTATCTCAGCAATATATCAAATCAAAGGGTTAAGAAAAATCCCAACCCTTTTTTATTGGACATTGCTAAAACTTAATGGACTATTGAGTAATTACCTTAGTCATTAAACTAAATCTTACTAAATGCCTTAAGAAAATTTTTTGGATGATTATGAAACCGGATATGGCCCGGTGCATTAAGGTGCTTTCTATTTTCCTCAAAGGCGGGAGTTATATAGCCCCAATTTCGAGTTCTTGAAAAATAGATTATAAAATCTATTTTTACACCCTTCCATTTATTCTCTACTTTTATTGACTCATTGTCGGATTCAATACTTTTGACTTGGATACTATAGTAATCACGGCCATCAGAAATTACTAAATCGGTCTTTTTCCCGTGATCAATAGCAGGTATAAGCACCTACCATCCATCAAATGTTAACCATGCGGCAACTAATTGCTCATAGGACAATTGTTTATGAGCAGCGAGAGTTTGTTCTTTAACGGGGGAATTTTTTACAGGCATAGCGCCACCTCTTAAAAGTACGCCGTATGACAGCCTTTGGTGGCCTCCTGTTTACGGACCGAGGTAGTTATTTAGCCTAGCCTCCCGGTTAAAACATCACCGTACTGTCTTAAACAGTATCGAATAGCTAAGACTGCCAATCTTACAAATCACTTTGATCGTTGATTTTGTATTAAAGCTACTCTCAGACTCATTGCGAGCCGTGATGCATATTTCGTTTATTTTGTTACTAAGACGATAATCTAATTGTCAAGAATTGCTGGATTTTTGCCGGAATTGGTTATGCAAAGTCGTGAAAAGTCCGGCAAATTGCAATGAGCGTCCAATAATAAATATTTAAATAACAACAAGTTAAAATTTACCAGGAGCTCTTTTAATGCGATTGTCATTAATTCGAGTCTAGTACACCGTGATATTTTTTATACACACTAACCTGTTCGGTTGTTATGATCAGCAGGTTTTTTTATGCCTTGATTTTTTTCCTTTTGATTAGCGTCTATACTTAGGTTTTTTATCTTTTAGAAATACAGGAGTAAACTTAATGTTCAGAAGATTAATAGCAGCAGTCGGAGGGGCATTAGCTGAACTATTAACTAAAATTATGTTTATGGGGTTGAGCTTGGTTATAGGGTTGTGGATATTCAATCAGATGACAGCCGAGGTCTTGAGTAGAATAGGCAGAAAAACAAGCCCCGTAAGCATTTCTAGTATTCAAAATTTAAATAAAAATGAATCTATAGTTGATAGCGGGCTTAATAAATTAAAAGAGCTAGGAAAAACACCGATAATAACTGTACCAAAGACTAGAGAGCAAATAAGCAGGGAAAACGGGGCATTAGCTTATGCACAAGCACAGAATGAAATTGCAGCTTTTAAAACCCATTACAAAAAGCCGGAAATTTGCTACGACATGAAGGACCATAAAACCCGAGTTTTTTGCGCCAATCATTTCATGAGAGCAAGGAGTGAGTGGGAGAAGACACATGAAATTAAGACTAACTAATTATTGCCGCTATATAATATTGCTAATATAAAGGGATCGATATGCTGTTTTCATTTTTTTTAGTGAGTTTAAGTTATTGTATAGGATACGGAATAGGAAATTATACAAAAATAAAAAGCGAGTTTTATCAGCAAAATGAAGCAGAATTGAAGGTGAGGGAAGAATTAAATAACCTGGATAAAAGCAAATACTATGTAATGCATGACATTACACTTCCAACATCAGAAGGAACTACCCAAATAGATCATATAGTTTTTGGGCAAAACGGCATCTTTGTCATAGAAACCAAAGGTCATAAAGGATGGATCTTTGGAAGCGAGAAAGATAAAAATTGGACACAAGCTTTACCTGGTGGGAAAAAATTTAAATTTTATAACCCGATAATTCAAAACGAAAACCACATAAAAAATATCGTAAAAATTATCGCTACGCCACTTTGGGCAATAAGGTCAATAATAGTTTTCTCAAGTCCAGAGGCAGATATAAAAACAAATTTGCCAAATCACGTAATCAAAATCCATGAGCTAATAGA
>CAZMRW010000036.1:0-36707 GCA_964568805.1 uncultured Methylococcaceae bacterium | reverse complement strand
TATACTTTAACAAAACTCGCCCACTCGCGGGGCGACACTGAAATGCACTTTATTAGTCTGCGTATTTTCTGTTTCAATCCACGCGCCCACGCGGGGCGCGACCTATTCATCCCTCCCCCCGGTTATTCATATTCACGTTTCAATCCACGCGCCCACGCGGGGCGCGACTCTAATCCACACACACCGCCGGCCGGCGAGTTGGTTTCAATCCACGCGCCCACGCGGGGCGCGACTGCGTATGCCTAAATGATTAAATTTAATAGCAAAAATTGCAATTAATTGCGAGTCAATCAAGGCATCTGCGATAGCCATTATAAATCATTTACTACGTAATAAAAAAACACTACCAATCAAGCTGTTAAACCAAAGACGAAACCTTGACGTTTTCATGCTAGCTTAGGGTTCGCACTACAATAATAACAAGCCGTTTAAATCTAAAATTGATTTGGCGCCAATATGCTCAACCCGGCGTTCCCAGTTCTTGCCTAAATAGTAAAATCTTAAGCTATCCAGTTCCTGATCCATGACCGCGATCAAATCATTTTTCAATACCGTCCATTGCGCCATATCGACCTCGATCTCAAATACTGAATACTGGACCCGCTGTCCGTAAACAAGACATAATTTGGCCATTCTACGCAGGCGTTTGGGACCGGTATCGTTTTTAAAGCTGACATCGTAGGTCACTAAAATCATCATCTTAAATACTCATCTTATTTCCACAAAAACGGCACATAACTATCACAATCGCCCCGTAAAAACCGTGCTAAGACTTGCGCCTGTAGCCAAGGCAGCAAACCGAGCGGTACCGTTTCTTCAAACCACGGATGCAGCAATGTATCCTGTTTACGATCTTGCCATGCCGCCAGCAATGTTTTGCGGGGTTCATCCTTTAACGTGACCGAGCCATTGGGCCAAGTCTCAAAATCTTTAAGAACAAGTTGCCGCTTATTAATTAACGACAACACAAACCGGTCTACCATCGGTCTTAATTCTTCCGCCAAATCTAGCGCTAACGATGGCCTGCCGCTACGTAATTGATGCAAAAATCCGCTTGCCGGATCGAGCCCGGTGGTTTCCAATGCAGAACGGCAATCATGGGTTAGCAGGGTATAGCAAAACGATAATAACGCGTTGACGGGATCGGTTGGCGGCCTGCGCCTGCGGGTATCAAACTCAAAACCGGTTTGCCGCAGCAAATGCTTAAACACGCCGAAATAAACTTGCGCCGCTTCGCCTTCGCGTCCCATCAAGGTGTCGATACTTTTACAGTCAGTGATCTGGGTTAAACAGCGGGTCAGGCGTTTTTCAGCCGTTTCAATTTCTGCAAGAATATTTGGATCACTGATATTTTCGCCATGATCGCGCATATAACGCCTCAGAACGTAGCGTTGGTTATACAGCTTTCCAGTCAACATCGTTTGGGCAATGGCAACGCTTTTTTCCACGTTATTCCCGTTTAAATGTTGCGTTCTGCGTAATAACACATTGCCGCTAACAGGTCCTTCTACACGCGCCAGAAATTTACCGAACATGTTCAAAAAGGTAATGGTAATGCCATTTTCCGCACAGTGCGCCATCAGATAGGGCGATATTGTCACTTGCCCAAAACATACCAGCCCCTGCAATTTATGAATCGGAACACGCGCCTTGGTTTCCTTATCCACTTTTAAAACCAGGTTTTCATTGTCTTTGTGAAGCCAGGAATTTTGCGTTTGAATGTAAATAACGTTGCGTAATGGGCGCATGTTTAATCCTTGTTGATCTGTTCAGTCAACCATGCAGCAGCCGATTTTTTAAAGCCTTGAGGATGGCATTGGTCGATTAGCGAGCAAGCGTTGCATTTTTTCGACTTGTAGATGGCTTTGGGCGTGGTTTTGGTTTGCACAATGATGCGGCAGGCCAGGATGGTTTGCGACGTTAAATCGCGTAATTCGGCGTCAAAAACGACCGGATGGCGACGGCGGACTTCGCCATAAAATAATGCGCCTTCCGGTACGTCCACGCCGTGCATTTCTTCCAGGCAAAGCGCCTGGGCGCATAGCTGCACTTCATCGGCACGGTGGGCTTTTGGCTTGCCGCGTTTGTATTCAATGGGATACGGGGTTTCAGTTCCATCCGATTGCTTATGGTATTCCACCACATCGGCAACGCCTTCGATGCCCAGTTCTATGTTAGCCAAACGTTGCGCCCAGACGGTACGGACTGTACCGCGTTTTTGCTGGTCGGCCTGATTTACCCGCTGGTGCAGCACCTGCCCTTCCGCAGTAAACTGGTTTTCAGACCAGATGTCTTCCAGTTCGATCAAGGCAAATTGCCGAGGGCAAAACAGATAATGTTGCAGACGGGACAGATAGATGGGTTCCGGCGCCATAGTGTTAAATCATCCAAGCTGGTTATAAAAATTCTTTGAATGCTTCATTGGTTAAGCCCGCATCACGAATGATATTACCCATCGTAATGGCATTGACGGGATTATGCCGGGGAACGGTGATTATGCGACTCCCGTCTGTCATGACAATGTGCTTTCCCTGACGGGCGATCCGAAAACCTGCTTTTTCCAGCGCCTTTACCGCTTGAAGATGATTTATTCCATCCAGTTTAGGCAAAATAACCCTCCGAAATTTCGACTTCTTTAACTGTTTTATTCTTAGTGAGCTCTTCAACAACCGCTAAATAATCGTAAATCGCATCAGAAATATTTTGCAATGCTTCCTGTTCCGTCGCCCCTTGCGAATGACACCCGGATAAACAAGGAACAGAGGCTGCAACGCCTTCTTCGGAGAATTCCAGTACCACTTTGTATTTCATACGTCACCTCAAATCAAAAATGTTCAATTGTTTTTTGCAATATATGCAATAAGCCCTAAAACCCGTCAATGATTTCAGGCTGTAAATCAGGAAGATCATTTAGCGTATAACTGCCGTTAGGATTAACGGTCAGTGAACCATGCACCTTAGCCGAGGAATATTGTCCTGCTTTGGAGTTATGCGGCCACCAAAAAACTGTTTTGACCGCCATTGAGCCTTCGGGTCTGGCAGAAGATGCGTCGCCTTCAAAGAGTTTGGGTAGAATTGCTTTGATACTTTCGGCATCGTCATCACTAAAACCCGTTTTATCAGCGAGTTGTGGGGTGATTGCGCCGTAAGCCACATAGATGGCGCTATCTACGCGGTGCTTCATACCCATCGTATCGGGGCTTTTCTTAATATCACTATTACCTTCACCATTTACGCTTTTGGTAATCTGGGTGCTGGTGATGCTGATCGGTTCAATGCTGAATGCCGATTGGATGGTCACTGGTCCCCTAATGGCAATAGAAACACCGGCAGCATCGGCTTCTTTACCAAACGCAAACACTTGTCCAAAGCTGCGGACATCCAGCCATTGCTCACATGCCAGCACTGCGGCTCGGTCTTTGTTTTTCTTAAATGCCTCTTTACCTAGTCCTATTGGTTTGTCTGCCTCTGCTCTAGCCTTAAGACTGACCATACCATCAGTTTTTTTCTCGTTACACTGCACAAAAATTTGATGTCCTTCTGTTTGCAAACGGTCACGCATTTTACGCTTTAAGCAAACATCGGTAATTTCACCAAAGCCATCATAATCAGTGCGCGGGCGGTTGCCATTTAATGGGTCGCCATTGGGGTTGGCGTTTTTTACACTGAAAATAATGGCAAAATCAATTTTATGGCTTAAGGCACTCATTCGGTATCTCCTTGTGATGTTGTATCGTCTGTTGTTTCGATTTCAGTTTTGGTTCTAAATTTTTGACGTTGGCAATGGTAAGCCAATAAAAATTCACCTGACAAGGCTTCTTTGCGGCTAAAGTCATCGTGCTGAAACAATGCTAAAATGACATCCATTTCTTTTAGTTGGTTGGTTAAAAATCCTGCGCGTGACACCCGCAAACGCTGCATGTAAGGCTGCAACGATAATTCAATGGTTCGCCACGTTTCAAAAGGGCGGTCAGCAAAGCGTTGCATTAATCGAGCGGCGGTAGTAGATCGGTTTTCTCCGCCGACATTTAATGCAACATCTTCTATTCGTTCTGCAATGGCTAACAGCCGTCCGTACAAATAATCACGCGAGTGGTAGTTCTCTTCTAGCGCCATAGCATAATTTCTCCGTTGGTTTGAATCAGGGTGGCGATGGTGGAAACCTTTGTATAAGGCGCAAGTAATGCCTAAGTTTTTTTCCCATAACCATTGAGCATCACTGGCATAACCAACGCGATTAGTCGCTTTACGCACGCAGCTTATGACTAAATCAAAAGGGAATGGTGAGCCGTCAATGATACAAGGCAGTAGGCGTTCAATAACTTTTTTCTTTAAGCTGTCGGTCACATTATCGCCATAAGCGGCAGTAGCAATGTCTTTGGGTAACGGTGAACTGATAGGAAAAATAACTTTGGTTTTTGGCTTTTTGCCTGTGTCGTTAGGGATTTCTTGAGTGTGGCGTTGATACCACGCAAAGTCTTTGTGCCAAGTTTCCAAACGTTCCAGAAATTCATAACTGAACATTTCTCGATAATAAATTATGCCCATGCGGCCGGGTGTGGCGGAATCAATCCCCATGATGATGATTTGTTCATTAGGTTTTAATTTTGCCGCGTAACCTGCCATGTAATTTCTAAGCCGTATTGCATAGTCTTGAGCCAAATTTGTACCGAGGTCGATTTCTTTGGGTTCTTCATCCATGACAGAATAAGCATCTACTAACGGAGCAGGAATATCTTCACCCGACACCGCCCACGCGACGTAGGCTTGGTCGCCATTTCTAAAACCTTGTCGTTGAATAAGCCAACCTAAAGCATTATGAGCTTTTTGCGACACTTCAAAACCAATGCCCACAGATTGATAGCCCAATTTTTTTGCACTTTCTTTAGTATCCGTAAATTTTCCCAAAAAGGTAAAACCATCCCAATCATTTGATGAAATCAGTTTGGCTTTGTCACCAGAATGGCGGATTTTCGCAGGGTGTTTGCTGGAGAGGGGCTGTTGCTGTCCTGTGATGTAGCATAAGCCTTTCTCGCCGCCGTTTGTTGTATCGTAAGCAATCCAACTAGCTTGAATCGTGCTGTCTTTCCACGTCTGAGTAACAGGGTCGCCCGTTTTTTCTACCGTCCAACAAACCAAAGCCGAACCTTGGTCAAGCGTGCCTTTTTCTTTGGGTAGCACTTTAAACAATGTCGGTTGTTCGCCTTCTTGCCCTTCCCATGTTGTTAAAAGTATATTATCAGCATTAACGTGTAAAATTTTAAGATTAACAAGGTCTTGAATAACTGTGCCTTTTTGAATGTAGCGCAGGACAGCTTTAACTTTCTCATGCCCATACTCGGAATCACACCACTTTTGTAGTTGTTCCTCATAACTACCGAAGTAGGCTTTTTTCTGACCGCCAAATGCTGCGTAATCTTTGGCGACGTATTGCAGTTTATCAGCGATTGCGTGAGGCGCTTCAATATTGCCGCGACTGGCTGAATCTTCCGTTGCGGGCAAAATGATTTGCGTTTTTTCTAACACAGACGCGGTGAGGAATTTTCCTTCGCCATTAAGAATGATATTGATATGTGCATTTTGTGGCGTATGGCTGATAGGCATGAGCCTTTTGTCTAACGGTAAATCTAGCTGTATCCCAGCTTCATACGTTTGATAGAGTTTTTCCATCCAACTCATAATTCAGCCTCCTCTGTTTGAACGTCTTTTAGATTAGTGCCGAGACCAAAAGACTTAACAGACATAGGGCGCACGATGCGGCGTGTGGCGCAGTGGTCAGGGCGCGGAAATTCTAAAATGCCATTTTTTAACGTGGCTTGCCAAAACAGGCTTTCTAAGTTTTTGCCTCCTGTTTCATCAGGATAAGCAAAGCTGTGAAACATTAAGCCAAAGGCTAATTCATCAAGTTTGTCGTATTCACCGTTATCCGAACCAAATTCATACGGTTCAACGTAGGCTTGGCAATCGCGTGTGCCTAAGAAAATATCCTGTCTGCCGCCCTTTTCTAAGATACGTTTTAAAATATTGAAATGCTTGCCATCAATACGGTCGTCTTTCAGTTCTGGGCGATATTCATTCCATTCAAAATGCGCTTCGACTTGGTATTCAACATCACGCAAAAAGGTATAAATCGCCAAACTATTGCCGCCGTTCCAAACTAAGGGCTTTGTGCCTTTGGTTTGGGTGCGTAAAGGTTTCATGACGCGGACCTTATCAACGTGCCAGATAAGGGTGGGTTTCCAATAGATGGATTTAAGAACGCCTTTGATAGCTTCGTAAGTGGGTAAATGATAGGAACATTTCTCACCCCCGACACGGGTGATAGGGTCGGTAAATAACGCATACTTCCCCCATAATCGAAAACTGATGCTGTTTTTCACTGAAACTCCTTAAATACTTAGAAAAATATGCAATGCACACTTCATAAACTCATGACTATGCCTTCACTCGCTGGTTAAAACCGCGAGAAGCATTAATTTAAAGGGAATTTGGCAGATAATACGACTACATTGCCGATATTAAATCGACAATGTAAGTACATATATCAACCAACCATTTAAAGTTTCAATCCACGTCCCCTTAATAAGGGGAACGACAACAACGAGTTTGAATAGTACGTCGGGCATTAGTAGCTGTCAATAATTTTTTCTTTAAATGGTTAGTTGACTATATTTACAAAACAATTGCCACAGATTTACTTACAGGTTCAGTCGATAAGCCAAACTCTGGACTGTAATAGCATTTATCCAGATAAAACACCCCTTCACCTTGTATTTCAATAATGGCATCCTGTTCAATTAACTTTTTCCACACATTGGGAAATACATTGACGCTGTATTTTTGGACTTTCTTTAAGCAAGCATAATAATCGGCGGCATTAAATTTTTTATTAATACCACAAAGCCGATTAACTAATTCCTCACCCTCACCGTATTGCACAATAACCGAATGCGTTGGTGCGTCGATAGCTTTGAAAGCGTCCCCTGCCGTCTTGAACGATTGCTTTAAAAAAAGTGGGGCTTTGTTGCCACTGTTGAGTTTGTTGTCGCTGAGTAAATTCAACAGCGTGTCATCTCTGCCGATTTTTTTGTTATCCAATTGGTAATCCATGTAATCAGCGCGTTCATAGAAATAGTATTTAAAATACAGTTCCATCACGTCAGGGGCTAATAAGTCTTTATCCGCAATTTCCCTGAAAACACTCTCCGTTTTTTCTTTCCCTACTTTGATGTCTATTAATTGATTAATCGTTTCTTGTGTTGGGTTGATAACGTGAACCTCGCCTATTTCTAAAGCCGCGTTCCGATTGCACCTCCCCGCCGCTTGCGCAATGGAATCTAAACCTGCCAAAAAACGAATAACGCTGGCAAAATCTATATCGACACCTGCTTCAATCAATTGTGTACTAAAACACAATACAGGTAGTTTGTTGTCCAATCGCTCACGCATTTTTTGAAAAATTTCACGACGGTGCGCGGAACATTGATGAGTGCTGAGGTGAAATACGCTGTCTTTATCCACTTTATCCGCACAATCACGGTAAAGTGCTTCTGCCCATGCTTTGGTATTGACGATAACTAAACAACTGCCTTTCATTTTGAATTCAGAGAGTGCTAATGCTGCTATTTCTTCTCTTGACCAGCCTTCGGATTTCGTTTTATTAATAATGTCAACGCGCTTTAATTGTTCAAATAATTTGCGGGTATCTGGCATTAATTCGTTTTTTTCAGGAATCTGTAACTGCCCTTTTTCGGGTGTTTTGAGTTTATCCAATAATGGTTGTGTTGCCGTACATAACACGGTGGTTGTGTTGGTATAAGTCGTTAAAAAATTCAGTGCATTACAAAATAAATGCGTACAGTTAATGGGCAAGGTTTGAATTTCGTCAAAAATGACAACGCTGTTCGCCAATTGGTGCAAACGCCGCACGCCTCTTGTGCCGCCGTCAAACGACGTTTCTAAAAATTGAACCATTGTCGTTATCACGATAGGTGTATCCCAGTTTTCAGCCGTTAATTTGCTATGCCATGTTTGTTGTTCGGGTTCTAAATTGGAATGATGCTCTAAGACCCAAGGAGAATTTTCACCGACTCTTTCAATGGCGTGGCGTATCGCATCAGCATTTTGTTCAATGATGGAGGTATAAGGAATGATGTAAAAAATGCGTTCTAAGTTGTGTTTTTTCGCATGATGTAAAGCAAAACGTAAGCTAGCGTAAGTTTTGCCGCCGCCTGTTGGCACAGTGAGTGTATAAATACCTCGGGCATCTTGCGCTCTGTGTTTGCAGGTGTTGGAAATGTCACGCCGTATTTCATTAAGTTGTAGTGTTTTTGCAGGTAATGAATCGGCTTTTTGTTCGATTAAAAGTTGCTGTTCGGCTAAAAAACATTCCAAACGATGAATGGCAATATCCCACGACACGGCTTTATTACGGTGCGCCGCGTGGTGTGGATTCTCAAAATCGGCACTGTTGATGCGGTCGGCATCAATCAAGCAACTGAATAAAAAGCGCGTCCAAAAACCGATGTAAAATTGTTTAATGGTGTTGCGCCGTTCGCTTTGGGTGAACTGGTCCAATTGTGCAATCATGGCGTTGATTAACGATTCACTTGCCAGTTGCTTGGCTTTTTCTAAAATACTGTCATCGGCATTTTGTGTGCATTCCGCCAAATGTGTCAGCGTGTCTGATTTTTTTATTCTCCGATTAAAACCATCGATTTCTTCAATCGTATCTCCGTAAGGTTTTAAACAATCAATCAACCCTCTACCGTGATGCGATGCTACACACACAGCCAATATTTGCGCGCAACATTTACCTTTGCCGCCGTGTTGTGACAGTGTTTGATAAATCCACTGTGCGCCTGCGGTGGAATGGTCTATTTTGCCTTTTAAGGCTTTAGCCCCGACATAATCTTCGTCAAAATTTGGATTGGGTAATTTTGTTGCATCAAGAATATATTTTTGAAAATCAGCGCTGTATTTACCAAAATCATGCAACAGACCTATCAGTTCACCGGCTTCCGGAACATTTATTTTGGCCGCCAATTGTTTGGCAATCCCGGCTACTTCCAGCAAATGCTCAGCTACTGTCTGTTTGCAATTGTCTGAAGTTCTAACGTGGGCTATGTAGCGTGTGTTTGATTGGTTTACTGTCATCGATTTCACAGCCATTTCTTTCTCTTGAAATAAGCAAGCAAGAAGATCGAAATGGCGGCAAACAGGCCCCACAATACCGGATAGCCCCATTTCCATTTCAGTTCGGGCATGTATTCGAAATTCATGCCGTAAACGCCCGCGATAAACGTTAACGGGATAAAAATCGAGGCGAACACCGTCAGCACTTTCATGGTTTCGTTCATTTTATTGCTGATGCTCGACAAGTAAATATCCAGCATGCCGGCGATCAGGTCCCGGTAGGATTCTATCGCTTCGATAATACGGATGGCATGGTCGTAAACATCGGTAAAATAGCGTTTGGTATGCTCTTTAATCAAGGGCGAATCGCTCCGCTGTATCGAAGCCAATAATTCTCTCAGCGGCGAGACCGACCGGCGTAAAAAAATCAGTTCCCGCTTGATTTTCTGGATGGTGGCCAGCGTTTGCGTGGTAGGATTGATCAACAATTCATCTTCAATCGCTTCGATCAGTTCATCGAAGGTATCCTGCAAGACAAAATACTCATCGACCACGGCATCCATGATGACATAGGCGAGGTAGTCCGAACCCATGCTCCTGATATGGCTTTTATTGTTGTCTAGCCGGCTAATGATGGGATCCAGCACTTGATCCGGCTTTTCCTTAAAGGTAAAAACGATATTGTCCAGCACCAGCAGGCTGATTTGCTCATAGACGACGTGAATACCATGGTTGCCCAACGCGATCCCTTTAATGACGATATACAGATAATCTTCGAATTCCTCGAATTTTGGCCGTTGATGGGTATTAAGAATATCTTCCAATACCAAACCATGTATTGCAAAAAGCCGCCCGATGGCATCGACAACCGAAACATCTTTCAAACCGTCGATAATCACCCAGGTCACGGTGTCCTGGCTTCGATACGGAATAATTTCATCTATCGATCTAACCACCTTTTTTTGCAATCCGGATTTGTTGTAATTGATCATCCAAATGCTGTGCTCATGAGTATGCACTTCGCCGACATGAACGAGCGAACCCGGCGGCAAACCGGATTTTTCAGAAGCATAACTGTGTAATTCGGACATAAATTTCCTGGAGCGATAATTAGCCTGTCAATGCCGGGAATAAACCTTTCAGCCCGGCGGCAATAAATTCGACGGCAAGCGCCGACAGTATCAGGCCCATCAATCGGGTAAATATATTGATTCCGGTCTGGCTCAAATGTCGGGTCAGCCAGGGTATACAACTGATGACGACCCACAAAATTGCCGCCACCACGATAATTTCCAGGCTCATGACTAAAAAATGCATGGAACCGCTTCCGCTCTGGGCATAGAGTATCACCGTGCTGATAGCGCCAGGACCCGCCAGCAGGGGCATCGACAACGGTACCACGGAAATCGACTCTTTGATTTCGCCCTCTTCGGCCTCGGCTTTATTTTGCACGGTTTCGCTGGTTTTGGCCTGTAACATCGAAATTGCCATCAGCATCAGCAAGATGCCGCCGCTAACCATAAACGAATTAATGCTGATACCAAAAAATAACAGCAAATTTTCACCGAAGAAAAGCGCCAGCAGTAAAATCGTCATCACCGTCACCGCGACGGTCCCTGCAATTTTTTTGAGTTCCAATTTCCCGGCGCGTGCAGTCAGCGACGCAATGATGGGCATGACGCCAAGAGGGTCGACGACAGCCAGCAAGGCGATAAAGATTTTTATATAATCGGAATATTCAAGCATAATGCATCTAGCTGACTACCTCTTGACTGGTTGGCCGCATTGAATTCGGCTAATATTTGCTTAATGTTTTACCAGGATGACAGACTTATCAATACAAACGGCGTTGCTGGGCTGGCGCGAATGGGTGGCTTTGCCGGAACTCGACATACCGCTGATTAAAGCCAAAATCGACACCGGCGCCCGATCGTCCGCGCTTCATGCCTATACCATCGATCCCTATTATAAAGGCGGTCAGCGTTGGGTCATGTTTGCCATACACCCTAAACAGAGACATCGCAACATATCGATTGAATGTCATGCCCTTGTTAAAGACCGGCGGCTGGTAACCGACTCGGGAGGACATAAACAGCGCCGATATGTCATTGAGACGTCCGTCATGCTGGGGCATTCCCTGATCAGAACCGAAATTACCCTGACCAACCGGGATACCATGCTGTTTCGTATGCTGTTAGGCCGCACCGCCATGAACAGCGGTTATGTCATCGATCCTAGCGCATCCTATTTGCAGGGCAAACCCGGACCTAAATAAGCAATGATAGACTGATCCCAGTAGTTCGCCAATGCAATTTTGACGGGAAGCGCAATGGTGTAGGTGCGGATTTATCTGCGCAGTGCGAATAAATTCGCACCTACATCTGACGTCATTACCTGCTAAACCGATGCTCAGCCCACCACTCTTTCCTTAATGACCAGCTTGCTCAAAGCCGGAAGGATGATAAACGTGCAGGTCATGATCCAGAAGATACCGATAGTAATCACCAGGCCCATGCTGGCAATACCTTGATGCGGTGAAAATGCCAGGCCGGCAAAACTCGATGCCGTGGTTAACGCGCCATAAAACATCGCCCTGGCAGTGCTGGAACGATAGATGTTCTGCTCTTCGGACAAGGAATGATGCAGTTTTTCGACCATATGAATACCATTGTCGACACCAAGCCCGAGCAATAAGGGCAAGGCGATGATATTGGCGAAATTGATCGGCGTACCGGTAATCACCGTACTCGCCATGGTGAATAAACCCGCCAGGATGAGCGGCGTCATCACCAGCAAGACATCGATCACATTGCGCCGTATTGCAAACAGCAGCAACGCGATGGTTATCAAGGCAATGGTGATTGCCTGCTTGAATGCCGCGATCACTTCTTTCATCGACTCCCAGTACATCACCGGCAAATCGGTTGCATCCGGTGCGATTACTTGGACATCCGTGATAAATTTTTGCAGGTTCGCCAAATCGTTCAAGTCATATTTGGGAATAATCTGGATTCGATATAAACCGTCCTTGCTCAGCCATCTCACTTTGATATCCTGAGGCAGGTCCGTCAACGTGACTTCTCTGGCATCGAAACTGGCAAACAGCTCATTCATGACTTTTGGCAAGGTTCCCAGCAGAGTCGTTTGAACCTTTTCTATAAACTCGCGCCGGCTCGGTTCTTGCCGTGCTTCAAGTTCTATCAGAATGTCCTGGAGTTCCTTTTTAAAGGCCTTCAACGATGATATTTCTCTGCTATCGGTTTTACCGGGTAATACGGCGTCTATGGCTTGAATCAAGTTGTTGATGGCCGGGACCGGATCGGCATCCGGTTTCAAAGCGGGAAAACTGTCCACCTGGGTGCCCAGCATCAGCGCCATCTCTTCAATCATTGCCAGTTTGCTGTCCTGTTCGGAAGGCAGAAAATCAAAAAGGCTGATGGTTTTATCAACGGTATCTAATTTTGACAAGTTCTGCTGAATTTCCTTGGCCTTGTTTTCGTTGCCGGCCAGCAGCGTCAAGGTCATCGGCGAGGTATCCTTGTCTTTCATCAGATTCTTGAACGCAATGACCGATTCGGTATTGGGATCGCGCAGATTGATCGGATTGAAATCCGTTTTGACTTTAAACACCATGGCAATCGATATGATGGCCATCAGCAAGGTCGCTATCGATATCGGTTTGGCGTAGTGCAGCGTTAAATTCGCCAGTCTCTCCGCGATCGTCGTGAATACCGTGTGCACTTCTACCGGCTCCCGTTTCCCGTATACGGGAACGATCTTCAGCAGCACCGGCAACACCGTCAAGGTGATGAAAAGACAGATAAACAGACTGGTCCCCGCCAATAACCCGAGCTCGGACACGCCCTTGTAATCGGTCGGAATAAATGCATAAAGCCCGATTGATGTGGTGCCGGCACACAATAACAGTGACGGGCTGGTGCTCATCAGCGTGCTGCTGATTGCTCTTCCCCGAGTGATATGGTGAATCAGATTGTCCCGGTAACGCAAGCAAAAATGGATCGCATATTCCACGCCAAGGCCGATGTTGGATACGGCAAAAGCCACTGAAATCAGATTCAATTCCTTGACCGAAACAGCCGCAAATGCGCCGCAAAACACCATGCCCAGCGCCAGGGTTACAATCGTCGCGATGGTTAACAAAACCGAACGGTATGCCGTTAACAAAATCAGACCAACCAGGACCACCGAAAAAATACTGGCGTTGAAGGTGCCGCTGCTCATGCCGGACAATTCATCGTCTTCAAGGCCGACTTCACCGGTAACCCAGACCTTGACGGCCGGCAGATCGGGCTCCTGAATTTCAGCGGCGGCCTTGCGGATGGCATTGATCGCATTCTCGGCCGGGCGTATAGATGAATAATCAAACTTGGGCAGAACGTTAATAAAGCCCTTGGTCGATGACGCTGATGTCAGTTTTTGTTCATTAATCAAAGCTTCCCATGAAAGCAGGCTGTTTTCGCCATTGATTCGTTTATGCAGGGCATGAGAAACCTTATTGATCAGCGATGTCAAATCGATTGGCACTGTCTGATCTTTGTTGGATGTGTCCAGTGCATCCCGAAGAATCGAAAAAAAGCCCGTCAGATTGGGCTCCTGGGAAATCCTGCCGATAAACGGTTGCGCCTGGGACAAATTCATCGATAAGGTCTGCAGTTCATCGATGTCGAGATAGAGCAATCCGTTCTGATGAAAAAACTGGTTTTCGTTAGGAATGTAAATGCTTTCAAAATTAACCTTATCAGCTCTAAGCAAGCGCCCTAACCTTTTCGTCGCTGATCGGGTCAACTCCGGCGCTTCGGATTCAACGACCAATAACAGGGTATGCATATCTTTGGAGAAAGCTTTTTCAAACTTTCTGCGGTTTTGTTGAAACGGTGCATCAGGGGCGATCAATTCAGCGGTATCGGTGTTGATGCTCAAATTATTAGCTGTGTATTGAATCGTCAAACCGGCCAGGACGCATACCAGCAAAAACACTGTAATGGGATGCTTTAACGCCCGGGTTTCGCATCGGACATAAAAATTACGCAGAGTATGTTTTAACGACATTATTTAAATTCCGCTGATGCAGGGATTATTGAATGGTGAGAATGGTCAAAGCGATCAATGGATCGCTACGGGATTCAATCAGTTTGTCGCCTTGATATTCAATGAACAGGGCGGGTATGTTATTGGCATTCGCCGCTTTCATGCCGTCTGCCTGCCCAAGGCACAACAATGCCGTAGACCAGGCGTCAGCAAGTGCAGGATCAGGATGAGCTATGGTGACCGAAACCAGATCATGCGTAACCGGATGCCCGTTGCGGGCATCAAGAATATGGCTATAGCGTTTGCCGTTATTATCGAAATAATGTCTGTAGGTGCCTGATGTCATAATCGCGAGGGACGATTCCTTCGGCATCGTCATAATTTTCTGCAGCATCTGCTCTCCCGGCAAGGGCTTTTCCAGAGCGATACGCCAGGGTTGCTGGTCCGGCTTATAACCGCGAGTCTTCAATTCGCCGCCAATCTCGACCAGATAATGAACAATGCCCCTATCCTCCAGCACTTTGCTGAGTCTCTCAACGCTGTAACCCTGCGCGATAGATGATAAATCGACTTGCAATCCGGATTGCTTTTTGCGTAAATGGGTGCCATCCACGATCTCCAGCTTTTCCATGCCGATTAACTTCAGGCTTTGACCGATGGCCGCTTCATTTGGAATATCCGGCTTATCGGTATTAAACTTCCACAAATCAAATAAAGGTTTAACGGTTAAATCGTAACAGCCCTGACTGGCCAGATGAACAGCGGATGCAATCCTGACCAGGGATACAATTTCGTTCCCGACGTCACGACTTTCACCACGTTGAGATTGATTAAATTTCTCTATCTCGGAATCGGGCCGGTAATTCGACAAGAGCAGATCAATCTTGTCGAATTCGTTTTTGATGGCGGTTTTAACATCGTCATTGTTTACCGGCGCTTCAGACCAATAACTGATGTGATAGCTGGTGCCTTGGGCAAAACCCTGCAGTTTTTGTATCGACTGGTCTGTGCAACCCGTTGAAACCAGCGTCCACAAGGTCAGCACAAGCATGTTGCGAAAATAAAAAAACTTGAGCCTCGGGGCAACGAAGCAAAAAAGAAAATGTTGTAATACCATGTTGACAGTTGTGATTGGGTTCCCTGTTTGCTATTTTAGTATCGTATCAAAACTGAATGAATGACTTATGAACGTCAACTTTAAACCACACATCGAAAAAGCCGATAATTATGCCTGATTGAACAGACTCATTGGGCCTCGTTATCGATAAATCAACGTATGAAGCTCCGGAACGGCTTTACCATGAAGGTTCCATTTGGCCAGCCGCCCTATTATAATCCTATAAACGCATGGATTATTCAAAAAATGACATAATCGGCGCCGTTTTACCGTCCTTATTAATTGTTTCATATTAATTTCTTCCGTCCCAGTTCCTGTCCCTGGAGAAACAGCAATTTACCCGGGTAAAGGAACGCTACTCTAATTATTTGACTTGAGATGTTAAGCATCCTTAATGTAAGTTTTTATCAAAGTTGCCCGGCAATGCCGCTATGAGTAACATTTTTCCGATCATCATCGCCTTGATGCTGGTGGTGCTGAATGGCTTTTTTGTCGCTGCGGAGTTTGGAATGGTCAAATTGAGGCAAACGCGCATTCAAGCGATTGCGAATCAATATGGCTTGCGGGGACGCATACTGGCAAAGGTGCATGCAAAACTCGATGCCTATTTATCGGCCTGCCAACTCGGTATTACACTGGCGTCGCTTGGATTGGGATGGGTCGGCGAACCGGCTTTTGCAAAACTGTTGGAGCCTCTGTTTGACCGCCTTGAATTCATTACACCCGGCATGATGCACGGCATTTCATTTGCTTTCGCTTTTTCCACTATCTCATTCCTGCACATCGTCGTTGGAGAACTGGCTCCCAAATCGATGGCGATACGCAACCCGGAGAAGGTCAGTCTGGTCAGCGCTGTCCCGCTTTACGGTTTTTACTGGCTGATGTTTCCGGCGATCTGGCTGCTGAACGCCAGCGCCAATTTGACGCTACGCTTGGCGCGTCTGGATATTAAGCATGATCACGATGCCTATTATTCCGCCGATGAGCTGAAATTGATACTGCGCAGCAACCGGCAGGGAGAGCGCTTCACGCGGGATGAATGGAATATCCTCGCGAAAACCCTGGATTTCAGTAAACTGGAAGTCTCCGATTTGATGCGCCCTATTCATGAAATTTCGGCCATTTATCGCAGCAGAACATTAAAGGACAATCTTCAGATCCTGAATTCCAAACGATTCAGCCGTTATCCCTACTTCGACGCCAATGGCATTGATGTACTCGGCGTCGTCCATTTAAAGGATTTATTTTTTGCCCAGCAGGAAGGCAAGGCGATTGAAGATCTGATGCATTTTCTTCGCCCCATCCTCATGGTGTCACCACAAACCCCGGTCATGGAATTGTTCCGAAAATTTCGCACGGGGACATCGCATTTTGCCGTCGTGGGCAAAAAAGGACAAAAACCTTTGGGGTTTGTGACGCTGGATAATTTGTTAAGCGCGATGGTAGGCGAAATCCGCGATGAATTCCGCGAAATCAGCAACGAGTGGACCCGTCATGACGACGGAACATTAACCGGAAAAGGGAGTCTCCCGATATTCTCGCTGGAGCGTATCTTAGGCATCGATATAGAAAATGAGGAACTCGAATTGGAAAATGAAGTTTCTGTCGGCGGCCTCATTTTGGCAAAACTCTGTGATATTCCGACCGAGGGCCAGAAAATTGAATTCAACCAGTTCGATGTCGTCGTCTTAAAAATGAACCGATCGCGGATTGTTTCCGTGCATATTTTTCCCAAAGAGGGTATCGATCCGGTCAGCCCGAAAACTTAGCACGCCATATTGGCCGCAATTGTCGAAACTGACGCCTATCTGATGCCTCCGGGATCTGGCCGGCGTCAATATTCAATTGCCGTAATGGGGAGCGGAAACCGCTAACTGATTGCTATACCCCTAAGCGACTTTCCTCACCAGCAAGCAGGCAGTTTATTTTCAATCCTGAGCGTCTTGTCTTTAATCACCACATAACCGCCCTTGGTTAATTCCTTCATGATTTTATTGATCATTTCTCTGGATGACCCCACCATATTGGCCAATTCCTGCTGAGTTGGCCGGTTATGGATGACGGAAATATCGCCTTCTTTTTCAGCCATGTCCTGAAGCACCTTGATGGTTCTTTCATACACATTGGATAAGGCCATTTGTTTGACCTTTTCAGTAAGCTGCCTTACTTTTCCGGATAACTCACTCAGCAATGCAATAACCACATCCGGATGGCTGACAAGCCAGTGTTTAAAATCATCCTTCGATATGACGGCGCACACCGTATTTTCCAGAGTTTCGACCGATGCCGACCTGGGCTCATCGCCGAGCAAGGCCAGTTCACCAAAATAGGAACCGGATTCCTGAACCTGCAGCGTCACTTCCTTGCTTTTTTCATCACGGGTAAATACGCGTACTTTGCCGGAGATCATAATATAAAGTGACCGGGTCTCATCGCCTTCCGAAATGATAACCGCCTGCTTGGGAAATCGTACCGATCTGGCGCGTTTCGCCAGTGCGGTAACCGCGTCATCCGGCAGCTTCGAAAGAAAAGAAATTTTTTTAAGGCTTAAGAAAACTTCTTGTTGCATGGTTGATCCTTATTTTATACCGTAAATAGACACCTCTGACTTCAAAGTTCGGCGCTTTTGTTCTCTCTTCTGCTGGAGAGGGCTAGGGAGAGGACGTTTTAAAAAACCGGATTTTGATGTGCAAACTCTATAGCTGATAAAAATTATAAACTTTATCGGTATAACTTCGGAAGAGCATCGCGATAAGTTTCACATCTTTATTGAATGCAGGCAAAAAAAACCGCCTCCATAATGAATGGTTAGCCTCGTTCTTCGGTGCACCCTATGGCCCTGTTCAACCACTGATGGTTGAACAATGTGAGGGGACGTTCGTTTTCAAGTCACTGATCCGGTTTGGTAAACGTGTTGGTCGAGGCCGCCGGTTCACCATTTCGATTTTTATAACTTGCATGTCCCTGTATAACGAGTCTGTTTTTTAGACAAAAAAGAGATACCGCGTGAACGATCGCTCAGACGGCTCTATATGGACGCTTCCAGGGGGGAGGCGGGAAGTTGAGAGACCATGACATAATGGCGGGAATATCCCTATCCCCACGTATTTTGGAAAGAGCGCGGTTCAATGTGAGACTGCTGCATCGGCCTGAGTGGCGATGACGTAGTTCGCATTTCCATGTTTGCCCCTATTTCAGCATCGTATAGCTTTTTTGCTGATCATGGGGATGTCAAGCCTCCCGGATTCTGCGATTAACCTTGCCCACTCGGCCTTAAAAAATCACCATCTATTGAAGACTAGGGTTTAACTGCTTTTAAAATATCAACCGTGGATTGAACAACTTTATCAATTTCAGGATTTTCACCAAATTTGACATCATCTATTTTTTTGATATACGGAAGTTCATCTCTGATCAGTGCCACAGATTGATCAAAGTAATGTTTTCTGAGTGAGTTGTAAGAATCGGGGCCTTTATCTGTACCATTCACCCACTCATTCAATCTGTCGATGCAAAGATTGTGCATCGAATCTCGGTAAAGTTGTAATCCCTGAGTGCGATTGATTAATGACGCGATTTGGGTCGATACGGCGCGAGCATACTGATTCGATAATTCAAGCGGCACACCTTCTACAGGCACTTTGAGATTAATGGCATCGGCCACCGCTGCAGCAAAGGCTTCACCTACATCAGGCGGTGGTTCTGAACAGATTTCGGTAAACTTTTTATTTTGCATGACCACAACGATTCGCCGGCTTGCCGTCGTGGAGAACGTGGTAAAGTCTTTTGAATAATCTTTTCCTATTATGCCTAAACTAATTGAATCGTCCTTGACAACCGGATTGGATTCTCTATGAGTCAAAGCCGAAACCCCGCAGCCACTGATTAATGCAGCGCAGGCTATAAAAAACCATGCGACTGAGATTTTAAATAAAAACATTTTGTTCCCCTTTATGTTAAGCGTTAAACATATTTTCTAACCGTTAAGGTGAGACTGTGCGACCGGCCAAAAGCATTGTTTTTAGCCGGTCATTCGGAACTACAAAATCAAACTGATATTTAGTTAGCAGATACCGGACGCGGGGCATCTGGCGAAAGAGGTCTCAGTTCGCCCTTCGCTGCGTCGTAAGCGACCTTGAGCAGATCGGTCATCCTAAAAATCCCGGGCACTGCGCCAAGAGATGGTATAAAACCCTGATCGCGGATAATGGAAATTCGACTGCCTTCCATCGCCCGGTGAAACGTTTCTGCGACGATCCGGCTTCCTACGGCACCCAGCCGTCCCGAACCTGGAATACCCGCCGTGTTCAATGACGCTTCTCTAAGGATGTAAAACCAGAGCGGTGTTGCTTCGGCGAGTTCGTCCTTTAGGCTGTCCGATAACGAATCAAGATCGTCTCCCAGAATTTGTTCCTTCGACAAAACAGCAGTGCCGGGAATTTTTGCGGCAATGTAAGCGGCGACTTCCTGCCCGCTTGCCAGCCCAACCATCCTTCCCCTGACGAGATTCCGAAATGCCAGATTCAATTGATTCGACGGGACAATACCTGGACAGCTTCTTGAGCCGAATGTACCCAGCGGAAGATTTTTCAAGGGATTGGTCAGCCGTATATCCAATGGGCGAGCAAAGTTCAGTCCATGTTCCGGCGCCAGTTCCGGCGTACCGTCCTGAACAAAATCATAAAGGCGTGTCCAGTCCGCAATCCAGTTGGTGGGAAGATGTTCAAAATTGCCTTCCAGAGGATTATTAAAGTTGGTTCCCGGTGATAAATTACCGCTGGTTCCTGAGAATCTGAACAAATTATCCAGGGTTCCCAGATCACCGATGAGTCCTTCGGTTCCAAATACTGCGTTCCAATTGTATTTATCACGAATCATCGAATGTCCAAGCCGATAAGCAGCCACGGAGAATTCGATCGGCATCGTTGGAAACCCGTCTGCATCAACTTCAAAAATTTTACGGCCATATTTGAACACGTCATCCACCACTGCCGGGTCAAGGATCCGTGGCAAAAAGTCGGTTTTAAGCATCCACTGATAATGCTTGACGACCAACTCGCTCGCGCGATCGAAAAGCATGTAATCAGGTATGCCCGAAGCACTCAAAAGATCGCAAACACGATTATGAAACCGGATAAATGCAAGATGAGTCTGACCAACGGCAAGGTTTTCATCATTTCTCGGGTCGGGAATCAGGGCCATTCGAACCTCATCAGGTTTGGCGGCAGCGGCCCCCAACGAGGCAAATCGAATTCGGGGAGTGATTGTTTTGCGATGTCTAAACTAGCCGGGCCAGACGCTTGAGTCGTGCCGGTTTTTAAATGAATGCCATCAGACTCGTAGAAAACCGGCTCGATTGACGGGCCCATCCCATAAACCGAATCCAGATCCAGCGCAGGGCTTCGCGCCTGTGTGAGTTGGCCGGGATCCAGAACTGGCGCGCCAAAAGGAACATCCGTACGATCGCGCGTCAAATCGTGGTCTACAAATTGTCCGAGGTAAGTGAAACCGGCTGGGATATGGCTATCAATATCAGACCCGTTTTGGGTCATGATATTCGCAAGCGCTTCCAGCAATTCGTCCGATGGGTCGGCACTGGTTCCGATCACAATTTCGGAAAAGCGAAAAGCGCGTTCGCATTCGCTGGGGGTCGCTAGTCGATTTACAATACCGCGAAGCACCCCCTTTGCCGCAATGAAAAACGTATCTCTGTTATGGCGTTTTGACATGGTCATATTCCTCACATGTACTCATTAAAGTTAAGACGATTCTTTGAGCAGCATAAGAATCATCGGTTATATTCGAGAAGATCAATAAACGTTCCCAATAATGTTTCGCTCTTTGCTAATTTATCGGGTAGCCATGGCCAACTTATATCCAGCTATTCATGAAATATCGGAAATTTTCCTGATACTCTTCAGTTGCCTTGTATCAATTGTTAGGCCATCAACGGAAAGTTGTTCTTTATTAACGTTGCGATCGCACTTCCATTCTGTGCTCCTTCACGCCCGTCAAACTGCCAATGAACGCCAAGGAAGACTCGGCTCAGGATGTTCTCTTCTATGGCGCTGGCAATTGTAAGATTACGATTGTGGCGAGGCCGTACCCCGGTTGCCCCTACCGCCATTCCGTCCAGCTCATCGGAGACAAGATTGAACTCGAAGTTATCGGGGAGGCCAAGCTCAAGAGCAGCCACGCGGAGCGCGGCTGTACCGAATGTGGCATGCCCGGACGGATAGGCGGGGAAGTTGGGCGTAAAAGGAGTCCGATCGGGTTGATTGGTAGGTGGAGAACCCAGTGGCCTCCAGTATGGATCGCCCGCGGTTCCGGTGTTGTTATCTCCCTTTCCAGTTGGTCCCCATCCCGTATCGGCTTCCCGAATTCCGACCACAGGGCGCCAAATATTGTATTTGTACTTCTCGTACCAGGCCTGGATGCCGGCATCGGCCATGGCGACATTAACCATCGCGAATAACCGGGCATTCTGGGCCTCGCCAGTGCCCTGCTTCATCGCGATAGCCCTTACGGCCTGATTGTACAAACGCGGCGGGACACCGATATTGAAGGCGCCGTCATAGGCCCAGAATAGGCCGATTGTGGTTTCATCCGTAGTGCGCGTACCGCCCTGATCACGCCCCTTTTGCAACACCTGATTGTAGTCATCGGCGTATTGTTGTGAATTCATCGCCGGCGGATCAAGTCCAGGCACCTTGTTCGTCAGATCCGAGATTCCAAAGGGTTTGACCTTGCCCCACAACGGCCCCAGGAAGCCTTGTCCCGGATTGAGCGGATCGACCCGATGGCGACCGGGCTCGGAACTAGGCGCATAAAATGTATCCGACGCCGAGGATGCCCTATCATGCTCGCGCGAAGCAAGCATTTTTTCTGCTACTAGCGTCCCCCAGGCCAGGCCTTTGGCAATTTTAGGGTCGCTGTCGGGTATCGCGGCAACAAACTTTTCATGCTCTTCAAGAAAAAATTCCCGTTGCCGCGGATAGAGCGTGATCAGTGTGAGGCAGGCTGATGCAGCAACTGCGGCCTGAGCCGCTTGTGTATCGGTCGTTCCAGGATTTTCGGGCGGTGCATAGGTTAAATATTTGGGGCCGCCCTTAATCCCTACATAAGCGTCATACATCGCCAGATGCACGATGGCGAGCGCTCGCGAGGTACGCGTCGGACCGCCCTGTTCGGGCTTAAGCGACGGATCGGTTGCTGAAAAATCCCTTTTAACGGCATCCAGCGATACCCGGTTCCAGTGCAGAACAGAATCTATCATAGTAGTCTCCTTGGTTTAGTGAACGTTGATGCCCTGTAATCGTTGCTTGAGAGCTTAACGCAGTAAAATTGACCGGGCTTATGTGCGGCTTTAATCAAAACCCGGCCAGTATGAACCAATGGTCAGCCAGTGAAGAAAATCAGTGGCTAACTATTGACTGGCTTTAGGGTATCGACGTGTTCGCTAAATATCTGTGAAAAAATATGCTGAAAACCTGTGAAATCGATCACAAGTGCCTGGTAATCGGCCAGCGTTTCCACAAATCGCAGCATAAAGAATCGATGTCTTCTGACGATGTGAATATGTCACTGCTAACAAATGCACAAGTTCATAGAATCCATCGCTCTTCGGTCCTATTCTGATTCCGCAACAGTCCCTGCATTGCTTACCGTTTCGTTTATAAAATGAGATACAAATTAACCCATTCGAACCCAATGGCCGCTGCCATGGTATTGCTGGCCGGTTTAAACCTGATTCCGAATCCTGCGGCGGCAGAACCTGCGCATTCAAAACCGTGGCGGGTTTCACCACGGCTTGCTGCAATCGGCAACCCGCTGACGCCGGATGCGTCCTCATTGGCCGAAGCAAAAACTTTGTATCTTCGGGAATGTTCGCAGTGCCACGGCGAAACCGGCAAAGGAGACGGGCCGATTGCCGCATTTCTTGATAAAAAGGCAGCAAACCTGACCAGCGCAGACTTTTTGGGACAGCCGGACGGCGCCATTTACACAAAAATCAGAACCGGCAGGCCGCCGATGCCCGGCTTCAAAAATTCCCTGAGCAAGGAAGACATCTGGCAGCTGGTTAACTTCATCCGATCAGCGTTTGCGCCCAAAAACAATTTGTCCGATACCGACCGGAAGAGGAGCGGCAACAGGCCGACTCAATCCGGCGATCAGGCCCATCAGGAGCTGTTTGCAAAGTCTGAATTTCCGTCAGCCCAGGAGTGCGGCGGATGCCACCTGCAAATCTACCGCGAGTGGTCTGTTTCGCGTCATGCCTTCGCTCAGATCAGCCCAACCTTCCTGGCCTATCAGGCGACTTTGGTGAAATTGACCAAGGGAACGCTGGGGGATTTCTGCGAACGCTGCCATACCCAAGTGGGCATGTTTACCGGCGAACCGATTCTGACAGCCAACAGCCAGCGCGGAAAAGTGGCATTGGAGGGCATCACGTGCGTCGTTTGTCATCGCGTCCCGGAAGCTTATGGCAAAATCACCGGACGTTTTCCGCTAGAACCAGGTGACATTCGAAGCCCAGTTTACGGCCCCCGGACAGGCGATGAACTGAACCGCGTACTCGCCGCCAATGCCGATAATCCGCCCAAAACCCATCGTGAGGCGCGCCTGCTGGAACAGGTATCGCAGCCCGGATTTTGCGGCCGCTGCCACGACGTGCGCCTTGTGAACGGGATTCGCTTTGAGGATCTGTTTAGCGAATACAAACAGACTCCTGCAGCTCAAAAAGGCGTCACCTGCCAAGGCTGCCATATGGGGCCGACGCCGGGGATTGCGTCGGAATACCCGCCGGCTCCGGCAGCGATTGTCCGGGGAAAGCCAACCCGCCCCGCCAGGCGGACCAATCATATGTTTCCAGGCCCTGACAGTTCGGTGGTGCATCCCGGCATCTTTCCGATCAACCCGGAGGCCCAGGAATTTGCCAAGCCGGAGGAATGGCTGAGTTTTGACGTTGACGCCGGCTGGGGAACCGAAGCCTTTGAAAACAGCGTGCCGCCGAACGCAAAATTTCCGGGTATTTGGGCCGATCCTGAAGAACGGAAAGCCGCCCGCGAAATTATCGATCAGCAACTGGCGCTGCTGGCCGAGAACCGTGAGCTAAGCACGACCCTGATGCGTAACGGCTACGGCCTCGGCCGGATTAACATTCTGGAAAAAGAAAAAGGGCTCAAGTTTGATATCGAAGTCAGGAACCTGACCGACGGCCACAGTGTTCCCTCGGGCCTGATTGCCGAGCGCAATGTGTTCCTGCAGGTTTCGGTGACCGATGCCGACGGGACCGTCATGTTCCGTTCCGGCGATCTGGACCCCAACGGCGATGTGCGTGATGTCCACTCCCTGTACGTGCACAATGGGGCTCTGCCGAGAGACGAACAACTGTTCAATCTGCGCTCACCTATTCTGGCTCGCACCGTTTACGGCGGCGAACGCGAACAGGTGATACCGGCCAACTATTCCTTTAATCCGCTGATTTTCATGCGCCCGTCGGATACGCCGTCCCTGCTGCTTGGGGGCATTCGTGATCTGCGTCTGCAAAAGAAAAGCATCGAAGCACTGGGCAACCGCAAGGCACATTATCGCATCGATCCCGAACGGCTGACCGGCCGCAAGCCTTATCGTCTGAACGTCAAACTGGTCGCGGGACAGTTGCCCCCTCATCTGATCCAGGCGATTTCCGGTGCCGGTTTCGAGTACGGACTCAGTGCGCGCGAGCTCGGAAATAAATTGGTAGACCTTTACCGCGTGCTGTGGGAACAACATGTTGACATTCACTAGCATTCAGACGAGCCGGCGTTTGAGCGCCCTGCTTGCTGCGGCGCTAATCCTGATGAGCGCTCGGGCATCAGCGGAGAATAGCACGCCATCGGTCGTACCTCCTGATCAAAAAAACGTTCAGAAACCGGCCGTGCCGGAAGGACGTCAATCAGTTGATTTCTACCAAAATACCCAACTGACGGAAACGGATGAAAACAGCTATCGCCTGTCCAGTGAAGATTTGCGCTATCCGGTCGATCCGGTCGAACGATTGCGTCCGCTATTCGAGATTGGAGATCCCTTTCTTGGCAACGGGCCGATCCGTCCCGGCATTAAAACGCCGACGGGCCAAATGCTGCAGCCCTGGTTTTTGTTATTCGGGACCTTCCGCAGCGCCTTTCAGAGTTTCGACAATGGCGATCAAAATACCGTCGAATGGGCCAACCGGCTCGATTTGCACGGCAACTTCAATCTTTCGGGTACCGAACGCCTGCTCTTTTCGATGCGGCCGCTCGACGGCCAGTCGGGGGGCTTTACCGGCTACAATTTTGAACCCGATCGCACCGATGGCTGGCGGGAGGACTTTAATGCCAGACTGACCCAGCTGTATTTTGAAGGCGAATTGGGAGAACTGTTTCCCGGACTGGATCCGTCCGACTCGCATGCCTATGACATAGGGTTTTCGATTGGCCGCCAGCAATTGCTTGTCCAGGATGGCATGCTGTTGAACGACAACATCGACATGATCGGAATCACCCGCAACTCCCTGGTGTTTGACGGCGTATCAAACCTTCGACTCACCGGCATTTATGGCTGGAATCATATCAATCGCGGCAATAATGACATTCCTTTCCAGTACGATAACCACTCGGCGAATCTCTTCGGCTTATTATCGGAAGCCGATACCGCATGGAACAGTACTCTTGCCCTGGACCTCCTCCATGCCGGCGGCGAACGCGATCAAAATGCCTGGTATCTGGGCGCCGCCTCGACCCAGCGTCTGGGCTGGCTGAACAGCACGTTCAGGGTCAATGCCTCCCTTCCTGTGCACCGCCAATCGCAAACCGTCGGCAGCGGCGTGCTGTTATTATCCCAACTGTCCGGGGCGCTGCCAGGTTCTGACAACGTCCTCTATTTCAACACCTTTTATAACATTGGCCGGTTCACCTCGGCCGCGCGCAGCCCGGACCAAGGTTCACCGGTTGCCAACTTGGGCATCCTGTATGGTCCGGTTGGAATGGGCCGTTACGGGGTCCCTCTCGGGCAGCCGATCGACAACACCATCGGCACCGCAATCGGTTATCAACTCTTTCTCGATGGCATCGATAGCCAATTGATCTTCGAGGCCGGCGCCCGCACGAGCACACAACACGGCACAGATGAAGGTGCGCTGGGTTTTGGCGTCCGTTATCAACGCAGTTTCGGCAAACACCATGTTCTGCGCCTGGATTCCTTCGTCGCCGGCCGGGAGGGTGAGGAGCTTTCTTACGGATTACGCACCGAGTGGATGTATAAATTCTGACCCAATAAGAGATTCAGGCTTCCCTTGCTACCTCAAAATCATCAACAGAGGACACGATCATGAACGAATTAACCTTACATTTCGGTTCATATAAACGATTTTCAAATCTTTCCGTCAGTGAAAAAATTTTGAATACCTGTTTTCTGCTGACCCTCGGAATCGGCTACCTCGTTGCACTGGCCAATGTTTATTACACGCATCAGAGCCGCGACGGCAAGGCCGGCTTATCCATAGACGATGTGATGATCAATTATCACGGAGCGCCTGACCAGTCCCGGCTGGGATCAGCCATCAATGGCGCCATGGCGGCCAATCTGAAATTTAAAAGCGATAAGGATGTCATTTTAAAATGGATACAAACCGGTGCCTCGGAAACGGACTATTACGATCGTATTGCGCCGATCCTGAACCGTGATTGCATCGTTTGCCATTCACCGGCAGTTAATCCGTCGTTGCCCGACCTGACTCATTATTCTGGCGTCGCCGAGGTCGCACAAGCCGGCGGCGCAACGCTGCCTCATTTAATCCGGGTGTCGCATATACACGTGTTCGGCATCGCTTTTATTCTGTATTTTATCGGCAAAATATTTTTACTCTGCGAAATCAATATTCTTGTCAAAAGAGTTGCTGTGGTGATTCCATTTGCGGCAATGTTACTGGATATCCTGTCGTGGTTTATGACTAAATCCTTTCCTGCATTTGCCTATGTGGTCGTCGCCAGCGGCGCGTTGATGGGAATTTCGATGGGCTTTCAAATACTGGTCAGCATCTATCAGATGTGGTTTTATCCTCCAGCGATAAAAACGGTGTGGCAAACGACTTTGATTCAAGAGCAGAGCATCTCCAATCTTGATCAGGTTGTCTGAGTACGTCAGGTCACATTTTATTCATCTCCGGTTCCGGTTATCACCGGAAAACACTCATGGCTATTCCGATACGGAGAATAAAGTTGAATGAAGTTCTTCCTCGAAGCAGTTTTTTTACAATGATTCATACCTGTATTCCTGCCTTCTGAACAATAAGGTACTCCGGCATACGAGCGAAATTTGATTGGCGGCTTGAAAATATAAAAAATCAATTGCTGATAGATATAGAATAATGCTTCCTGCCTTAGCACGCACAATCGATTTTCAATAGGCCTGGCTATGAATCATTCTATGAACGACAAACCGATACGGTACCTTATTCCCGGAACGTTGCTATTGAGTCTGCTATTTTTAGCATTCATGGTGTTGCGCGAGTTTTCACTGACCTTGATCTGGGCATTGATTATCGCCTACGTCATGTGGCCGCCTTATCGTTTGCTGAGGCGGCGGCTCAAAAACCACAATACAGCCAGCGCCGCGGTGATGACGGCGATCATCGCGGCCATATTTTCACTCACCATTTATTGGCTTGCCGGTCTGCTGCAAAATGAACTTGCAATCGCGTATCAATCAATAGCAGGCAACCTGGAGAACGAGAATTACCGGCTGCCCGATTTTATCCGCCATATTCCCTGGCTGGGCAATTATTTGCAGGATTTGATCGATCGTTTGAACAGCGACAGAGCAGGATTGGCAGCTCAAATCGCTCAATGGGCAAAACAGTGGTTAGGCGACTTTGCCAAATTTCTCGGCGGCATCGGTCAGTACCTCATTAAACTGGGCGTGATATTGGTCACCGTATTTTTTTGCTTCCGCGATGGAGACGAGGCCGTCGCCCAATTGCATGAAGGACTGGTCCGTTTTCTCGGCAAATACCAGCATGTTTATCTGCAAGCCGCCGGCCAAACCACTCGCGCAGTTGTTTACGGACTGGTGCTTGCCGCTTTGGGCCAGGGGCTATTGGCCGGGTTAGGGTATGCCGTAGCCGGAGTCAAGGCACCGGTGCTGTTTGGCGCGGTGACGTCCTTGCTGGCCATGGTGCCGATGGGAGCGACCCTGATATGGGTACCCTTGTCTCTCGGCCTGATACTAACGGATCAATTTTGGCCGGGGATAGGACTTTTTCTCTGGGGTTTATTGGTAGTCAGCACGGTGGATAACATTATCCGCCCCCTGGTTATCAGCGGTTCCAGCCAGGTTCCTTTTCTGGTCGTGATGTTCGGCGTACTGGGCGGTCTAAGCGCGTTCGGCGCCGTCGGCCTGTTTCTCGGGCCGGTAATTCTTGCTGTTTTGCTGTCGGTCTGGCAGGCATGGATCAAACAGCAACGGCAACCTTAACCTTACCGTATTATCGCATCATGATGGATTTGATCCGATTATATTAACAACCGTTCGGGTCGAGCCTGCCGAAATTACGCCCTTTCGGACGAAACAAGGCAGCTGGAATTAACTACCGGGCCGTAATATTAACAACCGATTGTGCGCCCTGCCGAACCAACGGGTATCGTTGAAAAAAAACGCATGGCCTTCGATAAGCAAGTAAAATAACTGTTATTTAAATTGACTAACCGGAAATAGACATGGGTATCAGCGTCACTAAACTGCTAATTGTATTAGTAATCATCTTGGTACTGTTTGGAACCAAACGTTTGCGCAATGTGGGTTCGGACTTGGGCGAGGCCATCAAAAACTTTCGCCTGTCCATAAAAGATGGCGAGAATGAAAAAACCGATGACAAAGCAGAGAAACCGATGGAAAGCGAAACAACTCCCGATAACCACGAAAAAAAGTAAATTCCTACATTCAACTGCTTATTGTTTAAACTGTCAGTCAGGCATTCCCTTTGACCGTCAGATGATTTTCTGACGGGGCGGATTTTATTCATGCAGTGCATCCATGCACTGCGGCAATTTGTCCGATTACCTAGCTGAAATAGCGGCCATTGATAAGAAAATGAACAGCGATGCTGGCAAAATAGCCCAGCATGATCGCCGGGGTCCACTTCAGGTGGGTCGTAAAGGTATAAACGCCCCTGGTCTGCCCCATCAAACCGACGCCCGCGGCGGAACCGACCGCCAACATACTGCCGCCCACTCCCGCGGTCAAGGTCACCAATAGCCATTGTCCCTGGGAAATTTCGGGATCCATCGTCAGCACCGCCAACATGATGGTACCGTTATCAATGAAGGCCGAGGCGAAACCGATCATTATGTTGGCAATGGTAGGATTCATCCCGCCATACAGAAATTCTGATGTCACGCCCATATAACCGATAAAACTCAATCCGCCAACGCCTACCATTACGCCGTAAAAAAACAGCAGGGTATCCCATTCCAGATTGGCGATTTTGCTGAAAATATCGAACGGCATGTCAAGTTGCTCTTCTCGTTCGTGTTCTAGCGCATCCAGTTTGTTCATCAGTTTCATCGGACCGAAATAATCGGTATACCCTTCCTTGACTACAGTCAAAGTCCTGATAGCCTCATCGATCTCCTGCTCCATTGCTTGCAATGGAGCAGGTGTTTTTTGGAGATAATAACTGTAAAACTTGAGATAGGTCAGGCCCATCATCATGCCTGCGGCTGGCGGCAGACTCAGGAAATTTTCGAAACAGGCCGATGTAATGATCGTCAATATGAACAAAAAGATAATGACAAAACCGCCCCGTTTCATCGGTTGCGATTCCTCCATAGGCACCGGACACGCCACCGGAATCCAGAAATACATAATAGCGGCGGGCACGACGAAATTTACGATGGCCGGGATCAACAGGGAAAAGAAATCGCCGAAGGGCACCGCGCCATTCTGCCACACCAGCAGCGTGGTAATATCGCCGAAAGGACTGAATGAGCCGCCGGCATTAGCGGCGACCACGACATTGATGCAAGATAAGGCCACAAAGCGCTGATTGTTCTTGCCCATCGCCACGATGACCGATCCCATCAACAGGGCCGTGGTTAAATTGTTGCACACCGATGAAATCCAGAACGACAGAAAGCCCGTGATCCAGAATAACTTGCGATAGCTGAAGCCTTTGTTGACTAACCACACCCGCAGTCGTTCAAAGACGGCTCTATCTTCCATCGCATTCAGATAGGTCATCGATACCATGATGAACAGAAACAGTTCGGCATAGGCTTCCAACGAAGTCCGGAAGGCAACACCCGCCTGCTCGGTCATTCCTTCATTGACGTATATGATGGCAATGATCACCCAGATCAGGCTGGCTGCAAACACCATCGGTTTTGATTTACGCAATTCGGTCGCTTCTTCGAGCATAGCGAGAATATAAGCGGCGGCAAACAAAAGCAGGATCAGATAGCCCGCCCAATGATGCGTTAAATCCAGCGGCTGGTGCAAATTAACGCTGGCCGCTGCCTCGGCTGCTTGCGCCATCGAGGGGATCAACAGGACCGGGAGGATGCCTAGATATTTAAATACCTGCCATTTAGAAAGCAGTCCACTCAGGAATTTCAGAGCCGGCAGGAAAAACGATTGGCCATGGCGATTGCCTGGAAACCGTGGATCCGGCAGGATTCCGGTTTGCACAAGCCGTTTTTGTATGAATTGGAGCACAATAATGCCAAAAGAAATTGGGACTACGTTAACAGATAAAAACGCTTCTGGATTCATTTCTAGAGATAACAACAGATGCTGAAGGTTGATAAGAAGACTAATTCATGACTAATTTACTCCATTATATTTGAAAAGAGCCCTGCATTCCGCAAATATCTTAGATTTGTGCATGCTTCATCGAGATGATTCCGGTTCGGTTAAAGTCAGCGAACGGGTTTCTAGCGATGCCTGTGAAGCGATAGGAGCCTGGGCCCACAATCGCTTTCCAGTTAAATCAAAATGATAGGCGACCCTGCGGATTTCCCGGTATTATTCACTCACCAGGGTTTGCACACGGTAAGTTCCTGCACCCGCCTTACCTAAAACACGCGCAAGCCAGGGCAGGATTTGCTCCATGTCGGAGGCTAGCGTCCACGGCGGATTGATAACGATCATCCCGCTTGCCGTCATGCCATGAGCACGGTTATCGGCCTCTATGCCCAACTCGAATAACTGCACGTTGTTAATGCCGCTGGTCTGAATGGCATGCTCCAGTCGTTGGTTACGGCTGCGATCAATGACCGGATACCAGAGCGCATAGGTGCCGGTAGCGAAACGCCTGTGCATTTTCGCCAGTGCGTCCGTCACCAGGCGGTATTCGTTTTTGATTTCATAGGAAGGATCTATCAGCACCAGGGCGCGATGTTCCGAGGGCGGCAATAAGCCAGGACTGTCAGACAAGCCATCGGCATGCTGGACTTTGATACGTTTGTCCTTGCCGAATAACGCATTTAAATACCGTATTTCCGTGCTATGCAGCTCGAATAGACATAATCGGTCCTTGCTTCGCATGAGTTGTTTGGCGAAAGAGGGCGAACCGGGATAGCGATTTAATTGCCTTGAGTGATTAAACTGTTTTACCGCGTTAACATAATCGGCGACACGATCCGGTAAATCGTCGCGCGTCCATAGCTTGCCGATGCCGTCATCGAATTCCCGGTTTTTGAGTGCATAATCGCCGCGCAGATCGTAGATACCCGGGCCGGCATGGGTATCGATATAACAGAAGGGTTTATCTTTCTTTTTCAGATGTTCCAGCATTTGAATCAATACCAGATGTTTGAGGACATCGGCAAAATTTCCAGCATGAAACTCATGTCGGTAACTCAGCATAGTGCAATCGTATTTAACCCGAGATTTCTTTAATTATTTTGTCGAATATCGTCATGCCGATTTCAAAAGCGATCAGCCAGATAATGATCCATTCCAGTCTCGATGAATGCCGGTGTTTTTGTTCATCAGCCAACATTTCAAATAATTCGTGTATCGTTTCCAGTTTCTTCGACAGAACCTCGGTACGCGGAGATATTTCCAGATACTTGGCTGCAATTTTGTAATACTCCTCGTATTCGGGATATTCCCAAAAAAAGTCGGGCGTATCCAGTAAATCATAATTCAGGATGATATCGCTTTTGGTTAAAAACAGCTGGCCGCGGATTTTCGCAATCTCATGGCGATTCAAGCTGATTTTGCCTTTTTCGGCCAACGATTGGGGAATATAGCTGGTATTGTTGATGGTTGTTATCGCATTGGTTTCGAAAGAAGCCAGTTTTATCGACTGCGCCATGCCTTGCGACAACGAAAACAGCAAGATAGAATCGGCCGATTCGATTTCAATGTGATCTTCGATAATGCGGGTCGTCGGGCAATCGAGAGCAAAGGTAAAATTATCCTCCTCCACGGTAACCAGAGCATTCTCGGCATGCACCAGCACTAATTGATGTAATTTCTCCTGATCGAGTTTACTGACATTCCAATGAACGACGGCGCCGTAAGCCATGATGACCGACCATGACTCATCATCCTCGATCATCAATGCACCTTTAATGATCCTGATCAACGTCGAGTCCGACAATTGTTTTGCCAGTGCGCTGATATCGATCCGCTGCGCAAGACAGTAAGCGACACAGTGTTTAAACGCTTTATTTTCGTTCATAGTGAATTTCAACGACTAACTGGCCAATGGCAACGATCCGAAGCTCCGCGCTCGTCCGGACTGAATGCAATAGAATCGGCTTTGAAAGGATACGTCCCGGAATGTCCGGTAATCAACTCGTAAACGCCGCAGCTTTCCGCCAATACGCCGCTTTACTCCTCTCCACCGGATTTCATGACTTAAACCCTGAAATCTGATCCATAACCATCCCTATCCTCCATCGTCCGCTACCGTTCGGTTTAAAGGCCCTGATCCGGAAGGATTTCACGCAATGCAGAAACCGCTATTCGCAAAGGCTCAACCGGAGATCATATTTTATCGGATATTTTTATCAGCCAGCCCTTTTCTGCTTCGCAATGGGGTAATTTGGCGCTGACCTTGATATCGATTCGGGCCGCGGTATTGTTTAGCGATTCGGGCAGTTTTCCTTTTACCACATAAAACGGCTCCCGGTACTCAGTGGTCACTTCAACCGGTATTTTTTTTACGGTAACCGAGATTTGCTCCGGATTATCGATATTAAAGGCATAAAAAGAAAAGGCCGATCCCGGCAAAACGGTCGCCAAAGGCGCCGGTAAAAAACGGTCCAGACGCGCTTTTTGGCAAGTGCTGCGACCGCCGCCGCCCCCACCCATGGCACCGCCGTGTCCGCTGTGATGCTCAGTCGCATAGACCGATTGAATTATCGAAACGCAAACAATCAACATCATTGCGCGTAATCTGGCTGTTTTCATTGTTTCCTCTTGCTTTATTATTTGTTAAGTCCCACGGTTAAGCGGTCTGGATGATTAGTAAACATTACAGGCATGTTCTCGTAGAAATCGAGTATAGCCTCGAATGGCATTATCCGTCCAATAGTGCGTAAGTTGAAGCTACCGTTCTCGTTTAGCCCATAGGCCTGCAAAAGCTCTTTTAGTGCATCTATGTTGTCATAATGGAAGCTTGTATTTTTGCTTGGTAGCTTGCATGGTCGTGGCAGATGGCGCTTCCTGCACCTGAATTACTCACTGATTTGAACCAAAGCAGATTGCGTCGGCCCGGTTTTATGTTATATTGAAAAAAAACGTGATACTAAACAGCGTCGTTAGAGTAATATGAACGGTAAATGGCCGTTTTTATCTGATGTAGATAGGCATAACCACTCCTATATTGCCTGCCAGTGAGCGATAATGCCGCTGGTTTAACCAGGCGCCGCTTCGTGACGCGCGCTGATCAAAAAATCCAGTCGTTTATCGGGTAACAGAACTATCAAATTGTGAATGTAATTGGGCGAAATGCCGCAGCAAGACGTGAAAATCGAATTTTTCCGCCGTGCAGGCCCTTGCCAAGTGGACTAATGTTGACTCATGGAGTCGTGAAAAATGAGAAAAATAATCATTTTGGCGTACTTAACAATCCTGGGGCTCAGAATAGCCGTCGATGATGACAACAAGATATCGGAATTAGTTGTCAGGGCTATTTCTCCCATAATGACAGTTAATGCCAAAGGTCACAAGCCCGTTAATCACGTCCCCCAAAAACCGGATTCTTCCATTACGAAGACAGGGAACAAGGCAGGCTATTCAGGTTGATGACAACGGACTGCCGCCATACTTCCCGCTTTGGAACAGTGTCAACTCCCATCGATGCGCTGATTCATCATGTCGCAATATGTAAATATCGTTTTCTCCTCCACGCACTTTAAAATAGCGATAATCGGGAGCCAGCCAGCGGTCGATGATTTCTTCAATTTCAATTGATTTATCGCCCATAAAAAAACGCCGCGGCGTTTCCTCTCCACGGTAACCGGCATAGCATTCCACATGAATTATTAACGAATCCGTAGTCATAGAATTATTGTCCTATGTAGGGTTTATGAAATGATGCCTCAGAACTCGGCATTCCGTTCTCACATTCGGTTATCAAAACAGTACAGCATTGTGGTGTATAGCCCTGTAGCGAACCCATGTTGCGGCAAAGAAAGTTGATTTTATCAGAAAACTCATAAGGTTAATTTTATGGCTTATTGCACTATCATGCCGGTATTTACTCGAAGTACAATCAGTTTCATTTCGGACAATGCCGCCATAAAATGAAACATTGCTATAACTTTTTATCCCTGTGCCATGTCTTCTCACAGCGCCGGAATCCTGTTGTTTAAGTATGTCGATGACGATCTATGCGTGATGCTTGTGCATCCCGGCGGGCCTTTTTGGGCCGGGAAGGATGCCGGAGCCTGGTCGATCCCCAAGGGATTGTTTGACAGTAACGAAGAGCCGCTGGCAGCCGCCAGGCGGGAATTCAGGGAGGAGACGGGCTTCGACGCGTGGGGAGAATTGATCGCACTGGGATCGCTGAAGCAGCCCAGCGGCAAAGTGATTCACGCCTGGGCCGTCGAACAGGATGTGGATGCGTCAAAAATTGTCAGCAATATCTTTACCCTGGAATGGCCGAAGCATTCAGGCCGTATCCGGGAATTCCCTGAAATTAACCGGGGGCAATGGTTTGATATCCCGGAAGCCAGGATCAGGATTCAAAAAGGACAGTCAGGATTCATCGATGCATTGATCGAAAAGCTGCAAGGCAAATTGTCCGGCAACACGGGACAGGCAACCCGTCAACAACCTAAAAGCCTATAATTTTGTTTATTTGCTCGGCTTATCTTATCCCTTTAATCTCATCAGTTGGATAGTTTAAACGATTAATAAGCACAAGGGTTGAACTAACCATTGTACAAGCGATGTTATTAATATTACATTGTGCAGCGACAAGGCAGACTGACTGTGCTCCCAAACGGGATGCCGTCGTATCCGAAGAAAACCCCACTTATATAGGACAAGACGACTTGTGACTCCGGCTGAAATTGCTTTGATCGTGTTAATGTGCGTTTTTAGCGGCGCCCTGCTGGGAATGTACCTTCGTATCCGGTTACCCGCACACCATCTCAGAGAAAGCTCTAAGGATGTCATAAAGCTGGGGATGGGACTGGTTGCGACGATGACAGCCCTTGTTCTCGGGCTGATGATCGCCACGGCAAAAGGTTCATTTGACACGCAGGACCAGGCCATCAAACACAGTGCAGCCAAAATTCTGCTATTTGATCATGTGCTGACCAATTACGGACCAGAAACAAAGGAGATCCGAGAACTGCTCCGACGAGTTGTCACCAGAAGAGTTAACGCGATCTGGCCGGAAAATCATTTTCGTGTAGTAAAATTGGATACGCCTGAGGCGATGATCGCAATCCATGACATCACGAGACGGATACTGCAACTTTCTCCGAAGAACGATGCGCAACGATGGTTTCAATCTCAGGCGCTGCAGATCGGCAGCGACATCTCAGAGACGCGCTGGCTGTTAATAGGAAGCCAAGGCAGATCGGTTTCAATGCCGTTTCTCGTGGTGGTGGTATTCTGGCTTGTCATTATCTTCGTGAGTTTCGGCTTAGTCGCCCCACGCAATCCAACCGTCATAACCGTCCTGTTTTTCTGTGCCCTGTCGGTTTCAGGCTCAATCTTTCTGATCCTGGAAATGGATCAGCCATTTGAAGGACTGATCAGGGTCTCCAGTGCTCCGATACGCTATACGCTTTCCCATCTTGGCCAATAGAATGGCTGGATTGAGCTTGCTCAGAGAAAAGCATGGGATTGCCCACTTTTTGTTTTGACTATAGAGCCACTTGCAAAATTATCGACCGGCAAGCGGTGTAAGTTAATAAAG
>CAZMRW010000035.1:0-37694 GCA_964568805.1 uncultured Methylococcaceae bacterium | reverse complement strand
ACGGCCGACGGGGCGGCCTTTCTATGACTACTTCATGGGCACGGCCCTCAATCCACGGATCGGCTCCCTCGACCTCAAGCTGTTCTGCGAAGCCCGCCCCGGCATGGTCTTCTGGATGCTGATGAACCTCTCCATGGCGGCCAAACAATTTGAACTGCACGGCACGGTGACGGTGCCGATGCTGCTGGTGGTAGGCTTCCAGAGTTTTTACCTGATCGACTACTTCATCCACGAAGAGGCCGTCCTCACAACCTGGGACATCAAACACGAGAAATTTGGCTGGATGCTGTGCTGGGGCGATCTGGTCTGGCTACCCTTCACTTATACGCTACAGGCCCAGTATCTGGTCAACCATACCCACGATCTCCCTGCCTGGGGGACTGCTGCCATCGTGACCTTGAATCTGGCCGGTTATGCAATCTTCCGCGGCGCCAACATCCAGAAGCACTATTTCCGGCGCAATCCTAACCGGCCTGTTTGGGGACGGCCGGCTGAATACATCAAGACCGCCAGGGGTTCGCTGCTGCTAACCTCCGGCTGGTGGGGCTTTGCGCGTCACATGAACTATTTCGGCGATCTGATGATCGCGCTCTCGTGGTGCTTGCCAGCCGCTTTCGGCAGTCCACTGCCCTATTTCCATATCGTCTATTTCACCATTCTACTTCTTCACCGGGAGCGGCGGGATGATGCCATGTGCCTGGCGAAGTACGGAAAGGATTGGCTAAGCTACCGGGCACGGGTGCCATGGCGGATTGTGCCGAGACTTTACTGAACAGGCCCATAGATCACGGGCCAAGGGATTCTGTCGCAAAAAGTCAAAGGCATTAATCTTCATCTATTTGTCTTGAAGTATTTATTGTTTAAATAGAGTATCTTATTTTCAACCAACATAAAATTATTATGACTACTTAGGCTCAATACAGTTATCTGGGATAAATCGCCATCCGCGGCTTAACGGTCTTTCTTGTTTGGCTTACAAATAAACTATCGAACGCATGGACAATATATCATCAACAACCTCAGAGCAACCGGCGCAAGATAATGGAGAAGGAATGATCAAGGGCTTGTGTAACACAAATGCCTACCGGCATGAGGTTACCGAAATCACCGTCATCGAAACCCATATTTCCTGGATACTGCTGACCGGACATTTCGCCTATAAAATCAAAAAGCCGGTCAATTTCGGCTTTCTCGATTTCTCGACGCTGGAAAAACGGCGTTTTTATTGTTCTGAAGAATTAAGGCTGAACCGGCGTTTTGCGCCGGATATTTATCTCGATGTCGTGCCGATTACCGGAAATCCGGACCACCCTGCCATGGACGGCAATGGTCAAGTGTTCGAATATGCTGTCAAGATGATACAGTTCCCTGCAAACTTGACCTTGAATGAGCTCGCAGCAACCGGAAAACTGGGAGCAGGCGAAATCGATCAGATCGCCGATATCGTTGCCGATTTTCATCGGACCATTGCCATCGCAGATGAAGATTCGCCTTATGGGAATTCTGATACTATTCATAAGTGGTTCGACGAAAATTTCGAACATATCAGACCCTTCCTTGATGAGGTGCAGCGGTTAATGCAATTACAGGCCATCCAGGACTGGGGATCAAACGAAGCTCAAAAACTGCAGGAACTGATGGAACAGCGCAAGCGCCAGGGCTATGTGCGCGAATGCCATGGCGATCTGCATTTGGGTAATATCACGGTTATCGACGGCAAAGTCACATTGTTCGATTGTATCGAGTTCAATCCGATGCTGCGCTGGATTGATGTCATCAGTGAAGTGGCTTTTTTGGTCATCGATTTATTGCACTCAGGCTACTCCAGCCTCGGCTACCGTTTTCTGAACCGTTATCTGCACGTTTCCGGCGATTATCCTGGATTGGCCTTATTGCGCTATTACCTGGTCTATCGCGCCCTGGTGCGCGCCAAAGTCTCCTTGTTGAGGCTGGAACAACAGCAAAATAATCCGGAAGCCAGTCGGCACACCTCTATCGATTACGGCAACTATGTCGATTTGGCCGAACGTTTTACCGCAGCAATTCCGGCCTTTATGGTCATTACCCACGGCTTTTCAGGATCAGGCAAATCCACTATGTCAAGCCAGCTCGCTGAAAAAACAGGCGCCATCCATATCCGCTCGGATATCGAACGCAAACGTCTGTTCGGATTCCGGGCAACTGATCGAACCGGCAGCGGCATCGATGAGGGGCTTTATACGGCGGACGCTGGGCAACAAACTTATCGAAGGCTTGCCGAATTGGCCGGAGACATCATTTCAGCCGGATTTCCAGCCATCGTAGACGCCGCCTTTCTCCAGGCCGAACAGCGCAAAAATTTCCGAGAACTTGCCGATTCACTCGGTGCTCCTTTCGTTATTATCGATTTCCGGGCATCCGATGGCATCTTGCAACAACGTATTTCGGCTCGCCAGCAAGAAAACAGTGATCCTTCGGAAGCGACTATCGATGTGCTGAAACATCAGCAACAATCGGCTGAGGCGCTGACGGATTCCGAGTTTGTTAACGCGATAGTTGTCGATACCGAGAGCAATCAAGCCCTGGAAACGTTAACCAAGGCTTTTTACGGTTTTTCGACCTTTATTTCTGAATAGAAAATACCAACCGGCTTGCCGATTACCGGCCCCGGGATGATCAAGACCCATTTGAGGATATCGACGAAACAAAGCCTGTTTTATCGATAGCGGAATTTATCACAGCCCCGGCTTGAAAATTAAACCGGGGATCTGCTTTTAGGTGTGCTGTAACTGTTATTGCGTCAGTTTCTTGTACTTGATCCGGTGCGGATTATCGGCATCGCTGCCCAAACGGCGATGGCGATCGGCCTCGTAATCCTGGTAGTTGCCTTCAAACCAGACGACCTGACTGTCGCCTTCGAAGGCAAGCATATGAGTCGCAATCCGGTCGAGAAACCAGCGGTCGTGCGAGATCACGACGGCGCAACCAGGAAACGCAAGCAAGGCTTCTTCGAGCGCCCGCAAGGTTTCGACATCCAGATCGTTGGTCGGTTCGTCAAGAAGCAGAACGTTGCCGCCGCTTTTCAGGAGCTTTGCCAGATGCACACGGTTACGCTCGCCGCCGGACAGATCGCCGATCCGTTTTTGCTGATCGGCGCCCTTGAAGTTGAAACGGCCGACATAAGCACGCGACGGGGTCTCGTACTTGCCGACGGTGATCATGTCAAGGCCGTCCGAAATTTCTTCGAAGACGGTATTATTCGGGTTCATGTCGTCGCGAAGCTGATCGACATAGGCCAGTTGCACGGTTTGACCGATGGTCAGCGTGCCAGAATCCGGCTTGTCGAGGCCCGCCATCATCCTGAACAAGGTCGTTTTACCGGCACCGTTCGGTCCGATAATGCCGACAATGCCTCCGGGCGGCAGCTTGAAGCTCAAATCGCCGATCAGCAGCCGGTCGCCGAACCCTTTGCTGATATTGTCGGCGTGGATGACGACATCGCCCAGACGGGGACCGGGCGGAATATAAATTTCCTGAGTTTCGTTGCGTTTTTGTACATCCGCCGACGACAGTTCTTCAAAGCGGGCAAGGCGAGCCTTGCTTTTGGCGTGGCGTCCTTTAGGATTGGAACGGACCCATTCCAGCTCGGCTTTCATCGCCTTCTGTCTTGAAGACTCCTGCTTTTCCTCCTGCTCCAGTCGTTTCTCCTTCTGCTCCAGCCAGCTGGAATAATTGCCTTCCCATGGGATACCGGCGCCCCGATCTAGCTCCAGAATCCAGCCGGCAACATTGTCCAGGAAATAACGATCGTGAGTCACTGCAACCACGGTGCCCGGATAGTCATGCAGGAAGCGTTCCAGCCAGGCGACCGATTCGGCGTCCAGATGGTTGGTCGGCTCGTCCAGGAGCAGCATGTCGGGGTTGGACAGTAACAGGCGGCAAAGCGCGACCCGTCGTTTTTCACCGCCCGATAATTTGGTGACGTCGGCATCCCAGTCGGGCAGACGCAGCGCGTCGGCGGCGATCTCCAGTTTCCGCTCCAGTTCCCACGCCCCTGCGGCTTCGATTTTTTCCTGAAGATCGGCCTGTTCGGACAGCAGCGCATCAAAATCGGCGTCGGGTTCGGCAAAAGCATTATTGACTTCATTAAACCGGTCGAGCACCGCCTTGATTTCCGCGACGGCTTCCTCGACATTGCCGCGTACGGTCTTGTTGGGATCAAGCTGAGGCTCCTGAGGCAGATAGCCGATATGAATGCCCTTTAGCGGGATGGCTTCGCCTTCGATATCCTTATCGATACCCGCCATGATTCTGAGCAGGGTCGATTTTCCGGAACCGTTTAAACCCAGCACGCCGATCTTGGCACCGGGAAAAAAAGACAGCGAGATGTCTTTAAGAATGTATTTTTTTGGGGGAACGATTTTGCCCACCCGATTCATTGAATAGATGTATTGCGCCATTTTGAATTTTATCAATTAAGAAAAGTTAACGCGAAAAGACTATTATCCCATTTTTGTATGGGCTATGGATTATTTGAGAGTTTGTAGCAATTGGAGAATGACTATTGAGAAACCTAATGGACATTCCTGTCTGGACATCCCGGTTCATTCAAAAACTCTACAGCTAAATTTTCAGCCGCTCAACTACTCGGCCGTGTTGCAAATGCTCCTGGATAATTTCATCAATGTCCGCCTTGTTCGCATAAGTGTACCAAACCCCTTCCGGATAAACGACCAAGACCGGTCCTTCGCTACACCGGTCCATGCATCCGGCATTGTTGATCCGGCATTTCCTCGATTTTGTCAATTTCAAATTTTTGATTTGCTCCTTGGCGTAATCGCGTAAAGTCTGGGCATCATGATTGCCGCAACAGGCTGAACCGTCTTCGCGTTGATGGGTACAGAAGAAAACATGATAATTGTAATAACTCATAGTAACCGGCCTGAAAGAATAATCTGTGGATTATAAACCATAACATTCTAAATTCTTTAGAAAATCCCAAGCGGAGTTTTACTGCTTTTTTAACCAAGCTCGAACCATCAATCAGCAAGAAACTTTTATCCTCTTTTCAAATCAAATTAACGCATTAAATTTTATTTCTTATAACAATTTAAAGGACATCGAGATGAATATTTTCTATAAATCAATTACTCCTTTCGTATTATTACTCCCGATCAGCTTTGCCAGTATTGCTGAAACGCAGAATAAGCCCATGGCACCAATGAGTGATATGAATATGAACCAAGGGATGGGCATGCATCAGGGCATGGGCGGCGGTATGGGTATGATGCCAGGCATGACCGAAGAACAAAAAGAACAACATTTGCGTTCATATCAGGAACACCTATTAAAAATGCACGACCTGTCCAATCAAATTTTGTCAGAAAAGGACCCTGCTAAAAAAGAACAACTTAAGAACAAACAACTAGAACTTATGAAAGCCCATCAAGCCCAGATGATGGAACACCGTATGCAAAAGATGCGGCCAAATCAACAGAAAATGCAATCAGAACCGAAGGACAAAAAATAATTTAGAACATGGCCCGTTTTTTCAGTCTGCATCAAAGGCATAAACGATGAGTTTTTTCATAAGCTCATTCAATGCCTATTACTGTCGATTACTTAAAGACGGGCTACGTTAACAGCGCAATGACTGAGTAAATCAGCATTTAAACAACACCGAGTGGGTTGAGAAAGCTGAATTCTCCAGGTCATAATTTCATGCATAACCGGCAAACCTCGCTTGCCATTGCCCCCTCTGACCAATGCAGAATCGATGTATTCGGCATTTTCTCAGGCCAGTTCATCTTGATGCAGATGATTTTCAGTTTCGGTCAGATATCATCTTAACTGATAAAAAATTTTGAAAAATCCTTTTTATTCTTCGTAATTGAACTAATCTTTAGATATTTGTAATGCCGGTGTTTTTTTGGTGATGAGTGTATCTCGTACCATGAATTTTACTTATGATCCATTAAACATATTAAGTTTTTTGATCAAAAAAAAATTACCCATTATAATTTAAAGCAGTTTGTTAATTAATTACTGATCCAATGGCAAAACTTACCGTTTTTTTCAAAGATAGAGCAATTCAAAGCGACCTGTTCGAGAATGGAATTGTGCGCATTGGCCGTGATGAAACCAACGATCTCATGATCGACAGCCTGGCAGTCGCACCAGAACATGCCATTATCCACATTAGTGACGATAACAGCATAATTAAACAAATCAATCTAGATTTTCCGTTAATGTTAAACGGGGTAAAAATAAAAGAAGCCCCTATTAAGGACAACGACACCATTTCTCTTGGAAAACATGAAATTGTTTTCAATGCCACTGAAGATTTGAACAACATGCCTCAAATTGAGGAAATAACCGAGGAAAATTCAAATCCGTTTAACTGGAAAGCAACCGAAATACATTTACCGGCCGCTAATTTGCAAATCCTGAACGGGGAAAATATCGGAAAAATCATAGCAATCAAAAAAACAATTCTGCAAATAGGACGCAAAGGCAGCGGAATTGTCGCCGTCACCAAAAGAAAAGATGGTTATTACGTCTCTGTACTGGAAAACATCGGGACTATCACGTTAAACGACGCGCCCATTAATGACAGCTCTATCAAACTGAATAATAACGATATTTTAGCTGTCAACGACAGATCCATGCAATTTTTTCAAGGTTAACGCCATGCATCATCAATAACATCTCTGGCTAATTGTTAACTTGTTGGTCATAAGTCTGAAAGAATAGTTAATGCTTCCAAAAGGGTTGAAACCGGATAAATCCGCAAACCATCGATCGGTTTTTTGGGGGCGTTAGCCTTTGGAATAACTGCTTTCTTGAAACCATGCTTGGCCGCATTATTTAGTCTGGCATAACCGTTCGCTACCGGTCTGATTTCACCGCTCAAACCGATCTCGCCAAAAAAAAACGTATCATGAGCAATCACCTTATCTCTTAGACTGGAAACAACACCTACTATGATGGCGAGATCGGAACTTGTTTCCGTTACTTTAATACCGCCGACAACATTGGCGTATATTTCATCATTTGCGGTAAAAATACCACCGTGCCGCGACAGAACCGCCAGTAGCATCGCCAGTCGATTTTGATCGAATCCTACCGCCAACCTGCGCGGATTTCCATATTGGCATTCGGTTACCAATGCCTGAATTTCCACCAACAGCGGCCGGGTACCTTCCCATAAAACGGTGACAACACTGCCTGAGGATGGCTTTTCGGGCCTATTGAGGAACATGGCAGAGGGATTTTTTACTTCTTTCAGGCCAGTGCCATCCATTGCAAAAAAGCCCAGTTCCCCGACGCTCCCAAACCGGTTTTTATCCGCCCTTAACACTCTGAACCGGGCATCATCGGTAGCAGCCAAAATGATTTGGGTATCAACAATATGACTCAAGGTCATGGGACCGGCGAGAGATTGATCTTTAGTGACATGTCCCACCATGAATAGGGATACCTGATTTTTTTTTGCATATTGCGTCAGATAACTTGCCGACTCCCTGACTTGGGATACCGAACCAGGCGCGGATTCCGCGTCCTGTGTATAGACGACTTGAATTGAATCGATAATGACAATTTGCGGGCTTATTTCATCCAGCACATCACAAATACGTTGCACCGAAGTTTCAGCAAGCATCATGATTTTTTCAGCTGGAAGCTTTAGTCTGCGAGCCCTTTCAGCAATTTGCTGTAATGACTCTTCGCCGGAGACATAAAGCACCCTCAGCCCCTGTCCGGCAATGTTGGCAATCACCTGCAGCAAAATAGTGCTTTTACCTGCACCTGGCGCCCCGCCGATTAGCACCACACTGCCTCTGACAATTCCTCCACCGAGGACGCGATCGAATTCGGACATGCCGGTAGAAATCCTTTCCTCATTTACGAGGGCTACATCGGATAAAAATTTTACTTCTGACAAGTTTCCCGCATAACCTGAAGAACGCTTGTTTCGATTTGCACTTGCCGAACCCAATCTCACTTCCTTGATGGTATTCCATGCGTTGCATGCCGTACATTGCCCGCCCCAGCGCGGAAATTCGGCGCCACAGTCTGTACACACAAATGCGGTTTTATCTTTTTTACTCATCGGTTATGCGATTTTTTAATCGGTTTAAATATGATTTTTTTCATTGCCCAAGTCCTGCTTTCTTCATCGGAAAAAGGATAATAGCACCTGTGGTGATCGGTTCTGTTAAATAAATCAATTTCATATTGCCGGCCAACCCTTGATCATTAAAATTTCCGCCGTCATCCATCCTGGTTTTACAGGTAAGGCTTTTATCGCGGCTGAGACACATGGCCGATTGCTCTGCATCAATACCGTGGCATTATTAAACTAGCAGTAAAATTGTGCTAGACTGTACCAGTAACTTGACCTATTCGCCGTAGTCTACCAAGTAAGTTTAACCATGCACTTTACAGGGTCCCTGTTTGGATAATTTTAATTGCCTACCTGAAGAATGAATTCAAGGATATATTGAAATGGCAAACATATTAATCTTATCGGCAAACCGGCATTCAGCAACTGCCTGGCAATATTTGCTTTCGGCAGAACATGAAGTCCTGGTGTTAAATGATCCGAAGGAAGCAGACAATCTTATCCGTCAGCAATCAGTATCTCTTGTGGTTATCGATGCTGATCTTTTTAATACTGACGACACACCTCTTCCGTTATTCAGCGCTTCCGGCATAAAATCGCTGGTGATCGGTGATAACTGGACTGATGAAAGGCAAATAAAAGAGATGGTCGCCGGACATTCGGGATTCTGTGAAGCCGAGACAGCTGCACAACAATTGCTAAAAGCAACCAACAGCATTCTGGATGGCGATATCTGGATTAAACGGAATTTGGTTCCTACGGTCATCGGCATGCTGATCAATTTCAATAATCTGCAACCCTCTCAGCCAAATCAAAAGGCAATCGAATTTAAAAAAAACCTGCTAACACTAACTCACCGGGAATTGGATGTTGCCAAAATGATCAGCACCGGCGAAAGCAATAAAATGATTGCCTCCATGCTTAACATTTCGGAACGAACGGTGAAAGCCCATTTGACATCCATTTTCCAAAAGCTGAACGTTCAGGACCGTTTGCATTTAGCAATCCTATTTAAAGAAAACGGCTGATCTTATTGAATTCTGTTGGTATGTCATCGCAACCAACGAGGTGTCATTAGGGAAAATGAAGCCCATGCATATTGATGGCGCACCATATTGCATGAAGATGGCATTAAAATATTATTACGCCAGACAGAATTTCTGCCTGGCGTAACATAGGGGATGTTATTTCTTTTTGTTGCGTTCCAGCGTTTCTTTAATAACCTCTTCCGCGACGTTCTTCGGACAAGGCAGATAGTGCGAGAACTCCATCGAGAATTGCCCGCGTCCTGACGTCATCGTCCGCAAATCGCCGATATAGCCGAACATTTCGCTGAGCGGCACGTCCGCTTTCACGCGAATGCCGGTGGCGCCGGGTTCTTGCGACTTCATCATGCCGCGGCGGCGGTTCAAGTCGCCGATGACATCTCCGACGTGATCTTCAGGCGTAAATACATCCACTTTCATGATCGGTTCGATCAACTGCGGAGCCGCCTTTGGAATCGTCTGGCGATAAGCCGCTTTGGCCGCAATTTCGAACGCGATCGATGATGAGTCGACGGCATGGAAAGCACCATCCGTTAAGTTCACTTTGAAGTCCAGACACGGATAGCCGGCCAGGACGCCCTGATCGAGCATGCTCTTAAAGCCCTTTTCAACGGCCGGCCAGTATTCTCTTGGAACGTTACCGCCGGTTACGGTTGATTCGAATGCGAAGCCGCTGCCCGGCTCGCCTGGCTCGATCACATAATTGATCTTCGCGTATTGACCGGAGCCACCGGATTGCTTCTTATGGACGTATTCATCCTCGACGCGGCGGGTGATGGTTTCACGGTAGGCCACCTGAGGCTTGCCGACGATGACATCAACGCCGTGGGTCCGTTTTAAAATATCGACCTTGATGTCGAGATGCAACTCGCCCATGCCTTTCAGGATCGTTTCGCCGCTGTCTTCATCGGTCATTACATGGAACGACGGATCTTCCTGAACCATTTTGCCCAGCGCGATACCCATCTTTTCGGAACCGGCTTTATCTTTTGGCGAGATTGCAACCGAGATAACCGGGTCAGGGAAAACCATCGGCTCAAGCGTTGCCGGCTTGTCGGGATCGCACAAGGTATGTCCGGTTTGCACATTTTTCAGCCCGATGAGTGCGACAATATCGCCTGCCTGGGCGGAATCGATTTCGGAACGGTCGTCGGCGTGCATTTCGACCATGCGACCAACCCGTTCGGTCTTGCCGGTGTAGGTATTCAGCAAGGTATCGCCTTTCTTCAGCGTGCCAGAATAAATACGAATGAAGTTCAGTGCGCCGAAACGATCGTCCATAATCTTGAATACCAGGGCGCGCACCGGGCGGCTTGGATCGACGGCAGCAAATTCGCCAGTCGGATTGCCTTCGAGATCGGTTTCAGGTTGCGGCTTGACTTCCGTTGGATTCGGCAAATAATCGACAACCGCATCCAATACCAATTGCACGCCCTTGTTTTTGAAAGACGATCCGCAATAAGTCGGGAAAAAGTCCATGTTAATGGTACCCTTACGGATACAGCGTTTGAGCGCTTCAATATCGGGCTCTTCGCCTTCCAGGTATTTTTCCATTACCTCGTCATATTGATCGGCCACTTGATCGATCAGTTTTTCGCGCCATTTTTCGACATCGGCCGCCATATCGGCAGGGACGTCTTTGATTTCATATTTCAGCGGGTCGCCGGAGTTGTCCCAGATCCACGCTTTGCGGGTCAGAAGATCCACCACGCCAACAAATTGATCTTCTCGGCCGATCGGCAAAGTCATCACGACCGGCGTTGCGCCCAAAACATCTTCGACCTGCTTGACCACGCGGAAAAAGTCCGCTCCGATACGGTCGAGCTTGTTGACGTAGATAACACGGGAGACTTTAGAGTCGTTGGCATAGCGCCAGTTGGTTTCCGATTGCGGTTCAACGCCGCCGGAACCGCAAAACACACCGATACCGCCGTCCAACACTTTCAGTGAACGATACACTTCGATCGTAAAATCGACGTGGCCCGGAGTGTCGATGATGTTGAAGCGGTGATCCTTCCAGAAACAGGTGGTTGCCGCCGATTGAATCGTAATGCCGCGTTCTTGTTCTTGCACCATGAAGTCGGTGGTCGCCGCGCCGTCGTGCACCTCGCCGATTTTATGGATTTTACCGGTGAGCTTTAAAATCCGCTCTGTCGTCGTCGTTTTACCGGCATCCACGTGCGCGAATATACCGATGTTTCTATAAAGCGATAAATCTGTCATGTTTTTACTCTAAGTTGGGCATAAAAAACTAGTTTGGTGACCGGCCTTGAGAATAAACTCAGGAGGATTCGTACCGGGGCAATTGAGCCACATAGCATTACACCGCTGTCATGCATCCAAGACCGCGGTGGCAAAAACCATGGTTTTTGGTGAAAAGCTTTAGGATGTTTGCTAGTAGATCAAGCCAAGAGAGGTAGCGTTTTTTAAGTCACCATCGCGCCTCACTCGTCCAGCTTCGATAGCCGGCTATTTTAACCTAATATTCTAATAAAAATATAGAAAAACCATGAATTTGTCTTTAGATTGATCAAGCCATCCCGATTCATTTAACTATTTGAAGGCATAAAGACTATCCTTTCGTTTAGAATGTCAGTACCTTAGTGATCAGTTGCCGAGCCCGATAATTGATGACTTTACGTCTAGCCGGGTATTTGAAGCTCCCTGCCCGCGCTGCATATTTACATAGCGATGCAGGTGCTTTAAGAAAAGCATTTTCGAAAATCGTATCTTAATGTAATGTGATCCGGAAAAATCCATGATGCGGCTTAGGAGAATATCCTCGGTTGCCGCAATCATTGCTCTGTTTATTATGCTTTTACCACAATTTTATCTAACTCATAATTAAGGCCTGAAGGCAAAGATTTATCGCCGGTGAAGAAAAACGCAGACGCACTGCTTTCTATGGGTGTTAAAATGACCAACCGTTAACAATCCGGCATTGCCAGGCATGGGAAGTTTTAAAGGTTCCCATGAGTTTAAATGAATATCGTAGAGGCGAACATTAAAGCAAGCAAACCGACCGGATATCTACAGCTCATCATCTACCGATATACAGGACGCATCCGTCTACCGGTGCAATATCGGCCTCTATATTTGGTGACTGGATGACATTAATGCTTAAAAAGCATAACCGAACAATAAGAAAACATTCCATTGATAATTTAAAGAGGACACTATGCGGAACCTGAAATTCTTACCCGCGTTGATTGGAGCGACCCTGGGAATCGCGATCATTGTTTATGTCGCTTTCTATTTCATTTTCCTTGATCTGTTCGTTGACTTGTGGTGGTATCAGTCATTAAAACTCGAGGCCTATTTCTGGTTAAAGCTGCTTTACCGGTTCTTCCTGTCCGGCGGCGTCACCCTGGTCTTCTTCCTGATTTTCTTTTTTCACTTCTGGATTGCATCCCGTTATCTGGGCATCAACCCGCCGGACGAAGTCCTGCATAATTTGGACAAACATCGGCGCTTCCAGCGCTTTGCCGATACCTTCATGAGCGGCTCGGCCAAAATATATACGCCGGTTTCGTTGATCCTGGCCGTTTTTATCGCGATTCCCTTTTATAATCAATGGGAAACGGCACTGCTTTACTTCTTCGGCGGAGATTCAGGGGTGACCGAACCGGTTTACGGTCAGGACATCAGCTTTTATCTGCTGTCCTATCCGATTTACATGCTGATTCAACAAGAACTGCTGAACACGGCCGCCCTGCTCTTCTGCATGGTCGGTATCCTGTACTGGCTTGAGCATGTTTTTGTGCCCGATCAGAGCAGGGAGTTTCCCTTGGGCGCCAAGATCCATTTGGTTATTTTAATAGGCTTCGTCGTTTTATTCGTGATCTGGGGATTTATGCTGCAGCGCTTTTCGCTGCTCTATACCGACAGCCACGAACCGGTATTTTTCGGTCCCGGATTTACCGAGATTCGCTGGCAACTGCCGCTGATCTGGCTGGGCATTATTACGTTTCTGGCGACGGCCATTTCCGCGGGGCTATTTATTTTTTCAGAAAAACATCGCATTAAAGCGCCATTTTTGATCTCGCTTACGGCTTTTCTCTGTGCCCTGGGTTTGCCCAAGGTTCAGTTTATTCCCGATTTAATCCAGAAGTACATCGTCGAACCCAATCCTGTTAGAACCGAAAAACCGTTCATGCAGCACAATATTGACGCCACGCTGGATGCCTATGATCTGAAAAATATCAAGATTGTCGATCAGCCAATCAAACTCGATGCCACCGGCGACATTGAGTCCTGGAGCAGTCAAAAACATTTTGAGAACATACCGGTCTGGGATCGGGAAATCCTGATCGATACCTATAGTCAATTGCAGTCGATAAGACCCTACTACAAATTCCTGTCCGTCGACGAAGATCGCTATTTTCTGCTCGGCCATACCCGCCAGGTCAATCTGGCCGCCCGTGAAGTCAATCTGGAAAAGCTGCCGGCCGAAGCCCAAAATTGGGAAAATACCCACTTGCGCTACATGCATGGCTACGGCGCCGTGGTGACTCCCGCGGCACAAGACGCAGGCAAACCGCTGCTCTGGTATTTACGCGATTTGGACTTGAGTTCGACCGTCGGTATAAGCGTGAAATACCCCGACATTTATTATGGCCAGGAGAAATATACCTACGCGATCGTACCCAACAAGCTGAATGTCGTCGGCATTTCCGGCACCCTGAAGGATCCCGGCATTGAAAGTATTTATAAAGGCGAGGGCGGCATACCGATTCCCTCTCTGTTCAGAAAGGCGCTGTTGGCCTTTTATTTCAGGGACGAAAAAATATTCTTTTCCACCAATATCACGAAAGAAAGCCAGGTGTTAATACGCCGGAATATCACTGAGCGCATTCGCACGATGACGCCGTTTCTGCATCTGGATAAAGATCCCTATCTGGTCATAAATCAAGACCGGTTTTACTGGATACAGGATGCCTACACACTGTCAAACTGGTATCCCGTTTCCAAGTCTGCAGATGACGACTTCCTGGACGGCAAACAGGAATTCAACTATATCCGTAATTCGGTCAAGGTGGTGGTCGACGCGTTTGACGGCGGCGTTCAGTATTACATTTCCGATCCATCGGATGTCATCATCCAGGCCTACAATACCGCTTATCCCAGCCTGTTTAAGAACCTGGAGGAAATGCCTGCCGGCCTGAAGTCGCATTTGCGTTATCCCCGGGATTTGTATTATCTGCAGATGAAGGTTTATTCGAAATATCATCAACAGAGGCCCGAATTATTTTACGAACAGGCGGAAACCTGGCAATTCGCAAAGGTCCGTGGAAAGCCGGTAAAACCCTATTACCAGACCATCGATTTCGGCAACTGCAGCGGCAAGGAGGAATTTGTCATGCTGAATCCGATGACGCCGGTCAACAGCAATAACCTCAGCATGATCGGAGTAGCCGGCATCATGGATACCAAGACCTGCGGCGCGGAATATAAACCCGGCATCACCATTTACAGGTTTCGCAAGGATGTCCAGGTTAATGGGCCTGCACAGGTTGAGTCGCTGATCGAGCAAGATCCGGAAATTTCTGCGCAATTCACACTCTGGGATCAGGGCGGCTCGAATATTCGATTGGGCCGCATGATCATCATGCCGATGGGCAACAGCGTGCTTTATGTGCAGCCGGTTTATATCGTTTCAAACACAAACGGCATCCCCGAACTCGTCAGGATGATTGTTTCGATCGGCAATCAGGTGGTCATGGACACCAACTTCTGGTCGGCGTTTAACCGATTGAAACAAATGCATACTAAAGAATTCACGGAACACGGCGGCACCGGAACAACACCCAGACCGATTCTTCCTGTGCAAAACTAAGTACAACTATCAGACTAGGACTGGGTAGGCTCAAACACAACTTGGCTCCCGCCCAATCTTAGTCATCCAGCACCGGCCTATCATGATTTTAGATGGGCCCCTGCCCTATATATGCCCATATCGTGGAGTGTTTAAGACATAGAACCTGTTAGCACAAGGACGGCAGGTCCATAAGGAGGATGTGGTAACAGTGAGTAGCCTGCTGTATTTACCCTGTTCATGCCAACACATTTGACATCCATTCATCTTAAAAATTGACCCTGGCGCTAATCCATTGCTCTTCGCAGGCAGAGTAGTGTCCACACATGGAGAAATCTTTGGAACCGTTATTTCTTTCCCAATTCAAACCCGAAATGAGAATAAGGAATAAAGCTTTATCACATTATGAATGTCAACCAGGTGGCTATCGCTGCATTAACTCGCAAAGCCGATCTTCCAGTTCGAAGCGTTTGGCCAGGGATTCACCAAGCTCGGATAAGTCATCGGCCAACGTATTAAAGACAGCGATATGAGCCACCTTCTCGTATTTATCGTTAAAACTTACCGATAATTCGGTAGCCACCGAAAATTCCGGATACAAGTCGGTTGCCACCGATAATATGCGATCCCTGCGCTCAGTGCCGGACAAAATGCGTTCATAAAGTCCAAAATGCCCCAGCGACACATAGTCCACCAACATCTCTGAAAACTTGGTTAATTTCGCCTTTACCGAATCCACATCGGTAAAGGGTTTAAGTTCGGCTATTTGGCAATATAAAGACCATACTTCTTGTCTTTCACTTTGCAGTTCGGCGATGAGCTGAGCCCCTCGCTGTCTTCTTTCCGGTCTTACTGGCGCATCAGCAGACATAATAGATTTTCTCCTGTTTCGAAACTAATTAATGTTAATTTATGTCACCAATAAGCAAAGCGCAACGATTTTTTATCCCAACATGTAAACCATCAAACTTTCTAATAACGAAGATATGGGCTTATCAAACAGTCGGATTACTGCTGCAGTTTATCCTTGAGCATTTTATTGACCTCCTCCGGATTGGCCTTGCCCTGCATGGCTTTCATGACCTGTCCGACAAAAAAGGCGAACACTTTATCTTTACCGCTACGATATTGCTCAACCTGTCCCGGATTATCGGCAATAATTTTATCGATAATGGCGGCAATCGCCCCACTATCGGTAATTTGCTTCAGACCCTTTGCAGAGATCACCTCATCGGCGGTCGCCATACCCTGCCACAGTTCTTCAAACACCTGTTTGGCGATCTTGCCGGATATGGTTTTATCGGCAATCCGAACCAATAAACCCGCCAATCGCTGGTAACTGACCGGTGAATCGGCAATATCCAGGCCGGCTTTATTCAGCGCCGCTGAAAGCTCGCCTCTTACCCAGTTAACACATAGCTCTTCCTCACACCCCGATGCTTTTTCCAGAGCTTCGCAGTAATCGAGCTGCTCCGGAGAAGCATTTAGTTTCCAAGTTCTGTAGTCATCCAATCCTAACTTTTCTTGCGTTACTGTAGCTGAATAGAATGTATTAGTATTAATGAATAGTGATGGCTTTAAAGTAACATGAGTTCTTCTTCGGGCATATCGCGATTTCTCCAATTCCGGCGATTCCGCTTTTACTTGCGCCTTAAACTCTTCGCTAATAAATACAGGCAGCAGATCGGGGTCGGGGAAGTAGCGGTAATCATTGGCCTCTTCCTTGCTGCGCATTGAACGGGTTTCATCCTTGACGGCATCATATAATCGAGTTTCCTGTACGACTGTACCGCCGCTTTCGATCAGTTCGATCTGGCGCTCGATTTCGTAATTGATCGCTTTCTCGACAAATTTGAACGAATTGATATTTTTGATCTCGGCACGGGTGCCGAATTCAGTTTGGCCTTTGGGCCGCACAGAAACGTTGGCGTCGCAGCGGAACGAGCCTTCCTGCATGTTGCCGTCGCAGATTTTCAGATCACTCACCAATTCATGCAGCGTTCGCATATAGGCAACGGCTTCTTTTGCCGAACGCATATCGGGTTCGGAAACGATTTCCAGCAGCGGCGTGCCGGCCCGGTTTAAATCGATGCCGGTCAGTCCGTGAAAATCCTCATGCAGAGACTTGCCGGCATCCTCTTCGAGGTGGGCGCGGGTGATGCCGACACGTTTTCTCTCGCCTTCTACTTCGATATCCAGATGCCCCTTGCCGACGATCGGCAGCTCAAACTGGCTAATCTGATAACCTTTGGGCAAATCGGGATAAAAATAGTTTTTCCGGGCAAACACAGAATAAGGTGCGATCTCGGCTTCGATCGCCAATCCGAATTTTATCGCCATCCGGACGGCTTCCTGATTCAATACCGGCAACACCCCCGGCAGACCCAGGTCGACCGCACAGGCCTGGGTGTTGGGCTCGGCGCCATAGGCTGTCGCCGCACCTGAAAATATTTTTGATTGCGTTGCCAACTGGGTATGAATTTCCAAACCGATCACGGTTTCCCATTTTTGTTCTTGAGTGTATTCCATAGTTTCCTCCTTACTCAAAACCTTTGGGGGTTTGTAAATGCCAATCCGTAACTTGCTGGTATTTATGGGCAATATTCAACAGCCTGGCTTCGGCAAAATGATTGCCAATGATCTGTAAACCGACCGGTTTTCCTTCGGCGAACCCCGCCGGCACGGACATCGCCGGCAAACCAGCCAGATTGATGGCGATGGTATAAATATCGGACAGATACATTTCTACAGGATTGCCCAATTTTTCTCCCAACGCAAAGGCAGTCGATGGAGCAACCGGCCCCATTAAGACATCGACCTGGGCCAAGGCCTTTTTAAAATCTTCGCTAATCAATCGGCGGATTTTTTGGGCCTTAATGTAGTAGGCGTCGTAATAACCAGCTGACAAGGCATAAGTCCCCATCAGAATCCGCCGTTTGACTTCCTTGCCAAACCCTTCGCCGCGCGAACGCGTATATAAATCGGTTAAATCGGCCGGATTTTGGCAGCGATAACCAAAACGCACCCCATCAAAGCGTGAAAGATTGGACGAGCATTCTGCCGGCGCAATAACATAATAAGCGGGAATCGCCAGGTCAAGATCGGGAATGGAGACTTCCTGAACCTCCGCGCCCAGTTTTCGATACTCATTCACGACGGCTTCAATCACTGCGGCCACCTGACTGTTCAAGCCTTCGCCAAAGAACTCCTTGGGTAAACCGATTTTAAGTCCTTCGAGACTGTTATTCAGCCCGGCCGTGTAATCGGGAACCGGCAAGTCGACGCTGGTCGAATCCTTGTCATCGAATCCCGCCATGGTTTGCAGCAAAATGGCCGCGTCGTGAGCGCTATGCGCCATAGGCCCCCCTTGATCCAGACTGGACGCATAGGCAATCATGCCATATCTCGAAACTCGCCCGTAAGTCGGCTTTAAACCGGTAATGCCGCAGTGCGACGCAGGCTGGCGTATGGACCCTCCGGTATCGGTGCCGGTTGCGGCAACTGCAAGACGCGCCGCGACCGCCGCCGCCGAACCGCCGGAGGAGCCGCCCGGAACCAAGTTCATATCCCACGGATTTTTAACAGCCCCGTAGAAACTCGTTTCATTGGACGACCCCATGGCAAATTCGTCCATATTCAGTTTACCGAGCATCACTGCCCCGGCTTCCTTTAGTTTTGCCACCACCGTCGCATCATAGGGTGCGATAAAATTATCGAGGATTTTTGAACCGCAACTGGTTTTAACGCCTTCCGTACAAAAAATATCTTTTTGCGCAATCGGAATACCGGTTAATAACGTCGCATCGCCCTTGGCAAGCCGGGCATCGGCTGCCTTCGCATTTTGCAAGGCAAGTTCTTCGGTAACCGTGATATAGGCATTGATTGAGGCGTATTGTTTAATTCTGTCCAAAAAAGCCCGGGTCAACTCCTCGCTTGAAAATTCGCGTGACCGCAGACCTTCGGCCAATTCTGTAATGTTTTTATCATACATGGTCGTTCATATCCTTATTCGATCACTTTCGGCACTAAATAAAGCCCAGCTTCGACTTGCGGGGCAATAGACTGAAATTTTTCACGGTTATCCTGTTCAGTGACATCATCCGATCTCAATCGCTGCATCTGGTCTAAAGGATGAGCCATCGGCATAACGCCCTCCGTGTTAAGATCACCCATTTTTGTCATTAAGTCGAGCACCGAGGACAAATCCTGCGCATACGCTGCGACATCTTGTTCATCGATTCCCAAACGCGCCAAATGCGCTATTTTTTTCACCTCAACTGTCGTCAAAGACATTGTTTTCCTCATTAAGCATTACAAAGATAGGTTAGGGAGCGCGCAAAAAAGATCGGTTTCGAAAATCAGGCCAATACTAAAAATGACTGAGTAAAAAAGCGGACATTGACGAGTTGTGCATTAACGTATAAAGCCCAATCCATTAATTGCGAGCGACCTCTATAAAATATGATACTTTATATCTTGCCCAAATACCCGTTTGATTGATAAAGTACTACTATTTTTATTCCTAATAGGAAACAGCACAAAATGTTCAAACGAATTCGCGGTATTTTTTCCAATGATCTCTCTATCGACCTGGGAACCGCAAATACATTGATTTATATTCCTGGACAGGGGATAGTTCTGAATGAGCCATCGGTTGTCGCCATCAAAGAGGACAAAGTCCGTGGCGCAAAAACCATTGCAGCAGTCGGCGCTGAAGCAAAACGGATGCTGGGCCGCACACCCGGAAATATCACCGCGATCCGCCCCTTGAAAGACGGCGTTATCGCAGACTTTGCCGTGACCGAGCGCATGCTCCGGTACTTTATTGAAAAAGTTCATAAAAGCAAACTCTTACGGCCTAGCCCGCGTATTTTGATCTGCGTACCCTGCGGTTCAACTCAGGTTGAACGCCGGGCTATCCGCGAATCAGCGGCGATGGCGGGCGCCCGCGAAGTCTATTTGATCGAAGAACCCATGTCCGCCGCGATCGGAGCGGGTTTGCCTGTTGATGAAGCGTGCGGTTCAATGGTTTTGGATATTGGCGGCGGCACCTCGGAAGTCGCTGTCATCTCGATCAACGGCATCGTCTATTCATCGTCCGTCCGTATCGGCGGAGATCGTTTTGACGAGGCCATCATCAGTTATGTCCGCCGAAATTACGGCACACTGATAGGAGAATCCACTGCCGAACGCATCAAAATCGAAATAGGCACCGCCTACCCCGGTAGTGAAGTCCAAGAAATTGAAGTCAAGGGCCGCAATTTGGCCGAAGGGGTGCCTCGCAGCTTTGCCCTCAATAGCAATGAAATTCTGGAAGCGTTACAGGAACCTCTGTCAGGCATCGTCGGCGCAGTAAAAATAGCGCTGGAACAGACCCCTCCCGAACTGGGTGCAGATGTCGCCAACCGCGGCATCTATATAACCGGAGGCGGCGCCTTGTTGAAAGATATTGACCGCCTGATCGCCGAAGAGACCGGTTTGCCGGTATTTATTGCGGACGACCCCTTGACCTGCGTGGCCAGGGGCGGCGGCATGGTACTGGAAATGCTGGATAAAAAGGGGGTTTCCACTTTTTCGCTGGAATGATCAGATCAATCATCTAATCCGTTCATTTGAGCACCGACTGAAAAAATCCGGTCCAGTCGCTCGACTAGTTAATTGATACAACGACTACATGGCTGGGATAACTCCTGAAATCCAGCATCCATGCCTCCATTGCTGAAGGACGGATGCTGTAGGTAAAGCCATGCAGGGATACAAAACCGAGGAATCAAGCCATAAAACTTTTATTTGCTACCGGTCCATCAAACACTACCCGACTGCTGGTCGCAATCATCGCCTCTGTTGCCTTACTCGTCATTGACCAGAGAACCCAGCATTTAGCCTCGTTACGCGCCGCCATATCTGTTGTTACCGATCAGATCAAGTATCTTGTCAATCTGCCCGCTGTAATCGTCGATCAAGCCACCGACAAGGTCACTTCGTACACAGCATTACAAGAGGAGAACCACAGGTTACACGAAGAACAGCTTATCCACCAAACCCGGCTGCTCAAACTTGCCGCCCTGGAAAAAGAAAACATCCGCTTACGCGCTTTGCTTGAAAACTCTTTCAAACTCGGCGAACAGGTCCTGGTCGCTGAGTTATTATCCGTCAATATGGCGCCTTATGAACATATCGTTGTGGTTAACAAAGGCACCCGTTTCGGCGTCCATCCCCAGCAACCTGTCATGGATGCCAACGGGGTCGTCGGCCAAGTCTTTCGAGCCTTGCCCTTTACGTCGGATATCATGCTGATCACCGACCCCAATCACGCCATACCGGTCCAGGTTAATCGAAACGGCTTGTTGACGATTGCTGTCGGCAGCGGTCAAATAAATCGGCTTATCTTGCCCTATTTGCCTAATAACGCCGATATCCGCCCAGGAGACTTACTGATTACTTCCGGGCTTGGCGGAACCTTCCCCCAAGGTTATCCGGTCGCTGTCGTTGATGAATTTACCTCACAGACCAACAAACCTTTTGCCACTGTTACTGCCACTCCAAAAGCCATGCTGGACCGCAACCGGGAGTTAATGATCGTTTGGAGCGATCCCACTCCGATTCCGTTGGTATCCAAGCCAACTGCAGATGACGAGGAGACCGAGAGTCTTTCAGATGAATAATCCATACGGCATTTATCGCATTATTTTCACTATCGCATTGGCGATGGCTTTAAGAATCGCACCGTGGCCTGGCTACCTCGCATTGCTCAATCCTGACTGGGTGCTTCTGTCACTAATATACTGGTCACTGGCTTTGCCTGAACGCGTCGGCATCTTTCATGCCTGGACATTCGGCTTACTCACCGATGTGCTAACCGGCCGATTATTCGGCCAATATGCCCTCGCCTATTCTCTGGTCATCTACCTCTGTTTGCAACTGCACAAACGTTTGCGACAGTTTCCTCTGGTTCAACAAGCGTTGTTTATATTCTTCTGCCTGCTGTTGTCCCAACTATTGCTTTTCTTTATCAAAAACGCTCAACACCCTGCCCAGCTCAAAGCCACATTTTGGCTGCCGGTTTTTACCGGTACCCTGAGTTGGCCCTTGGTCTATACAGTTTTGCGGTTTGTCCGTTTGACAAAACGACTCGGATGACAACGGCATTACATGTCACATATTTATTCCATTAAGGACAATTTAGTAGAGGGCCGTCTTTTTCTAGGCCGCATAATTGCAGCATTAATCATCATAATTTTGTTGACATCCGGCCTGATCGCCCGCCTCATCTACCTTCAGATTGTCGGTCATGAACACTATTCATCACTGGCCAAAGAGAATAGCGTGAAACTGGTCCCATTGGTGCCGACCCGGGGCATTATCTATGACAGGAAAGGCAAGATTCTGGCCGACAACACCACATCGTATAGCCTGGAACTCATCCCGGAACAAATCAGCGACCTGGATGACACCTTAAAACGACTGCAAGCTCTGCTTGACATTCCCGACGAGAAAATAGAGAGCTATCAGAAGCTTCGCAAACGCCAGAAACGGTTCATGAGCGCCCCTCTGTTATCCAACATGAGTGACGAAGAGCTGGCTAGATTTGCAGTAGCAAGACCCTATTTTCCCGGCGTCGATATTCAGACTCATCTGGTAAGGCATTACCCCTATAGCGACCTGGCATCTCACGTCATCGGTTACGTTGGCCGCATCAACGAGAGCGAGCTTAAGGATCTGCCTATGTCCGAATATCGCGGCTCCACACACATCGGCAAACTCGGCATCGAAGGATCATACGAGACCTATCTGCATGGCAAGACAGGCTATGCGGAGATCGAAACCAACGTACAGGCGAGATCGCTGAATACTCTCAATGAAGTCCATCCGGTCCCTGGCGCCAATTTGTATCTGACCCTCGATATCGAACTGCAACAAATCGCCTATGATGCCCTGGATTTCTATAACGGCGCCGTCGTGGCCATAGAGATTAAAACAGGGGGGGTACTGGTCTTTGCCAGCCGCCCAGGATTTGATCCCAACCCATTTGTCGTGGGTATAGGCAATGATGCCTATAAAGCGCTGCAATTATCCGATGATCAGCCGCTTTATAACCGCGCATTACGCGGCGTTTATCCTCCAGGATCAACGATGAAGCCATTCATCGCACTGGGCGGACTGGAGTATCAAGTCATCAACCCCCAACAAACCCTGTTCTGCCCAGGGTTTTATCAATTGCCAGGGGTTAGCCATAAATACCGGGACTGGAAAAAAGGCGGACATGGCTCGGTCAACATCAGCACCGCCATCACCCAATCCTGCGATGTCTATTTTTATCGCCTGGCTTCAATGCTAGGTATCGATCATTTACACGATTTTTTGCAGCAATTCGGTTTCGGCGAAAAATCAGGCATCGATCTGGAGGGAGAAAAATCAGGACTATTACCCTCGCGCCAGTGGAAACGAGAGAAAAAAAATCAGGACTGGTACCCTGGTGAAACCCTGATTACCGGCATCGGCCAGGGTTATCATCAGGTCACCCCCTTGCAACTGGCCAGAGCCACGGCGACTTTGGCCAATAGAGGCAACGTGGTAACGCCTTTTCTGGTTGACAAAATAATGACGCCTGATGGCACCATTCCCGGCCCGGAGACTCATGGCAAAGCCATTCCATTAAAAGAAAAAAACATCAATGAGGTCATCAAAGGCATGATCAATGTCGTTCATGGCGGCGGCGGCACGGCACGAAGCATCGGACGGGATATAGACTATCAAATTGCCGGCAAAACCGGAACAGCTCAGGTATTTGGCATCAAACAAAACGCGAAATATAACGAAAGCGAAATCGACTTCAAATTACGCGATCATGCCTTATTTATTTCATTCGCGCCCGCCGACAACCCCGAAATTGCCGTCGCTGTCATCGTCGAACATGGCGGTCACGGCGGCTCAGTGGCGGCGCCGATCGCCGCAAAAGTCATCAAGCAATACTTGAGGGATAAACATGAAAACTGAAACCCAGCATGAACATTTCCATCCCCCATCGATCCTTGGCAGTATCCTTAGAAAACTGCACATCGACATCCCGCTGTTCATATGTCTGTTTTTCACAGCCCTATTGAGTTTTGTGATCCTGTACAGCGCCGGCGGCCAAGAGATGATTGTACTGGTGCGCCAGGCAACACGTATCGGCCTGGCCTTCTTATTAATGACGATTCTGGCGCATATTCACCCAAATCAATTCAAGCGTTATTCATCGATACTTTTCAGTATTGGCATCGTCCTGCTTATCGCTGTGCTCATCATGGGGCAAATAGGCAAAGGCGCCCAACGCTGGCTGGATCTGGGATTTTTCCGTTTCCAGCCGTCGGAAATGATCAAAATCACGACACCGATGATGATCTCCTGGTACCTTGCCGAACACCAGTTCCCACCGAAACCGAAACAATTATTGATCGCCGCCGCCCTGATCATTGTCCCCACCTTATTGATTGCCAAACAACCCGATCTGGGCACGGCCTTATTGGTCGCAAGCTCCGGCGCTGCCGTACTTTTTTTTGCCGGACTCTCCTGGAAATTCATTTTGGCTATCGCTAGCATCCTGGCTGCATCGACGCCCGTTATCTGGCATTTCATGCATGGCTATCAGCGCGATCGAGTGCTGACCTTTCTAAACCCGGAAGCCGACCCTCTGGGCCGCGGCTATCACATCATTCAATCGAAAATTGCTATCGGATCCGGCGGTATTTACGGTAAGGGTTGGTTAGGCAGCAAGCAATCCGAACTGGATTTTTTACCCGAATCTTCCACTGATTTTATTTTTGCCGTCTTTGCCGAAGAATTTGGACTCTTCGGCTGCCTTGGTTTATTGGCTCTGTATCTCTTGATTATCGGACGCTGCCTGTATATTGCCTCGCAGGCCCAAGACAGCTATAGCCGCTTACTGGCCAGCAGCCTGGCGTTTACCTTTTTTGTTTATGTATTCGTCAACATCGGCATGGTCATCGGCATTCTGCCGGTGGTCGGGGTGCCATTACCGTTAATCAGTTATGGAGGCACGTCGATCGTCACTTTGCTGGCCGGTTTCGGCATCCTGATGTCTATTCACACTCATCGAAAATTTTTAGGCCACTAATGAACCCGACAAAAACATTGGCGCATCTTGCCTTGAGCATCGTCTGCTTAATCTCCGCTTCCTGTACTCAAGAGGTAAAAAAAGCAGAGCCAACCGACATTTTTATCCGGGACATGGCCAGCAAACACAATTTCGACAAATCCGAACTTGAAGACCTATTCCAATCGGTTGATATCAAGCAGGATATTCTTAAAAGAATAGCCTCTCCGTCGGAAGGACTGCCCTGGTATCAATACCGGAAGATTTTCCTGACTCAATCCCGCATCGACGAAGGCGTTAAATTCTGGCGGGAAAATGCAAAGGCACTGGCTGCGGTTGAGCGACACTACGGCGTCCCGGCACAAATCATCATCGCTATTATCGGCGTCGAAACTCTCTATGGAAAAAAAACCGGGAATCACCGGGTCATTGACGCCTTATCAACGCTGGCATTTGCTTATCCTCCGAGAAGCAAATTTTTTACCGGCGAACTCGAAAACTTTTTGCTTCTCTGCCGCGAGGAACGCATGAATCCGCTGGAACCGACCGGCTCTTACGCCGGAGCGATGGGAATTCCGCAATTCATGCCCAGCAGTTACCGCTCGTTTTCCGCTGATTTTGATCAAGACGGTCGGCGTGATATATGGCATAACAACGCCGATGTTATTGCCAGTATCGCCAATTATTTCGCTAAACATAACTGGCAACCCGGACAGGCAGTTGCCTTTCCCGCCAGGGCCGTTGGCGAACATTATAAAACAGCATTAAACAGCAACCTTAAGCCGGATTTAAGAATTGACGAGTTACAATCGCTTCGTGTTGAAATTTCAGGATATGTACCTTTAGACAGTAAAGTAAAACTGCTTGCTTTGGAACAAGAACATGGCGATGAACTATGGGCTGGTTTAAACAATTTTTACGTGATTACTCGCTATAACCATAGTCCTTTGTATGCCATGGCGGTGTTTCAGTTAAGCGAGGCTCTCTCAATTCATAAACCTACATCTCCCTATGAATAAAATCATACCAATTATCTCTGTTCTTGTGTTATGCGGTTGCTCTACAAAACAGATCAAAACTTCCGATGCATCAATAAACACCGGCGAATCAGCAAAATCTTCCCTTAAATCGGCTGAATCAAGAAATTACCGGTCTCCTGCTAAACCCGTATCAACAACGCAATCATCGTTATCCAATCGTCATCTGATTGGCAACCGCTCCTTCAGGCACCGCACCATACTATCGTTCAACAAGCCTGCAGGCCCTGCTGAAACCGCCAAAAAGGAACCGCTGATTCCCAGAATTGCCCGCTATATCAAGCAAGGTATCGCCTCCTGGTATGGACCAAGATTTCATGGCAAAAAAACCGCGACCGGAGAAATATTCGATATGTATGCCATGACGGCCGCCCACAAAACGCTGCCTATTCCATCCTATGCGCAAGTGACCAATCTTGAAAATAACCGCAGCGTCATTGTGCGCATCAACGATAGAGGGCCTTATGTTGGCAATCGTTTGCTCGATCTCTCCTATGCTGCAGCAAAAAAGCTGGGCATTCACAAAGACGGTCTTGGTAAAGTTGAAATTGTCGCATTAACGGACGATCAGGCTTTGCCCCAACTACACAATAATGAAAGTGAGCATAACAAAGATCTCTTCAATCAGTTTAGCGCCATTAACGATTCGTTAACCGTTCAAAATACACAATAAGATCAGAGCATAGCATGATCCCGAACCCAAAATTCTTCCATCGACCAATCATCGGTCTACCGTTTAATTTACTCAAAGGGCCTTATCAAACATAAGATCCCTCACCAAGAGTCTCTTACAAACCGTCCAGGTACGGCTCATCAGACACTCAATTTGTAACCGAATCCAACCAACTTTAGTACAGCATGCTACAATAACGCTATGTTTTACTGAGTCGACTTTCAAGAGCAATGATTTCCTCAAAATGTTTTAAGCCTGTTTATTATCTATTAGTTTTCGCATTTCTGATGTCGGCCTTTGAGGCTTATGCAGATAACACCGAAATTCAAACACCCCCTGCTCCTCCCGTAGAGGCCAGCGGCTACATACTGCAGGATTTCCATACCGGAAAGGTCCTGGCTGAAAACAATGCCGACGCCAAGCTGGCACCTGCCAGCCTCACCAAAATCATGACGGTTTATGTGGTGTTCAGGGAAATCGCCAACGGTCACTTGCATTTCGACGATCTCGCCACCATCAGCAAAAAAGCCTGGGGCACTTCCGGTTCGCGTATGTTTATTGAAGTCAACGACCAGGTTAAAATTGAAGATTTGCTTAAAGGCGTGATCATTCAATCGGGCAATGACGCCAGCGTAGCGCTGGCCGAACATGTCGCCGGCAATGAGACCACATTTGCCGATATGATGAATCAGCATGCCGAACGGTTGGGCATGAAAAATACCCATTTCAAAAACAGCGACGGGCTCCCGATAGAAGATCACTATACCAGCGCTCGCGATTTGGCGATTCTAACGACCGCCCTGATCAAGGAATTTCCTGATTACTATCCCTGGTTTTCCCAAAAAGAATTTACTTATAATAAAATCGTTCAGCACAACCGCAATCAATTGCTCGGTCGTGACCCCTCCGTCGACGGTGTAAAAACAGGCTTTACCGACGACGCCGGTTACTGCCTGGTTGCCTCCGCTTTAAGAAATGATATGCGCCTTATTTCTGTGGTGATGGGTGCCAAAAGCGCCAACGCCAGGGCAAACGAAAATCAGAATCTGTTAAATTATGGATTCCGTTTCTTTGAATCGCACAAGTTATATGATGGTAAAAAGTCATTATCGGATGCCAGAGTTTGGAAAGGGGATGCTAAGGAATTACCTTTGGGGTTGGCGGAGGATCTCTACGCAACCATACCGCGCGGCCATTATAAAGAACTCAATTCCGTCATTAATGTTAATAAGCAAATTAACGCCCCGATAAAAGAAGGTGAAAAATTGGGCTCTGTCGATGTCACTTTTAAAGGCGAACCGCTACTCAAAAAAGACTTGGTCGCGCTTAAATCCATAGAAAAAGGCAATATTTTCCGTCAGCTTGTTGATGGCGCGATATTAATGGTAGTAAACCGGAATGGAAAATAAAACGGTCTATTTAAAAGGCCGTTATCTTCCGCTCAATGAAGCCACCATTTCGGTATTGGATCGCGGTTTTTTGTTCGGCGACGGCGTCTATGAGGTTATTCCCTCCTATCTTGGGCATTTGTTTCATTTTGATGAACACATGGAGAGACTGGAAAACAGCCTTTCCGGCATCCGCATAACCAATCCTCATACAAAGGAGCAATGGCGTAGTATTTTAAAGCCGCTCCTGGACCCGGGGCTCAACCAATATATTTATCTTCAGATCACCCGAGGCGCTGCGGACAAAAGGGACCATGCTTTTCCGAAAGCCATTCAGCCGACCGTCTTCGCGATGTCATCAGCCATCGTGCCGCTGGCAGATCAAAACTCCGGAATCAAGGCGATCACGCTGGAAGATGGCCGCTGGCGGCAGTGCCATATCAAAGCCATTACTCTATTGGCCAACATCCTCTTCAGACAGGAAGCGGTCGACCGGGATTGTACCGAAGCCATTCTGGTGAGAGGCGACCAGGTCACCGAAGGCGCGGCCAGCAATGTGTTTGCCGTCATCAACGGCGTTCTGCTCACTCCGCCGAAAAGCAATGACATATTGCCGGGGATAACTCGCGACGTCATCCTTGAAATCGCCCAAAACAACCATATTTCCTATCGTGAAGAACCCATTTCCCTAAATGCGCTGAGAAACGCCGATGAAATCTGGCTGACCAGTTCCACCCGAGAGATTATGCCGGTCATTGAACTGGACTCCCGTCCGGTCGGTGACGGCAAGCCCGGGGCTTTATGGCACACGATGAACCAACTCTTCCAGAGCTATAAACAATCCCTGATATGAGCGAAGAGACCCTTTTAGAATTTCCCTGCCAGTTTGCGGTCAAGGCCATGGGAAAAACCAGTCCGGAACTGGATATGCTGATTGTAGAAATCATTCGCCGCCACAGCCCTGATATTACCGAAGGTGCGGTGACATCGCGTCCCAGCAAAGGCGGCAACTACACGGCAGTCACCGTCATGATAGAAGCCCGCAGCAAACAGCAACTGGACAACATCTATCTGGATTTATCAAGCCACCCTCATATTCTGATGGTGTTGTAACGGCTCCGGGTTCAAAATAACGGCGTCTGCAATAGTTATTCTTCTTCCGGCATGCCAATAATAAACTGTTTTCCCGGCTTACAGGACTATGAAAGCACCTGGCAGGCGATGCGGCAATTCACCGAGAACCGGACGCCGGAAACTGCCGATGAGATCTGGACTGTTGAACATCGCCCCGTTTACACGCTGGGCCTGAACGGCAAGCGGGATCATCTGCTGAATACCGGATCGATCCCCGTCATCCAGTCCGACCGCGGCGGCCAGGTCACGTATCACGGCCCCGGACAACTGGTGCTTTATCCCTTGCTCGACATGAAGCGTCATCAATTGGGCGTTCGCCAACTGGTCAGCTTGCTGGAACAAGCCATGATCGACACCCTGGCTCTTTTGAACATTACCGCGTATGCCAGAGCCGATGCCCCGGGCGTTTATATCGATGGTAAAAAAATCGGTTCCATCGGCATCCGGATCAGGAAAAACTGCAGCTATCATGGCCTGAGCCTTAACAACCGGATGGATTTGACTCCATTTAACCATATTAATCCCTGCGGCTATTCAGGCCTGAAAATGACCCAGCTGGCTGACCTGGGTGTAACCATCAGCAATTTCGAACTCGCCTCACCTCTCATTGACTCAATTACCAAGGCCCTGCAATCATGAGCTATCAAGCCCCTTCGCGTTCCACACCTCAATCGCATCAGCGTAACTCGGAAAAACTGGCGCGCATCCCGGTCAAAGTAGAAGCAACCGATCAGCCGCTGCGCAAACCCGACTGGATACGGGTCAAACTGGCCGCCAGCGACGAAATCACCCGCGTCAAACAATTGCTGCGCGAGCACAACCTGCATACCGTCTGCGAAGAGGCCGCCTGCCCTAACCTCGCCGAATGCTTCCAGCACGGCACGGCCACGTTCATGATCATGGGCGATTTATGCACCCGCCGCTGCCCTTTTTGCGATGTCGCGCACGGCAAGCCGTTGCCGCTCGATGAAAATGAACCGAAACACCTGGCCGATGCCATCCAGGCCATGGCATTAAACTACGTGGTCATCACGTCGGTAGATCGGGATGATTTACGGGATGGCGGCGCCGGCCATTTTGCCGAATGCATAAGAACCATTCGGCAACAATCGCCAAGAACGAAAATAGAAATTCTGGTTCCCGATTTTCGGGGCCGCATGGATAAGGCCATCGCCATCCTCGCAAATGAACCCTGCGATGTGTTCAATCATAATCTCGAAACGGTACCCAGGCTGTACAGACAGGCTCGTCCCGGCGCCGATTATTCAGGCTCTCTGAAATTGCTGGAAGACTACAAAAAAGCCAGGCCGCAAACGCCGACAAAATCCGGACTGATGTTGGGTATCGGTGAAACTCCCGAAGAAGTTCACCAGGTCATGCAGGATCTGATCGCACATGGCTGCTCGATGCTGACCCTCGGCCAATACCTGCAGCCCAGCAAGGCGCATCTGCCGGTCAAAAGCTACATCACGCCGGAACAGTTCGATGACTACGGCAAAGTCGCCAGATCGCTGGGATTTGAACAGGTCGCCAGCGCACCGATGGTAAGATCGTCTTATCATGCTGATCTTCAGGCGAAAGGAGTAATAAGTTAAGGAGAATCGGAGACAATTCCAAAGCTAAACGCTGCGAACAACAACCATGCAATAGGCAATCCCAAGAAACAAGGAGTTTGCCAACGATGAGCGCATCTGGCGAGTATATTGGCTTGTCGGCGTAGAACGCAATCACATGCCCCCCACCGCACCCAAAATTCAGCTCTTCATCCGCCCTCTGCTGAACGGCGTATCAGACTACGCTGCCTCTCTAGTGCAGTCACTCTGGAAGAGCGCCATTCAATCCGCAGATGTTGGGCAACTCCCTTCGCCACAATAGAATCGCTTTGACTTAACCGCCACGACTTCTTAAAACAGCGGGTAACGCCAATAACTTCCATACCTTGAATTTCGCCTGATACGGTTCATTTTGTTAAGTCCAGTGCGTAATTGGGTATCATAGGAGGCAGACTAGGAGATTAAATTTATTTGAATTTCAACACTGCGCCAGAAAGTATTTGAATATCGTAGTCACAGACTATTTCTTGATCGACAGCCCATCGTTCGCAATATCCAAGTAGAGCTTCTGTATCTTTTCTGGTGGGCTTGAATGGCTTTTGCCCAGCTTTTCCAACAGCTCCGACATAGGGGTGACAGTTCTCCGGATTTGCAGTTGCTTTTATCATTGGCTCGTAGAGCGCTGATAGCTTTAGATGGGGAATCCGCAAGGCGATTCGTTCGAAAATCTGCAACCCTGCAGTATCTAAATCTCCCCAAAAATGGATTTCCGGATGCTGCATGAGCGTCTCGAAACTGGTGTGCAATCCTTCGGTGCGTCTGAGCACAATCCCCCGGCCAGTTTCTACCGCACCAGCTAACTGATTGCCATATTCGCTTGCAGCATTGCTCAAGCCAAAGCCAAACGTACAAACGAATGCATACCGCGTCGATGCAGCGGATCGGACGGCTTTTTCAAAGGCAATGGGATTCTCAACGAGGATAACAGTTTGTGGGTTAGCGCCGCCGCCACCCACCATCATATACGGGATCCTGGCAATGAATTTGTCAATGTCGATCCCGAATAGCCGGAGACTCTTGGCATCCAGCGAAAAGAGCAGTTTGGATGAGCCCATTAGATAGGCCGCGCTCACGACATAAGCCGGTTGCCCAGTAATTAAGTGTTGTTCGTCGCGCAGTTTTATCAGGCCGGCCAGCAACACCTCCATATGCTGTATATTAAAGTCTGCCAATGCCATATAAAGTGGAGATAACGCCTCTCTACTCGCTTCGTCCAGACTAGAGGCTTGTAAGATGGCTTGCCATCGGTCTGCATGGCCCGGTATCTCGACTGCCGGGCGGATGACGGTAATGAAAGAGCTGATGGGCTCTCCATTTGGGCCTGGCGTAAATACTAATTGTCCTTCGACCCGAAGGTGCCTCAATGCTTCACGGATGGCAATCGGATCATCCGCTAGCTCACTACGGAGAGTTGCCATAAGTCCGGAAGTCCGGACGTTACCCGATCCCTTTTTGCCTACCCGATTAAGGAACCACTGGTAAAGGAGTTCTTCAAGCATCGATTTGCTCACTACCTGCATTATGTTTATAAGCACTGGTGTACACGATCATGCCGTTGTCTTCCTGCCACGGTTCCACCGCAACGAAAACACGGTTTTTATCGCCGCTCTTTGCCAATTTGCGTTTGCCGACCAGATGGGTGGGGAAAATGTCTTTGTTGTTGACGTAATGTGGATTATGTATGAGGCCTATCAATTGAAAATTGTCGCCTACATCCTTAAGACCATGAAAAGCCGCATTGATATAGCTTTCATTTGATAAATTGGAAAATAAGCCATCAAAGAACATAATCCGTTGCGACCCTTTCAATGCGGCACGCTGTTCCTTACGCGTCCCGTACATCTGGGCAACACGATCTTGCGCATACTCCGCTTGACGCACCAGCCACATCATGGCCAAAGCCGTATGCTGTCCAGTGGATAATTTAGATCCGGGCTCGGTCAGCGGCGTTTCTCCCTCACGAATTGCGGTATGGATAAACGAGACTTGGGGATCAATAAAGATATTGCGGTAGATCTTATCGTGGATCATTTCCTTGTAGCTTTTATTTCTCCGATCAATATCATCATTAAGATTGGCTCCAAAGCGTTCACGCGCGGCACTTTCACGGTCTTCGATTTCGGCAATCAGGGATTCAATGATTTGACGTATTCTCTCTTCGCTTGCAATTTCAGCTTTAACGATAAATCGAGCATCAGGCTTACGTCTCATGACCTTGTCGAGGATTGCAAGGTTGATCTTGGCTTGCTGGGCAAAGTGAGCAAGACTGTCTACCGTTGCGTTCTTGTTTGCTTCCATGACTTCCTTGAGCTTTTCCACATACGTTTGGTGTTCTTTAATTTGCCGGTCAATTTTATCTTTCAAATCATGAATGGCCTTCAGTTGCTCCAAGGTGTTTGCGTTTTCTATTTGTTCGATCTCAAGGTTGTGCAGCCCTTTGATCTCGCCGATTCGAGCCCTTTCGCAAAACTCGCTACGTTTTTCTTCGAATTCCTCTTTTGTCCTTTGGAGGGTTCTATTCAGATTCAAAAGCTGTTTGGTATCAATCGACAACTCTTCGACAGCCACCTTTAAATTAACGATGGCCTCACGCGTTTCTCCGGAAGTGCTGGAACGCTCGCTCAAGCAGGCTAGACGGATAGCTTCTGCATCCTCGATAATCTCTGGGTGTACAGCCGCATCCTGAATGCGGTGGCGAATATCATCTGGAATCCCGGCAATCTTGACATGCTGTGACCGAATCGCTACAACCATATCGTGTAAGGCTTCGACAAAAGGGCTCAAGGCCATAATCTGATCAGAGAATTCGGTTATCTTACTTAATGTGTTTTGTATGCGGATTCCAGCTTCAATGCGTTTGCGATTAGCCTCAGCAAGTTGATCAGCGATACCTTTTTGGTCCGATTTTGTCATCTGGATATAGTGGCTTGCCCGAGCAAAATCGATATTTTCCAGACGATGTTGCGCTGTTTGGGCGTCATTTTTCAACCGAACGCGTGTTGCAGGCTCTTTCTCCATGAACGCCACATTGCCATCATCTTCAAATTTGATAGCCGCTTCAAGTCCAGACTTTTCTGTGTAATAGGTATTTTTCAGCGTATTCAGATTCTCAGTAAAGTTATCTTTAGTTACTTCAAGCTCTTCGCTGATGAGTCGGGTAATGCCTTCAAGTTTTTCATTGAGCGAAGTTATCTGTATATCAAACATTTTTATTGCTTGAGCGAGGCGGTTAAGTTCGGCATCACCGCCCAATCTCATATAATCCTTAGCCGCGAGTAACGCCCGGTTTGCTTCTTCCGTAACCTGGGTATTCCATACCGCGATACGGTCTTTAATATCTTCCTTTTCGGCTACTAACCGAGGAATAAGAATCTCGGTTACTTCCTGATAGCCAGCCTCTCCCCCTGCTTCGAAATATTTTTTCATGGCCTCAATAGATTTTCTGGCCTCATCTGAAGCGCGATGCAGGAAAGCGGGCAGCGCTTCATTTAACTGAATGAGGTTATTTTCCGCTTCCCAGAATTTCTTTTCAGCGTCTTGTTGGATTGCGTCTTTCGCAGCTACAGCTATCTTAACCGCATCGCTGTCTTCTGATATTAATACCAGTTCCTCATCGATCCTGTTATTGCGTAAAACAAGCCCCGTCATATCGGTCTGAATAAGTTTTTTTTCTTCTTCGATCAATGCAGGGTCCAATAAGATGGCGACTTGCCGGGTTTTGCGTCCGACCCAAAATGTGTGCACGACGAGCCCGGATAGGGATAGCTCAACTATACCTTCGCTGACAAATTGATTGAGCGCTGGCTTAAAAAACACCGGAACCGTCAGTCGTGCTGCCTCTAAAATTTCGGTAGCTCGATCCGCATCTTCGATGGAACTTACCACGGGAGCCGAAAGAGCAGCGGAAAATAACATGAGCAATTGTTGTTGGCGATCCCCCCATGTTGCGTGGGTCACGACTTCATGTAAGCGTTCAAACACAATGCCGGCTTTTTGTAGCGTAGTCAGGGCCGAAGCGTATACACGATTATCCGCTACAGCATACTGGTCTAAGTCGGCAAGCTCGCCCCTTAACTCTTCGATTCTCTCAGTGTTCTTTATTTTTTCTTTGTTAAATGCAACGCGGTTCTCCAACGCTTTTTGTAACCAGTCATCTGGTGTCTGCGTTGGATTTATCTCGCGGAATTTATTCAAGGCATCAAGGTATGGCCGCTGAGTTTCCTGGATTTTCTCTGCTTGGCTGATTTTTTCTTGGTGCGCTATTAAGTCTCTGAGCGGATCCAATGTCAAGGGATTAACCTCGCCGAATACTTCCTGGAATACCTTTATGCCTGGCAGCAGAGCATCAATATCTGACTTTTGGCGATTGGCCTTTTCTAATTCCGAACTTTTTTTCTGCAATAGCAGATTGTCTTCCCGTAATGACTTTTGCGGATCAAGCGTATCGGGATCGACATCGCCAAATATCTCCCGGAATTTTGGAAGGAGCTCAACCTTTTCCGTCAGAGTTTGGTAGTTTTTTTCTAAAGCTGTCAGCTTGGGTTTTTTTTCTGTGAGTTGATCAAGCAATAGCATCCTCTCTTTATTGGCTGCCTTCAAAGCTTCGCTTGCCTTTCGCTCCTTCTCGGACGCAGTTTTAAAGATGTCATTGAGATTATTTAATGCGGAGGGTAAAGAGATAATGCCATACTGGCTTTTCATACTTTCCCAGAGCTGAAACCCTTCTGTAAGTTTGCCTTTCAGTTCGTTGTGTTTGGCGAGACCCTGCTGTGCCTTTTCTCTGGCTTCCTCCGCCCATTTTTTGGCGTCCAAAGGTGTTTTCCAATGTTCTTCGGGAAATTCTTCTTTTCTCGCGGCAAAGGTTTCGTAGGCAACTTGGTTTTCTTGGCATTCCCTTTCTGTGGTTATAAGCTCTTCATATTTCGTTTGCCAATATTTTTGATCTTCTTTTGCCTTGGTATGAAGCCGGGTAACTTCCTTTCGTTCGCTGGTCAACCTGAGTGTTTCGACACGATAAGGGTTAGTATCAAGTTCTGTACTGACAATACCAAAAGCACGGGCCAAAATGTCATTGACTCCATCCGTTTTTGCGCCCGTCAGGTTAGCAACGGCATTGACCAGGGCCTTAGCTGAATCCAGGTCATAACCACTGCTGTTATAACGCCGACCAGCAGCTGTTTTTTTGAGATCATTTTTATATTCATTAGTTTGTGAGTCAATATCTGATTCTGACGTAACAGCCGCTTTTATGGAGAAAATTTTGAGGTCATCTTTTAAATCGATAACTTGCCTATCTATTGGCACTATCGCTAATTTAAGATCTCGCGCCTTCTCATTAAATCGATCCTTTCCAACTTTAGTAATATTAGCTAATGCTTGATCTGTAATTAGCACCCCATGTTGCCTGTCAATTACTAGATGTGACAAAGCCTCTATCAATGCCTTATCATTGAACCATTTAGGTCTGGCCGGAATTACTGGAATCCCTGGTAACGGATGTTTGACCGCAAGTTCATAAACGATTGCGCTCTCCCGAACAATTTTATCTAATTCATCTTTGTATTCTTTGTCGGCTCTTAAGATGTCCTCCGCCTTTTCTTCAACGGGTCTAAATTTGTTAATCGCGTCTGTCGCATCTTGAAGATCTCGTTGCTGTTTCGCGATGTCTACTAATGCATCGGCTGTCGGTTTAAGTGTCTTAAACAGTGCATCCTCAAACTTTTGTTCGTCTTCCTCACCTTCATCGCCTAACGGTTGTCGAAGCAACTCTGGAGCGACAAATTGACGAAAAAATGCCTCTGCGTAAGGCTCGCCGTTTTGCGGTTTAACTTTTGTCACCATGGCGGAATAATCGCCGGCCCCTTCGAGTTGGAATTCAACGTTCTGTTTGATGATTTCAATGTTAGTAAATTGACGAATCTCTTCGTGCCATTCTGCAATGTTGCGCCAGGTGTCCCAGCGAGCCCCCGTTATTTCTTTAACCGATTTACGAAATGACTCGTTGTCGATCAATTCCAGCTTATTCGCGGTTTTCTTGAAGCACAACGCATCTTCAAGAAAGCCCTGATAACGGTAGAAATATGGGTCTTTGCCCCGGTTCCAGCATAGCCCAATGACATAGGGCGTCCCCAACACTTCTTCCGGATCCTCCGTGATCAATGAAGACTGCAATATATTCTCATTATGCGGTTTCTCCACAAATTCAATGCGAATGTGCGTCCAGCCTTTATCTACCGGGGCTGCCCGATCTTCCACACGGGGTTTTAATTGCCTATGCCGGCTTAGTAGATAAAGACACGCTTCGGTAAGGCTTGTCTTGCCTCCGCCATTATCGATTTGTAGCGCCGCTGATTGGCCGAACAACCGAAGGGTCTCGCCACGATATAGTGGCACCCATTCCTTGCCGTTGCTGTAACCATCAGACAGAAAATTTGCTACTTCAATTCGTGTGATAGACGCCATATCAATTTTCCTCGGCTTCGCTTTCCGCGTCAGTAACAAGTAGGGTTGATGCCGAAAAAAACGGATCGGCGCTCGGCATTAGGCTAGCCAACTGCCGGTCATAACTCGTTTTTATTTCATAGGCAAACAGGAGGGTTTGCCGATAATTGTCTTCTCCCATTCTATCGAGCAAGCCAGCATCGGTCATGAGTTCAAGAAAGGCATTGCATAGCTGCCTTACAGCGCCTTCCTTTTGGCTGGTCAGAGCTCGGTAGACCGCATCGGTCTTCAAGGTAGACTAAAGTGGACCCCATTGTCCAGACAAATTATTACTCAGTTTAAGATAGAGC
>CAZMRW010000034.1:0-37865 GCA_964568805.1 uncultured Methylococcaceae bacterium | reverse complement strand
TAATGAGATTGAATTTCTTATCCATAACCATTCTATCTCTTTATAATTCAAAGATTAGGACTATGAGAATTCCTCATGTAAACTATGTCAAAAGCGGTGAATTCCATATTGCCTATCAGGTGCTCGGAGAGGGACCGATTGATCTCGTTTTAGTGCCCGGCTGGATCAGTCATCTTGAGATGGCCTGGGAGCAGCCGAGGTTGGCTCATTCTTTCCGTCAACTTGCGTCATTCTGTCGTCTTATCCTTTTAGACAAGCGCGGAACCGGTCTGTCAGACCGGGTTTCATTAACCAACTTGCCAACGCTTGAAGACCGTATGGAGGATCTGCATGCGGTACTTGACGCCGTTGGCTCCAGTCATGTTGTTTTATATGGTATTTCCGAGGGCGGGCCATTGTGCATGCTTTTTGCCGCAACGTATCCTGAACGGTGCGCGGCATTAATCGTTTATGGCTCGTGGGCGCGTGCTTTTAAAGCACAGGACTACGATTGGGGCTTTGACCCCATTGAATTCGAGAGCTTTTTGACTTCGCTAGAACCTCATTGGGGCGAAGGTACTGCAGTGAAAATTGTTGCCCCAAGTTTGGCGCACGATGAGCATTTTTGCAGCTGGTGGGCTCGCTATGAACGTATGGCCACCAGTCCCGGAACGGCTTTGGGACTGCTTCGTATCGCCTTTGAAGGGGACGTACGCCATGTGTTGCCGGCCATTTCCGTTCCTACGCTGGTGCTGCACCGTGATCATGATGCCTTTGTTGATGTCAGGCATGGCCGCTACATTGCGGAACACATTCGAGGCGCCCGCTACGTCGAACTCGAAGGCGAAGATCACTTTCCATTGAGTGGAGACTCGAATTCAATAGATAAAGAAATTGAGCGATTTCTGGCGGATTTGATTGGCGTAACTCGGCGATCAAATCCCGACCGGGTGCTGGCAACGGTGCTGTTCACCGATATCGTTGAATCCACCAAGCATGCGGCTTTCATAGGAGATGAAAAGTGGAAAGAACTTATCGCCATCCACGATAACCATATTCGCATTGAGCTTGATCGTTTTCGGGGAAAAGAGATCAAAACGATGGGCGATGGATTTCTGGCAACGTTTGACGGCCCTGGACGAGCTATTAGTTGCGCTCACTCAATACGAAAATCACTCAGTACACTCGGGTTTGAAATCCGAAGCGGTTTGCATACCGGGGAAATTGAGTTGATGGAGAATGATATAGCCGGAATCGCTGTAAACATTGGCGCGCGAGTTGGAGCTTTGGCCAGACCCGGAGAGATTGAAGGATCTTGTCGTCGGTTCAGGAATCGAATTCGTAGACCGCGGCTTGCATGTTTTGAAGGGAGTGCCTGGTGAATGGCGTCTTTATGCCGCCATATTATGATGTATAACGTTTTAAAGATTGTAGGTATTGATTGTTAAGTAACAATAGATTCGCCGTCTCGGATGAATGTTGTCCAAATCCGGAACCCTGGGGCTGTGTTACGATCACGCCCATGCAGTCTGGAAGTCGGATAACTGCTTAACGTGTCTCAGAAGCTATACCTGTATGGCGACTTAAACGGCTTTGACATCAAAATCTCCTACCTATTAAACCAATTCGGAGTGAAAAATGAAGAAAGAAAAAAATGGGTCTTCCAGCCCTAAATTATTTCTTTTGCTCTGCTTGTCTTTGCCAACGCTGTCTGCGGGATTCCTTTATCTGGAATACCTGACTCATATTGAATTTCTCCTTCACGTCGCCGCTATTCCCCTTGAGGTGCTATTGGGAGCGTTACTGGTAGAACGTTTTCTCGCCAATAAAGAAAAGGACCGTAAGAGACACCAGTTCATGTACATAAAGAGTTACCTCTTTCGCTCTCAGATGCGTAATCTCTTTATTTCAAATTTCGCGGCGCTCGAACAGCCTAAGATCACAATGGATCGGATTCGGAATTCAAGCCGTGCGCAATTGCTGGAGATCAGAAAAGAGCTTGCCGATCTGCGCTATCGTTCCGATGAGGCCATCGAGACCGTTGTAATGGAATACCTGAATGCTCACCGTGTTTTCCGCGAGTTTATGGAATGGGCGATTACCAATGATTTTGAGGGCATTTTCCAGGATATGATTTACCTGCTTCACTTTATTCAGGACATCCAGCTGTTCCGAGCCCATCATCCTGATGCGTTTTTTATAGAGCACGCTCGAAGTGAGCCAGGACTATTGGAAAAGGTGCAGTCGATACTTCAGCAAGGACTCTACAGTTTTCTTGACTACGTCATCGAGCTAAAGGAAAAGCAACCGGATGTGTTAAAAGAACTCCTTACCGATTACCAAGCCACAGAACACATGAAGCAATCGGGTGCTGCGCCGGTTTACAGCAGGCGTTTCCATGACAGGAATTCGCAGCTTACCCAGCGGGATTGCCATTTACGGCGGGAGCGCCGAGGACAAGGGCTAAACTGTTCCCGTTATTCGGAACAAGTACAGATGCCTGTTCTTGCCTGCGTACGAAACCGTAATAAGAAATTGCTTTTTTCAAAATCGACAGTCACCTGGAAAACGGTTCGCTGGAACCATTGGCAATGAATTATCCGGATTAATTTAATTCTCTATGGCGGATAATGACATTCATGAAAGGGCTTCTGAACTTCTTGGCCAATAAATCGATGAGAAACACCGAACGATGCTGGCCGCCGGTGCAACCGATGCCGACGGTCAGGTAACTACGGCCTTCGGTTTCAAAGCGAGGAATCCATCGTTCCAGGAAATTGACGATGTCCTGAAAAAATTCGGTAACCAGGGGCTGCGCTTTAAGATAGTCGATTACCGCTTGATCTTTTCCGGTTTGTCCTCGCAATTCCGGAATCCAGTAGGGATTTGGCAAACTTCTGGCGTCAAAAATAAAATCGGCATCAAGCGGTATGCCGTGCTTAAAACCAAAAGATTGGAATTGCAGCGAAATATGCCTGACATCCCGTTCGCCGATCTGGTTTTTGATGAGTTCGCGCAGTTGATGATTATGAGTCCGGCTGGTATCAATGATGACGCTGGCATATCGAAAGATTGGGGCAAGCATCTCTTTTTCGATTTTAAGTGCATCCTTTAACGGGATATTAATATCCGTTAAAGGATGCTTGCGGCGTGTTTCGCTATAGCGTTTCAATAGGGTCGATTCTTCAGCCTGCATGAAGATGACTTCGCAATCTATTTTTTTGTTGCGAATCAAATTCATGCTTTCGGAAAAATTGAGCAGGTTTTCTACCTGATTTCTGGAATCGATGCCGATTGCTGTTTTTGCATAGGTATTTTGATCCACCAGCAGGACATGGTTGATAAAGTCTTGCAGCAACGTCACGGGTAAGTTATCAATGCAGTAATAACCGCAGTCTTCAAGGGTATCCAGGGCGATACTTTTGCCCGAGCCGGAAAGGCCGCTGATGATCAATAGTTTCATGTTGTTAGGTTCAAGGTAACAGGGTACAAGGTTCAAGGAAAAAACACTTACGTTCTTGCACCCTGAACCCTGTACCGATTTATCTATGTCCCCAGTTTTTTTCTTTATGCTTGGTGATCTGGCGATCAAGTTTGTCAACCATATTATCAATGGCCATATACATGTCCTCCTGATGATCTTCGGCAAATAATTTTGCGCCGCTGATTTGCAATGTTGCTTCGGCTTTTTGGTCTAATTTTTCTACGGTTAGAATAACGTGTACATCGGTAACATTATCAAAATGACGCGCCAGTTTCTCAAATTTTGCGTCGATGTGCGCTTTTAACGCATCGGTTATTTCAAGATGATGGCCTGTTACGATTACGTGCATGGAATTAACTCCTCTGATGTTGAATGACTGGTTTTCAGGCGGTGTGCGCTATAAAAAGCGCTTTCTTTCGCTTGACGGTGCAATAAGCATGGCTTCGCGATATTTCGCGATGGTTCTTCTGGCGACATTGATGCCCTTTTCATTTAATAAATCGGCTATTTTACTATCACTTAACGGTTTTCCGGGATTTTCATTGCCGATTAATTCTTTAATAAACGCCCTGATGGCGGTCGATGAGCACTCTCCCCCTCCTTCAGTCGAAACATGACTGGAAAAGAAAAATTTGAATTCGAAAATGCCTTGCGGGGTATGCATGTATTTTTGCGTGGTGACTCTGGATATGGTGGACTCATGCAATTCCAGTTCTTCGGCGATTTCCTTTAAAATCATGGGCTTCATTGCAATGGAGCCGTGTTCGAGAAATCCCGTCTGTTTTTCGACAATACGCCGGGCGACCCGCAAGAGGGTATCATTTCGGCTGTTGAGGCTTTTAATAAACCATCGCGCTTCCTGCAAATGGCTTTTCATGCAGACATTATCCTTGCTATCATCGGCCCTTTTTATCATGGACATATAAAATGGATTGATACGCAATTTTGGAGCGATATCCGGATTCAGGTTTACCTGCCATTTGCCGTTCTTTTTGACGACATAGACATCGGGAATGACATATTCTGAATCCTCGGACTGTAATTTTGCGCCTGGTTTTGGATCCAGCGTTCTGATTAAGGACACGACGGCATTCAATTGATGCTCTTTCAAGCCCAGCTTTCGCATCAGTTTTGCACGCTCATGATGAGCAAGCAAATCCAGGTGATCAGTGACCAGTGACAGGGCCTCATTCCGATAGGGGGTTTGTTCCGGAAGCTGCAAGAGCTGGAGTCTTAAACAGTCGCCCAGATCAATTGCGCCGACGCCGGGCGGGTCGAAATGCTGCAATCGGTGCAGCACCGCTTCAGTCTCGTTGAAATCGAGATCATCAAGCTGGCTCTGCAGGCCCTGGAAAATGTCTTCAAGCGAACTGACCAGATAACCGTCTTCATTGATGGAATCGATAATCGACAGGGCAATGGCATGATCCCGTTCGCTAAACCGGGTCAATTCCAGTTGCCACAACAGATGATCGCGCAAAGTCGAGGCTTTGCTGCGCTGCCTTTCAAACTCGACATCGTCCGGGTTGCCGGCGCCGGACTCCGAAGACGATTCGAAAACATCGTCCCATGACGAATCAAGGGGCAATTCGTCAGGAATATCTGTTTGCGACCCTTCGCTGGTCACTTGGTCCGAGGTATCGGTCTTCTTTTCGGGTATCAGTTCCGCCGCTTGAAAGCCGACTTCATCATCGCTCACTTCAAGCATCATATTCGATTCGAGAGCCTGTTCTATTTCCTGCTGTAAATCTAATGTCGACATCTGCAATAACTTGATCGCCTGCTGCAATTGCGGCGTCATGGTCATTTGCTGGCCTAAGCGAAGATGGAAAGATTGTTTCATTGAAGGAAAATAAGGTAATTTTTTTTAAAGGCTGAAGTTGTTGCCCAAATATACTTTTCGCACTTCTTCATTGGCAACGATGGCATCGGCTCCGCCTTCCGCGATGACCCGGCCTTCATTAAGTATATACGCACGATCACAAATGCCTAGTGTTTCCCGGACATTATGTTCGGTAATCAGTACTCCAATACCTCTGTGTTTCAAATGTTCTATGATTTTTTTTATATCATCGACCGAGATCGGATCGACGCCGGCGAACGGTTCGTCCAGCAAGATAAATTGGGGATTGGTCGCCAGCGCCCTGGCGATTTCCACGCGCCGCCGTTCCCCGCCCGATAAGCTTAAGGCCATCTGGTTGCGCAGGTGAAGGATATGAAATTCCTGCAGCAATTCCTCGATTACCAGTTCTGTCTGTCCCGGTGTCAAATCCTGACGGATTTGCAAAACGGCCCGCAAATTATCAGCGACGCTCAGTTTACGGAATATCGACGGTTCCTGGGGCAAATAACCGATGCCAAGTTGCGCCCGAATATGCATCGGATGATAGGTAATGTCTTGTGTATCCATGGTAATTTCGCCGGCATCGGCTTTAATCAGGCCGACCATCATATAAAAGCTGGTGGTTTTTCCTGCGCCGTTGGGTCCCAGCAAGCCGACGACTTCGTTGGTGCTGACATGCAGAGATACCCCGTTGACGACATTCCGGTTATTGTATTTCTTGATGAGCTGATTTGCCGCAAGTTTGGCCATGGGGCTATTGTTGTTTGGATTTTGGTTGCAATATGACACGGACGCGCTTGGCATCCGAACTTTTTTCGCCGGCCTTGACCAGTGAGGTTTTAATATCATATTCGATAAAGTCGCTGGCGTAGGTTCCATTGCCTTGCCAGACGGTGGCATTGTTTTTCAGGATCAACAGATTTTTTTTCGGGTAATATTCACCGATTAATGCTTCGCCCGTGATATCGTCCTTGCCTTCTTTCGGGGTTTGCTTGAATTTGGCCTTATTGCCCGTAAAGACTAATTTATCGGCTTCGCCATCGACGAAATAAACGACTAGTTTATCCGAGTTAACGCGGATGCTGCCCTGAATCGAGATCACATTGCCGGTATAAATACTGATGGCTTCATTATCGTCGTAGGTGGCGGTATTCGAATCGATCGTTATCGGCTGCTCGGCATCGCTTTCCAGCGCCAACAAGGCCGGACTGTATAGGCCGATCAGGAGAAGGCAATGGTTACAGAAGCCAGAGAGTTTATTTTGTTTCATATTTGCCCTTAACATTAGCAAGCAATTGCAGGTGAACCGGCTCTGCAAAAACCAGTTTCATACCGATGCCGGTTGTCCTGTTCGGCGGACTTATCAATTCAGCCCACTCGCTGGTTTCGGCATAACTGGTTTCCGGTTTTACTTTTACATTAGAGGTATTGATGATGAGTTGCCTGATGCCGGGAGCTTTGGCTCGTTCAACCGAAACCTTGCCATTCAGTAACAGATCTTCGCCATCGGCGGACAGAATGCCGGTCGTTGATTTGATAATCCAGGGCGGGGTCTTTTCGCTATAAAAAAACATCAAGGGATTGTCCAGATGAGTTGTGCCATCATCGCTGTAATGGGTCATTTTATCCGCGGTCAGCTGATTCTTTGGTTTGCCTGCTTCGTTCATTTCCCATTTTGTATAGCCGGCGCTGAAGTAATCCGGGCTGTGCGGCACAACTGCGCCGGGACCGGTGATCTCAAAACCGGTCAGTTTAACCAGAATCCAGCTCAATAGGGCAATTGTTCCCACAGTGAGATATAATTTAAAATCCCGGGCTTTCATTTCAGATGAAAATTCACAATACCATCAAAATGCCCCTGCGCCTGCATGATAAGATCGCAGACTTCCCTGACGGCGCCCTGTCCGCCTGGCAATTGAGTGCACCAGTCGGCCCGTTGTCGGACGGCAAAGTTGGCGTCGTTGACCGCAATGGCAAGACCGGTCCGGATCATGATCGGTAAATCCACTAAATCATCGCCGACATAGGCGGTTTGTTCCTGGCGTATGTTAATTTTGCTGAGAATTTCATCAAATACCGCCAGTTTGTTCTCATGGCCCTGGTAAACCAGTTCGATACCGAGATTTTTCATGCGCAAGGCGACTGAATTAGATTTTCGGCCTGAAATGACTGCGACTTCAACGCCGGTCTGGCGCAACAGCTTAATGCCGTAGCCATCGCGGGAATGAAACGATTTATATTCATTTCCCTGGTTATCGAAAAAAAGTTTTCCGTCAGTCAAGACACCGTCCACATCCAAAATCAGCAATTTGATTGGTTTTGCTTTTTCAATGACGGCCTGCATCTGAGATGGTTCAGTCATCACACTATTCCCGCTTGGATCAGGTCATGCATATTTAAAGCGCCGATGGCGCGGTGTTGCCCGTCTATAACAAGCAATGCATTTATTTTTTTTTGTTCCATTATCTGCATTGCTTCTGCAGCCAGAATATCGGGCATAATTACCGTGCAATTCGGGGTCATTACTTCGGTTATCATCGTTTTATTAATGTCCAGTTTCCTGTTTAGCATGCGCCGCAAGTCGCCATCGGTAAAGATTCCGGTCACTCTATGATCCGAATTCACGATCGCCGTCATGCCCAGTTTTTTTTCAGTCATTTCCAATAAGGCATCGCTGATCAGCGCCGATTCCGGTACTGACGGCAACATATCGCCGACGTGCATGATATCGCTGACTCTCAGCAGCAACCGTTTGCCGAGGCTGCCGCCTGGATGGGACAAGGCAAAATCATCTCGGGTGAACCCCCGTGCTTGCAGCAATGAAACCGCCAGGGCATCGCCCATCACCAGCGCCGCCGTGGTGCTGGATGTCGGCGCCAATCCGAGCGGACAGGCCTCTTGTTCAACGCTGACATTGATGTGTGTTGTCGCCATTTTACCCAGCGTTGATGTCGGATTACCGGTCATCGCGATCAACGGTACGCCCAGTCGCTTGATGATCGGCAATATGGTCAAAACCTCTTCGGTTTCGCCGGAATTTGACAATACCAGCACCACATCCTGCTGGGTAATCATGCCCAAATCGCCGTGACTTGCTTCGCCGGGATGTACAAAAAACGCCGGGGTGCCGGTGCTGGCCAGGGTGGCAGCAATCTTGCCGGCAATATGCCCCGATTTGCCCATGCCGGTGACAACAACGCGGCCTGTACAGTTAAACATCAATTTACAGGCGGAGACAAAATGGTCATTGATCTGATCGGTCAATGCAGCAATCGCCTTGGTTTCTACCTGAATAACCGCCAAGCCCAGTTCGCGTAGCTGCTGGTCGTGTAACTTCATGGGTTGCTTGCCAGGATCATGCTTTGGTTGTGAACGGATAAAGCCATTGATTAATAATCTGGATTAACATTAAAAAAACGTACATTATGACATGTTTATCAGGGTTGTGTCTTATAGGAAATGCGACAAAACAGTTCATGAAGGCCGTTCGAATCGGCTGGATCGATTGAGAATGCCGCGTCAATCGGAACTGAATATTTAAACGCTCGGGCAATGGATGAATAGACCTGGACAGGTTTTATAGAGTTCGAATTTATGGCCGTATCTGGGGACTTATTATTAAACAAAATGCAATAGATTGACTTTATAGGGAATATTCATAGAAAATAGCCGGTTTAGATCGCAAAATATTAAAGTTTCAGCCGCGCATGGAAAACAGCGTTACACCAGAAAATAATCTTGTTTCAGTCCGAAATTTGTCGTTTTCGCGAGGCGATAACAAAATATTTGACAATATCTCGCTGACTATAGGACGCGGCAAAATTACCGCGATCATGGGACCGAGCGGAACCGGGAAAACCACCCTGTTGAAACTGATAGGCGGACAATTGGCGCCCGATTCGGGTGCCGTTGAAGTCGATGGATGCAATGTTCACCGGTTGCGCAGGGCGGAATTATACGAATTGCGCAAACGCATGGGTATGTTGTTTCAAAGCGGCGCCTTACTGACCGACATGAGCGTTTACGATAATGTCGCGTTCCCGCTCAGGGAGCATACGCATCTCCCCGAATCGATGATACGGACGCTGGTGTTGATGAAACTGCAGGCGGTGGGGCTCAGAGGAGCGCGTAATCTGATGCCGAATGAATTGTCCGGCGGCATGGCCAGGCGGATTGCTTTGGCCAGAGCGATTGCGCTGGATCCGATGATGATTATGTACGATGAGCCTTTTACCGGCCAGGATCCTATTTCCATGGGTGCCCTGGTGCATTTGATCAAGTCGCTGAATACGACGCTGGGCCTCACCAGCATTATCGTGTCTCACGATGTTCATGAGACGTCGGTTATCGCCGATTATATCTACCTGGTTTCAGGCGGCAAGGTGGTCGGGCAGGGCACTCCTGCCGAAATAGCACAATCTGATTCAGCCTGGGTGCAACAATTTATGACCGGTGCTGCCGATGGCCCCGTACATTTCCACTATCCTGCCAAAGACTATCTCGATGACCTGTTGTCGACCGGTAAGCGTTATTAACCCGATAACCAAGATGATGCAATTATTTCAGTTTTTAGGTCAAAGAACGCGTGTCAGCTTCACCAAACTGGGCAGAGGGACACGCTTTATGTTGCAGACGACGGCCGGCATCCTATCCGTTTTTCCAAGACCCCGGCTGCTGATAAACCAGTTGTATTCGGTCGGCGTTTTGTCTTTTTTGATTATTGTCATTTCCGGCTTGTTTGTCGGAATGGTTCTCGGTTTGCAGGGCTATTACATTTTATCCGATTTCGGCGCTGAAGAAACGCTGGGTCTTATGGTCGCCGCCTCGCTGGTTCGGGAACTGGGGCCAGTGGTTTCGGCCTTGTTATTTGCCGGCCGGGCGGGTTCGGCGTTAACGGCTGAAATAGGGCTGATGAAAGCGACAGAGCAGTTGTCCGGCATGGAAATGATGGCGGTGGATCCGATCAAAAGGATCATGTCCCCTCGATTTTTGGCCGGGTTTCTCGCCATGCCCTTGCTGGCCGCCTTGTTCAGCGCCGTCGGTATTATCGGCGGGGAAATGGTCGGCACCGGTTTGCTCGGTGTCGATGAAGGTTCGTACTGGTCGCAAATGCAGGCGGGGCTTGATTTTTACGACGATATTGTCAACGGCGTTATCAAGAGTATCGTGTTTGGTTTTGTTACCTCCTGGATTGCGCTGTTTGAGGGTTACGATTCAATCCCCACGTCAGAAGGGGTTAGCCGGGCCACCACGCGTACCGTGGTCAATTCAGCTTTTAGTATTTTAGGTCTCGATTTTATCCTGACCGCACTCATGTTTGGAGACGATTGACATGCAGCAAACCAACACTCAGGACACTCTGGTAGGGCTTTTTGTCGCCGCGGGCATTGCCGGATTGTTTTTTCTTGCCCTGCAAGTGAGTAACTTAAGCACTTTTGTTGAACCGGACAGCTATACGGTCATTGCGCGTTTTGATAATTCCGGCGGATTAAAAGTCAAGTCTCCGGTTTCTGCCGCCGGCGTAAAAATTGGCCAGGTCAGCGCAATTAGCTTCGATCCGAAAACCTATCAATCGGTGGTGAAAATGGCAATTTACTCGCAATATAGCGAATTACCCAGCGATACTACCGCCAGTATTTTTACTGCCGGTCTTTTGGGCGAACAATATGTCAATCTTGAGCCGGGGGGCTCGGATGAGTACCTGACGGATGGCGGCAACATTGAAATTACCCAGCCGGCCATTATTCTGGAAAAAGCAATCGGCCAATTCCTGTTCAAATCTGCGGAAGAAAAGAAGTGAGCAAACTGGAAATAATCAAGAAAGGGCCGGGTTTTATTATCGTCGATGGCGATTTGACCTTTGCAACAATCGATAAACGCACACTAAAATCCGCTGCTTTTTTGACTTCGGCAAAGGAAGTGACCATCGATCTGGGGAGGGTCGTGTGCACCGACAGCGCCGGGCTTGCCTTAATGATAGAATGGCTAAAACTGGCCCGTACGAAAAGAACGCAGCTGCGTTTCCAAAATATACCCAAGCAGTTGCTCACGCTCGCCAAACTCAGCGGTTTCGATAAAACCAGCCAATTTACTATTCAGCCAGATTAACTCTGATGCTGCGATGTGTTGACGTGACGGTAAAGCTATCTGTATGTCACGAGGAACTCGTTATGACTTGCGAAAACAGACGCCGCATCGATTCGCTGCTTACTGAATTTAACCAGACTTTTAACAGGCCATTCCTATGGATAAACTAATTATTACCGGCGGCACACGATTATCCGGTGAACTCCGCATTTCAGGCGCTAAAAATGCAGCTTTACCGATTTTGGCGGCAACCCTGCTTTCTGAAAAGCCTGTCAGCATCGGCAACATACCTCACCTTCACGACATTACCACGACCATGGAGTTATTGGGCCGAATGGGGGTTCATCTGCTCGTTGACGAGAAAATGAATATCGAGGTCGATTCCAGTACTATCAGCAGCTATGAGGCGCCGTACGAGTTAGTCAGGACCATGCGTGCCTCCATTCTGGTCCTGGGGCCGTTATTGGCCCGTTTCGGAGAGGCTCATGTCTCGTTGCCGGGCGGTTGTGCAATCGGTACGCGGCCTGTCGATATTCATCTGAATGGATTGATGAAAATGGGAGCCGAAATTACCGTCGAGGGCGGCTATATCCATGCCAAAGTCAAACGGCTGAAAGGCTGTCGTCTGGTGCTGGAGCAGGTCACCGTGACCGGGACTGAAAATCTGATGATGGCGGCCACCCTTGCCGAAGGTACGACCATTATGGAAAATGCCGCCAAGGAACCGGAAGTCACCGATCTGGCCAACTTTCTGAATAAAATGGGCGCCCGGATTTCCGGTATCGGCACCGATGTCCTGGTCATCGAAGGTGTCGAAAGGCTCGGTGTCGATAATCTGCATTACCGGATACTTCCCGACCGGATCGAGACCGGAACTTATCTGGTGGCGGCCGCCATTACCCGCGGTTCTGTCAAACTTAAAAACACCTGTCCCGACATTCTGGATGCCGTCCTGGAAAAATTGATCGAGGCAGGCGCGGACATTACCACCGGTGAGGACTGGATTAAACTCGATATGCACGGCAAACGGCCCAAGGCGGTTTCTGTCCGCACGGCGCCATATCCGGCGTTTCCGACCGATATGCAGGCTCAGTTTATCGCCATGAACACGATTGCCGAGGGTGTCGGGATCATTACCGAAACCGTGTTCGAGAACCGCTTTATGCATGTTCAGGAACTGCAACGCATGGGCGCCGATATTAAACTGGAATCGAATACCGCGATCTGCACCGGCGTCAATAAGATCACCGCAGCTCCGATCATGGCGACCGATTTAAGGGCGTCGGCGAGCCTCGTTATCGCCGCGCTGGCCGCCGAGGGCAGCACACTGGTCGATCGTATATACCATATCGACAGAGGGTACGATCATATCGAGGAAAAACTCTCCCAGTTGGGCGCCACGATCCGCCGTGTTCCTAAATAAGGATCTGATATGCTGACCATAGCCGTCTCCAAAGGAAGAATTTATGAAGAAGCGCTGCCGTTACTGGCGGAAGCCGGAATTATGCCGGTTGACGATCCAAAAAAATGCCGTAAGCTGATTTTGCGAACGACCCGGGATGATGTGCAACTGGTCATTATCCGCGCAACTGATGTGCCTACTTTTGTAGAATATGGCGCCGCCGATCTGGGGATCGCCGGCAAAGATGTCTTGCTGGAACACGGGGCCGACAGCCTTTACGAGCCGCTGGACTTGAATATCGCCTGCTGCAGGCTGATGACGGCCGCGCACAAAGATGCCCCCAAACTACAGGGGCGCATCCGGGTGGCGACCAAATACGTGAAAACCGCCCAGCGTTACTTCGCCGAAAAGGGCATACAAGCCGAAATCATCAAACTCTACGGTTCCATGGAACTGGCTCCGCTGGTCGGTCTTGCCGATTGTATTGTCGACCTGGTCGACACCGGCAATACCTTAAGGGCTAACGATCTGGAGCCGCGAGAATTGATTATGAACATCAGTTCGCGCCTGGTGGTTAACAAAGCGGCAATGAAAATGAAAAATCAGGCGATTGCGTCATTGCTTGAACAATTTGAAAAAACCCTGGCTAATAGGTAGCGTCATGACCGAATTTCAACTCTCCAGGCTCGATGCCTCATCGGCTGATTTCGGCCGGCAACTGCAAGATTTGTTGGCGTGGAACGAATCCGAAGACCTGGATATTCATCGCCGGGTTCTGGACATTATTGCCGATGTCAGCAAAAGAGGCGATCAAGCCGTTATCGATTATACCAACCGTTTTGACCGGCGCCATGTGCATGCTGGCGGTGAACTGGAAATGCCCAGGGAAACGCTCAAGTCCGAATGGGAACGTTTACCTAAACAACAAGCTCAGGCACTGCAAACGGCGGCTGACCGCATCCGCGCTTATGCGGAACACCAGAAGCAGGCGTCCTGGGACTATACCGAGGCTGACGGAACCCTATTAGGGCAGAAAATTACCCCGCTGGATCGTGTGGGCCTCTACGTGCCCGGCGGTAAAGCGGCTTATCCGTCTTCCGTTTTGATGAACGCGATTCCGGCGAAAGTCGCGGGTGTCGGCGAGCTGATTATGGTAGTACCTACGCCGGATGACGAAGCCAACAATCTGGTGCTGGCGGCCGCTTATCTGGCAGGCGTCGACCGAGTCTTTACTGTCGGAGGCGCTCAAGCCATTGCCGCACTTGCCTATGGTACCGAAACGATACCGGCGGTCGCCAAGATTGTCGGGCCGGGCAATATCTATGTGGCGACGGCAAAAAAACTGGTATTCGGACAGGTAGGCATCGATATGATCGCAGGGCCATCGGAAATTTTAATTATTTGCGACGGCAAGACCCATCCCGACTGGATTGCCATGGATCTGTTTTCGCAGGCGGAGCACGATGAAAACGCCCAGGCTATCCTGATCAGCGATGACAGTGCGTTTCTGGATGCGGTAGAAGCCAGCATCAAAAAGCTTTTGCCGACGATGGAGCGGGAAGCCATCATTAGCGCATCGCTGTCGGGTCGTGGTGCCCTGATTAAGGTCAGTGACCTGATGGCGGCCGCCGATGTCGCTAACCGGATTGCACCCGAGCATTTGGAGCTCTCGGTAGAAAATCCGGAATCCTTATGCCAACACATTCGTCATGCCGGCGCCATCTTCATGGGCCGGTATACCGCCGAGGCGCTGGGCGATTACTGCGCCGGCCCGAACCATGTTTTGCCTACGTCCGGTACGGCGCGTTTCTCATCGCCTTTGGGTGTTTATGATTTCCAAAAGCGCACCAGTCTGATCAATTGTTCTCGCGAAGGCGCGGATAAGCTGGGTAAATCGGCATCGGTCCTGGCTCGTGGAGAAAGCTTGACCGCTCATGCCCGCTCAGCGGAATATAGGATAATTGAAGGCTAAAGGCTAAAGGCTAAAGGTTCAGGGCTGTCACACTTCTTACATGTAAATATGAAACAAACCGATTTGGCCTCCACCGTTTTTCGCAAGGAAGTACTGGCGATGTCCGCTTATCATGTGGCGGAAGCCCGGGGCTTGATCAAGCTCGATGCCATGGAGAATCCTTATAGCTGGCCGGAAGATATTAAACGAAACTGGCTGGATGCGCTAAAAGACTGTTTATTAAACCGCTATCCCGATCCGGAAGCGGGACGTCTGGTAAAAATGATCAAATCGGCGTATCAAATTCCCGCTAAGTCCTCCGTTCTGCTCGGCAATGGTTCGGACGAAATTATCCAGCTGCTGCTGATGGCGCTGCCCCCCGGCGCCAGCGTGTTATCGCCTGATCCGGGCTTCGTCATGTACCGGCAGATCAGTCAGTGCTTAGGTCTGAATTATATCGGCATCCCCTTGCTGGCTGACAGTTTCGATCTGGATCTGCCGGCCATGCTGGCCGCCATGGAGCGCAGCCGGCCTTCGATTATTTTTTTAGCCTATCCGAATAATCCCACAGGCAATTTATTTGACGAAACATCAATCCGCGAAATCATTGATAAAGCGCCTGGCCTTGTCGTGATTGACGAAGCCTATGAGCCGTTTGCCGGCGCCAGTTTCATGCCTGCTCTCGGCCGGCATGACCAGCTGATGGTTATGCGTACGGTTTCGAAACTGGGCTTGGCCGGTTTGCGGTTGGGCTATATTGCAGGCAATCCGGCACTGATCGAGCAGATCAATAAAATCCGCCTGCCTTACAATATCAATATACTCACCCAGGTCAGTGCAGAATTTGCGCTATCCAACAAATCGATATTCGACCGTCAAACTCAGGCCATATGCTCCGAAAGGACGGTTGTCCATGATCGGCTCAGGGAGCTTGAAGGAATTACCGTCTATCCCAGCGCCTCAAACTTTATTTTATTCAGGACCCGGGAAAATTGCGCAAACAGTATTTTCGCTTCGTTGAAACAGCAGGGGATTTTAATCAAAAATCTCAGTCCTCAAGGAGGGTTGTTGGCTGATTGTTTGCGGGTCACGATAGGCAAGCCGGAAGAAAATGCACAATTTCTGGCGGCATTAACAAAAAGTCTTGCAGCCTGATAAAGTAATTTTATGGGGTAGTGGAAAAATACAACATTCTTTTTCAACTTCATGCACTTAGACATTAACATCTGCTGAAGAGTCCAGGCAAGGGCTTTCGAAAAAAGAGCCTTCCATAAACAAATCGGTATAAGCTCTTCAAATTAGCTAGGATCTAATGGTATATTTGCCTGGAATTAATAGTGCTTAATAATGGCAATGACCAAACGGGGAGAGTTCTATAATGAATAACGAAGGCGTCGATAAGTCAAAACGCCAGTTTTTAACCTCGGCCTTGACCGTGGTTGGCGCAGTAGGAACAGGTTATCTGGCTGTTCCTTTTCTTGCTCAAATGCAGCCCAGCGTCAAAGCAATGGCTGCCGGAGCGCCAGTTGAAGTCGATATCAGTAAAATGGAGCCCGGCCAGTTGATTCGGGTTGCCTGGAGAGGCAAGCCCGTCTGGATATTGAACAGGACTCCGGAAGTTCTCGATACACTCAAATCATTGGACAGCGAACTTCGTGACCCTCTTTCTGAAGAATCGATACAACCGTCCAACACTAAAAATCCCCTCCGTTCGATTAAGCCCGAAATATTCGTTGCTGTGGGTATTTGTACCCATTTAGGTTGCTCGCCCACCTTCCGGCCTGAAATTGCGCCTGCCGATCTTGGCGATAAATGGAAAGGCGGTTTTTTTTGCCCCTGCCATGGCTCCTGGTTTGATCTGGCAGGCCGGGTTTATCGCGGCGTACCTGCCCCGACCAATCTCGAAATTCCTCCTTATCGCTATGTTACCGATACGCAACTGATTATTGGTGAAACCACAACCGAGGCAAGCGCATGAAACCATCCCGTTTAACTTTGTGTGGCAACTGGATTTTAGAGCGTTTTCCGCTGACTAAATTCTGGAATGAACATATGGCGCATTATTACGCGCCTAAAAATTTCAATTTCTGGTACTTCTTTGGTTCGTTGGCGCTGCTGGTTTTGGTTATTCAGCTGATCACCGGGATTTTATTGACGATGAACTACAAACCGGACGCCGAGCTGGCATTCGATTCGGTAGAGTACATCATGCGTGACGTCAATTGGGGCTGGCTGGTTCGTTATATGCACTCTACCGGCGCATCGGCGTTCTTTATTGTGGTCTATCTGCATATGTTTAGGGCGTTGATTTACGGTTCCTTTAAACATCCCCGCGAGCTGATCTGGATCTTTGGCATGTTTTTGTTTGTTGCCCTGATGGCTGAAGCCTTTATGGGCTACCTTTTGCCCTGGGGACAAATGTCGTACTGGGGAGCGCAGGTCATTATCTCACTGTTCAGTGCCATACCTATTATCGGCGACGAATTGTCATTGTGGATCCGGGGAGACTATGTCGTTTCGGATGCGACCCTTAACCGCTTTTTCGCTTTCCATGTGATTGCAGTGCCTCTGGTCTTGGTGATGCTGGTATTCCTGCATATCGTCGCGCTGCATGAAGTGGGCTCTAACAACCCCGACGGCATTGAAATCAAGAAAAACAAAGACGCCAAGGGAATACCATTCGACGGCATACCTTTTCACCCTTATTACACGGTAAAGGATATTGTCGGTGTTGCCGTTTTTCTATTGTTTTTCGCTACGGTCATTTTCTATATGCCGGAATTGGGGGGCTATTTCCTCGAATCCGCCAATTTCATCCCGGCTGATCCAATGAAAACTCCGGAGCATATTGCGCCTGTCTGGTACTTTACGCCTTTCTACGCTATTTTACGGGCCATTCCAGATAAATTTGCAGGCGTGATTGCAATGGGCGGTTCTATCGTAATTCTGTTTCTGTTGCCCTGGCTGGATCGCTGCCCGGTCAAATCCATTCGCTATCGGGGCGGCATTTTCAAAAAAGCCTTATTCCTTTTTGTCACCAGTTTTATTATTCTGGGCTATCTGGGCACGCAACCTCCGACGCCGGTAGCAACCACGGTTGCCAGGATTTGCACATCCATCTACTTCGGTTTCTTCCTGTTGATGCCGATTTATACCCGCTGGGAAAAACCCAGGGCTGTCCCGAAGCGGACGACAAGGCAACCCAGTCTTGAAGATCGCGTTGCGCAACTGGCGCAAATTGGTGAGGAATTGACCGTGCTAAAGCCGGTTTCGAGCGAAAAAAATACCTCGACATTAATGGGATCGACAATACTAAGGAGACGGCTCAATCCCAAGGGTCTACTCAAAGTCATCACTCGATTAGCAAAAACAATAAAAGCGAGCCTCGATTGATATGAAAAAATTTATCACGTTAATATTATTGTCGATTCTGTCTTTCACTGTTTATGCTTCAGAAGGCATCAAACTGCAAAAAGCGGATATTGATCTGACCGATAACGATTCGCTCCTGCGGGGCGCGGAACATTTTGTTACCTACTGCCTGGGATGCCATTCATTAAAGCATATTCGCTACAAACGGATAGCTCTGGATTTCGGCGCCGATGAAAAGAAGATATTGAAAGACATTGCCCCGGAAGGGGCGGGTATCTATGATAAAATGCATACGGCGATGAATGCTCATGATTCGACAAAATGGTTCGGCGTGCAGCCGCCCGACTTGTCTTTGATCGCCCGCTCGCGAGGTGCCGACTGGTTATACAGTTATTTGACAGGTTTTTATACCGATCCAAAGCCGCCGCTGGGAGTCAGTAACACGGTATTTCCGGATGTCGGCATGCCGAATGTGCTTTGGCAATTGCAGGGTCAACAGGAATCGGTCGTGAAAATGATAGACGGTAAACAGGTAGTTGTAAAACTGGTCTTGAAAGAGCCCGGCGCCTTATCCGAGCAGGAATTCAAAAAATGGGTTAATGATCTGGTCAATTTTCTGGTTTATGTTGGTGAGCCCGCTCAATTGGAAAGACAGCGGATGGGCAAATACGTCCTGTTTTTCCTGTTGATGTTTTTGGCAATCGCCTACCTGCTGAAGAAAGAATACTGGAAAGATATCCATTAATATCGTCAGGTGAAAACAGGGACGTTTTCTATACATTATAGGGCCTTGGATGCTTGCGCCGTTGATGCGCTCAAAAACTGTTTCTTCCATGATATAATGGCTAAATTTATCGTCCAGCACGTACAAAGAGGTTGTTATTCGTGGCCAATATTATTACTCGTAAATCTGTAATGACTCTGTTTTCCTCTCCAACTTGTGCGATGAGCCATTCGGCGCGCTTTGTATTACATGAGAAAGCGGTCGTCGCAGACATAGAATATTATGACCCGACCAATCCTCCTGAAGACTTGCTTGAGCTTAATCCCACCGGCACATCGCCTACCCTGATCGAGCGCGACCTGGTGCTTTATGATTCAAGAATCATTATGGAGTATTTGGACGAGCGTTTCCCGCATCCGCCCTTGCACCAGATGGATCCGGTTTCCCGCGCCAATGCCAGGATGGTGATTAAACGGATTGATCAGGATTGGTATCAGTTACTGGATGAGATTTTATTTTCCGGCGAAAAAAAATCCGCCAGAGCTAAAAAAATGCTCAAGGAAAGTATTTTATCAGCTGCCCCGGTTTTTGCCGCCCGGCCTTTTTTTATGAGTGATGAGTTTTCCCTGATCGATTGCGCCCTGGCGCCGTTATTATGGCGTCTGCCCAGTATCGGCATCGATGTTTCGACCCCCAATGAAGCCATCACCAATTATGCTCAACGTATCTTCCGAAGAGCCGCATTCAAGCGCAGTCTCAGTGATGCCGAAAAAGAAATGGCTATTATTCCAAAATGACCCCTCTGAAGCCTTACCTCATTCGATCCATTTATGATTGGATCGTCGATAACGACCTGACGCCACATATTCTGGCCAATGCTGAAGATGACAATGCCCGGTTGCCGCGTCAATTCGTTGATAACGGCAAGATTGTTTTGAATGTCAGGCCTCAAGCCGTGCAAGGGCTTGTCCTGGGCAATCAGGAGATAGAATTTGATGCCCGTTTTAGCGGTAAATCAATGCATATTGTCGTGCCGGTAACGGCTGTGCTGGCAATTTATGCCAAAGAAAACGGTAAAGGCATGATTTTCGATCATGAAGACGACGGTACGGATGATGACGGTTCCACACCGGAGAAAAAGCCGCCAGGCAAACCCAATTTACGCGTCATCAAATAAAGTAACTGTGCGGCATGGCTAACGCCGGGTTATGTCGCAGAATTATTTCTTATCCTGCGGAAGCATCGAAGAAACTTTACTGTAGCTTTCCGCCATATCCTTACCGATGGCGACAATCTTGGCCGTACCCCGTTTTAGTACCTGATCTATCCGGATAATTTTATGCAAAGGAATAAAACAGCGGCTGACACCTTCAAATTCAAGCCTGAGTTTCTCTTCAGTCGGATCGACAACAATCGAGCTCTTCTCGCCAAAAATGAAATCCTCAACAATGACAAATCCGTATAATTCACCCTGATAGACACTTTTAACGTAAACTTCGTAGACTTGTTCCTGATTGATAAAAACAACTTTATAGATATGTTTATCCGACATGCGAAAATGACTATTCAATTAAATGGAGGGCTATTGTAACCTAACCAGGGCCATAGTCTTTTCAACTTTTCTGAAAAGGCTACAGATTGCGAGAATCTGTGAAATTCCTGCTGCTTTCGGGCGTCTCTGGTTTCCTTGGGGGATTAATCAGGCACTGAACCCAAGGCAGACAGCCGACTTTTTCTTCGTTGCGGTCCCTGATCATTCGGAAATAACGAAATCGGTGGCCCTGCTATTGATATCCATTAGGCCGCCGGTAAAATGAAGGCCATTTAGCCGATGGCTGCGCTGGATGATGTCCGCTAAACCTTCGACCAAAGGATAATTGGCGATCTTGTCTATATCGATCCATTTCGCGTCGGCGACATCGCTCCGGGCAATCGGCGTTGCTTTGTTCTGATCCTGCAACCGGGCCAGAAAGTCGATAATCACATAATGGAAATTCTCAATTCGTCTTTCAACGACGGCCACGATTTGTTTGATTTCGGTATCCAGTCCTGTTTCTTCCTTGATCTCCCGACTACACGCGGTAACCATGGATTCACCTGCTTCCAGTTTGCCGCCGGGTATAGACCATAAGCCTTTTGCAGGGGCCTGATCGCGTTTAATCAGCAAAACCTGGTTTTGATTATTAAAAACAATGCCGCCAACTCCGATGGCCGGTTCGGGAACACAATTTGTTTTACTGGGTTGCATATTCTTGCTCGACGGTTGAACTTTTTATTATCACGGGTTGTTTTTAGTTGTATATTAACCGCTCATAGAAAAAAATAGGCCTGAACTTTCGTGATTTTTAAGACGCTGTCGATAAATTATTCCTACCGTTTTATCTTTTTGATCGAGGTTAACCATGACAACAAAAAATCAATCCGTTTCGCTGGTTCTGTTATTGGCATGTTTTTGGGTAATCCCGGCGATGGCCGCCGACAGTAAAGCCGGAGAAGAAAAAGCGGCACTTTGCATGGGCTGCCATGGTCAAGGCGGTAAAAGCAGCAATCCGCAATGGCCCAATTTGGCGGCGCAACAGCAAACCTATCTCATCAGTCAACTCGAAGCATTTAAATCAGGGGCTCGCAAAAATACGATCATGCAATCAATGGCAGCCAATTTGACGAGTGGGGATATGGCTAATCTTGCGGCCTATTTTTCCAGTCAGCCGGCCGCAAAAGCCGGCGGAGATCCGGCTCTGGCAAAAATCGGCCAGGAAAAGGCTGCCATGTGCCTGGGATGTCATGGACAAGGAGCTGCGGGAAATGGACAGTTCCCCCGGTTGGCCGGGCAGCATCCAAAATATCTGGAAAATCAATTAAAGAATTTCAAGGCCGGTGACCGTCAAAGCGGGCTTATGCAGAATATAGCCGGCAATCTGTCCGAAGATGACATGAAGGCATTGACTGCCTATTTTGGTTCATTGTAGCAAGGCTTGCAATCCGGACCGCTTCAGTTTATCAGTTCGTTTCTGATTGTTGTATCGAGCAGGATGCATGAGCTGATGAAGTCTGACAGGCTATGAACTCAATAAAGTGCATGCTATAACACAGCCCATTATTGTGTGTTGAATCCAGGTAATAACTTAGGCTTTATGAATTGGCAATCGATCTCGGAACAAATTGAATTGGCTACCGGGCGAACATTCAAGATAGTTTCCGCTCAGGCGCTGGCAGGCGGCGATATTAATTCTGCCTATCGGATTCAGGGTCATGACGAGAGTTTTTTTATCAAGCTCAATCGATCCGGCTTGCTGCCCATGTTTGAGGCCGAATATAGCGGTTTGGAGGAGATTGCCAGTACCCATACCGTCTCGGTTCCGGCTCCAGTGGTTTACGGAAAGACTGCCGAGCATTCTTTTCTGGTGCTGGAGAATCTTGAGTTCGGTTCATCGAATAAAGCCTCATGCCGCCAGTTGGGACAACAGCTTGCCGTTATGCATCAACAAAGCAGGTCATACTTTGGCTGGTACAGGGATAATACCATCGGCAGCACCATGCAACTCAATAGCCAATGCGACGACTGGACCGCTTTCTGGCGTGAGCAGCGATTGGGTTTTCAGCTTAAACTGGCGCAGCGAAACGGTTACGGTGGACGTTTGCAGCTTATCGGGGAGCGATTGTGCAGCGACTTGGGCAACCTGTTCGAGCATTACCAGCCCCAGCCATCGCTGTTACATGGCGATTTATGGGCCGGCAATAGCGCTGTCGATAAACAGGGGCATCCGGTTATTTTCGATCCGGCCTGTTATTATGGCGACCGCGAGGCCGATTTGGCGATGACGGAATTGTTCGGCGGCTATAGCCAGGATTTTTACGCAGCCTATCAGGATGTCTGGCCGTTAGATCAGGATTACAAAATCAGAAAAACCCTGTACAACCTTTACCATATTCTGAATCACCTGAATTTATTTGGCGGCGGCTATTTGCGTCAGGCCGAGAGCATGATCGATCAGCTGTTGTCGGTGATGTGACGCAGCATTGTCTGCCTGGCAATCAATAATGTATATGATCAGCGCCAATCATACAGGTCAGGTGTTAATGTTTGGCATCGACCTATGGAAGTAAAACTGATCGATAGCATATTGCAGATTGATGGTTCGGCCTGGAATGACCTTGCCGGAGAGGGCTACCCCTTTTTGCGTCATGAATTTTTAACCGCGCTGGAGCAGAGCGGGTCCGCGTCCGTGCAAACCGGCTGGGCCCCCAAACACCTGCTGGTCTTCGAGCAGGATCAACTGATGGCCCTGATGCCGTTGTATCTGAAAAATCATTCTTCCGGCGAATATGTATTTGATCATCAGTGGGCGCAGGCCTATCGCCAGTACGGCTACCGGTATTATCCGAAAGGGCTGTCCGCGGTACCGTTTACTCCGTGCGAGGGGCCCAGGCTTGTTTGCAGGAATCCATCACAACAGGATCGGGTGATCGGTTTGCTACCGGGCCTTTTCAAGGGGCTGGCGGAAACTTACCATATTTCCTCATGGCATTGTTTGTTTCCATGTGCGCAACAGGCCAAACTGTTCAGGTCATTGAACCTGTCCATTCGTGAGGACGTTCAGTTTCACTGGTTCAATAAAGGCTACCGGGATTTTGATGAATTTCTGCAGACATTGACCGCAAGCAAACGGAAAATGCTTAAACGCGAACGCAGGAAGGTCGTTGAGGCTGGCATTGAATTGGTCCGTATCCCCGGGAATAAGGTCAGCGAGGACCAGTGGCGGGCGTTTTTTCAGTTTTACAAGATGACCTATTTAAAAAAAGGCATGACGCCGTATTTGAATCTTGAGTTTTTTCTGCAGTGCGCGGCGACGATGGCGGACAGGATGTTGCTGGTGCTGGCCAGTAAAGGCGCCCGCTACGTCGGCGCAGCGCTAAGTTTTACCGGCGCCGATACCCTGTATGGGCGCTACTGGGGCTGCCACGAGGAATTCGATTCCCTGCATTTTGAGGCCTGTTATTATCAGGGTCTGGATTATTGTATCGAGCAGGGTTTGCAGCGGTTTGATTCCGGGGCGCAAGGAGAACATAAAATTGCCAGGGGCTTCGAGCCGGTTACCACTTATTCTGCGCACTGGTTTAAAGATACCGGATTTGCGAAAGCTATCGACTATTTCCTGGCGATGGAGCAAAAATCCGTGCAAAATTACAAGCAAGATGCAGCGGCTTTTCTGCCGTTTAAAAAATAAAAACGTTTCAGGTTTGAAAATTAACAGAGACCTGATACAGTCTTTCTGGCTTCGCAACCTGCGAAACCGGGTTTTAGCACTTTAAAGAGGTGAGAGTATGTCTGAATTTAGAAAATACCAATGTACCATCTGTGGCCATATTTATTTCGAAAAGGAGGGCGATCCGGAAACCGGCATAGCGCCCGGGACACGCTGGGAAGACGTTCCCGAAGACTGGCGCTGCCCTGAGTGCGGCACTGTAAAAAGCGATTATGAACTGATGGATTAATCGACACCGCAGAGGAGATTGGCATGCATATAGTCATCATTGGTTCGGGGGTTGCCGGTATCACCTTTGCCGAGAAATACCGGTCTCTGGATGCCGAGGCCGAGATTACGCTGATAACCAGGGAGACCGATGGCTATTATTCGAGGCCGTTGCTTTCACGCGGCTTCAGCAAGGAGTCGATAGAGCAGTCCATTATTCTGAAACCTTTCGAGTCTCTGCGCGATAGCAATATCGAGATGATCTGCGGCGCGGAGATGACAGCGATCAATCGTAACGAGCGTACCATAGATTTGAATGGCTTCAGTCAGGTTAAATCGCTTGACTACGACAGGCTGATTATTGCCCAGGGTTCGGCGGCATTCATTCCGCCGCCATTCAGGCCTTATGGCGAGCTGTTTTTTTGTTTGAACAGTCTGGTCGATCTGAAAACACTGCGTAAATTCCGGCAGGGACTGCTTGGCCGAAACCGAAAACCACAATGGGCCATCATCGGAGGCGGCCTGATCGGCTGTGAAGTGGCATCCGATCTGGCGGTTTCAGGCGATCAGGTTACGCTGTTTCATGCGATGGACCGGTTAATGGAGCGACAGTTGGCAGTCGAGGATTCCGGCTTGTTGTTTGACACTCTGAAAAACTCGGGCGTTAATATACTGCTGAATCAGGATGTGCAGGGGTTTGCCAAAGAGGGAGACAGGTTCTGCGTCAACACCGGGTCCACTGCCGAGTTCGATGCGCTGATTGTTGCTTGCGGTTTTAAACCCCGTACCGAACTGGCCGAAAAGGCGGGGCTTGCGGTCGGACGGGGCATCAAGGTCAATCCGTTTTTACAAACGGATGATCCGGCAATCTATGCCCTGGGCGATGTCGCCGAGTTGCCCAACGGAAAACTGTATGCTTATATATTGCCGATACGCAACCAGGCCAACTGGCTGGCCGGCTATCTGGCCGGACAGGAACAGCAAAGCTGGAATCCGCCGGCATTCACCACGAAAGCCAAGGTGCATGGCTTTGAGGCTGTGCATCCGTATAATCTATAATCTTGCCTTGCGCCGGCGCCTAAGATTTTTTTAACATAGCCCTGATATGTTAATGCAGACAATACCGCCGCGAAACGTGAGGCTTTCCTTCCTGATAAAATGACACAATACCGTTATTCCGACACGGAGCTCGCTGCCGTCTACCGGGCCATTTATGAGCGCCGCGATATGCGCCATTTTTTACCCGATCCGGTCGATGCCGAGATATTAAGGCGTTTGCTAGAGGCAGCTCATCATGCCCCCAGCGTCGGCTACATGCAGCCATGGCGGTTTGTCCGCATCACTTGTCCCGACCTTCGTAATCACATGCATGCGCTGGTCGAAAGGGAACGCATTTGCACGGCCAAGGCCTTAAACGAGCGCGAAGACGAATTCATGAAACTGAAGGTCGAAGGCATACTGGAATGCCCGGTTGTTTTGGTCGCCGCGTTATGCGAGCAGCGGCAACAGGCCATATTCGGCCGCCGCACGATGCCTGACATGGATCTCGCATCGCTGGCCTGTGCCATCCAGAACATGTGGCTGGCGGCAAGAGCGGAAGGCCTGGGCCTGGGCTGGGTGTCGCTGTTTGATCCGGATGACTTGAAAACACTGCTGGGGATGCCGGAAGACAGCCGTCCCGTGGCCATTTTGTGCCTGGGCCATGTGGCCAAATTTTACGATAAACCGATGCTCGAGCAGGAGCGCTGGGCGGACCGCAAGAACCTTGACAGCATGCTGTTTGAGAATTGCTGGAACACGCCGTGCCGCTAAATTTTAACATTGCACCGCTGTCGAAGGCGTTGGCACCAGCGTTACAGGCTAAAATCGATCAGAAAACCAAACCCCTGGGAGCCTTGGGGCAACTGGAAGCGCTGGCCTTGCACATCGGCCTGATTCAAAACAGTCTGGCGCCAACATTGGATAAACCCTGCATCATCGTCTTCGCCGGCGACCATGGCGTCGCTTCAGCGGGCGTCAGTGCTTATCCGCAAAGTGTGACCGCGCAAATGGTCGCCAACTTCATGGCGGGCGGCGCGGCGATTAATGTCTTCGCGAGGCAGCACGGCATAGCATTGCTGATTGTCGATGCCGGGGTCAACGCCGATTTGAGCGGCTTATCCGGCTTGATCGATGCCAAGATCGGATACGGCACCGATAATTTTTTAGTGCAGCCGGCAATGAGCCGGGAACAATGCGCAACAGCCCTCCATACCGGGGCGGAAATCGTTTTACGGCAGCAGAAAACCGGTTGCAACTGCATCGGTTTCGGCGAAATGGGCATCGCTAACACGTCGTCGGCAACCGTGCTGATGCATAGCCTGACGGGCATTCCGTTAATCCGGTGCGCAGGCCGCGGCACAGGTTTGTCCGATGATCAGCTGCAGCATAAATTAAACATACTGCAACAAGCCTCGGATCGGCATGCAGGCTGCACGGGCGCTTTGGATGCGCTGAGCCATTTTGGCGGCTTTGAAGTTGCAATGATGACCGGCGCCTTTCTGAAAGCGGCCGAATTGGGCATGGTGATCATCGTCGATGGCTTTATCGCCGGCAGCGCACTGCTGGCCGCGGTTTGTCTCTATCCGGAGGTGCTCGATTATTGCGTGTTCAGCCACGTGTCTGGCGAATTGGGACATCAGGCTTTATTGGATTATTTCAACGTAAGGGCATTGCTTAATCTGGAGATGCGGCTTGGAGAAGGCTCGGGAATTGCCCTTGCTTATCCGTTATTGCAGTCCGCGGTCAGTTTCTTGAATGAGATGGCGACCTTTGATGAATCGGGCGTCGATAACAGGCAATCGTGACAGTAAAAAAGAATGTAAGGACACAATGGCTTGCATTTGATCTAAATCGCCCAATTAACAAATGAATAACCATTGCGATTTTTGTAAAATTGGGAAAGCTTAGCAAAAAATGAAAAGATTCTTTTTACTGATGATGCTGATCTGGCGGCAGCAATTACAGCTTTATATCATCGCCGCTGTCATCGGCGCAATCATCGGGGTTTTCGTTCTGGCGCCGAGTTACGATTATATCAGCGCACGTGAACTGACCGTAGATCCGTTATCGTCAATCGAGTATGTGTTGAGTCAGGTCAAAGATTTGCTGTTAGGACGAATTTCCCAAAGCAACTTGTTGCTGATCACATTTTATGCGGAAATCGGCGCGATGTTGGGGCTTTTGTCCCTGTTGCTTTACAAGGTTATCCATAAGCGGATGATGCGGATAGATTATTTGAAAACCGAGCTGGATAAGGATTTGCCCGCGATTATCAGACAGGGGGAGGGCCCGTATCTGGAGTTCAAATCGACTCTGCGTTGGGATTTGGCGGAGTCGCGCATCAATCGGTCACTTGAAGGGGTGGTTTTAAAAACGCTGGCTGGGTTTATGAACAGCCATGTCGGCGGGACCTTGCTGATAGGCGTCGCCGACAATGGCGATATTATCGGCCTGGACAACGATTATCAAACGCTCAAAAAACCGGACCAGGATGGCTTCGAACAGGCGGTAATGACATCCATTTCATCGAATCTGGGCGCCGACCTTTGCCCTTTCGTGCATGTTCTATTCCATGTTATCGACAATAAGGATGTCTGCAGGCTGATCGTATCGCCCGCGACCAGGCCGGTTTTCTTGGATCAGGGTAATGCGCCGAAACTGTTTGTAAGAACGGGCGGGGCCACTCGTGATCTGAACATTCAGGAAGCATTGGACTATGTTTCCGCAAGGTGGAAACGCGTCAACTAAACAATCCTCAACTTATTAACCGATGTTGCGAAACCAAAGAGTTGCATTACGGTATGCCAAGCCTGAGCGGATTGGAAGGGCTCGATTTGGTTGATTCAATGCATGATGCCTGACGACCGTTATCCATAATCAGAATGCCTCATCCGTCTCTATTTCTGCTGGCGTTAAGCTTTTATACCCGCCTGCCGTGTCCGCAATCCCTGGACTATCAAAAACTGCCGCAAGCAAGCGTTTATTTGCCGGCCATCGGCTGGCTGGTCGGCGGCCTGTCGGCAGCGGCATTTTATCTGGCTGAACTGCTCTGGCCGCAAACCACAGCAGCGATCATCGCGATTATCATCGGCATTCTGATAACCGGCGCTTTCCATGAAGACGGCTTTGCCGATGTCTGCGACGGCTTTGGCGGCGGCTATGGCAGGCAAAGCATTCTGGACATTATGAAAGATCCCCAGGTAGGCACCTACGGCGCCGTCGGCCTGCTGTTGATGCTTTCGCTTAAAATCAGCCTGTTGGGCGGCATGCCGTCCTCAGTGGTACCCCTTGTGCTGCTGGCCGGCCAAAGCATCAGCCGGCTGACACCGCTGTTGCTGATGCGTAACTACAGTTATGCGCGGACGGAAAACAGCAAGGGCGGCGCTGCCGCTTATACACCCGCACGTGGGGATCTGATGTTTGCATCGGTCACGGCCTTGCTGCCGTTTGCGTTGCTGCCGGCCGCCTGTTTGGCGGCCATCATTCCCGTTCTGATTACCGCTCTGTTGCTGGGCCGTTACTTCAATCGCCATATCGGCGGCTATACCGGCGATTGCCTCGGCGCCAGCCAGCAGATAACAGAAACGATATTTTATTTGGGTATCAGCGCATTATGGACATCTATTTAATCCGTCATACCCGAACGGCGGCCAAGCCCGGTCTTTGTTACGGGCAGACCGATATGGCATTGGCGCAAAGCTTTGCCGACGATGCACGGGAGCTGAAGCAAAAACTGCCGGAGCTTGCGCCGGATTGTTCGGTTTTCAGCAGCCCGTTAACGCGCTGTTTACAGTTGGCTCAAACCTTGTCAAATTCAGTCACGACGGATGGCCGTTTGCTGGAGCTGAATTTCGGCGATTGGGAGGGTCGGCGTTTTGACGATATCGAGCCGGATGTACTTAAGCACTGGACCGAACATTTTGTCCAGACCGCTCCGCCGAAAGGCGAAAGTTTTGAAGACTTGTATCGTCGTACCGGCAGTTTCTGGCAGGATTTGCTGGCGACGCACACCGAGCAGGTGCTGGTGGTCACCCATGCGGGCGCCATTCGCGCCCTGTTGGCGCGGATATTGACCTTGCCTTTGGCCAATGCGTTTCAACTGCGCATCAATCCGGGCTCGCTGCATAAATTGCAGCATCAAAACGATTACACTCACATCGACTATTTGAACAAATGATGAATCCATTAGCCGTATTCGGCACCGGCTCCGATGCCGGTAAAACCACGCTGGTCATGGCCTTGTGCCGTATTTTTGCAGACCGCGGACTGAAGGTCGCTCCGTTTAAGGCGCAAAACGTGTCCAATAATTCAGCGGTATCCAAAGAAGGCGGGGAAATATCCAGGGCGCAATGTCTGCAGGCGGAAGCGGCGCGGGTTGAACCGAGCAACCAGTTTAACCCGGTATTGCTCAAATCGCATGGCAACGGCTCGGTGCAGGTGATCATTAACGGCAAGGTTTACCAAAATCAATCGATAGCAGACTATTACCGGCATATCGGCAAGCTGGAGCAGGAGGTTACGCGGGCATTTTCCAGTCTGCAGCACGGCTATGATCTGGTAATCGCCGAGGGTGCGGGATCGCCTGTAGAGCTGAATCTGCTGGACAGGGATCTGTCGAATACCTTTATTGCCAAGACCTTCAAGTCCAAGAACATCCTGGTGGCCGACATCGAGCGGGGCGGGGTATTCGCATCGATCTATGGCACGCTAGCGCTGATGGATCCGGTCATGCGCAGCAATGTGATCGGGGTCGTCGTCAATAAATTTCGCGGCGACCGGCGTTTTTTCGATGACGGCGAATTGATTATCAAAGAGCGTTTCGGCGTGCCCGTATTGGGGGTGCTGCCCTATCGTCCGCTGAATATCGATATGGAGGATTCACAGTCGCTTGGCAATTATCAGCAGCGCCTGGACGACGTCAAGATCCGTATTGCCGCCATCGCTTATCCGGGGCTTAGCAATTATAACGATCTCGATCCGCTGATGAGCGACCCTGAACTTCATGTGGAACTGATCCACGGCTATCGGCCGCTGGCAAATTTCGACATGATTCTGCTGCCGGGCAGTAAAACCGTTATCCGCGACCTGCAATGGCTGAAAAATCTGGGATTGTTCGGCGAAATTCAGCGGTTTGACAAGCCCTTATTCGGGCTGTGCGGCGGCTATCAAATGTTATGCCGGGTGCTGCATGATGCTGAGGCGCTGGAACATGAAACGGCCGGCAGCGAGGCCGGCCTGAATTTAATCGATGACTGTGTGCGTTATCAAAATCCCAAAATCGTCGCGTGCGGCCATTATTCGCTATTTTCTTTTTCGGCCATCAACGGCTATGAAATCCATTGCGGCCGCATGGACAACTATCCGCTGTATTATCAGGCGGGACGAATTGCCGGAACCCATGTGCATGGCGTATTCGACGATGACGACTTTCGTAGCGCCTATTTTAACGGCATCAATCCGGCCTATCGGGGATATCACTACTCGCTTCATCGCGAATCGGAAATACAGGGCTTTGCCGATATGGTCCGGGATCATCTGGATATAGACAGTATTTTGGACGCATTATGAAAACCTTGTTTATCGGCGGCGTAAAAAGCGGCAAGTCCCGTCTGGCGGAAGCGTACATTCTGGAACAGGCGGGCTCGGTCAAGCCCTACTATTTGGCGACAACCGAATTTTTCGATGAAGAAATGAGAACGCGGATCAGAGTCCATCGACAGCGCCGTCAGGATGCTTTCATCATGATCGAGGAACCGGTCAGGCTGTACGAAACGCTGCAGGCATGTCCGGGACCCGTTCTGGTTGAATGCGTGTCGATGTGGATGAACAACCAGCTTTATCATCAGATTCCGGAAACTGAAATTTTGCGGGAACTGGAAGCCCTGATGACGCTGCCTTGCGAGATGGTGCTGGTGCTTAATGAAGTCGGGCTGGGGATTATTCCCGATAATCCGTTAGCCCGGCAGTTTGTCGATTTGTCGGGCAAAGCCGCCCAACTGATGGGGCAATATTGCGAGAAAGTGTTTTTTTGCAGCGCCGGACTAAGGATGCCGATGAAATAAGCGGCAACTGCCCTGCATTTACTGCATCAATCGGATATCGGCTGCCGTGGCGTTTATTGAGACAGTAATCTGAAATCGGGTTAGAATATCCGAACAAAATCCCGGGCGTCGGGCATTTGTCCAATGTCTGATGATTACACATTTTAATGAAAGGACAGCTTAATGACAGAAATTACTGAGATACCGAGTCCTTTTTGCGGCATCGGCACGGATGACCTGACCATTCAGGTTGACGGACTGGCGCTGAAAGTGACGGCCAACGGTTGCGCGGTGAATACGCCCGCATTTGAACAGCCCATTTCCGATACCAGCCCCCGGGTTGACGGCAAGGAAGTCAGTCTTGAGGCAGCCGTCGCCAAAACCGCCGCCTTGCTGAAAGACACCAGGCTGCCCGTCATCGGCGGCTGCGCCACCGATGTTAACGGCATGAGGGCTCTGCTGGCCCTGGCCGACCGCTGCGGGGCCGTGATCGACAACATGAACTTCTCCGCCGCCCGTAATAACCTTCTGGTATTGCAGGATTCGGGCTGGATGAACACCACGCTGGCCGAAGTGAAAAACCGCTGCGACCTGTTGCTGGTCGTCGGCACCGATCTCGAAAGCTTCTCGCCGCGTTTTTTCGAACGCTATCTCTGGAACAAAGACGCGATGTTCGTTGATGATACCGCCAACCGTCAGGTCATCTATCTGGGCAAGGAGCCATCCGGCGACGCCTCGATGTCCCCCAAGGGGCAAAAAGCGCAGGCCATCACTTGCGCCGATGCGGACTTGCCGGAAGTGATCGCCGTCCTGAGAGCCCTGGTCAAAGGCCGCCCGATTCAGGCGGAAACCGTCGGCGGCATCGCGATTGCCGATTTGCAAGGGGTTGCCGACAAATTGAAGACGGCGAAATACAGCGTCGTCACCTGGGCCGCCGGCGCTCTGGCGTTCCGGCAGGCCGAGCTGACCGTGCAGACCCTGTCCGAAATGATCAAGGACATCAACGACATGAACACCCGCTGTTCCGGCCTGCCGCTCGGCGGCAAGGAAGGCGATCAGACCGCCAACCAGGTTTGCGGCTGGACGACAGGCTATCCGGCGCGCACCCGTTTCTCGCGCGGCTATCCCGAATACGACCCCTATCTGAACGACACGAACACGCTGATCGACAATGGCGAAGCCGATGCGCTGGTCTGGGTGCAGGCGTTCAACGCCAAAGCCACGCCGCCAACAAACCATTTGCCGACGATCGTGATCGGCCGCTCCGGCATGACCTTTGCGAAGGAGCCGGATGTTTTCATCCCGGTCGGCACGCCGGGCATCGATCATGCCGGACACGCTTACCGCATGGACAACGTGGTCGCGATCCGATTGAAAAAATTGCGCGATTCCGGTTTGCCGAGCTCGGCCGACGCGCTCAATGCCATTGAATACGCACTATGCGAGGCAACCCTATGCTGATAAAACTAACAGGCGGAACCGTCTACGATCCTTCGTCCGACGTCAACGGCAAGAAACAGGATATCTACGTTCAGGACGGCCGTATCGTCAAGAAGCCCGGCAAGGACGTCAATCCGGACAAGGAATACGACCTGAAAGGCAAGGTGGTGATGTCCGGCGCGATCGACATGCACACGCATATTGGCGGCGGCAAGGGCAACATCGCCCGGACCCTGCTGCCCGAGGATCACCGCCAGGATCCGGTGGCGCGCACCGAATGTACCCGTTCAGGCTGCGGCCATGCGATGCCCAGCACCTTCGTGACCGGCTACCGCTATGCCGAAATGGGTTATACCGCCGGCTTCGAACCGGCCGTGCTGCCGGTTAACGCCCGCCAGGCGCATATGGAAATGGCCGATATTCCGATACTCGATAAAGGCGGCTACGCCATGCTCGGCAGCGACGATTATCTGCTGCGCATGCTGACCGCAAAAAAAGACCAAAAAGCCATCAACGACTATGTCGCGTGGACCATGCAGGCCGCCAAGGCGATCGGCATCAAGGTGGTCAATCCCGGCGGCATCAATGCCTTCAAGTTCAACCAGCGCAAGCTCGATCTGGACGAACAAAACAGCCATTACGGCGTCACGCCGCGGCAAATCCTGCAAGTGTTGGCGACTGCGGTCAAGGAACTAGGTGTGCCCCATCCGTTGCATGTCCACGGCTGCAATCTCGGTGTGCCCGGCAATATGGAAACGACGCTCAATACCATGGAAGGCATCGGCGGCCTGCCGATGCACCTGACCCACATCCAGTTTCACAGCTACGGCACCGAAGGCGATTTCAAATTTTCATCGGGCGCGGCAAAGATCGCCGAAGCGGTCAACAAACACAAAAACATCACGATTGATGTCGGCCAGATTCTGTTCGGGCAAACGGTGACCGCCTCCGGCGATAGCATGCGCCAGCACGCCAACCACAAGTATGCCAGCCCCAATAAATGGGTGACGATGGACATCGAATGCGACGCCGGCTGCGGTCTCGTTCCATTCAAATACAAGGATCAAAACTTTGTCAACGCCCTGCAATGGGCGATCGGCCTCGAAACCTTTCTGCTGGTCGATGACCCGTGGCGCATCTTCCTGACGACCGATCACCCGAATGGAGCGCCGTTTACCGGTTATCCGCATCTGATCCGTCTGTTGATGGACCGAAGCTTCCGCAACGACGTTCTGTCAAGGATTCATCCCGAAGCGCAAAAGATGACCACGCTGGCGTCGATCGACCGCGAATACACACTGAACGAAATCGCGATCATGACCCGAGCCGGTGCGGCCAGGCTGATCGGCCTCAAGGACCGCGGCGGCTTGAGCCCAGGCAACTGGGCCGACATTACGGTTTATACCGACAACGTCGACCGCGAAAAGATGTTCAAGAAGCCGGATTACGTGTTCAAGGACGGCGAATTGGTCGTACAGGACGGTGCCGTGATCCACAGCAAATGGGGCACCACCCATGTCGTCAAGCCCGATTTCGATCCGTCGGTCGAGAAAGGCCTGAAGGACTATTTCGACCGCTATCTGACGATGAAACTCGGCAACTTTAAAATCAGCGACGATGAAATAACCGAAGACGGGCGCGGTAGCATCACCGTGCATCCGCTGCAAGGAGGTAAGGCATGATTATCAACGGCGTAACGATAGACGCAACTTTCGCCGAAGCGTTTCCGATGAAGGCGACGCGCGCGATCATCACCGCGCAGAACGAAAAATGGGCGATGATTTCCGCGCAGGCGATGACCGGCTTCGCGACCTCGGTGATTGCCTGCGGCTGCGAGGCCGGCATCGAGCGGGTGCTCGCCCCGTCGGAAACACCCGACGGCCGCCCCGGCGTATCGGTGATGATTTTTGCGATGGGCGGCAAGGGCCTCGCCAAGCAACTCGAAACCCGCGCGGGACAGTGCGTGTTGACCTCGCCGACCTCGGCGCTGTTTGCAGGTATCTCTAGCGACAAACCCATCCCGCTGGGCAAAAACCTGCGCTATTTCGGCGACGGCTTTCAGGTCTCGAAAGTGATCGGCGGCAAAAGATATTGGCGCGTGCCGGTGATGGACGGGGAGTTTCTGACCGAAGCGACTACAGGCCAGGTCGACGCGGTCGGCGGCGGCAACTTCCTGGTGCTGGCCGAATCGCAGCCGCAGGCTCTGGCTGCCTGCGAAGCGGCGATCGACGCGATGCGCAAGGTGCCGAACGTGATCATGCCGTTCCCCGGCGGCGTCGTCCGCTCCGGCTCGAAAGTCGGCTCCAAATACAAGGCGCTCGGCGCCTCGACCAACGATGCGTTCTGTCCGACCCTGAAAGGGATGACCAAAACCGACCTCTCGCCGGACATCGAATCGGTGATGGAAATCGTCATCGACGGACTGACCAAAGAAGACATCGACAAGGCGATGCGCGCCGGCATCCAGGCCGTTTGCGACCTCGGCGCCGAACACGGCATCAAACGCATCAGCGCCGGCAACTACGGCGGCAAACTCGGACCGTTCCATTTTCATTTGCAGGAGATCATGGCATGAGCGCGCTCACCTTTACGTTGAAACACCGTCCGGACCAGAGCGTCGACATGTCCTCTCTGGTCTGCCAGAACCTGGAAGGCAAGGAAATTGCTGAAATCGCCGCACTCGAACTGCAATCCGGTAAGGCAAAACTGCGCGTGGATACGCTGTTCATGATTTCCGGCAATAATCCCAACAACATCGTCATCAAGAATAGCTTCGGCAAGCTTAATTTCATCGGCAAGGAACTGAACGGAGGCAGCATTCGCGTCGAAGGCGACGCCGGCGCTTATCTCGGCATGGGCATGAAATCCGGCAGCATCAGGGTGACCGGCAATGTCGGCCTCTATGCCGCCTGCGAAATGAAAAAAGGCACGCTCGAAATCGACGGCAACGCCGGCGATTTTCTCGGCGGCGCGCTGCCCGGCAACAAGATGGGCATGAAAGGCGGCCTGATCCTGGTCAAAGGCAACGTCGGCGAGCGCGCCGGCGACCACATGCGCCGCGGCACGATCCTGATCGAAGGCAACGCCGGCGACTACTGCGGCTCGCGGATGACCGCCGGCACGATCGCGGTGATGGGCCAGACCGGCCGCTATCCCGGCTATGCAATGCGCCGCGGCACCCTGCTCTTGTGGAACCAGCCGCAGCTCCCGGCCAGCTTCAACGACTGCGGCGCGCATTCCTTGGGATTTTTGCCGTTGTTGTTTGCTTCGTTCAAAAGCCTGAATTCTCGCTTTGCCGATGCGGCGGTTGGATTCAACCGCGTGCGGCGCTATGCGGGGGATATGGCGGAAATGGGACGGGGTGAGGTTTTGGTCAAGTTGGATTCATAATAGTCTAAAAAATAGAAATTATTAGAGCAATTTTTTTGCAAGACTTGAATCCATTATCTTCCATTTAAATAGTTGGAGGAATTTCCTAACAACTAATCCCTATTATTGGTTGAATTATTAAAGGCAGAGCATGAGTTACGAAGTTTTGTTAAATAAATTAGGTTTTGATTCCGACCCGTTTTTAAAAACAAATGCTGATGAAGAAGAGCGATTAGAAGAATATTTCATAGCCCCACCATTTTTTAATGCCGTTTATGGAAGCCACAATAGCCCAAAATCCAGTATTGTATTTGCTCCACGAGGAGGTGGAAAAACAGCTCTTAAAAGAAAGATAGAATTGTCGAGTATTAATCAACCGTTCTTATGTGTTACGTATAATCAATTTGACACGGTAAATATAAAGCTTACTGATATAGATATTAATTATCATACAAAGAACATTAGGCGACTTATTTTAGTTGCTTTACTAACTGCTATTCAAAAAGCTGGTATTGCAAAGCTCTCAACAGACGAACGTCACTTTTTATATCTTCTTATAAAAGAAAATCTTTTTGGAATTGAACAGCATCAATTAAAAAATGCCATAAATTCAGTACAGAACTTTCAAGATACAGCAAAAGAATGGTGGAATAAATTTACGGGCCCAATTGGAATTGTGATTAACGCTCTTCTAGAAAAAATAGGCTTGGGCACAACTGAAATAGCTAAGTTTAAGGAACAAGGAGGCTCGGCAGGTAATATTTTTCAACAATTTGAAATGTTAAGTAGATTGGCACAAAAAATCGGATATGGTGCTATCTATGTATTAATAGATAAAATAGATGAAACAGATCTAACGGGGACAGCTGAAAAATCATTTCAATTTATTAATCCGTTGCTATCCAATTTGCAGCTATTAGAACTACCAAATTACTCATTTAAATTTTTTCTATGGGATTTGCTTATTGATTCATATAGAGATATTGCTCGTCCAGATAGGGTTAAATATTATCGTTTGGAATGGAAGGCTGAAAATTTAGAAGAAATGTTAGCATCAAGAGTTAATGCATATTCAGGTAGTAGATTAAATTCATTGCATTCAATTGCTGATTTTCAAGCTTCAAATACACTTGACCGTACAATTGCGTTTTTCTCAAATGAATCACCAAGGAACTCAGTAAGAATTTGTAAATCAATTTTAGATCAGCAAAGCGAAATCGACGATAACTCTTCAAAAATATCAGATAAATCAATCAACTTTGGGATAAAGTCTATTTCTGAAGATATTTGTAATGAAATTTACAGAGATACTGTACTCAATGATCTAAAAAAATTGAAAGAGTGTGATTTTACTATTAAACGCATATATTCAGATGTTTTTAAAATTTCACAGCAGGCTGCACTAAAAAAGATTCAAATTTGGGAGAATTGCGGAGCTGTTATAAATATTGGAACTTTACAAGAAACTAAAGGGGTTCGGCCTAGCAATCTTTATGGATTATCAAATCCGCTTTTGGCCAAACTTGTATTCCAAGAATTATCAGTTCCAGCCTTTGTAAATCAAAAGATGAAAGAATGTGGTTCATGCGGGAAAATATTGCTAAGAGAGGAACTTGCAAAACTAAATAAAGCGAGCGGAATTAGAGCTATAGAGGTCA
>CAZMRW010000033.1:0-40549 GCA_964568805.1 uncultured Methylococcaceae bacterium | reverse complement strand
CGATGCGCAGCATGGTGTTGTCGAAGTCGTAGCCGTGGAACATGCCGTGGTGGAAATGTTCGCGGGAGACAGCGTCGCGCAGGATTTCCGGATGTTTTTCGCGCAGATATTCGCCGGCCGCTACCAGGAAGCCGCAGGTGCCGCTGGCCGGGTCGCAAATCACATCCTTGGTGGTGGGCGCGGTCAATTCGACCATCAGCCGGATGATGTGGCGCGGCGTGCGGAACTGCCCGTTCTGACCTGCCGCCGCAATCTTGCCGAGCATGTACTCGTAGAGGTCGCCCTTGGTGTCGCGGTCTTCCATCGGGATGTGGTCGAGCATGTCCACGACTTTCGCCAGCAGCGCCGGCGTCGGAATCGTGAAACGCGCGTCCTTCATATGATACGAATAGGTCGAGTCGTCGCCGCCCATCGTGCGCAGGAAGGGGAAAACGTGTTCGCCGACCACCGTATGCATCTCGGCCGGTGCGAAGTTCTTGAAGCGCGACCAGCGCAGGTCGTTGTATTCGCGCCCTCTGGCGTCGTCGCCTTCCGGAAAAATACGCCGTTTCATCGGCTTGCCGAGGCGATTCGACTTGTTTTCTTCCAGCGTATGCAGGTCGTCCAGCCTGCGCAGGAACAGCAAGTATGTGATTTGTTCGATGACTTCCATCGGATTGGAGATACCGCCTGACCAAAAGGCGTTCCAGATTGAGTCGATTTGGCTGCGAATTTCGCCAGTGAGCATGTTTCTCCTGTTTGTTTAGAAATTATTGCCGGAAATGATGGCTACAAATCGCAATACTATACAACACTCAGAGTGAGTTTAGAAAAGACCGGCAAAGATATAGCGTTTCGGCTTGAATGAGTGGAATCAGGTATTGGGGATTGCCTTTCGAGGCGTTTGGGCAGAGGAAAGAGGGGGATTTATTGTGAGTCGTTGTGGACAATTGGTCTGTCTGTCCCACAGGAAATAAAAAAGGCCTTTCCGTTTTCGAAAAGGCCTTTAAATACATGGAGCTGGCGATGGGACTCGAACCCGCGACCGGCTGATTACAAATCAGCTGCTCTACCAACTGAGCTACGCCAGCGAAGAACCACGCATTATACACAAGAAAATATTTTTGACCAGCATTTTTTGGAGGGTGGTCGGGCAGGTCACGGGGCTGGCATAGTAAGCGTTTGATTTATAATTTAAGCCGGTTTAGTTACTTATCCGGAAATCAAAAAAAGACTAAACGCCGTCACCGTTGTTTGTTTAATGCTTTTTTTCTTACAGGGATACGAGATTTGCTTGTTCCGCTGAGACCTGCTTCCTTGCCGGTATACTTGGTCCTGAAGCGCTGAACTTTTTCCGTTGGACTGGCCGTGCCCTGGGGCTGGAAGCTCGGAATCAAGTGATGTTTGCCGTTGCCGATCAGGTCGCTGCGGCCCATGTCCTTTAGCGCTTCACTGAGCAGCGGCCAGTTTTTCGGGTCGTGGTAACGCAGAAAGGCTTTGTGCAGGCGTCGCTGTTTGAAGCTTTTCGGGATGACAATATCTTCGGACTTGCGGCTGACTTTGTGCAGCGTATCCTTGCCGGAATGATACATCGCGGTGGCGATCGCCATCGGCGACGGCAAAAACGCCTGCACCTGGTCGGCTCTGAAACCGTGGCGCTTCAGCCATAACGCCAGATTGAGCATGTCATGATCGGTCGTGCCGGGATGCGCGGCGATAAAATAAGGAATGAGATATTGTTCCTTGCCGGCTTCCTTCGAATATTGATCGAACATCTGCTTGAAGCGGTCGTAAGTGCCGATGCCGGGCTTCATCATAAGCGACAGCGGACCCTGTTCGGTGTGTTCCGGTGCGATTTTCAGATAGCCGCCGACATGGTGGGTGACCAGTTCCTTGACGTACTCCGGGGAGGTGACTGCGAGATCGTAGCGCAGGCCCGAGGCGATAAAAATCTTTTTGATGCCGGGCAGCGCGCGGGCCCGGCGGTAGAGTTTGATCAGCGGCGTATGATCGGTGTTCAGATTCGGGCAGATGCCGGGATAAACGCACGAAGGCTTGCGGCAGGCCGCCTCGATTTTAGGGTCCTTGCAGGCCAGTCGGTACATGTTCGCGGTCGGGCCGCCCAGGTCGGAAATATGGCCGGTAAACGCGGGCGAGGTGTCGCGGATCGCTTCAATTTCCCGGATGATGGAGTCTTCCGAACGGCTCTGGATGATGCGGCCCTCGTGTTCGGTGATCGAGCAGAAGGTGCAGCCGCCGAAGCAGCCGCGCATGATGTTGACCGAATGCTGGATCATTTCAAAAGCCGGCACATTGGCCTTGCCGTAAGCCTTATGCGGCAGCCGCGAATAGGGCAGGTCGAAGATGCCGTCCATTTCTTTCGTGGTCAACGGAATCGGCGGCGGATTGACCCAGATCTGGCGCTGGCCGTGCTGTTGGATTAAGGGGCGCGCGTTGCCCGGATTGGTCTCGCCATGCATGACCCGCGAGGCGTGGGCGTACAGGATCGGATCGTCCTTGACGTCCTCGTAGGCGGGCAGGCGGATCACCGTCTGCGCCCGTTGATTCCTGAGCAGCTGTTTGTCGAAGCGGATGACCTTTTCGCCGGCAGTGTCATTAGAGGCGATTTTCGACTCGCAGGCCGGCTGTTCCTGATAAGGATCTTGCGGCGGCATGAGCTCGCCGGGCTTATCGACCTCGGTGGAGTCCTTGAGCGCATAACCATCGGGAATTTGTTTGACGAAGTGCACGGTGCCGCGGATGCCGGTCAGCTCGGTGATGGCTTCACCCTGTGCCAGCCGATGGGCGATTTCAACGATTTGCCGTTCGGCATTGCCGTAAACCAGAAGATCGGCCTTGGAATCCAGCAGCACCGATTTCTTGACGGTATCGGACCAGTAGTCGTAATGGGCGATGCGCCGGAGGCTCGCTTCGATGCCGCCGATAATGATCGGCACGTCCTTGTAAGCTTCCCGGCAGCGGTGCGAATAGACATTGACGGCGCGGTCGGGGCGTTTGCCGGCGGCGCCGTCAGGCGTATAGGCGTCATTTGAGCGGATTTTTTTGTCGGATGTATAACGGTTGACCATCGAATCCATGTTGCCGCCGGTGACGCCGAAGAATAAATTGGGGCGGCCCAGTTTTCTGAAATCACTGACGCTGGTCCAGTCCGGCTGAGAGATGATGCCGACCCTGAATCCCTGCGCTTCGAGCAGGCGCCCGATCAGCGCCATGCCAAAGCTCGGATGATCGATATAAGCGTCGCCCGTCACCAGAATGATATCGCAGGCATCCCAGCCCAGCGCGTCCATTTCCTGCTTGCTCATCGGCAACATCGGGGCGACGCCAAAGCGCTGAGCCCAGTATTTTCGATAGCTGAACAGATAAGGTTCGGGGGATAATGCGGATGATGTCATTTTTGTATAACTTGATTCAGGGTGCCGGCATTACGCCTGACAATATCTTTCAAAAAGGAAGGAAATTCAATTCCGTAGTATTGTTCAAGGGCAATGGCCCGGGTTCTCAACTCTTTCAGGGAGTAAAGGGGCGTTCCTTCATTAAACGCAAAGCCGATGACGTTGCCTTTATCTTTAACCGGAAGAAACAGGATTTTCCAGTTGAATGCCTGGCCCAGCCACTGGACGCAGGAGGCAAACAAGGGTCTATCTGTATTCCACAGATTGATAATGAGGATGCCGTCCTGTTTTAACAAGGCCCGGCAGGCATCAAAAAAGGCGATATTGCAAATCGACGGCGCCATTCCGTCAGGATCGAACGCATCGATAAATAGAAAATTGTATTTTTCCTGCTGGCTTTCGCTGCGTTGGCGGATGAATTTGCCGCCATCATCGGTGATGACTTTCAGGCGAGGATCCAGAGGCAGGCCGAAATGACTGCGCGCAATTTTTATGACGCTTTTCCGGTATTCCACCGCAGATAACTTGCAATCGGGGAAATGGTGCAACAGATAGCTGGCTAAGGTGCCGCCGCCCAAGCCGACTATGAGGGCTTCATCCAGGGATTCCTTGAATAATAGCCAGCAGTTCATCGCACGCATATAATCCAGAATCAGTTTGTCCGGATCGTCCAACTGAATGCTGCTTTGCCGGGAACACGTGCCGAAATGCAGTGATCTGATGCCATTGCGTTCGACAATTTCCAGGATGCCGTCATCGTCGTGGCTTTCGTGGATGACCAAGCCATTGTATTTGTACATTGTCATGTAAGGAATTCAAAGTTTATCGTGGCATTATACACGATGATTGGTTTTAACTTATTGAATTTAATTCATCTTTCTAATGCTTAATGAAACCGGAAACGATAAAATGCAGCATTGAATCGTTTAAGGGTTGAAAAAAGGGATAACGCCCCGACTTATCAATCCAAAAAGCTTAATTATTCAATCCAGCCCAGTTAGCGTAAAATCTGGTCCCAGGAAACTATCTTAAAATTGCCGGGCCGTTCCACCAGCGCGCGGGATGAAGGCCGATTGTGATGATTCCCGATCAGGATATAGTGCTTTTCAGTCATGCCGAATCCCGGTTTTTCCGGCAGGTTTAAAACAGTTTCCAACAAATCCCTTTAACATTCTTGAGAACTATTATGAAAAAGTTTTTTTTCCTAGCTTTTCTGTTGCCTTCAATCGGAGTAGGCGCCGAAGATCCGAAAAATGTATGGCAAAACACCACCTTGACCGAAGATACGATCAAGAAAATCCAGGCATCCCAGTACCAGTATAAGAAATGTGCCGTCGAAGAAATGCAGAAGCCGGCTTATCAGAACATGGATATCCGCAAGGGAGCGGAACAGGTCGTCAAACAGTGTGAACCGGAGCTGGCTAAAATGCGCGAAGTTTATATCGGTGAAAAAGTTCCCGGAATCATTGCCGATCAACACTTGAAACAAATGCGCCTGCAAACGACACGCACCATAATCCAAAATATGATGTTTGCAGAAGCCGCCCGTAAATCAGGCCAACAATAGAGCTCCTTATGAATTATACAATCGATTTATCCCTAAAACCGACGACATTCGATTTGTGGCATGTTTGCCTGGCCGGAACTGTCGCGCTGTTATCGCTGTTATTGATCGTATTGTTGCTGTCGATGGTCATCGGCATGGCTCGCTGCAGGAAAAAGCCGGTTCAGCCTGCCAGTCAACAACAGGCCATCCCACCTGAGCCGGTAGTGAAAATTGTCGAAAAAATTGTCGAAGTTGAAAAACTCGTTCAGGCGCCCGCACCGGAACCGGTCATATTGAAGGAGCCCACGCCGGACGCAGCGCTGCAATTATTAGGTCTGCTGCAAAACCAGGCGCGTTTTATCGACTTCATCAAGGAAGATATCGCCGCCTACAGCGATGCCGATATCGGCATTGCCGCCCGCGTTGTCCATGAAGGATGCAACAAGGCGATCAACGAGCATTTTACCCTGGCGCCCGTGCGCAGCGAGCCGGAAGGCGGCAAGATCACCTTGCCAAAAGGGTTTGATGCCGCTTCGGTCCGCTTAACCGGCAATATTGTCGGCGATGCTCCGTTTACCGGCATTCTGATTCATAAAGGCTGGCAGGTGACCGGCATCCGGTTGCCGAAACTGACGCAAGGCCATAACGCCAATATTATCGCCCCGGCCGAGGTTGAGTTATGAATGAACATGACAACGAGCAACATTCCGAAGCGTCTTCTCAACAGGTTAACGTTGCCGTCAGTTCCGAAGAACGGGGATCGGGACATCGGTTTATCGTCGGCATTGACTTGGGCACGACCCATTGCGTCCTGTCCTATGCCGAACTGAGCGGCCTGGACCATGACGAGTTTTCGCAGCAAGTAATGGCGATTCCCCAGTTAACCGCGCCCGGAGCGGTTGAAGATAAAACCCAGTTGCCATCTTTTTTGTATCAGGCGCACAGGGACGAACTGGCGGAAGGTTCGACGGCTTTGCCGTGGACAGCCAAACCGGATTATCTGGTCGGTGAAATTGCCCGGAATCTGGGCGGCAAAACGCCGATACGTCTGGTAGCCAGCGCCAAAAGCTGGTTATGCCACGCCGGCGTGGACTGTAAAGCGCCTATTTTGCCCAGCGACGCGCCAGAAGAAATCGAACGCGTTTCGCCTTTTCAGGCAACAACCGCTTATCTGCAGCATATGCGTGATGCCTGGCAAAGCCTGCATCCCGATGCGCCATTAGCCGTGCAGGATGTGGTCATAACCGTGCCAGCCTCCTTCGATCCGGCAGCGCGGGAGCTGACCGTGGAAGCGGCGCGCGCGGTCGGTCTTGGCCAGGCGATTCTGCTTGAGGAACCGCAGGCCGCGCTCTACAGCTGGATAGAAAAAAGCCAGGGCGAGTGGCGTACTCAAGCCAGTTGCGGTGATATTATTTTAGTCATCGATATCGGCGGCGGCACCACCGACTTGTCGCTGATCGCCGTGACCGAAAAAGACGGAAACCTGGAACTGACCCGCGTCGCGGTCGGCGATCATATCCTGCTGGGCGGCGACAACATGGATTTGGCACTGGCCTATACGGTCAAAGCCAAACTGGAAAAGGACGGAAAACGGCTGGAACCCTGGCAGATTCAGGCTTTAACCCATAGTTGCCGCGATGCCAAGGAAAAAATATTTAATGATCCGAGCATCGACCAGATTCCGTTGGTCGTTGCCAATCGCGGTTCTTCCCTGATCGGAGGGGCATTGCGCACCGAGCTGACCCGTGAAGAGATCAACAGCGTTTTGGTCGAAGGCTTTCTGCCGAGAGTCTCGGTTAGCGACAGGCCGGTCGTTCGCACCCGCACCGGTTTAAGAACCGCCGGTTTGCCTTATGCCCAGGATGCCGGGATTACCCGCCATTTAGCGGCATTTCTGGCCAAGCAGCAAAGCGCCACAGAGGATCTTAAAGACATTAATCTGCCGGAACATGCCACATTCCTGCATCCCACCGCAGTTTTGTTCAACGGCGGTGTATTGAAAGCCAAGTCATTGGCCGATAGATTAATGGAGGTATTAAATTCCTGGCTGAAGGGCGAAGGCGCGCCGGAAGCAAGACTGTTGGCCGGCGCCGATCTTGATCTGGCGGTAGCCAGAGGTGCTGCGTATTACGGTTTTGTCCGAAAAGGCAAAGGCGTTCGTATCAAGGGCGGCACGGCGGCTTCTTATTATGTCGGCATTGAAAGCGCCATGCCTGCGGTGCCCGGCTTGGCGCCGGAACTTCAGGCTTTGTGTATCGCGCCGTTCGGCATGGAAGAAGGCACGCAGGAAGAACTGCCCGACGACGAGTTTGGTCTGGTCGTCGGCGAGCCTGTGCGTTTTCGTTTCTTTGCATCCAACACTCGCCGCGATGACAGAGTCGGTACCCGTCTTGACTATTGGACTGGCGAGGAATTGTCCGAGCTGGATGAGATTGAAATTACCTTGTCGGAAGAAGGCCGTAAACCCGGCGAAGTGGTGCCGGTACACCTGTGCGCCGCCGTCACCGAAGTCGGTACGCTGGAACTGCAAGCCGTATCTCAACGGGACAAAGGCCGCTGGAAGATCGAGTTTGATGTCAGGGCAGGAGAGTAACAGTAAACATCAGGAAATTCAGAGGGCGGTCTGCAGACCGCCCTTTTTCTTTCGTTGCTGGCGAGCTTATCGAACCATGAATTGATGCCAATTCGTTGGATTGCCAACGTCGATTTATCAAGCCTGTCGAATAAAAGGCGATCCATGCGATGCCGTTGATTTTGAAATTTGCCGCTCCCTGCAATAGTCTTACGGCAGCGTCACCGTTCTGCCGGAAATCACTTCTATAACGCCTGCGTTCGTTATCGGCTTTGAGGTGGCTGGATTAGTCGGGTCGGCCTTGTGCGCGCCGGCTATGACATCGCTAAAACCATCGTTATTCTGATTGCCGCCGCCGCTGACGGAAAAACCGAAGAAATTGTTTTTACCGCGGCCTGGCACATTGAATAATTCGACGCCGCTGTTGCCGCTGTGGATGGAAACCCTACCGCTATCGGTCAGTTTGACGCCGTTGATGCTTGCATCGTATTTGTAAGCGCCGACCACAAAATCGGGAATGGAATCGTTGCTGAAGTCTCCGGCTGCGCTGACCGAACCGCCAAACCAGGCGCCGGTTTGCGGAGCGCTGTTGATGGGGTGGTCCGGATCTATTGGGTCCAGCAATGAGCCATTGGTGCCTGAGTAAATATGTACGGTTCCGGAGTCTTTAACGGCTTTATGTGTGACCGGATGACGGGCATCTTCTTTCGGCGCCCCCACCAGGACATCGGCGTGTGCATCGCCGTTGACATCGGCAATGCCGGCAAGCGCGTAGCCTAATCGGTCGCCGGCATGGGCGCCGTCCAGCCGTCTGATCAGGGAATAGTCGGCCGAGGAATAAAGATAGGCGCTGCCGGCATTTTTCAGTTTTTTCCCGCCCTGAACGGCATCGTATTGGTAGGCGCCGATTATGGCGTCCGCCTTGGCGTCGTTGTTAACATCGCTGGACGCTACTGCAAAGCCGAAATTGTCCCCCTTATTCTCGCCGTCAAATTTGTGCAGCAGGGCATGAGAGTTTCCGGAATAAAGATAGGCGGCGCCTGCATCTTTTAATTTTTTGCCGTTGCTCGGATCGATCCGGTCCGCTTTCCAGGCGCCGGCTATGACCTCGGCATAGCCGTCGGCATCGGTATCGCCAAGGATGGCGACGGAGATGCCCAAACCGTCGCCGGCGGACTCCCCATAAAAGTCAATTAACTTGGTGCCGGTATCGCCGGAATAAATAGCCGCGCGTCCGGCGTTCTTTTTAAGTACTTTAAAGGTGACAGGATCACGGACATCCGCTTTATGTGCGCCGACCATGATATCGGGCACAGTATCGTTGTTGACATCACCCGCACCGGCTACGGAAATTCCGAATTCATCGCCGGCGGCATCGCCGGTGAAGGTCAGATTTGGCAAGGGTAGGGCGGTTTTACCGGAGTAAACGATGACCGAGCCGGCATCCTTGGCCGGTTTATTGCCCCCCGGCAACACCGGGTTGCTTTTTGGAATGCCGACAATGATATCGTCAAAGCCGTCTCCGTCGATGTCGCCGGCATTGGCCGCGCTGTAACCCAGAAAATCATTTTTATTCTGACCGATCATACCCAACAGCGGGGACGGGTCGTCAGCGTCGGGCACGCCGTCATTATCATCGTCAGTATCGCTATTATTGCAGATGAGGTCGCCATCGGTATCTGCCGTCTCGTTCGGATCGAAAGGGCAGTCGTCCTTGCTGTCGATTACGCCGTCATTGTCGTCATCGGGATCGCACACGTCGCCGGCGCCGTCGTTTTCAGCGTCGGTTTGATCGGAATTTTGTATGAGAGGGCAATTGTCGAGACTATCCTTTACACCGTCATTGTCTTCGTCGTCAAACAGATAACGCGCCAGCGCAAAACTTTCTATGCCCTCGATGCTGCTCGACCCCGCCAAGACGATTTGTTGATCGGCTTGCTCGACGGCGGCAAAGGCCTGATCGATTCCCGGATTCGAATTCGAACCGAAATTCGTGGTCAGTATTCCATCGCCGTTAAATGTAGTGTCTAGGCTGCCGTTCAGGTTGTATCGAAGCAGAACAAAATCGAAATTAGTTGCATCATTTTGTGTGTATCCTGCAACCAAGAGCTTGGCGTCAGGCAGTTGCATGACCTTAAAGGCGCGATCATTGATGTTGCCAACGGCGGTGGTGACCTTGCCGGTCTTGTTAAATTTGGTATCCAGGGTCCCGTCAGAATTATACCGGACCAGGGAAATGACATTTTGTCCGTTAAGTGCGCTGAATCCGGCGACGACCAATTTACCATCGCTTTGCTGGACCACTGATAATCCCTGATCCGTCCCCGAACCAATGCCAGTCCTGACTAGGCCATTAGCGCTGAAACTGGGATCGAGCGAGCCGTTGGAGAGATAACGCGCGACGGCAAAATCATCATTATTGTCATTATGGCTAAAACCGGCAGCCACCAGTTTGCCATCGCTTTGCTTGATCAGGGCGAACGCAACATCGTTGCCGTCATCGCCGAAATCGGTGGTGACTTTGCCGTCGCCGCTAAAACTGGTATCCAGGGCGCCGTTCGACTGATAGCGCACCACTGCAAAATTATCGTTGCCGAAACTGCTGCTGAAGCCGGCCGCCGTCAGCGTGTCATTGCTGTCCTGGATGACCGCAAAGGCGCCGTCATTGCTTTGATCCACCGGCGTCGTCACTATGCCGGTGCCGTTAAAACTGGTATCCAGCGCACCGCTGCCGGTATAGCGCACCAGCGTGAAATCGTCATTGACGATGTTGAAACTTCGACCAGCCACGACCAAGGAACCGTTCGTTTGCTGGACGACCGCATAAACTGCGGCGTTGCTGTTGCCAATGGCGGTGTTGACGATGCCTTCCTCGCCAAAGCCGACATCCGGCGTGCCGTTTGCATTATAGCGAACGACGGCGATGTGTTCGTTTGCCTGGAATTGCCTGCCGAACCCGGCGGCAACCAGTTTGCCGTCTGTTTGCTGGATCACGGCTTCGGCAGCGGAAGAGGCGGTGCCGGCTATTGTTGTGAGTTTTCCATCTGAATTAAAACTGGGATCCAGGGTGCCGGGGACTGCGGCAAACGCCAGGGCAGAACTCGCCAAAGACGGAATCAGAATGAGGGTTTTGACAATATGATTAGAAAACATACCTATATCCCCACTATTAGTTATTATTAAGTCGCGATGAGAAGAATCCCGCCTGGATCTCTGGTAACATTGCACTCAGCTTTGGCATTTATCAATGGCTTAGCGGCGAAGCGGATTGAGCGAATATAAGACATGAGTCCCTTGTCATAAGTTCGCATAGACCCATGGCTTGCGCGATTGGATCAAGCACCAGAACGACACTGATCAGGATGATTGTTCAAAGACACGGCAGACTGACGACTGGTTTAGCCTATCGAACTGATGCGAACTGATGATTCGATGACTATCGAAAGCAACAAGGGGGAATCGCTAGGGCTGAAGATTCCCGGGGGGGCTTGAATAGTTACCTTTTATCTTTATATCGCATTGAAACTCTTGTACTATTAGAGTGTCTTTGTTTTTGTATCATTCATCACTAGGAAATTTACTGACATGAGTATTAATACCGTTATCACTCGTTCCGATGCCGGCGTTTTGGCGACGAACAAAATGCTGCGCAATACCTATTTGCTGTTATCGATGACGCTGGTATTCAGCGCGCTGACGGCAGGGCTTGCGATGTATCTGAACCTGCCGCACCCTGGCCTGCTGCTCACGCTGGTCGGCTATTTCGGTCTGCTGTTTTTAACCACAAAGTTCAGAAACAGCGCGTGGGGACTGGTTTTTATATTTGCGTTGACCGGTTTCATGGGATTGACCCTGGGCCCGATTATCAACATGTATCTTCAGGCCTTCAGTAACGGCCATGCCCTGGTTATGACCGCCCTGGGCGGAACCGGCGTAATATTCCTTGGCTTGTCCGGCTATGCCCTGACGACGCGCAAGGATTTCAGTTTTATGGGCGGATTTTTGATGGTTGGCATCCTGGTGGCGTTTTTTGCCGGCCTGGGCGCGGTTCTGTTTACCATACCGGCGCTGTCTCTGGCCGTTTCAGCGATGTTTATCGTGCTGATGTCCGGAATGATTTTGTACCAGACCAGCGAGATCGTTAACGGAGGCGAAAGCAATTATATCCTGGCGACGATTTCTCTCTATGTCTCCATCTACAATTTGTTCCTGAGTTTGCTGCAATTGTTGGGCGTATTCGGCGGCGACGATTAAGGCCCGCCGGCTAGCCCGATAAATTGAAAACCGCAGTCGGGGTTGTTTCATTTCCGGCTGCGGTTACTGCCTTGAGTTTGCATCGTTGAGATACTGCGACAATCTCGGTATAAATGGTCAGCACACAGGCAGACTACCTTTTTAGATAATCTATTATAGCCGAACAGGTAATAATCGATCTGTTCTGGTATTAATGAATCCAGCCCAGTTGCACCGATAACAGCAATAAAGCCCCGGCAAATACCGCGGCTAAGACGTCATCGAGCATAATGCCCAAGCCTCCTGTCACTTTCTGGTCGATCCATTTGATCGGCCAGGGTTTGGCGATATCGAAAATCCTGAACAGGATGAAACCCGCTATGACGGTTTGCCAGGTGAACGGGACCAGCCACAGGGTAATCAGGTAACCGGCGATTTCATCCCAAACGATGCCGCCATAATCATGCACACCCAATTTGTCTGCCGCATGGCCGCAGATGGGTATGCCGAAAAGGGTCACGGCAACGGTTAGCAGACTGTAAATCAGCATGTCGGTTTGTGCAAACAACAGATAAAGCGGAATTGCCGCGAGTGTGCCCATCGTCCCCGGAGCTTTTTTGGCGAGACCTGAGCCGAAACCGAAAGCCAGAAACAGGACGGGATCCGTCATGATGTGTTTGGGCGTCAATTGGTTTTTGCCCAGCGGCGAATTATGAAAAATGCTCATAAGCTTTTGCCTTGAATGGTTGGATGTTGCCGGATTTTTTGAGACGCAACCCGGGTTCCGCTTCGATGATGCCGATTTTGCGGCGGGCTATCGTTAGCATCGATGCTTTTTCCGGGTTGACGGTAAAACAGAGCTCATAGTCGTCGCCGGCGACCAGGGGCATGGACCAGTCGCCGGTTTCGTTGATGTAATTGCGCACGGCATCCGATAAAGGCAGCGAATCCCAGTCGATACAGGCTCCGACCCCGCTTTGATCGAGAATATGGCCCAAATCACCGGCCAATCCGTCCGATATATCGATACAGGCGTTGGCGATGCCTCTTAAAGTCTGGCCGGCAGCACATGCGGGATCGGGCCGATTGAAGCGGTCTAACGCGGTATCGGGTAGATTGCAGCGATAACCCTGTTTGATCTTTAATCCCAAGCCGGCATCGCCGATATTGCCGGTCAGATAGATGAAGTCGCCGGGTTGTGCAGACGAGCGTCTTAATGCCTGCCCGTGCGGCACCAGACCCATCGCCTGCACGGTAAGGGTCAGCGGGCCCGAGGTGGTATCGCCGCCGATCAAATCCACCGAATGCCGCTCGGCAAGATCCAGAAAGCCTTTGGCAAATGCGCACAGCCAGTCTTCATCGACTTTCGGCAAGGTCAGTGCCAGGGTGGCCGAAACGGGATTGGCGCCCATCGCGGCCAGATCGCTCAGATTGACGGCCAACAGCTTATGACCCAGTTGTTCCGGGTCGGTCCCGGCAAAAAAGTGGACATTTTCCACCATGGTATCGGTGGTTATCGCCAGTTCATAACCTTCCGGGACAGCCACTAAAGCACAGTCATCGCCGATACCGAGGCGAGTTGACGGGTTAGCGACCTTTTGCCGGGTAAAAAAACGTTGAATGAGGGTGAATTCTGTTAGATGCAAGGGAACAAGGTGCAAGGTGCAGGGTTCAAGGTACAGGGTTCAAGGTACAGGGTTCAGGGTTCGATTCTCTTGAACCATGAAACTTGGACCTGATATTCATTTCTTGATCTCGATCGGCCTTTTCTTCTGGGCGACTTTATCCAAAATGCCATTAATGTATTTATGGCTGCCGTCGGCGCCAAAATATTTAGCGAGATTGATGCCTTCGTTCAGGATAACCCGGTACGGCATATCCAGTCGTAGCATCAACTCATAGACGCCTATTCTTAAAATGGCTCGTTCGACCGGATCAATCTTGTCGACCGGACGATCTACGAATTCCGATAATGCCTGGTCGATTGAATCGAGATTTTTGGGCACGCCGTAAAACAGCTCGACAAAATAGCTTTTCTGAGCATCTTTCAGACGATCTTCTTCCTGGAATTGGCGTTCGATTTCACTAAGATTATGTCCTGTCATCTGCCATTGATACAACGCCTGTACAGCAGCTTTTCGGGCATTGGTTCGAGCTTGACTCATCAGATATCCAGGTTGTTAAAGAGACTTACCATTTCGATGGCGGATAGGGCCGCTTCCGCGCCTTTATTACCGGCTTTGGTCCCGGCACGCTCAATGGCTTGTTCAATGGTGTCGACGGTCAATACGCCGAAGCTGACCGGCACATCATATTTCAAGGAAACGTTGGCCAAGCCTTTTACGCATTCGCCGGCGACATATTCGAAATGAGGGGTGCCGCCGCGAATAACCGCACCGATGGCAATAATTGCATGATATTTTTTGGCGGCGGCAACGCGCTGCACGACCATCGGCAATTCATACGCTCCCGGCGCTTTAACGAGATGGATGTCGGCCGCGTCAGCACCGTGGCGGATCAGCGTATCGATAGCGCCGGCCTGTAACTGGTCCACGATAAAGCTGTTAAAACGGGAGGCTACGATGCAGAATTTGCCCCCTTTAGCCGATAAATTTCCTTCAAACGTTTTCACTGTCGACATGATACTTCTCTTGCTTAATTAAAATCATTTTAGTGTGTGCAGTCCACGGTGTTGATTTTTCAATCAACCAGCCAGGATATTGTTGCAACTGCTTCTGCGTTGCTTTTGATCGATGTTCCGGTCGCGTTTCTACTTCAGTCATTCTTGGCTTGTTCCTTAATTTCAACCCTGTCGGCATCCGGCAGAAGTGGGGCGAAGACCGGCAAGACAGTGCATGGTATAGTCTGCAGGCGCGGTCAAGCCAGCTTAGAGTGGTCCGTCGCCTCGAAGCTAATCAAGAATTTCAGATCAGCAAATTGCTTTGTTGTTCTTGATTCTTTGAGGCACGTTAAGCCTGCGAGTTCTTTAAAACCCGATCACCGCTGGATGGGTTGGCGCCCACGTGTTCGGACACTTCCAGATCGAAACCGGATAGCCCGACATATTTTTTCTGGGTGCCTAAGACTTTTAATTTGTGGACACCCAGATCTGCCAGTATTCTGGCGCCGGTCCCGGTCATGCGCCAGTCCGGCGTCTCCATGATTTCGTCAGGGCTGGCGATGCCGTGATCTTCCAGCTGATACCGGTGGATCAACTCCACCAGCGCCTTGTTATCTTCACTGCGCCTGATCACAACCAGCACGCCCCGGCCGGCTTCGGCGATCTTCTGCATGGCGTCACGGATGGAAATACTGCCGCCGCTGCGCTTGGAAGCGAATAAATCATCCAGTAAATTACGGGCGTGAACTCTGACCAGAACCGGCTCATCGCCCGAGACCTGACCCATCACCAGGGCTAGATGCAGGTTATTGTCGTTTCGATCCTGGTAGGCGTAAAGGCGGAAATCGCCGAATTCCGTGGGAAAATCGCATTCGCTGATCCGTTCCAGGGTGTTTTCATGCTGGATGCGGTAATGAATCAGATCGGCAATGGTACCTATTTTAAGATTATGCAGTTGCGCAAACACTTCCAGGTCTGGCCGTCTTGCCATCGAGCCGTCTTCGTTGAGGATTTCAACGATCACCGCCGCAGGTTCAACGCCTGCCAATCGTGCCAGGTCGCAGCCAGCTTCCGTGTGCCCGGCACGATTCAAGACGCCGCCGGACTTGGCCATCAGCGGGAAAATATGGCCCGGCTGCACCAGGTCTTCGGCCTTGGCATCGGGCGCCACCGCGCATTGCACGGTGCGCGCCCGGTCGGCCGCGGAAATGCCGGTTGTCACCCCTGTCGCCGCTTCAATCGAAACAGTGAAATTGGTCGAGTGCGCTGTTTTATTCTCGTTGGTCATCAGCGGCAGGCGGAGTTGCTGACAGCGTTCGCTGGTCAAGGTCAGGCAAATCAGTCCGCGGCCGTAGCGTGCCATAAAATTGATGTCTTCGGGGCGGGTAAACGCGGCCGCCATGACCAGATCGCCTTCATTTTCACGGTCTTCATCATCCATGATGATCACCATTTTTCCCTGGCGCAAATCTTCGATAATCTCTTCGATGGTATTCATTCGTGTACCGGAGGTTGTTAGCTCAAAAAACCGCTTTTCTGCAATAATGCTTCGGTAACGCCCTGCGGCTCTTTCGCCGCAGTTTCGCCCTGCATCAACCGTTCGAGATAGCGTGCCAGCAGGTCTACTTCCAGATTAACCCTGGTGCCGGGCACAGCGGTGCCGAGCGTCGTTTCTTTTAGCGTATGAGGCACGATGTTGACGCCGAATTCCGAGCCGTTGACTTCGTTGACGGTCAGGCTGACGCCGTCGATACAGATCGATCCTTTTTCCGCGATATATCTGGCGAGTTGATCAGGGGCTTTAAATTTAAACCGGAATGAGCGTCCGTCCGGTTTTTTTTCGAGCACTGTGCCGATGCCGTCGACATGGCCGCTGACGATGTGTCCGCCCATCCGCGTCGACGGCGTCAGGGCCAGTTCGAGATTTACCGGAGTACCGACGGTGGCGATATTGAGCAACGTTCTGGACAGGGTTTCGTTCGATACATCGGCGCAAAAATGATGCGCTCCCAGTTCGACCGCTGTTAAACAGATGCCATTGACGGCGATACTGTCGCCAAGCGCGACATCCTTCAACGGCAGTTTGCCGGTATCGATGGAAAACCTGCAATCGCCCGATCTATGCTCGATTGCTGCTATTTTGCCGACTGCTAAGATGATGCCTGTAAACATGGTTAGTTGGGGACAGTAATTAGTCTGCTGTTAATGCGTCCTGGATTGATAACCCAATAGAAATACGCTTCGAGGTTCATTGAGAGCCAGTGTTCATTTTTAATGATCTGAATATGTTCAGGTATTTTATCATTTTATACAGATAAACCTGCTATCTGGTTTTGTTCTTCCAAGCAAAAGTTCGATAGCTACCTGAACTTTATTTAAGGTTTCGTCAATAGTTTTGCCGTAACTGCGGCAGCCGGTACAAGGGGCAACTCACGATATAAACACCGTCTGCATCTTGTTCGATCAGTTCGGGGAAGTGTTTTTTTTGGTGACATATGCGTATAACCCTCACATTGCCTGCGGCTTTAGTATTAATTTCAAATCTCCGCCGATCTGTCTGACATCGGTCAGTGTTAGATTTTTTTTGTCGGCCATGGTTTCCATATCCGTCAGCTTGAATGCTCCGCGGCCTTCGTCGCCCAGAAGACAGGGCGCCATATAGACTATCCATTCATCGGCGAGGCCTTCGTTCAACAGTGCTCCGTTAAGAGTTGGGCCCGCTTCAACCATAATTTCGTTAATGTGTTGATCGGCCAAAAAGATCAGTGCTTCGTGAAGATCTATCCGACCATTTTTTTCCGGCAGCCGGTAAACTTCAAAACCGCTGTGTTGCAACTTCCGTATTTTGTCTTGATCTTCAGAACAGGTCAAAATCAGGCTGCGGCCGGGCAGTTTTGCCATTTGCGCGTTAACAGGCGAATTCAAGCGGGTATCCAGCACCACTCTTAGGGGTTGCAAAACCTCGCCGTCGATGCGTGCGGTCAATGCGGGATCATCGGCCAGCACCGTATTGACGCCGGTCAGTATGGCGGAACTTGCGGCTCGCATCCGGTGCACATCCCCTCTGGCTTCGGCCGAGGTGATCCATTTGCTTTCGCCCGATGCAATCGCGGTACGGCCGTCCAGACTCATGGCGATTTTACTTCGCACATAAGGGAGGTAAGTCGTCATCCGTTTGATAAAGCCCGGATTTAAAGCCTCAGCGTCATGCTGCAGTATGCCGCAACTGACTGCGATTCCGGCCGCTTTAAGTTGTTCCAGTCCGCTGCCGGCCACTTGCGGATTCGGATCCGGCATGGCGGCGACAATTCTGTCTACGCCGGCTTTGATCAGCGCAGCGGAGCAGGGCGGCGTTTTGCCATGATGGCTGCAGGGTTCCAGTGTGACATAAACCGTAGCGCCAGCGGCGTCCCGGGTATTTTTTAAGGCGGCAATTTCGGCATGATCCAGGCCGGCTTTGGCATGCCAGCCTTCGCCAATGATGTTATCGTCCTTGACGATAACGCAGCCGACGCGAGGATTGGGATCGGTTGTGTAGAGCCCTTTTTTTGCCAGTTGGATGGCTCTGGCCATATAAAAAATGTCGCGTTCGGCGGTAAGCGGCATCTTATTGTTTTTGCAGGTGCTTGATCATGTCGGTAAATTCGCTGACATCCTGAAAGCTGCGATATACCGATGCAAAGCGCACAAATGCCACATGATCCAATACGCTCAATTCTTTCATTACTTTTTCACCGAGTTCATGCGCTGCTACATCCCTTTCGCCTTTGCTCATCAACTCCTTTTTGATTCGATTGATAGCCGCCTCGATGTCATCGCCGCTAACCGGCCGTTTCTCCAAGGCTCTCAACATCCCCGAACGCAGTTTGTTTTCGTCAAAAGGCTCGCGAGTGCCGTCGCGCTTGATTATTCGCGGCAATGTCAATTCCGCTGTTTCAAACGTGGTAAATCGTTCCTTGCAAACAGTGCATTCCCGCCGGCGGCGTACCTGATCTCCGTCACTGGTTAATCTGGAATCGAGAACGCGTGTATCTTGTGCCGCACAAAACGGACATCGCATAACTAGGCCACTTTTTATATGCCGATCAATCGATCCGCAATTTCAAAAACTGCCTATTTTATATCACAATCGCTTAAGTCCATACTTTTTTGTGGATGCAAAAATCAGTTAAACCTTCGTTGTTTATAAATAAATTTGTTTAAATGAAGCCTAAACGACCAAGATATAGTTTGATCAGGCTGCTGCAAATAGGTTGAATAAAGCCTGGAGCCGACATTTCGAATTGACATTTTTCCACAAATTCGATCAAAAAAGAGTTCATTTTTATCTACTTAGTTAAAATACTAGAATTTGCAGCAAACATCCAGTTCATGAGTCAAGTATAAAATATAACCTATTGATAATGAATGTAAAAAATAAATATTGATGAGTTGATCAAAATCAGGTCAATTTGATGAAAAAGCTTTAAAAGCACTGGTTTGGGACATTTATCATAAACATATCAACAGAGTTATCCACAGAAAATGGGGATAACTTTTGCCGATAACGCCATATCAATTAATAGTGTAAACTGAAAATTTCAATTGTTTCTTATTATTAAACTATCTGTTACTAATTTATGCCATTGTAAACGAAATCATGCATACCTATACTGTGATGGAATATTATTTATTTCTTATTAACAACTTTCACAGGATCAGTCAAATGACAAATTTACAACGAGACATTTTCATCGGCATCATGTTTATCGTCGGCATTGCCGGTTTCATCTCGGGCGAGTTCATCGTTTCGAGCGTATTGTTTGCGTCTGCAGCCATTTATAGCAATATATATTTGAGCCGCAAACTGCATGGTTAATTTAAAACTTTTTTCTGTTTCGATTCAAACAGAGGCTTTTGCCCCTGTTTGAATCACCTTCTCCGCTACGGATTCCATGACTGTATAGTCAGGGACGTTCAACTTTCCTTCCTTGCTTTCAGCACGACAAATTTCGGATTGGCGGCAATCACCGAATGTGAGCCGAATAACCGGTCAAGATAGCCATGATAGTTAAGATGGCGATTGCCTATCACCCATAATTCTCCTTTTTTTCGTAACGTCCTTCGCGCTTGTTTAAACATGTCGGCAGCGATCTGGTCGCCTACCGTATGCTGTTGATGAAAAGGCGGATTGCATAAAATCAGATCGGCCGAGTCGGGCTGGAAATCGGTTAAGCCGTCAGCCACATTAAATGTCGCTGTTCTTTGTTGGTCGAATGCTCGATAAAAATTTTCTCTTGCTGACGCCAAAGCCATGAAAGATTCGTCTACAAAATGAACGGTCGCAGCCGGATTGCGCTCGGCGGCTATTAAGCCGACCACGCCGTTACCGCAACCGAGATCGACGATGTCGCATGGGCCGCGGCCTGACGGAATATGCTGTAGAAAAAAACGGGTGCCGATATCCAGGCTGTCGCGGGAGAAGACATTGGCATGGTTGACGATCAGATGATTTGTATTTTCAAGGTGATAGTAAACCGGATAAGGATTCGTGGGCAGAGGTAGGACCGGATCGGGCTTCGAAAAAATCAAACGCGCTTTTTTTCGAGCCAGGGCCGTCGTCGTTGGGCCGAGCAAACGTTCAACCAGGATCCAGACCGATGACGGCAGGTTTTTTATCATGCCGGCCAGAATGACCTGGGTTGACGATGTCAGGCAGGGGCGCAGACGGATCAATTGGTCTTCCAATAGAGCCAGGGTTTTCGGGACTTTAATCAATACGAGATTGTAAACGCCTTCAAGCGGGTCAAGGCTGCTCATCAGTTTGACGCTGTCTTCAGGCAAGCCGTTTTGAATGAGATTATGCCGCGTCGCCTGTTGCGACAGAAAGGAATCGGAGACGGTATGCGGCCGCAACGAGCTGAGAGCGGCCGCCATCGCCCCAAACGAATCGTTGATAAGGAGCACCTTCTTATCGCTTGCAACTGTAAACGTATCGGCAAGATAGGTAAGCAGATACTCGTCGGCCGCATCCCACGCCTGCAAATAGTCAGGGCGCCGAAGAGGCAAACGGTTCAGTTTGAACTGTCCTTGCGGAACGGTAAACAGCATTCTTATCCCGAATAGATTAGTGATTCAATCCGGCAATGCCATCAGGCCCTGGACATGAATTTTCCGGATTCGGTATTTATCTTAACCAGTTCTCCGGTTTCAAGATATTCAGGAACCTGAACCTCGGCGCCTGTCTGCAGCCGGGCAGTTTTAGTGCGGCCTGTCGCCGTCGCTCCTTTAATTGCCGGCGCTGTTTCCACTATCTCCAAAACCACCGAACTGGGCAATTCGATGCCCAGAACGGCATCATCGATCAATAAGGCCACGATGCTTTCAAGACCTTCGGTGAGATAGTCGATTTTGTCTCCCAGGTCATCACTGCTCAAACTGTACTGGCTATAATCGTCCATGTTCATAAAGATATAGTTATCTCCGTCTTTATAGGAATACTGAACCTTGGCGCGAACACAATCGGCATCTTTAAAGAAATCATCGCCTTTTAAGGATTCATCCAGTTTTTGACCGGTTTTAAGGTTATTGAAGCGGATTTTATATAGAGTCGACGCGCCGCGCGACGAAGGGCTTCTGACGTCGACTTGCTTGACGACATGGGGGATCCCGTTGATTTCGACAACCATCCCTTTTTTTAAATCGCTGGCTTTTGCCACACAGTTCTCCTCTTGATTAAGCTTGCCGGCAATAGGCGGCAAATATGTTTAAATAAATGATTTTACAGGTAATTTAATGAGCCGGCTTGATCAAGCCGGAAGTTTTTGGCCTGGCTAATCTTCAGGCAACCGTATCGCTATGACATCGCATTTGGCATAATGCAATACGGCATTTGCGGTAGATCCCAATAACAGGGCCAGTCCATGCCGTCCATGCGAACCGACAGCTATCAAATCAACAGCCAGGCGTTCAGCCTGCAGCACAATTTCCTGTTTGGGCACTCCCCAAACCAGGCAGAGATCAGCCGTCTCAACATGCAGTTTTTTGCCTAGACGGATTAACCTGTTTTTGTCGGCTTCAAGCAAATCGTATGACGAGTCCTGATCCAGTGGCACGACTGTGCCATAGCCAGTATCAGGCATTGGTATGTTATCCAGCACATGAATGATACTCAATTTTGCCTGATATCGGTTAGCCAATGCCTTTGCTCTGCCGGCGACATAGCCCCCATGTTCAGAGAAATCCGCAGCCAGTAAGATATGCCGGTATTCAGCCATGAATCCGTCTCATGTGGATTGTGGCCAATGGATTAAGCGGGCTCCGCGCAGGCTTTATTGATTGCGTTTTCATCGGTTCAAATATAATTCTACGTTCATATACTTATATGCTATATTTTTCGAATGGGTTTTTCTCTTAATATTTTATCAAAAATAATACATTGGTGGTTGATGCGCTTAATTTGGCTGGCAGGGCATCGAACAGCGCCTAATAGTTCGCCAATGCAATTTTGACGGGAAGCGCAATAATGTAGGTGCGGATTTATCCGCGCTGTGCAAATGAATTCGCACCTACATTTGACCGTCATCACATGCTTGACGGACTACTAGTCCATGCAACAGCAATCAGCGGTGTCTACCGGCGATTAAGTCAAGCCCGTTCAGTCATCAATAAAGAGTTTAAATATCTGTTGTTGCTCAGGCAGTGAGTTGAGCGGCTAGGAGAGCGTCTTCCAAAATCATAACGGCACTAAGGTGTGTAGACCATAACGTCCTATACCTGCCGGATTTGTTGAGGGCGATTAATGCCAAATTAAGATTATTCAAATATATTCCGGTTTAGGAGTTAAATTCCAATTAGTTTGTCAAATTAAAATATTAAAATTTTGCCATTGCCGGCGTCATTTATTTGGGATTGCGGCAGCATGTTTGACCAAAAAATCATCATAGGGACATCGTGATTAACTAATACTATATTTATAACCGCTAACGATACATTATTCGAAGCGCAAGATACCGGGTACATCAATGTCAACTTTTACCAAGGATAAAGAACGTCGCCAATCGAAACGATTCGGCATTCAACTCGGGGCCCTTGTTGCTTATGAGGATACTGCGCTCTTTTCAATGGGGGATTCGATAACCCTCCAATGCAACATTCTTGATTTTTGCACACAGGGGTTATTTCTGGAAATCAGAAAATCCTATACAGACCTGACTCTTCTGCTGCATAAAAAGATTAAAGTGCTGCTTTCGTTGAATTCGGGTGAGGGTAAGGGCTACACCCAAATCGAAGCAAAAGTGATGCGAGTCTGCTCAAACGGGATAGGAGTTGCCACTGAAAAAATTTCCGAATCGTTATTCAGGGCCTTATTGAAAAAGGCAACAAGCCAGGTTAAACCGGAAACTTCAAGCGGTCAGGTTCGAGCGGTCAGTGCGGTCAATCAAGAACGATTTAAATTGTCGTTCAAGGAGTTATTGCGAGAGACTCTGCCGTTGCTGATGGATGGTTTTTTCAATAGCGTGTGCAATGATCTGGAACTGGCAGCAGAACGGGCCATCGATTCAAGTGAAAAGACAGTTTTTCTCGAGGCAACAAGAAGACTGCGATTTCATCAAGTTTCAATCGCTAAGGATTATTGTCGGTCCGTTATCAATGAAATGGATTTTGTACGTAAATTGTTGCCGGAAAATACAACGGCAGCCACTGATGCGTATACCCTTTCGCTAATCGAAAAAGATGAGTTTGAGGATTCGCTGACGCTGTCTTCCAGCATCAAAAGGGTGGCTTCAAATTTCAGTGATCGGCTCGATCAGATCGAGCTTAAATTGAGTTATGTGTCGGGGATTCCCAGGCGGGATATCAATAACCCGGTTTCTCCGGTCAAATTGTATAACAGTTTTAAGGAAAGCGTCAGCCAGCTTGATGAAATCAGAACGGTCAAGCAAATGTTATACAAGGCTTTCGATAGCGCCTTGATGGATAATCTGGATAATTTATACAAATCCCTGGAGAAACTGTTAGAAGATTATGGCGCCCCTAGCCAGATCGTTGAGGAAATAGTCTATCATCCGCAGGAGACCGCGAATCTGAAGCGAGACATGTTGCCGGGTGATCATTCACTGCCGGGACAACATCAACCGGCAGCGCAAAGTACAGCCGTTCAGCATGAGCGGCAAGCTCCCGAACTTTCCGCCTATCCGGCTGCGCCGGTTCAACAGTTGACCAACCGGGCGCGGCAAGGGCAACCATTAGCCCAGACCGCAAGTAAGTTATTGGATATTATTTACCAGAGGGATACGATTGCCCGTCAAATCGCTCAGGGTGATTTGCCGTCATACGATGAGCTCATTATTCCAGCCTATTCGTCCGACGAGATTGTGGGGGCGATAGCGAAACTGCATGCAAAAGCGGTTGCCAGCGCTTCCCTGCATCAAGACTCGTCGAACTTGCAGAAACACTTGTCAGAAATATTGGCTGCCGATGCCGGCGGCGCCAAAAAATTGTCTTCGAGCGATCAAAGCAGACTGGAGGTGTATGGACAGTTGTATGAAACACTGATGAATGATTTGATGTTCATTCCCCACATCAAATCCTACCTGGAATCGATCCAGCTACCGTTGATGGCCTTGTCTCTTAAAGATTCCGATTTCCTGGATTCTGAAACCCATCCCGCGCGCAGTGTTCTCAACCAATTGTTCGCACTCGAAGGTGCTGTTAAGGGCAATAAAATCATCAAGAGCAATAAAATCAGGCAAACCCTGGATCAGCTTTTCGGTCGCATCGCTAAGGAATCGATAAACAATCCTGAAATATTTGCCATTGTCGATGAAGAATTAAAGGAAATTAGTCAGCCGGTAGCCAAATCCAGGGATTTGGCTATTCGCCGGGTCATTGAAGCTTACGAAGGAAAACAAAAACTGGAACAAGCAAGGGACATCATCCAGGAAGAAATCGATAAGCGCATAGCCGGCAAACTGATACCGGAAGTCGTCTCGACGCTGCTTGAATCAGGCTGGCAGCACCTACTGGTCATCACTGAATTAAACGACGAACATCATGCCAATAAACGGCAACGGTATCTGAAGGTAATTGACGAGTTGCTGAACTGGCTTGCAGTCCGGGAGCCATTTTCGGATGAACAGCTACTCCAGATACGGCAAGAACTGAATTTAATAGAAAATCAGTTAGGCTCGGTTTGCACCAATGCCTTCCTGCATGGCAAGGTCATGGATGAGCTGAAGGCCGCTTTGCTGGGTACCGGCTATCCGCCAATCCGTATACCCGTAGAAAAAAAATTCATAGCGCCCAGGAAATCCGGCGCGATCAATTCCATCAACATTATCGAGAATAACTGGACTCGCCAGGTCGACCGTTTGCAGATTGGTGAATGGTTTACCCTGTCGCTGGAGGCAGAAGAGTTTGAACCGCTTAAACTCGTGTGGGTCGGCAACAAATCTCGGATTTATGTTTTCGTAAACCGGGAAGGCCAGAAAAAACTGGAATTGAGCAAAGATGAACTGGCCGCATTAATGCGTACCGGGTCGGTCAATAAAATTGAGAATTTGGATGAACCCCTGTTGGACAGGGCCGCCAATATGATGTTGCAAAAAATGCATCAAAAACTGGTCTATAACGCCAGTCATGATCCTGTTACCCATCTGGTCAATAGAAGAGAGTTTTTAAGACTGCTGAAGGAACAGCTAATATCAATTGATGATTCCAGGCATATGCTTTGCTATATAGAAATCCTGGATTTTCGAATGATTACCAATAGTTGCGGATTGATTGCCGGCGATGAGCTGCTGCGAAACATCACTCAGCTGTTAAAAAGCCAAGTAAGTCAAAGCGAAATTATTGCCCGCTTGGGGGATAAGACTTTCGGACTTTTGTTAAAGGATTGTTCTGAAGACGAGGGCTATGGCATTGCCAAAAAACTCCGGGATCATATCAACCAATCCCATTTCGAATGGGAAGATAAAAGCTATTCGGTCGGCGTCAGTATCGGCTTGGTGCCTTTTTTTGAACATGACTTCAATGCCGATGAACTGCTGCAACAAGCCGATTCGGCAAGCATTACAGCAAAACGTTCCGGCCACAATCGAATCCGCCTGTATAAGGTCGACGATGCAAGCATTAAAGCGCAACGGGGGATCCATGAACAAGTTGGACGCATCGACCAGATATTTGCCGAAAATCGCTTGTTTGTCCGATGCCAGAAGATTGAAGCCATCAATCCTGAAAAGTCGGCGCATTCACATTATGAAACCTTGCTGGGAATAAAGGACGAATCCGGAAATATCATCGCGCCAGGTGATTTTTTACCGGCGGTGGAGCATTGCCGGCGAATGCCTGAAATCGATCAATGGATGATCGACGCCGTATTTTACTGGATGCAACAGCACAAGAGCTTTTTTGCCGGCATCGGCGGATTTGCCATCAACCTGTCAGGGCAGTCGCTTAATTCCGAGGAATTCCTTGAAAATCTGCTGCAGCGGCTGACGGATTGCGACCTTCCGCTGCACAAAATTACCTTCGAAGTCACAGAAACCGTGGCCTCCGACAATCTGGTCTTCACGGAAACCTTTATTAGTAGGATTAAACAGTTTGGCTGCAGGTTTTCTCTGGATGATTTCGGTACCGGCTATTCATCCTACTCGTATCTGAAAAGCCTGGATGTTGATTACCTTAAAATCGACGGGTCTTTCATAAAGGAAATAGCCCACAGCCCGACCGATGTGGCCATGGTGAAATCGATGAATGAGATCGCCCATTCACTGGGATTGGAAACGATTGCGGAATATGTCGAAAACGACGAGATTTACGCTATTTTGAAAGAAATAGGCGTGGATTACGGGCAGGGCTGGGGTATCCATAAACCTGTCAATATAGCCGAACTGACCATTTGAAATGACGTGTCGGTTTCCTGCCTGATTCATGAAAATTTCGCGCTACGCCCTTTATCATTACCCGCAGCAATGCAGCGGGGACGGGATCAAAATCATTTATCCTGCTGACCTGTGCCATCATCGTTGACTGGCACGATCAATCACGGCATGTTAAATGCCCAGCATAAATGACCGGGTCCAGGCCAGCCAATCCTGCCATTCGCCGGTTTGCCGCAGCGGCATTGCTGGCTGTATCTGTGGCCTGCATATTGTCCATCGTTTGTTGCCTGCGGATTCAATCCTGGATCGTAGCCGACTCCCAAGCGATGATCCATCGTATCAGGATTGCGATTGTTTTAATCTCTGCGCTGATTTCGTTGCCGCTTTTCGCGTTTTCCTGCTATCTGTGGCACCTGGGCGCCGGGATTATCCGCGCTCAGGAATTTCCTCCTTCCGGATATTGGGTGCTAACGGATGCTCCTGTCATCAGGGGGACAAAAGCGCTGTTTCGAGGGCGAGCGATCAAAATTCTGGGAATCTGCTTTGGCGCGGCATCCATTCTGTTCGGGTTCCTGTTTTGGACTATGGCGGAATCACTGCTGGACGGTAAAGTTTGAATTGACGGCAAGCGGTGTGACGCGCTGATGACCGCTGGCGGATCAGGATAAATTTAATCCGCGTTCCCTAGGAGTTAGAAAAACGCAACTGGAATAGACTGCGCACCCGCGAGATTTTGGTGCCGTCTTGACGTCGAATCAACATTATCAGGAGTAAAGCATGAATCGTTTCATCGGGTTATTAGTTGCGTCTTTAATGTTTGTATCAGTCGTCAAGGCAAAACCATTAACCCCCGAGCAAGTGCCGGAACCCCTCAAGCCCTGGGTCGATTGGGTGCTACAGGATAATCCAGAACGCGTCTGCCCGTTTATTTACAACAGTTACGAACAAAAGCGCTGCAGCTGGCCCACGGTATTGACTCTGAATTTGACGCAAAACAAGGCCGAGTTTGCGATCAGCTGGCGGGTTTATCGGGACAGCTGGGTCAGTTTGCCTGGAGACGGCAAACATTGGCCGCTAAACGTAACTATAGACGGAAAAAAAGCCTTGGTGATGAACAGAAACGGGATTCCGTCGATCAAGTTGACAGTCAAGCAGGATCAGCAGGCCAGTCATCATATCAAAGGGGAGTTTTTTTGGGGCTCGATTCCCGACAATTTGGGGATACCGATCGATACCGGCCTGATCAATTTAACTATCAACGGTGTGGCCGTTCGGAGTCCGGCCGTCAAAGACGGCCAGTTGTGGCTAAAGGAAAGCGATGTCGGGCAACGGAAAACCGAAAATAGTCAGAACAACGTCGATTTACAGGTATTTAGAAAAGTTAGCGACGACGTGCCGATACAGGTATCGACCCTGCTGGTTCTGGAGATATCCGGCGAACAACGCGAACTGAAACTGGCACAGCCGATGCTGGACGGCTTTATTCCGTTGGCGTTGCACAGCCCGTTACCTGCCCGGCTGGAGCCCGATGGCCAATTACTGGTTCAGTTGCGCCCCGGTCGCTGGCAGATTGAGATGATAGCCAGAAGCCCTAAGGAGCTGAATGCCATTTCTTTCCTTAAGGTCGCCGGTAAACCGGCCGATAATACAGGGACAACTTTCCAGGAGTGGCCGCAGTCGGAAATTTGGGTGTTCGATGCCCGTCCGGATTTACGCGTTGTCGAAATAGAAAATGTCATTGCAATCGACGCCAGCCAGACCAATTTACCGAATGACTGGAAATCCCTGCCAGCCTACAAGATCAATCAGGGTCAGATCATGGGGTTAAAACAGAAACGCCGCGGCGATCCCGAGCCAGAACCCAATCAACTTAATTTAACCAGAAAACTATGGCTCGACTTTGACGGTAACGGTTATACCATCAATGATAAGATAACCGGCAAAATGACCAGCGGCTGGCGGCTCAATGCCTTGCCGGAAACCCGGCTGGGCAGGGTAACGCTGGACGGGGGCAATCAACTGATTACCCAGCAGCAAGGTTCGAACAAGCAGGGGGTAGAGGTCAGAAAAGGCATGATAATGCTGGATGCCGACAGCAGGAAGTCTGGCAGCACCAGCAGGCTCAGCGCGGTCGGCTGGGAGCAGGCTTTTCATCAGGTCAACGCCGAACTCAATCTACCGCCGGGCTGGCGTTTACTGGCTGCTAACGGCGTCGACAATGTTCCCGATAGCTGGATATCCCGCTGGACGCTCCTGGATTTGTTTCTGGTGCTGGTTGCGGCGCTGGCTACCGCCAGGCTTTGGACGCGGAATTGGGGTTTTTTTGCGCTGGCGACGCTGTCGTTAATCTGGCATGAACCGGGTTCGCCCCATTTCATCTGGCTCAATATTCTGGCTGCGACTGCCCTGATAACGGTTTTGCCGAAAGGAAAATTTTATCAATTCATCAATGGCTGCCGTAAAGCGTTCTGGCTGGCGTTAATTTTGATTGCGGTGCCTTTTATGATCGATCAGGTGCGGATAGGGCTGTATCCGCAGCTGGAAAAACCCTGGCAATCCATCATGACGCCTCAGTATCCGGCGGATGAAACCATGCCTGCCGAGTCTGCACCTGCCGCCGTGATGCAGGAGCATTTGATGAGTAAATCAAGATCAAACAGGCCGGACTATGCCGGACGCAGCCCGGAAAGCGATAGTTTTTATGCGGACAAGAGTGTGGGCTATGACCGTATCGATCCCAACGCCAAGGTTCAGACCGGTCCCGGTTTGCCGCAATGGCAATGGCATAAAATAGCGCTGTCGTGGAATGGTTCGGTCGATGCCGGGCAACAGTTGCGAGTATGGTATCTCACGCCGATGATGACGATGCTGCTCAATTTTATCAGGGTCGCCTGTATCGCCGTGCTGGCCTTGCTGATGTTCGGTCTCGCCGATAAATTCAAATTCAGAATCAAAACTGCAAATCCCGTGCTGATCGGGTTCTTGCTGTTACCGTTGTTCTCTATGTCGTCGCAGGATGTGCGCGCCGATTTTCCCGATCAGGCGATGCTCGATACCTTGAGAAGCAAACTGCTGGAGGCCCCCGATTGTTTACCCGATTGTGCGCAGATTCCGGAGATGAAGCTGGCAATCAGCGACAAGGAGCTGCTGGTTACGCTGGAAATCCACGCGCAACATGCCGTAGCCGTGCCACTACCTGCGGATTATGAACAATGGTTTCCCAATCAGGTCATCGTTGATGGCGAAACGGCAGAAGGGCTATATCGCGATGCTAACGGCCTGTGGATCGGTTTGGAAGAGGGCGGGCATCGAGTCTTGATGCGCGGCGTCACGCCGATTTTAAATAAATTCAGTTTGCCGTTGCCGGTCAGGCCGAGCCGGGTGACCATCGACAGCACCGGCTGGCAAGTCGCGGGCATTCAGGATGATGGCCAGGTTGATAACCAACTGCAATTCAGCCGCATGAAAAAAACACCGGAGCCTGATGGCAAAGCCAATTGGGCCCCCGGCGTGTTGCCGCTGTTTGTCAGAATCGAACGCACCCTGTTGCTGGGCCTGGATTGGCGCGTTATGACCCGAATCATCAGGATTTCGCCGTTAAATTCACCGGTGCTCCTGTCCGTGCCGCTGCTACCGGGCGAGTCGATCACAACGCCCGGCATACGGGTTAAGGATGGCAACGTCGACGTTAATATAGCGGCGGACCAGACCTTACTGCAATGGGAGTCCACGCTGGAAAAATCGGAGCAAATCGAGCTGGCCGCTGCCCAGACCGGGCAATGGATTGAAGTCTGGAAAGTCGATGTCAGCCCGATCTGGCACATAGAATCCTCCGGCATCGCCTCAATTCATCAAAATAACGAGTCTCGATGGCTGCCGGAATTCCGGCCCTGGCCCGGAGAAAAAATGATCTTGCGCGTTACCCGGCCGAAAGCGGCCCAGGGTCAAACGCTGACAATCGATAATACCAGGCTGAGCGTTAAACCGGGTATTCGAGGCCGTGAGGCGGACTTGTTGCTCAGTCTGAGAAGTTCTCAGGGCGCGCAACACACGCTTGTCCTGCCCGAACAAGCCGTGCTGCAATCGGTTGCCATTGATGGGCTGACCCAGCCAATCCGGCAAGAGGGAAGAAAACTGACCCTGCCGGTCAGGCCCGGCAAACAGGGGATATTGATAAACTGGCAGGAAGCCATCGCCATGGCCCCGGTCATATCGACACCGAGGGTCGATCTAGGTCAGGAGAGTGTCAATAACAGCCTTAATATCAGTCTTGGGCAGGATCGCTGGGTCTTGTTCGTGATGGGGCCCACCATAGGACCGGCCGTCTTATTCTGGGGCGTGCTGATTGTGATTGTGATCTTGTCGCAAGGACTCGCCAAAATTCCGCTGACACCGTTAAAAAACTGGCAATGGTTTTTATTGCTGGTCGGACTCAGCCAGATACCGATGGCAACGGCGTTGATCGTCATTGCCTGGTTAATGCTGTTAGGCTGGCGAGCGGACAAGTCGGCCAGAGACGTGGTTTATTTTAATGCGTTGCAGGCGTCTATCGGGGCTTTAACGTTATTATCGCTCGCCGTGCTTTTTTTCGCTGTCGCTCAAGGTCTTTTGAGCTCACCGGAAATGCAGATCATCGGCAACCAGTCCTCGGCGTTTTCATTAAACTGGTATCAGGATAGAAGCCCGTCGGCATTGCCGACAGCAACAGTCATCTCGGTACCGGTCTACGCGTACCGTTTTCTGATGCTGGCCTGGTCGCTTTGGCTGGCGGTCTCGCTGCTCGACTGGCTCAAATGGGGCTGGAGCTGTTTTTCAAGCAATGGTTTGTGGGATAAAAGCAAGGCTAAAAAGAAACAGGCCGCTGCCGAGCAAAGTGAGTCATGATTAAGGGGCTACTGTCATTTGTACTCATGGCGTAATAGTTGGATATACCGATTTTATCGAGCCGGATGGGGATTCGCCCCGTCCGAAACCATTGGTGCAAATGGAGTCGCCCATGTGAAACATTGGGGCGAGAATTGCAAACCCCGGTCCGTTTTCATCATCATGAATTATTGAGTTAGTGCCGAATATTGCGTTTGAGATAAATATCCCGACGGGTTCTGACAGAAACAGCTTAGCTGAAGTTTAACTTTACTCTGATCTCAGTTATAGTTCTGAAGCAGAGTTTAACGATTCCATACATTATTATGAAATTAAAGAGCTGAAAGGTGATTTCTTTCAAGTAAACCACCGTTTATTTGATTCAATGTTACAGACTTCGAACATGGTATATCTCTGAAGCGAAATGCCATGCAAGATCAAATTTAATGTAATATTGCCAGTAGCGAAGATTAAGTGAGAGATGAAATGAATCAAAAAAAAATTTTTATTTCTTATTCCAAACACGATATCCGACATAAAGAAACCTTGCTCAAGCATCTCTCCGGTTTGCGAGATAATGTAATCACCTGGAATGATAGAGATATTCAGCCAGGTGAAGAATGGGATGAACGCATCAAAGAGGAATTGCACCAGGCGGATGTGGTGCTTTACCTGGTTTCTGCCAACAGTATGGCAACCGATTATATTCAAAAAGATGAGTTGCCGCTGATTGAGGCGCGTTGTCAAAGGCATGAATGTGTGTTGATCCCCATCATTGTCGATTTTTGCTTTTGGGCGAAACAGTATTTTGCCAAATACAATGTCTTGCCTGAAAAAGGCGTACCTGTGCCAGACAGGCGTTGGACTAATGAAAATGAAGCTTGGTTAAAAGTCATTGAAGGCATAGAAAGAATCATTAGCGTAAAATCAGTTTCACCTCCTCAACAACCTTATCTCAAGCCTTATGCCGATGATGTGGTTATACATGCGGCAACGGCTGATTTAAATTTTGCCGAAACTTTCAGAATTGAATTGCATAAACATCTCGCGGCAAAATTGGGCGGATTTATATTTCGCCTACGCCTGCAAACGAATCAGGATGATTTTAGTCAAGCCGCTACCGTAGTTATTTTGCTGTCAGGTAATTATCTTCAGCAATACGATGATGATTTTCAAAACCTACCTCAACTACAACAAAAAAGATTAGTATTGGTAGACGTTGATAAAGCACCAAAACCAGCAAGTCTGGAAGAAGTAATGGAATACGGTTTTTGCCAGAAAATTAGACAAAATACTGTGATTTATCAAGCCACAGACAGTATTTATCAATCTTTAATGGGAGAGTTGGTCGTTGAACTGGGTGATTTATTGCAAAAACTGAAAAATCAAGAGCCTCTTGAAGAACTTAAACAGGCAAATTCAACGACGGTTTTTATTAACGTGGCCCCGGAAGACCGCGATTTGGGCGAACAAATAAAAAAGTTTTTAGATGAACATTATGATTTTCTGGGGACTGTGTTATCACCGAAAGTCATAAAGTATGAAGACATAGACAATATGTATCGCTATTGCGAAGCGGTGTTGTTTATCTATGTAAACGGTTCAGAGTCATGGGGAAATCTGCAACTATTGGCTTGCAATCAAGCCATTAACGAACAGCACAAAAATTTCAAAATCACGGCTATCTACACCAATGAGCAGCAGCTTAAACTGATCAATGCGAAGCTGCCGCAGTTAAAACTACAAAAATATCTTTGTCCTCCCTATGACATTCAAGACTATCTGCCGCGCTTTGTGGAGGCGTTGAAATGAGCCGCCAACCCTATATCGGTTTGCGTGCATTTAGCCGCGAAGAACACGACATCTTTTTTGGTCGCGAACAGCACAGCAACGAGTTAATTGAACGCTTAAACCGGCAGCATTTTTTAGCGGTAGTCGGTGATTCCGGCTGCGGCAAATCGTCCCTGATTAAAGCCGGTTTAATTCCCGGTTTACAAGCCGGCTTTTTATCCGCAGCGGGCAGTCATTGGCGCGTGGCTGAAACACGCCCCGGCAATGAGCCGTTTGCAAACTTGGTTAAGGCATTGTGTGAGAATGACGCACTAGGCACAGAGTATGAAGCGACATTAAAAAATGAGTTGTTAGTAAGCCGTAGCCCGTTCAGCCTGCATGAAATACTTGCCAAACCGCTGCCAAATAACGCCAAATTGCTGATTGTGTGTGACCAGTTTGAAGAGTTGTTCCGTTATTCCAGACAGCAAGCCAACAATGAAGAAGCCGCCGCTTTTGCCGCGCTGTTGTTAGCCAGTGCCAATACGTATCCGTTAGCCAGCGGCGAAGTATCGAATTCGGTGTATGTGATTTTGACCATGCGCTCGGATTATTTGGGGAACTGCGCCCAGTTTGCAGGACTGGCGGAGGCGATTAATCAGGGCTTGTATTTAACCCCGCGCCTGAATCGGCAGCAATTGCGCAGTGCGATCGAAAGACCGGCGTTAGTGTGCAATGGCAAGGTCGAACCGGCGTTACTGGTGAGATTATTGGGTGAAATTGGCAACGATGCCGATCAATTGCCGTTACTGCAACATTTGTTAATGCGCTTGTGGGATAAGGCTCAACAAACCAAAGCGGAACAACCTGCAAAATCGACCCTTATTACGCTGGCCGATTATCAGGAAGATGAAAAAATCCAGACGTTAAAAAAAGCGCTGTCCACTCATGCGGATGAGGCTTACGACGAATTAAATGACAGCCAACAGCTGATTGCGCAACAAGTCTTTTGCCGTTTGACCGGCGCGGAAACGGGCAAAGCCGACACTCGCAATCCGACCAAAGTCGGTGAGTTGCTGGCTTTAACGGGGCAAGATCTGGAACAATTCAACGCGGTGTTACAAGGTTTTCGCCAAGCCGATCGCTGTTTTTTGTTGCCGCCGCTGGAAGTTGAGTTAAAACCGGACACGGTAGTGGATATCACCCACGAGAGTTTGATTAGAAACTGGGCTCGGTTGGAGCAATGGACGCAGGAAGAGGCGGAATCTGCGGCGATTTATCGGCGTTTGGAACAAAATGCGCTGCTGCATGAAAAAGGCGAATATGGTTTTTACCGTACGCCGGAACTGGAAAATGCGCTGGCCTGGCAGGAAAAAACGCAACCCACGCCAGTTTGGGCGAGCCGTTATGGCGAGCATTTTGAGTTGGCGATGGCGTTTTTACAAAGCAGTTTGCAGGCACAGCAAGCCGAGCAGGAGCAACAGCGGCTGGCCAAGCAGCGCGAAATTGATCAAGCCAAGTTAAAGCAGCGCCTAACTTTCGGCGGCTTGGTGCTGGCGGTGGCATTGATGAGCTGGGCAGTGGTAGAGCGAAATCATGCCCAAGAAACCGAACAGCAGCGCGTGAAAGAGTTGTTTGAGTCGCGCGTGACTCATGCCTCATTATTGGCAAAAGGCGAAGATTACGCGGGGGCCAAAAAAGTGCTGGCGGAAACGGACGTGCTGGATAATCAGGTCAGTCCGTCGTTACGTCATGCGCGGAATTTGCTGCACAGTTTTACCCAGATTAAGGGCGGTGAGGCGGAGAAGGTTTATACCGGTCCGGGTTATCCTTTAATGGCAGTTGCGATTAGTCCCGATGGGCAGCTCTTAGCCGCAGGCGGTGAAAACGGCACGCTGGTGATTTTTGATGTGCAAAGCGGCAAGCTCTTACAGCGATTGATTGGACATGCGACTAAGGGGGAAAGTGATGATATGGATGTATGGGGTGTTGCTTTTACGCCTTCTGGTCAGCAGTTAATCAGTGCGGGTGCTGATAAAAAAATCATACTCTGGCAGCGGCAGGATATAACCGAACAAGCCGTTGACAAAATCTCGGCACAATCAGCAGATTTGTTTCAAAAACAGCGCGAACTGGATGCGCCTGATAAAGTGAGAGCTATTAGTATCAGTCCCGATGGCAAGTTATTATCAAGCGGCGGCACTGATAATGACATTAGCTTGTGGGAGTTAAGCAGCGGCAAGAAACTTAAAACTTTACATCAACTAGGAGGTATCAATTGGTATGGGCTGAGTTTTAGCCCCGATGGTCATTATTTAGCCAGTAGTTCAGGTAACACAGCTACTATCTGGCAACTCGACACGGGTAAGTCTTTGCATGTTTTAACAGGACACACTGACCAAGTTAATAATCTTAACTTTAGTGCCGATAGTTCGAAATTGGTTACGAGCAGTTCTGATACGACTCTGCGTTTGTGGAATGTGGCTTCTGGCGAGCAGCAGCGCGTGTTCAACGGTCATCAAAATAGGGTGTGGGCAGCATCCTGGTTGGGGGATTATTTGTTGTCAGGTAGCGATGATCGCACCATTCGGCTTTGGGATAGCTCTAGCGGTGTTGGTTTACGGGTGTTGCAGGGGCATGAATCAGGTATAACAGCTTTTGCTCTGCATGGCGGCACTGTGTGGTCTGCCAGTAATGATGGCACGGTCCGGAGGTGGTCATTAACAATGCCGTTTCAGCAAGCGCGTGTGTTACCTTCTGAGCCTTTTTCGGCAGTGATAACGCCTGCTTTGAATCATGTTGTGGTAGGTTTTGCAAATGGCGATTTATCTTTATACAATGCGAAAAAACAAGAACCCATTTGGCAAAAATCAGCGGCACATAATAACAAAATAACAAGGCTAACAGTTAGTTGTGATGGTAGTTTGTTGGCCTCCGGCAGTTTGGATACCATTGCTAAAATCTGGCAAGTCCAGCAAACAGCAACCGGAATTGGCTTACAAGAAACGCAAACCTTGGAAGGCCATGAGGACGCTATTCATGCTCTGGCTTTCTCTCCGGATGCCAAAACCCTCGCTACGGCCAGTTACGATGGGCAAATCGGTTTATTCGCTGTCAATAATCCCAAACAAGTTAATTTTATTAAAGATGCGCATCAAGGCTTGGTTGTGAGTGTCGAGTTTGCCAATACCGGCAAGCATTTAGTCAGCAGTGGTTACGAAGACCGTAGCCTGAAACTGTGGAACATACAAACCAATCCACCAACCAGCAAAAATTTACCTTTAGCCAATAATGGCTTACTATGGTCTAGCATCAGCCCCGATGGACAAAAGTTGGTCGGTGTTGGGCGTGGATTCGTTAATATTTATGACAGCCAAACTACAAAAGAGCTTTCTCATCTACCAGGACATGAGCAAACAATCTATCGCGCTATATTTGCACCCGACAGCCAACAATTAGCCACAGTTTCATTCGATAGAACGGTTAAATTTTGGCAGTTAGAGCAAGGCAAGGAATTGTTTTCTTTAGCCTTGCCTACCGTGGCTATACAGCCTTCACCCGTTTGGGATTTCGATTTTCGTTGCCTGAAAGACCAGTGCCTGATCGCCGTGCCTTTGGTGCGTGGGCAATTACAGCTTTACCAGTTGACTTACGAAGGTAAATTAACCGCAGATGCCGCCGAGAAAAAACGCCAACAACTGGACTTGTGGCGGATTTACCTCAATACCGTTGATAAACTTGTGCAAACCAATGCCCTGCAACCGGCTTTACAGGCTATCCGCGAAACCTCGGAGATTGCCAACAACTTCAAAGCCCAATTTCCCAATGAGCCGGAGTTCGAGTCTTTAAAAAAACAAGGCGACTGCCAACAGCAAAAAGTGCAGCAATTATTGAAACCAAGCAAAACGCCGCTAAATGTTGAGTGTGAAATTATTTTGAACAATTTCACAACAGTGGATGAATTTAACAGCTATGGGCTTTCTGTATATAAACAAAAACGCTATGCCGAAGCTCAAACCTTATTTGCCAATGCTTTAGAAAAATTTCCAAAAGATTTCAACCTTCTCGCTAACGATCTCGAATTGGCTTTAGTGCAGGGTGATAAACAGCGAATGCAGCGACGCTTGGATGCAATGCAACTGCTCTATAGTAAAAAAGACGGCGTTTACAGCGATAAGTACCCCGCCATCATGCAGTTTTTGAAGTATTTATCCGATGACAAACAAACACCAGAATCTGTCAGAATAGTGATTGAGCAAACCGATAAAACGGTAACTTACGACTGGGATTTTTCCGACATCGAACCTGTATTAAAACAACTAAGCCCGGCAAAACAAAAAACCGCCAAGTCGTTTATCGACTTTTTCCAAAACCGCATTAACTTAAACACACTGAAAAAACAAACTAAATTCAAATAAGGAATGAGATCGTAACAAAAACCGGGTCAAGTCTTTATCGATCATATAAATCAAGAAAATAATGCCCGATCAGTCAGGCGTTATCGTGCGCGAAGACTGGCAACGTTCTCTATCACCGTTGTAATCAAGGTTATAAGCCGATTTCTCGAATTGTTCACCAGGGCAGGGACGAACCATCGTATTTTAAAAATCTACCTGTTTAGTCCCACTATTAAATGATTTTGGAATGTTAGAACTGACCCCATTACCTCACCATTGCGCCGTTTCAGTATGCCTGAAAAGTTACCCGTTGAAGTGCCTCGCAAATACCGCCGGCAGAAACTCTTCGATAGTCTTGGTGAGCTTCAAGTACGGCCGCTGTTAAACTTGATGCCCGACCCGGAACGGTCCCGAATCTTAGGCACTTTAACCTCAATGTCACCCAGTTCAGTTTGAATCGACCGTTCCGGCTGATAGCCATTGCTGGCCACCTGTTTTTAAACAGAGATTTAAAGTTTACCTTGACCCTGGGTTATTCATTCTTTTTCTGTGGCGCGTCGCCACTCTTGTGTTTAGCTGCTGCGATGAGAGACTGACACTCGCTGTCCTCGCCCAAGCCCAGTTCGATCCAGGGTATGATCGCCGCGGCCGGGGTCAATAGCGCACCCAGGACAACAGAGGCCGCGGCCCGCGCAGCCAAATATTTAGGGTCCGGGTAAGCGGTGGGGTCTTTGAATGACCCTTTGATGATCAGTTGCGATCGCGCGCTCAGGAGGCTAGGACCCTTGGGATATACGCTCAGGCGGAGATCGAGCGTCTCGTCACGCAGGTTGATCTGCCCTTCACCGATAATGTTAGTGTCGGTGGTATCCATCACGAGGGGCTGGGTCTTCATAAGCCCTTGGGTCACGCCGAAGTCTGCGATGACGCAGCGGATCGGGATGCTCGGGTCCTTGGTCAGCAGGAAACCCAGCGACTCCGCTATGTCGAGGCCGATCAATTCGATCAGCAGATTGCTGATGCGGCCGTTTTCCATGATAATCGCCACATCACCATTGGCATAACCCAGCATCTCCGCCACCGAGTTGCCGGTAGTGGCGAGATTCGCTCGTCCGAGAAACATGCCTTCGCTTTGCGCCGCAAAACGGGTATTGGCCAAAAGTCTCTTGAAAGGAACCTTGCGGATCTCGAGATCCGCCTTCGTCGCGATCTTATCTTGTTGTGCATCGAGGTTGATGCTGGATGTGATCTGGCCGATGTCGATGCCGAATTTCAATGGGTCCAGGCGCAGCTTGCCGAAATCCAGTTGCAGATGGGCACTGAGCTCATCGATCGGCAGGTTGGGGGTAATGATATTTTTGCTCTGAAATTTGACATCGGCATCGCCGTTGCGGAGAGCTTTGAGATCATAAGGCGTATCGGGGAAAATTCGCTTGCGCTCAATTTTCTCCGGCGTCGGTTCGGCGCCCAGGAAGCCTGCAAGATCCTTGAAGTCAAGCTTCTTCGAAGCGAGCTCTGCTTGCAGAAATGGCCGCTTGTTTCGCTTGGTATAGACGATATTGCCGGATAAATCGCTGCTGCCGACAAAACCCTGGAAATTCCTCAATATCCATCGTTCTCCTTGTCGCGTCAGATGGCCTGAGAGTTTATAAGGTGGCGTCTTCGGAAGCGATACGCCGATGACGGGGTAGAATTCGGAGAGATCGGAGCCCTGCACCGTATATGTCAAATCAGGGCCTTGGAATTGCACGGGGTCCTTCAGCGTCCCTTTTGCCGTTACTTTGGTATCACCGAAGGCGACCTCGATATCGATAGGATAGGGCGCCAGTTTTTCCCTCAAGCTCAACAGGGAACCGGCTGTAATCTGCACCGCCAGCCTCGCTTTTTCAAAATGACCTTGGCCCCGCACCACGATGATCTGCCGTTTGGCCGTGTCCACGCCGGTCGAAACCACAAGATCAGCTTCTGTCTTCGGATCACGGTAGACAAATTTGCCGTCATCGATAGTCAACAGGCCGACCATGGGGGATTTAGTCGGTTTATCCTGCTTTTCTTTTTCGGCAGCGCCGAAGGACCAGTTGGCTTTGCCTTTGGTATTCTTTTCCAAGACGAGGCGAGGCTTTGTCAAGCGAATCTCCGGCAATACCACCTGGCGACCAAGGAGGTTCTTGAGTCGAATGCTGAACTCGAGGCGATCGAGGTTGAGCATATCCTCTCGGCTGCCCCAAGATGTGTTGGCCAATTCGATTTGATTCATGGTAATGCGCGGCGTCATCGAAACATCGACGGACAGGTCGCCGTGAATGGCAAAGCGTCGGTCCAGCACCTTGCTGACCATCGTCGACACCGGGTTCCTGAGCCAATTCCAATCGAAGAAAGCCGCCAGCAGAAGGCCGGCGACGACCAGTACTGCAATGGCAATGCCTGCCCACTTCAAGATACGGTGCATCATTCCTCCCAAGTTTCTGAAAATCACGGATTGGGCTTGGGGCTAAACAGCAACGTTTTAGATAGCAGCGCGCAGACCAGGTTGATGAACCCAGCGATCACAGGCAAATGCCGGGTTTCGTTCCTCGGCAATGGCTCCTGCATTGCTGGTGCGGTAAAAACGCTTCGGCCATTTTTACCGGCGCTTGAGAAAAAGGGAGCGGGTTACATCACTGCGATGAAAAGTAACCTGGCTTGATCTTCAATCAGAAAATTTTGTTACTTGTTATTTAGCCGCCTTTCTCTTTGCGAAGCTTGTCGATTTCTTCGCGATGTTTAGCCCGATAAGCATCCCTTTCTGCCTTTGTTTTCATGCTGTCGAGTTTTAACAAATAATTGCACCGTTCCTGTTCCGTCATGAAATCAGCGCCGTATATATGGGAATAGACTTGCACATCTCCCGCTCCGCCAGCCAACTCTTGAACGGGTCGGCTAAAAGATTCCTCTTGTTGCGCTTCCTCGGAGACGGCAAAGGAGTTGAAAGAAAACAACATCATAAACAGCGATGCAAGGACTGCTATAAATGACAAAAATAATTTATTTAGTAACATGATATATCTCCTCTTATCTTTTGATAAATAAAGCCCTCTGAGTTAAGCTTTGGTGCAATATCCCAGAAGGCGCCGCATCAATTTTTTAGGAGTGAATATCGCTCCTCGTTTATATCCACGAAAATCAATTCAAACTTTTCCGGAGCTAATGAGAGGCGGAAAATACATTTCCATATTTTTTTCTTAAAAAAATGTGACTAGGAGCCTGTCCGAGAATAGCCTAGCCACCACACTATTTCTGCTGATTATTT
>CAZMRW010000032.1:6732-40604 GCA_964568805.1 uncultured Methylococcaceae bacterium | reverse complement strand
CAACAACTTACCGTTAACTTGTTCGAGAGTCGTGTTCTCGGACAGGCTCCTAGTTACTTTTCGACGGATTGTATCTTCGACTGTGCGGCTTAACAGGTAGGGATGTGAAACCGAATAGTTCCAGAGCAGGATGAGAGCGAGCCCAATGAGGATTTGCACAACGCCGAAGAGCAGGATCACCAACGGTTCCTCGCGAAATGCGCCTTTAAGTTCGGTGACGAACGGTAATAGTGTGACAGGGAACAGAAAAAGCAGGTTGAGCCAAACGACCGTCCTGTTTCCGTGCCGATAATAATGCATGATTGCTGCATGCTGGACCCAATACGTGGCAGCAAGCCAGAAGCTGACCCCATAGATCATCAGGTGGAAAGCGATGCGCTCTAGAAAAGCAAAAAGCCCTTGTTCTGAAAAGTTGTGGTCAGAAGGAATGTCGATGCCCAGAACCAACAACGTGACAACGATGGCAAAAACACCATCGGCCAGTGCTTTGCAACGGTCGAGTCTGAATTGTTCGCTGGAGATAGTCGATAAAGGTTCTTTTGACATTATCTGCCCTCGCACGCATTTAGATCCGGACCTGCTCTTTAAATTTCGCTTGCAGTATCTCAGCGATTCGCTCAACCGTTTGATTCGTACTGGCTGACGCATATTGATCCGCAGCGGCCCAGGCCGGCATGTCGCCTGGCGTTGCGGCAAAGTCATAGATAATGATATGGCTGAGACGAGCGATCTTTTCCTCTCCATACGCTAGGCGTGAAATGACGCTGGTTGACGCGCACCCGACTAAAACGGTTACAGCAAACAAACAAGATAAAACGAGACTTAGATTTTTCATGATCAGCCTTCAGCTATAAATTTTATAGCCCATTTAAATAGCGGCCGAAGTGATTGCTCCGGCCTTATATTAGATTTGCTATTTCAATCCGCTTAGGTAAAGCGGCCCCCCAAAGTTACCTGCCTGCCTAATTGGGCGCCGGGACCGGCATATAAACGACACCTGTGCTTCCGTATGCCTGGGTGTACCAGGTAGAACCGCACTGATAATAAGTCACACCTTGTACAACAGTCGTGTTGGGATTGCAAGGCAGACCCGCAGAGCCCGTGGGCGGAGGCGCATAAACGACTGTCGTGGATGGGGTAGTCGTTGTTGTGGAGGATGACTCGCCCGCCGCATAGCCTCCGATGGCGCCGATCGCGGCTGCGCCGATCGCCACGGCGGCGACTTCGCCATCGTCCCAGTTGTTGTCGTCGTAATGCCCTGAGGGTGGTGGATAATACCCAGCAGGTGGGTGGTAGCCCGATGGGTAACCACCCTGATAAGACTGCGCGGTTTGCTGCCGCGCTTGCGTCCGGTCCGTGGATCCTTGTTGGCGTGTGCCAGTCCTAGCTGTGTATCCTTCCTGGCGTTCCTCGACGTTTTGACTCGAGTACTGTTGCCGTTGGGCCTGATTGGCTGACGAAGTCGACTGACGGCCCTGCTGGGTCGCCGCTCGATTTGTGGAAGCCGTCTGGGCTGCCTGCGACCGGTTTGTAGAGTAAGTCTGTGCGGTCTGTGACCGGCCAGAAGCTCTGGACGCGGAAGCAGCAGAACTTCTTCCGGCGCTCATCGAGCCGGACCGTCCCGCGCCTGACGAAAAGCTGCCGCTTGCCGCGGCGCCACTACGGGAAAAGCCGCCGCCACCGCCTCCTCCACGGGAGAAACCGCCCCCTCCGCCTTCTCGACCACGGGCGACAGCGTCATCAACGGTTCCTATAAGTAAAACGATTGTGGCCGTAATAGCCGTAACTGTAAAGTTATGTTTGGTATTCATTTCTTTTCTCCGGATTGCTCTGGGTTTGTCGTTCCTTCAAGCCCGATTTGGGGCAACTGCGCGAGGAAGGCAATCTTCCGTGCATCTTCGGGCGGAGTGAACGCGAACTGGGTATCCTTAATTTCGGGCGCGAGGTTCCAGTCGGAAAATTTTGCTCTGAACGTCGGCTGGCCCTCCGCGTTCTTGTAAGTCAATACTATACGGAGGGGTAACGGTTGAGCGCCGGCGGGAATCCAGACTTGATAATCGACCGTTTCGGTTCGTCCTGCCAAGTGATGGAATGGTGTCCCATGAATAACATCTTTTTCCACATAGTCGAGCGCCTGCGTCCTGCTTTCGATTTCGGCCGGAAACCGGCTGAGCAAAAGCGCGGCAAGCGGCAGCCGCATGTGCAGATCCCTGAGGAAATAGGTGATGGCCTCATCAATGCCGCCGGGTTTAGCTACCTGAGCATAGACGTTCCGAGTCGGGCTAAACGTCGTGATCTCCTTGCCGTCATACAGGACGAGATGCTTCTCGCCATCGCTATGTTCCACTTCGACGCGCAGCCCATTGGGCCGGCTCACGGTGATCCTCCGGGTCTCGCCGAATTCGATCTTCTGGCCCGATTCCTGGAGCACTTCGTAACTGCCCGTGAGGTTCACGCTGTACCGCGGGGTCTTGGCCAGAAATTCGGCCATGTTCATGAGTATTGTTTTGGCATCGCGCTCCATTTCTGCTACCGCCGTAGCCTCCGAGCTAATGCTGGCTGAGGGTTGCGGCCGGATTGCCGCCTGTTCCTGCGCGCAGCCTACCATGATCAATGGCGCTATTGCACACAGGACAGAGCGCATTAAGCTCCAATTATATTTATTCATAATTATCTCTCCTCTTGATGAGTATCAAAATAAAATTATCGGCCAAAGGACCCACCGCAATTGCTCGATATCCGGTAAGGATTAAAATAAATCAACCTGTCGACTCTTGTGCTTTCTGCATTCGCACCCAAATCGCCAACATAATCAGGGACCAGCCCCTGAATCCGATGTCGGCGCTCATGCCAACGGCCAGAAACCATGCCGCAGAGGTCGGCCATTCCACCCAGATCAGAAGACCCAGTAAAAAAGATATGCACGCGCCGATCATGGCCGAAGTCTTATGCGGCATCTGGGTCGCATAAGCGATGATAGTCCGGAGAATGCCCTTGACCATCAGAAACGAAGCAATCATCAAATTCAATCTGGCCGGGTCGTCTCCTATACTGAAAAAAATCAGGACGCCGACTACGACATCGAAGACCCCGTTTTGAAGATTCAGGAAAAAGTCTCTCAATTCCCTGGCTATGTAGGCGTCGAAACATTCCAACAGTCCAACCGTCAATATCACAAATGCGACAATTGGGAGCCAGGAAAATTCCCTCGTGCTAAACATCATCACATCGGGTTTAAACAGGGCTGCGATGACCAGCATGGCGCCAATACAAAGCATGATGGCCCCACGTACCAACAACCGCCTCCAATCCGTTCCATAGTGACCAAAGTGTTCGAATTTTTTTTGTATAGTCATTGGATTGCCTTTTGCAATTAGACGTCATCGTGGCGTTAAAATATAGTTCTCACTAGTAGTTCGCCAATGCAATTTTAACGGGAAGCGCAATAGTGTAGGCGCGGATTTATCCGCTCTGTGCGAATGAATTCGCACCTACATCTGACCGTCATTACATGCTTGGCGGACTACTAGGGTTCCTGTTACTCCTTTACGGCAGCAGCGGTTTTACCCGCCTGCTCGATTGCCTGTTTGTCCTGTACGCTGAGTTTGGGATCGGCGATATCGACCGTCACCTTGACGATTTTGCCGGTAAAGCGGCTGTTGTCGGCATAGTCCTCGGTCACCGGCGTTGCGTCATCGACGCCCACGTCGGCCGTCTCGTCGGCGGAGAATATCATCGCCTGCGTATGCTCCAGGCGGCCTTCGGCGGACTTACCGCCGTTGACGAAAAGCGTTGCCTTGCCGCCTTTGCCCAAGCCGCCGCCGTCATAGGCAAACTCGAAACGCAGAGCCGTCTTGCCCGCTGGCAACGCTTGCGCCGCTTCCACGGTGGTGCGCTGCATGCCGACAAAATTGTAGGTATAGGCCGGTTTTCCATCTTTCAGGTACAAGCTCCAGCCACCGAAACGTCCGCCCTGTGCCAGAATAACGCCATTGGCACCGCCTTCCGGAATCTCCAGGTCGGCGCTGATGCTGTGCGAGCGGTTCTTGATGTTGATGAAGACGTTCTCGGACATGCCTTTCATGCCTTCATACAACGTTAGCGAGGTGCGTCCGCCCATCAGGTCGGGGCGTCCGGCAAGCTGCGCATTGACGCGTTCGAGACTACGGTCGTCGATCGGCAGAACACGGTATTTCTTCGCTTCGGACATGAACAGCTTTTGCAGTTCCTTGAGCTTTTTGGGGTTTTTCGCGGCAACATCGTTGGTTAAACTGAAGTCTTTGTTTGTATCGTAGAGTTGCCAGCTATCGTCGGCAAGCGCAGCGCGCGGCTTTGCTTCCCACGGCGCTCTATGAATCGTCCCGGCAAACCAGCCGTCGGAATAGATCGCGCGATTGCCGAACATCTCGAAATATTGCGTCTTATGCTTTCCGGCAATTTTCGCGTCTCCGAACGAATACGCCATGCTGACGCCTTCGATCGGCTCCTGGCGCGTGCCGTTGACAAATTTCGGCTCGGGCAGCTTGGCCGCTTCCAGCACCGTCGGCGCCACGTCGATGACGTGATGAAATTGGGAGCGAATCTCGCCTTTCGCCTTGATGCCATGCGGCCAGTGAACGACCAGGCCATTGCGGGTGCCGCCGAAGTCCGACGCCACTTGCTTGGTCCAGGTGAACGGCGTGTCGCCGGCGACCGCCCAGCCCGCTGCCATGTGCGGATAAGTCGTAGGATCACCCCAGGTATCGAGGTGCTTGAGTTGATCCTGCACGGTTTCGGCAACGCCGTTGAAATAGGTGGACTCGTTGAACATGCCGTTCATGCCGCCTTCGGCGCTCGTGCCATTGTCGCCGACGATGTAAAAGACCATCGTGTTGTCGAGCTGCCCGGTTTCCGCGACGGCATCAATCAGACGCCCGATCTCGGTATCGGCATACTCGCCGAAACCGGCGAAAGTTTCCATCTGCCGGACAAACAATGTCTTTTCATCGGCGCTCAATTTATCCCAATCCTTGATGGCCTCCGGTTTCGGCGCGAGCGGGGTGCCCTGCGGCACGACGCCGAGCTTGATCTGGCGGGCCAGCGTTTCTTCGCGCAGCTTGTCCCAGCCCTGGTCGAATTTGCCTTTGTACTTGGCAATCCACTCCGGGGGCACATGATGCGGCGCATGCGTGGCGCCGGGCGCGAAGTAGACGAAAAACGGCTTGTCCGGCGTCAGCGCTTTCTGGAAACGCATCCAGGCGATCGCCTGGTTGGTCATGTCGGTCATGAAGTGATAATTGGGATCCTTCGGTGTTTCGATCTGGGTCAGGCCGTCGTAGAGCATCGGCGCCCATTGGTTGGTCTCCCCGCCGATGAAGCCGTAGAACTTGTCGAATCCCGAACGTGTCGGCCAGCGGTCGGTCGGTCCCGACGGACTGACTTCCCAGGCGGCGGTTTCATGATTCTTGCCGAAAAACCCGGTACTGTAGCCGTTTAAGCGCAACATCTCCGCAAGCGGCGCGACGTTGTTCGGCCGTTGTCCGGTATAGCCGGGGAAAGCGGTGGCGGCCTCGGTGATCGCACCCATGTTGTTCATGTGGTGATTGCGGCCGCTGAGTAAAGCGGTGCGGGTCGGCGAACACAGCGCGGTGGTATGAAACTGGTTGTAGCGCAGTCCTTCGCTGGCCAGGCGCTCCACGGTCGGCATGTTGACCGGCCCGCCAAACGCGCTGGAAACGCCGAAGCCCATGTCATCGATCAGCACGATCAGCACGTTCGGCGCGCCTTCGGGCGCCTTGACTTCGAAACGCGGCGGCGCTTTCGCGTTGCGTACATCGAATACGGCGCTGTGCGGATAGTCGGGTTCCTGGATCGGGAGGATCGTCCGGTTTAATGTTGCTTTCGAAGCCGATGCTCCCGCCGCCGACACCGGAAATACCGGCCACATAAGAAAGCCCTGAACGGTCAATCCGAGTATGAGGCTATATGCGTTTAATTTCATTTTAACTTCTCCTGGTTTCATTTTTATCGGGCAGGATAACGAAAAATATTGTTTATATAAAACACTTCATGTTCCGTAGACGCTACTCCGGGTGGATGCGGGTGATTTTGGAATCCAGTCCCGCCATCAAGCTTTTCTGATCGAAAATGAACGCATAAATATTGTCTTACGCGGTCATCGATTTGGCGACTCCGGCATCGACAACGACAATACTCGGGCCGACGCCGATTTCCCAGCCTTCACTGCGATTGAGATAATTCATAGCGGCATCGTTCATGAAAAACAGCGCATAGTCGACGTCACGGTCGATTTCTGCAGAGGACGACGATAGTCCTGCTCCTCCCCCGGATTGGCAGCCAACAAGTACCCGCAAACTGATCAATAAGGCAAACAGTTTGAGATTCATCGGCTGCTCCCTTTAAAGATTTTTTATAATAATCTACCTACATTCCTAACGCGTGGCTATTGGACTTTAGGCTAAGTTCTCCTTGAATAGACTGGACATCCATTCCAGATCACGCATATAAAATCATTTCGCAAAAGCATGATTTTATTGATGGCCCTTGAGGATTGAAGTCAGCTTTTTCAAAACATCCATAGATAAACGGACTAGACAACTGCGGCTCGAAAGGAGTGAAACTTTATAGAGATCGAATCCAGAGGCCGGAAAACATCAGCCCAAGCGATCATTCAGCTTTGGTTTGAAAAAACAGCCAGATACGAAGATATTACGGTCGCCTGGCAGTTATTTGTCGGATAGCACTCGTACTTCCAGAGGCCCTCTGGTATCAAAGTGTACATCGCGTTGCGGATACGCGATCACGATTCCCTTGGTGATTAGCGATTTGTTCATCATGTAACGTAAATCGCTGGCAATGGTCCGCCAATCCACGCCGGGCTTAAGTTCGACCCAAACATACAAGCCAAACAGCAGAGCATCACTGCCGAAATCCTCGAACAGAACTTCAGGCGCGGGCTTCTCCAGCACCAGGCCATGCCGCCCAGCGGCTTCGACCAGTAAATCGGACACCTCCTGCACCGGCGAACCATAAGCCACGCCAATCTTGACCGCTATGCGCACTGATTGGCTGCTCAAGGTCCAATTGGTTACGTTTTGTTCAATGAAAGTACTGTTGGGAATCAGGGTCTCAATGCCGTTGGCATCCCGAATATGAGAACTTCTGATGCCGATATCGGTGACACGCCCTCTTATGCCGCCCACTTCCACCAGATCTCCCGGTCGAAAAGGACGCTCCAGAAACAGCATCAATCCACTGATCAGATTTTTAAGCATGTTCTGCATGCCGAAGCCCGCGCCGATGGCTACTGCTCCGCCCATGAAAGCAAAAATGGTCAAAGGAATATTGACGATGACCATACTAACCGTGATCAATATAAAGATCTGAAGAAACATGATCCAGCGCCGCGCAATCCGGGCAAGGCTCTCATCTACCCCAAAGCGCACGACTGCAATCCGCTCTATCAGCACGGCCACTCGGACGGCGAGCCAGTAACCGAAAATCAGAATCGCCAAGGCCGTCAGGATCTTGCCCGAAGTGATGCTGCGCTTGCCGCTTATTTTCTGGCCGTCGACTTCAATCGTGTCTTCCGCAGCGAAGATCTCGAGCTGCCATAATGATGAGATCCAATCACTCGCAACACGTAAGATTTCGTCTATACGATCGGATATCGACTTGATCTGAAAGCGTTCATCGAGTTCCTGCATCCAGCGCTTCAAAAGCAGCTCGGTCGATTCGATTTCTCCGAGTACTCGTGAATATAGCATGGCGCGCTTTATAAATAGCTGACTGCCGGCATCCTCCTGTTCAATGGATTCCACAACCCGTGAACTTTCGATTTTTATCCTTCGATCGATAATTAAATCCAGAATCAGGTCTCGACTGTATTCCATGTAGTCCTCGATAACCTCAAGTTCTTTAATCAGCTTGGATATGCGCGTATAAGCTTCACGCGCTTTTTCCCGATCATAGGTATTGATATTGGCCCAGCGCTGTTCCCATACAGTTTCCTGGATTTGCCGCAAATCCAAAAGCAAGTATAAAGCCTGCAATTTCAGTTCCGTGTTCTCGTGCTGAATAGGCTGCAAGTCCTCAAGATCGAGCGAGTCTGGTTGAATGCCGGGCATCAACCCTGATTCTTTAGGATTTTTATTCTGCAATTTGAGCGCCTCTTCAGATTGTTTAATCTCCGTATAGATTTTCCGGCGTTCAGTTTCTAAATTAACGCGAACCTGATCCAGTTCGCTTTGCGTAAAGGGCAGGGGGCTAACCATAGCTCCAAGTTGCTTCTCGGCAAAATCCCGTTGCAATTGAGTTTCCAGAAATTCTTGCTGAATTTTCAGTTTTTCAATTTGCACGCCTACGGCGCGGGCCAAGTCAATCTGATTGGTTAGCGCAAGTAAATCGCGCATTTGCACCAGTTTAACCTGTTCGTTTGTATTTTCTGGGATATTCTCCAGTTTTTCGTTGACCTGCCGAAGCTTTATGGCGGAATCTTTACTCACCTCTATTTTGCGCAATATTTCCAGGTCGATGACAGCCACCCCGGCGCTCAGCTTTGCCAAACGCTTATCCAAAATACTGACCGATGTTTTTAGTTTATCCGCTCGAAGAAACGGATCTGCCGGAAGAGTTTTTGGCTCGGTCCATCTGGCTATTTCTTCTTTCAAACGGATACGCCGTTGTTTAAGAAGCTCAAGACTCTGCAATCGTTCTATTTGCCTCTCGTACAAATGAACCAGCATATTCAGTAAAAATTGGCGTTGATCGACATCCTCTCCGGTTGTCGCATCCGCCTGCGATGCTAATTCGCGAGTAGCGGCCAGTTTCTTTTGAATATCATCAAGCAACAACGGCTGATCGATATAGGAATCCGCTCCTGGCAATTCATTCGAAGCCGCCGTCTTCGCCTTTTTAACTATCAAACCGGAAGCGGGCGCGGCGCATATTCTATCCCAAGCCATTAGCAAGATCAGAAACAGAACGATGCCTGAACCTATCGAATTAATACCAAGGAAACTTAATCCTCGTTGATCCATTCCTGTACCGTTACATTTCTGCATGAAGGCCTCAAGGTTAAAATTGCTGAAATTGGCTCTTATATATCGAAACACCTAAATTCGAGATCAATCTTACTCTCATGGCTCTCATTCGGATAAGTGTTATGGCGCCAGATTCGGATTGATCCAGCCTTGCTGGGCAAAATAATCGGCAAGCTGTTCTGATATCTTGTCGGCGATTTTTTTTGCCTGCTCAGCGGAGGACGACTTGTAAGACTTTACGCCTCCAACTGCCGCATTGGCTGCGATGACTGCTGCAGTTCCCGCTCCAGCCGCAGCACCCGCAGGCCCCATGACTGCAGCGCCAGGCATATCGCCGCTATCGGCATGGGCATCAAATGCAATTAATTCCTCGTAACCTGAAGGGCCCGGCGCCAATAGGCGTACTTCCGTATCGAGCGATGACTGGCCCAAACCGAGCCCGATGACGTTACGGCGAAGGCGGTTGCCTTCGTCGATTTTGACGAAATGACCGGTAATCAGTATCGAGCCTTGGGAAACCGGCATGTTTTCAATCGCGCGCACCGGATTTAAACCCATGGCGGCAACTTTCTGAGTGAGTTCGGTCGCCAATGCATCGGCCACTTCGCGTCCTAACTGGATTTCTTCAGCTGTCTGATCGTTGTTTTGTATGTTTCTCCCAATTTTCGCAAAAATACTGGAATTTTCCTGAATATCGGCAGGAGTTACTACAAAATTATAAATAAGCACCTGCTGCGGCCTGGGAAGACCGGAACTGGCTATTTCTTCCGTTGTCCGAACATTCGTTTGGGCGCATCCGGCAATGAATAAAAAAAACATGCCGGTTCCTGATAATTTTAATGAGTGTTTTATTGACATAACGGCTCCTGATACAGGGTTGGGTAAACACCATAAACGGAACCAAACCAATCCGGTTTCGCCTGATGGCGGATTCATAAAAATGAGTTATCTGAGCGACAACCCGATTTTGTATTCTCTTTGCAATATCGTGTCCATTCTCCTAAAACCCTTCTCCCCAGCGGTACTGCCAGGTAATTCCGATCGTATCGAAGAAGCTCCCGGTCCGTGAATGAACAACGGTATTGCCGGAAATCTTAATAGAGTTCTGCCGGTTGATCGGAAAAGAAAGCGTACCCCCTACGCGCCAATTTTGCTGAAGATTATCGCCGATTTTGCCGTCCCTGGTGACACGGCCTCCGGTGTAATAATTGGCGTCGATCGCGCCCCAGATGCCCGATCCGAAACTGTAAATCAGATGCCCTTGAAAGTTATAGAGCTGAGACTGCTCTTGGGTCTTTGCCAGAAACGGCTGATCGTTATCGGTAAAGACGAAGACTCCGGCAGCAAACTCGGCGATCAATGGCCCCCACGCCTTGGAGATGCCAATTTCAGGCTTGATGGTCCAGCGATTGGTGCCGATATTGACGAGTTTCTGCGGGTCGTATTGGCCGCCCGGCGGAGATACTGCTAGGCTGGCGCCGATAATGATGTCCTGTTGGTAACTGGCGAACTCTTTCATCGACAGGGCCGGAGCGCCGAAAAGATTAACGTACAGCCGAAAGATCGGATCGGCAAAACCGGAGATTTCTCGGTCCCTTTGCTGCCCCAAAACCTCAGCTTGGCCCGAGAGCCAGGCCTCCGGAATGATGATATCAACCTTGCCTGATCTTCCCCAAAAATCCAGTGAACGGACATAGGCAAGAGCGGTGCTGTGAATGTCCATCTTGCCGTTTTCGATCGGCACCGATGGGGCAAAGGTCACATTGCCTTTGGTGTAACCGTATCCGGCAAGCAGAAAATTGAGTCCGATAGGGATGTTGGAATAAGCTCTGGGTTCGATATCGGTCGCACTGGCTGACGAAGCCGTCATTCCCAAAATCACCAGCAGGGCTAGACTCTCGAAACGGGATGACAGGAATTGGGCATCTGAACACCACACGTTCGTTACCTCGCCGCGCCTTGCAATTTCCCCCTTTATTGTCCACCTTCCAGAACATTCCCGGTCTGTGAAAAGGCATTGCAATTATCCTGATCGCGGCAGGCCACCATATAAACCAATTTTTTGTCGCAGCCACTGATGCCAATAGTGTATTCGGTCCATTCATACCCTCCGCCGCCGCCCATACCCATGCCCAAGCCGTTAATGTAGGTAACCTTTTGCGAAAGTACCGTACCCGTCGCCTGAGGGCAGTTCAGCTCGAATCGCCCCCGGCTAAGTGCGGTTTTTAGAGCCGACGGGGAATTCTGTGCGAGAAACTCAGCCTCGGTCGCACAGGCACTTATAATCAGCGGCAGTATCAACGTGGCTAACCCAGCCCGAAAAGGGCTGTTTATGCTAGGCCGGTGTTGAACTGGATCACAAACCTTATTATTCAATTTTTCTGGGTTTTTCATTGGTTTTCTCCTCTGGCATTATTAAATTTAAGTCGATGTTTTGTTTCTTGTACGCATCATCGACGTTCATACATATCCCTAAATTTCCTAAAAAAAACCAGTCACGATCTCGCTAATCCAATTTCTTTTACCAGGAAGCGTCTTAGATCGGTATAACCACTTTACTCTCTATCCATATCCTCGGTCAAAACGTGGTGATACCAAACAGAATCGCCAGGATGGGGCGGGGTGTTTCTTTCTATCCCTTTCCGTTTCCTAGATTCACTGGAGAACCCGCTTAACGGCCGGTGGATTCCAACGTCCGTCGAGCGCATTGGCCTTGGGCGCATACAGCCGCATCGTTATGCCCAAAGGCCCCTTCGGCGGTGATGGTAGCCAGTTTGCTTCCTTGTCAGCACCGGGATTATCGTGTTGTATATACAGATCGAGCGAACCGTCTGCATTGTACTTGAACGGCATCCAGGAACTGACAGCGAAGCGGTTGATAGGATTGGCGGCCTGAAAACCATCCGCGTCATACATCGTGACTGACCAGAAAGCCTCCACCGGCGGCAATTCATCCTTACTGAAGTGCAGCACATAGTTCTGATCGCCGGTCATCGGTTTGCCGTCGGCATCGGCAATGTTCATCGGATAAATGGCGTCCGCTGGCTGATTGGCGCCCAATCCGAGCATCGCCACCATGGCGCGTTTCAGATAATAGTCCCCATAAATACCCATGGTGTCCGTATTCATGGACCAGCCATTCACTACGCGGGCGAGGGTTGGAAGCTTCCATTTCATCAACGACTGACTGTCGGCGGGCACCTTATTCAGCGCCTTTTTAACAGCAGGCTCGAGCTTGTCATAGTCGAAGCTTTTGCCCGGCACGATGCCTATCTTCTTCAGTTGAGCCACCATAGACCAATCGGTAGCATGCGGCGGATTGACCTTCATTACATCGGCAGCGTACTTGAAATAGTCAGCTGCGGACATTTTATTGACCTGCTCCAATGGCGGAGTTTTCATATCCAGATGCGGATCGATCACAGCCTTCATTGGCTTCGGTTTTTTCTTCCATTGAGAAAGCGGTGTGAGTTTGAATCCGTCCTGCACCTTATGTACAGCCGTATAGTCATCGGGTCCATTGGTTTGCGTACGACCAATAATCCATACTTGCGGCGTAGGTGCATCAATGCGCTGTACGCCTTTCGGAAGCTTGCCTGTCCAGCCATGCGGAACAACCGCATAATGACCTTCCTGAGTGCCGGTCGTGCGCTTGCCGGGAACGGCAAAGGCGTCCGTCCACATATCCAACAGTGGCATCAGGTAATAGCGTCCATCGGTATCCGGCACCGACAGGATGATCGGTTCCTTGACCAGATCCAGCCAGGCAATCGAATAGAGTGTGTCGAAGTTAGGCCGCACCACCACTTTCATATCCGCGGTGGGATATTCACGAACATGGGCAAACTCATTCATGGGCCCGTATCCGGGCTTCCGGCCGCTTTCGAGATTGGTCATCTGCCTTCGTGTGGCATCCATCGTCACCAGCGGATAGAAATAGAGGTAGGCGTTAACGCCGATCTCGCCAGCCTCTTGTTCACTCAACGCTGCACTGGCAAAGGCAGGAACAATCAGTGCAATAGCCAACAGGAATCCAGCTAGTTTTGATGATTCATTTTTCATTTTAGTGTTCCCATTCAGTTTAAGAACCTCATTTTAGTTTGACGAGGCCTCAGAATAAAACGCAAAAAAACAAGCCCCTCTCATTTACATAAGCTTGATTGAAACATGGGCCGCCTTTCTATTCATTGTTTGTCAGAAGACGGATCAGTTAATCGTAAGACGAGAAATTATCATTCTATTCCTGCACAAACAGGCCTAGCAATTGGACTTTAGGCCAAGTCCAGGCTGGCGCTATGTCTTGCATCAGGACGCACATTTTTTGTATATGCAAACCATATTGATGATAAGAACTGGCTTTAGTCCGCGCCAATACGCTTGTTTCATGAAGTTGTCACCAAAAGCAGGTCATCTTACATTGCATTTTATTGGACAATAAAAAATCCGCTAAGCCAGATAACTTGCGGATTGTTTATTTTGTTGATTCTCTTAGAAACCTAAAATAGTGGATATAAGGTATGGATAAGGAAATGACTACTGGATCCGGGCACGACAGCAAAAATTCCAGTCAGCGTTATCGCATTCTGTACAAAAAGCGTTGAAGTAAACCGGTGTTTATTTTTTGAAATAGCCGCTTAAAACGCCCGGTAGCGAAAGCTCATTTTTAGCCAAGGGCTTAATGATAGTGAACGCATCAGACAAAATTTTTGTTGCCTTGGGAAGATTCGCACTATTTTCACGCACGACATCATAGGCCCCGAACATCGCCAACGAAATAAACTGTTTTATCAAGGAATAATGGTTCCTGTTCAAACCGGCCAGGATGGCGATGGACTCCTGCGCATTAGCGCCGCCACGCTGCAGGTACTTGAACACTGCCGTTTTAAGCAAATCGTTAGACATCACGCCGTATAGCGCGTTGGCGAGAATATTAAGATTGGCATTGGCGTTTTGCCTGTCACGATAATACGCTTCGATTTTTTCATGTATCACATCCGTATTATTGAAATCAGGCATAGCCAACAAATGTGTGCTTAAAATTTGTATATCCGAGAATACCGCGGTCAGTCCGCCGCCGGTTAAGGGATGGCGCATATTTAGCGCGTCGCCCAGCATTACCGCGCCTTTCCGGATGATGGGTTTTGCCGCCATATAATGATTGGGCATGACCTTGAATCCCCCTTCCTGCAAGGCCTGTTCATAGCTGCTGCGCATACCTTCGGGAATATAAGGTGTCACATTGGCATCCAGATGCGCTTGCAGGGCGAATTTTCTGGGGAGCTGTCCGCCCGGGAAATCGATTAAAAGCCTGACTTCAAAGCTGGAAATCGGATAACAAATGAACGGTGTCGGTCCTGATAAAAACACATGCCCATGTTTCGGAAAAGGCATTTCGCAATCTTTTAAAATCAACCCGATAAAATAAGACGTCACGGATTTTTCATTATTGCTGAGCTCTTCTCTGAAATTTGAAAAGAAGCCGTCGCTGGTAATGGTTAAGGGCGCTTTAATGGTCTTTATCTCGGACGTGAGTGCTTCCCTGTAACTGACGCCAATAATTTCATGCTGCTCATTTTCCAGCAGTTGCAATGCCTTGCCGTTTATTTGTTTAACCGATTCATTTTGCAAGGCGGAGGCTCTGATTTGCTGCAAAAACCGGCCATTATGCAAGCCCATGCCCTTGAAGTTATCAGGATACGGAATAGTTATTTTTTCATCGCCTTGCAGCAGTGAATAACCATCAACCGTCTGGGCATCAAACCCATGCAGTAAATGCCCAAGTCCCATTTGGTGGAGCGACTGAACGGCGCCGGGTTGCAGCAATTCACCGACGATGCGTTTTTTCTCCTTAAAGCAATGATCGATTAACGCGATCCTGATGCCTTTGGGAGCCAGATAAGCGGCGATGGTCGCGCCGGCCATGCCTGCACCAATAATGCAGATGTCGAACTCTGACTTCATACTGAGCCCCTGTGTACGAGTGCTTTTAACTGCGTTGATTCATTGATCATCCCTGAACAGTCCGCCTGTAATATCGATTCAACGCCCAGACAGGGAAAATATTCCTGTAATTGGCATAGGTTATCATACAGTTATAATTAAAAACGCCGGAAATATTTTCCTGCGGCCAATCACCGATGTCGGTTTGTCTGTTCAGCAGCACATTAATACCTGTTTCGATAACTTTTTTATCGCCAAAATCGGCAGCCATCAGCGTCAGCAAGGCCCAGGCCGTATTAACTGTTTGAGACGTCGGTGCCTCGGTATAAACCAGCCTGGAACAGGATTCGAACGTCTCTCCCCAGCCGCCGTCCGCTTTTTGTTTGCCGATTAAAAAAGCGCCGGCCTTGTTGATGCTGTCAGCTATGACCGAATCGTCATAATAACCTTTACCCTTGGCCTTGCTAAGTGCTTCGACGCCGAACCAGGTCGCATAGGTAAAACAGACCGCCCAGCCGCCGTACCAGGAACCGTCGGGCTTTTGTTGCTTAAGTATAAAATCGAGCCCTACGCTGATCGCTTTGCGTATCTCTCTGCTTTTATAGGCCGAATCGGTTTCCTGAATTTCCAGCAACGAAATTACGCAGGCCGCTGTGCATTCCGTCCATGAATAATCGATCATGATATCGGCGAACACTTCGGAAGGATTGAGTTTTTCGAGCCACTTTGGCGCGCGCGTCAACTCATACGTAGCCCAGCCGCCGTCGGTATTCTGGTACGAAAGGATCACATCGACCGCTTGTCTGATTCGCATTATATCGATCGCCGGCTTAACCAGTGCTGAATGATGAATCGCCAAAACGGCGCTCAAGCCTTCCGCCGTGCAATCGGCAACCGGCCAGCCTTCTTCGGCCGTTGAAAAGGGCCAGCTGCCGATCATGGGATGGCGAAAAAACTCGGCATGCGTCGAGTGTTCGGTTCTCAGTTGCGACAGCTCGATAAACCGGTAGCTTTTTGCAATCGTCGAAGGAAACAGTGTTCCCAGATCGCTTTCCAGGATAGCGCGGCTTGCAAAAGCGGTATCCCAAAGCTGCGAACCGTTGTAGCCGTTCATTTTCATGCCGTCTTCGGCCACCCATAAATAATCGTACCAGCGCGCAACATGCTTTTTAAATTGCGCGGAATCCTTGCCGCAGGCATGCCAGATGCAGATTGAATTAATGGCTTTATTGACGGGGCCTATGTTGATGTAGTTGGTTTGCTCGTCTTCGGCATGGAGGTATCTCAAAATGTAGCCCATGGCCTTTTTTCTTAACCAGGAACATTTTATTTTTTCGTAGCTGTTGGTAAACAGGTTCATCCACTTCAGCACCGGAGACAGCGTGGTGTAACAATCTTTTTCGCAAACGGCATTGCGTTGTTTCGGCCAGTCAATGGAAGCGAAATCTTCGTTATATAGCTCTTCTCTTAATGACAGAATCAGTTCATTTTCGGGCGCCTTGATCCGCTCTGCATAGCAATAGGCCATCGGCAGGTAAACCATGCGGGTGTGGCACCAGTAGCGCCAGGGATGGACCGGCAGCCATTTGGGAAACAGCCACATTTCCGGAAACAGACTGTTAAAACCTTCCCAGTCGTAACAATTCAAAACCGCCAGATAAAATTTTCCCCACGAGGGAATGCCGGTTGCGCCACCGTTGTTTTTGATCCAGGCCCTGGCCCTGACCAATCGATCGTGGTTTTTATCCACACCGAGAATGCGCAGCGACACATATTGCATCACCGTACCGAACATCGTCGACTCGCCTTCGATATGCATGCCCCATCCGTCATCCTGATTTTGATGATTGAATAGATAGAGCTTCATCATTTCCCGATGAGCCTTGGGAAACGAGGTATCGGTAATATAAGAGGCGATCAGCAGGCCGGGCAACAGAAACAGCGGGCCGCCGTAATCGCCCGGCCAATGCCCGTCCTCACTTTGCAGGTAGGAGAAATAGTTGATGCCCTTGATGAGCGCATCGGTAACTTTCTGCTCTTCGGGGTTCTTTGCTTGCGGTATTTGCCCGGCAAATTCCTGATACTTCGCGTTGACAGCAGCGTGTCTGTAAACCTTGTCGCCGGAATTGGGGTTTTGGAATGGATCGAACCGAAAATCCTCGGCAAACTGCGCTATTTCTTCGTCCGAGATGTTCTCTGCATTGTGTAGATGTTTATCGAGATGTTTCGAAGCGGACTTATATGTCCAAATGTGTCGTCCTTTTTCAGTGAGCAGTTTCCAGTTTTTCCAACCGGGTTTTTCATTCAGCATAGATTGTTATGAGTAATGGGTTGTTTGTTGAACAAGCAGATGCCACACTTGAAAGAACGGCGCCTATGGGTGCTGAATTATTGATTAAACAGGGCAATACGCACCATTACCAATAAGCCCATCAGTTTTTTCCATAAACCCGGCGGTTTTCGCAGACGTTCATGACCGGGTAATAATTGACCTTTGGCCAATTTGCCGATTTTTCTTTTGACGGCCGGATCGAGTTTTCCGTCGGCGGCCAATTCAAAAAACAGGGCTTTCACATTGCCCAGATCAAAAAAATCACGCTGCCATTCCCATTTATAATTGCCTCCGTAACGAAACCAGGAACCGCCAATGCCGACGACTTCGTAATGCGTGCCGTCTTCGCGCAGCGCAGGCGACACCTGACGCCATAAACCGATCACCTCTCCCAGTTTTTCATCGATTAATATGCGGTGGTAGGGATAGCGCCACTCTTCAAAGCCTTCCATTTGCACGCCCAAAGCCCATTCTTCGATTTGTTTGCGGCTACGCGCGACAAATTCTTCATTCGGTCCGATATTCCAGCGGTATTCCGCGTCATCGGTATACATCGCACCCAGATATTTGGGCCAGTTACCTTCTTTTTCAGCGTCACGATTCGCCTGCAGCCAACGTTCAACCATTTCTTCAAGTTCTGCTCTAGGGTATGCGGCCATTCTTCAACTCTATTATGCGTTCATTTGAGGGTGATTTCTCAGTGTGTTTAATCTGCCACAGATTCATTGATTATAAAATGACTCTTTTTGTTACTAATGATTTTTCTCCGAAGTTGATTATCAACCCCAATGGACATTTAGATATTCCTAAATAATTTAAGACCCATCTATAATGTTCATCAATTATTCCTTTCTGGGACTTGACTTCCAACATAATTTTGTCAAAGACAACAAAATCGGAAAAAAAATAATGCGGCAGAATGGTTCCTTTGTATTCAACTAAATATTTTTTCTCGTGTTCATAAGGAATTTTTCTGCTATTAAATTCAAATTCAATAGCGTCTTTATAAACTATTTCCAACAGACCCTTTCCTAAAATACGATGGACTTCCATACATATCCCAATTATTTGATAGCATTCTTTTTATAGTGGATATCCATTTTCCGAATATTTCATAAGATTAATCTGTGAATCTGTGGCGTTTTAATTTTTTACCCGAATAGTTATATCATTTGGATTCAATTTTAATTGCCTGCGTCGGGCAATATTTTTCGGCTTGCCGGGCTTTGGTCAGCAAATCCAGCGGCGGATTCTCCTGTAAAACGGTCATATTGCCCTTATCGTCGACGCGGAAAAGCTCTGGCGCTTCACTCATGCAAGCTGCATGCCCCTGGCAAAGCTCTCTGTCGACTTTTATATGGAATCCGGGGACGGTAAGAATGCTTTCCTGTGTGTTATTTCTCGTTGACTCGGCAGCGGCCTCGTTAAGATCCAAGCGTTTAATGTAACGAACACGGCAGGGTGATGCCGGTTGTACCACCATCTGGGTGAAATCATCCTGATAAGCGTCTTGGTCGTCGATCAGTTCAAAGGTATATCGGCGCAACAGAATGCTGAAGATTGCCTTGAGTTGCAGCATCGCAAAAGCGTTGCCCGAGCATTTGTGTTTGCCGCCGCCGAAGGCAATCCAGCTGAACGGTTTGGCATCTTCCTGCCGCGCTTCCGAATAGCGCTCTGGATCGAATTTTTCCGGTTCCGGGAAAATGTCCGCAATGCGATGCGATACCCGCGGCGAGGTGCAAACGTATTTTCCGGCCTTGACCGTATAGTCCTTGAAATGAAAATCCTTCATTACCTTGCGGATTAAAAAAATCAACGGCGGATGCAGTCTCAGCACTTCTTTGATGACATTTTCCAGCACCGGTATTTCGCGTAACGATTGAAAAGTGACTTCGCCATCAGCGCCGAAGTGCTCATCCAGTTCATTCAGTACCTTCTCCAACTGTTCAGGCCGGCGCACCAGTTCCAGCAGGGTCCATGCGGCTGTTCCTGCCGTCGTATGGTGCCCGGCGAATATGGTGCCGATTAACATGCCCGTAATCTCGTGCGCCGATAAGGCGCTGCCGTCATCGTATCTCGCATCGATCAGCATTTGAAACGCATCTTCGCTTTTTTCCGGTTTCTGCGCTCGTTTGACAATGATACCGGTGACTAATTCCTGCAGTCTGGCGCGGGCTTTATCACGGCGGCGAAAGACCGGCAAAGGCAGATAGGGAAACACAAACGCCAGTGGATTCACGCCTTTTTCAAGATCGTGATAGATTTTGGCGAATTCTTCATTCAGTTCGTAGCGAAATTCATCGCCGAGCAGGCAATGACTGGACGTGTAAATGGTGAGTTCCTTCATAAACTCAAGCAAATCGATTTCACCGGTATCGCCCCACCGGGCAATCATTTGCTCGACTTCCCGGACGATCACTTGCGCATAGCCGCGCATCGGCTTGTCGCGCAATACCGGCATCAGCATTTTTAGCTGCTGGTCTTTTTTATGTGGCGGTGCATCAAAAACCACGCCTTTGCCGAAAATGGGCGTCATGATCTTATAGGCCTGGCTTTGATCCAGCTGGGCATCGGGCGCGCGAAAGAACGCTTCATTGGCTTCAGGGCCGGTCATCAGCACCATTTTTTGATGAAACATCCGGAATTCACCGATTTCTCCGAGCGTCTTTCGGAGTGTCATCATATAGTCAAAGGGATTTTTGCCGAATGCGAGCATGTGTCCTAAAAGCGGCAAAGCGCCGGGCATTTTCGGCGGCGCTTTGCCGGGCGAAACGGTTTTTACAGTATTCGTCTTATTCACCACTCGATATGGATAGGTGCGTCCCTTTATGAACGCAAATAGTATAAGCTGTTGGCTCCCGGAGATCATAGGCCATAGCATGCCGCAAGGGATTGCCGGGGGAGGTGTGATTTTACGCCCTGTCCGGCCATTGTACAAAACTTTCTGACCGGCCAGTGGGACACGGCCTCAAGCAATATCCGGCAAATGCCGGGGCTTCAAGGCATTAAACCACATTTGCTCAATCCTTACAGCAATCCCGTTTGCATTCCAGGCACCGATCGGAGTCTGTGCGGGTGGGGACCGATTCAAATCGCTATGCATGGCGGCGCTCAACCTGCCTTTTCCAGCTTCCTCATCTCGACCGGCGAAACCCTGCCTTTCGATGAAACCTTGTCGTACACCTCATCGAAGGCTTGCCGGCAATACGGCAACCGCTCCCGCAAACGGTCATAGCCGGCATGATCGAACATCGTCCTGAAATCTTCCCTGTTCATGGTGGTTCTCGCATACAAGGCCTGGTAGCCCCGATGTTCGATGACAAATTTTTCCAGCAACGGCAGGGCAACGGCGTTATCAAAATCCTTCTTGCCCGGCGTCCCGTAGGCGCCGATATCCACATAGAGTTCGTCAACGGAGCCATCCTCCGCCCTGAACGGATGAACAAAACCAGGCTGTCCGCCGCTCTCCTTAATCGTCATTGGCGAAAGCCATAAGGGATACAAGCAGAAATGTTCGTCGAAATAGCCAATGGCCCGTTTCAAATGCCGGATCGGCATCAGCATGTCCTGAACCACATGAAACTTTTCCCTGAGCCTCCGGGTGGTTTCGGTTTCGGTGTATTTCAATAATTCGATGCGGGGAGGCAGGGCCCAGCCCAGCAATGCCCTGAAAACAGGATGATTGCCGAAAGGAATGATTTCCTCCATGGCCCAGAAATAACCGCGGGTATGCCGGTGAAAATAATCACGAACCGGCAGATATTCGACGCCTTCCTTCCTTTGATCCAAGTAGGTTTGGACATGCTTGTAAAACCAGGGCATATACCATCGCCCGATGGTGTTCAAAGCTCCGTCCGAGCCTGCAACATCGACGAAACTACCGACCATGATGACCGCCTGATCGCGGCCGTAAACCAGACCTTCCACGAAATCATTGTTTTCGGTATCGCGAGAGGCTTGTTCGAAAACGTCGACCAAAGTATCAAGACTATAGACAGGCCGGTAGTGAAGCCGGACATATTTTTTGACCAAAATGATTTTCAATTCGGCAGCCACCAGAAAGCCCAGGGTGCCGTGGCTCCACGGAATCTGGTAAAACAGCTCGGGATTTTCCGAGGGACTGCATTTGACCAGCTTTCCTTCCGCCGTCACGATCTCGAAGGATTCGCAAATATGCTGGAACAACCCGTATTTATGGCTGCTGGTTTCCACGCCAAAACCCATAATCAGACCGCCCACCGTCAAACTGTCCAGTTCCGGCACTACCGGCAATGTCCAACCTCGGGATATCAGGCTGCTCGAAATCTGGCCCATGGTTGCCAGCGGTTCCACTCGGACAATTCCGCGCTGTTCGTCTATTTCAAGCAGGTCATACAGGCCGACATCGATCTTGCGGTGAGAAAGCTTGTATTTAGGCACCAGCTCACTCATGGTTTTCCAGCCCGACCTTGCGGTGCACAGTTTTTGCCCCGCGCCTTGCTGTTTCCAGTCCTCGATTTGCCGGATCACCGCTTCAACCCTGGCATCGTGTTTGGCAGGAGCACTGCTCATGCGAAAGGAAAGCCAGTTGCGGATGCTCGCATAGGCGCCATAGACCGCCGAAACCGGCAGGAGAAAAACGGTGGCGAACAGTCCGCGGTGGTGAGTTAATACGTGTTCGAATAATTGCTCGAGTTTTGTCATTGGTTTTATTCTTAAAATTTATTGGTGAAGAGCCGGTTTTCTGTGAGTAATGGGCGCTTTTCGATTTTATACATATCAGATACTTCCAGGATGTTGAATAATACAGGATGGCACGGCTGTATCATCAACTCTACTTCTCATTAACTATTTCACCATTATCTTATGGCATGCTGCATTCTGAGACCATAAAAATTGCTGGCATATCGGGAATTATTAGAGACGTTTTTATATCCAATTGCAGGCAAATATCCGTGAACGCGCCAAATTATAATAACTGTCCACAACCGCTTGACGCCCGAGGTCTTACGATGCCGCTAAAACTGAATCTTGCCGTCGCCCTCGCGTGGCTATTGGGTATCACTATTATCCTGCAGGGAATGCCCGTTTTTGCCGACCCGCCGGCAGCGGAGGAGGTGTTAGGCGCGCTGGGAATGGATAAAGGCCAGATTGCCGAACTGGCACAAGGCCAGCCCATTACCTTTACCTTGGCCGAAAATAGAGACGACGAGCTTGCTGCGGGCATTGCCCTTTATTTGCCGACTCCTGTTGCCAAGGTGGCCAAATATTTGCGGCAGAAAAACCCGGACCTGTTGGACGTTGGTGTCACTGCGCATGGGCTGATGTCGGTCAATGGCGGGGCGAATTCCTTGGCTGCTTTCGTTCTGCCCAAAGATGAAGCTCAGACTTTGTTGAATGCCGAGCCGGGCGACGAATTCAATCTGTCCGCCGCGGAGATCTACAGTTTCAAAACTATCAGGAAAACGCCCAAGCGGACGCCCCATAAAGCCATCCGGGACGCCGTCATACAGCACTACCGGGAGATTCTGTTCCAGCGCTTTCAAGCCTATCGGCGCAGAGGAACACATGCAATAGCGCCTTATGCGCGGGATGAGAGCCCGGATTCCAAGCCTTCCCTGGAACTCCGCCAAGCCGCAAAAGCAAGTGTATTCCTGGCGCGATACCTTCCAGCTTTGTACAAGGCATGGCTGGATTACCCAAAACCTTTACCAAAGGGAGCAAATGAGGACTTCCTCTGGGTGTCAAAAAATGTGGAAAACCGTCCGGCGGCCATTCTCAGGCACCGCGTCAGTATTAATTGGAACGGTGGGGTCCTGGTGTTGGTCCGGGAGTTCTATGCGCCGCATTCTTACAATTCCAGCCAGTGGATAACCGGCTGCCTGCCCTTCCGAAACGGTACGGTCGTCTTTCAGCAGGTGCATAGCTATACCGACCAAGTGGCGGGAGCCGCCAGCGATGTCAAGCATATCGCAGGTCGGGAGTTACTGAAAGACAAAATGCTCAAGTCTTTTGATCGCCTTTGCAATGCTTTGAGTCAATGCCGTTGATTACCGGACATGACAGTGTCAGACACTAATCCGGATTGTTTGATGTCTCACGTCAAAAGTTACTGGTTGTTCGCCGAGCCGGCTTCACCCAATTCCTCTCGAAACTCGTCGAACTCCTTTTTCCAGGGCTCTTTGCTGTACCCCCAATTGCCATCGGCCAAGAGCTTCTCCCCCAGTGCAAATTCTTTTTTAACCTGAACTAAAGCAGCCTCTTCGCCTTCTGCCCATTGAGCCTGAGCATAAAACAGGTGGTTGAGCGGATGCCCTGGATGTTCCTTGACTGCCTTTTCCAGCAGTTCCAGCGCCTTATCGATATCGCCGATGCCATCGGGCCACGCCGGCGCTTTCAGATAAAGTGCCCCCAAAATGCGCAGCGGCCCGCCGTCGTCGATATCAGGACTCAAGGCCACCGCCTGTTTCATCTCATTTTCCAGCCGGCCAAGATTCTCCATGGCCAGAGTGATATGTTCGCGCACCGCCAGGCCGAGGTTGGCCGCCAGATAGTAATGCACCGACCCGTCATCGCCGGCACCAAGCGCCAAAGCGGCTTCGGCAAACCTCACGCCTTCAGCAGCCAGCATTTCGCGTTTTTCCTGATTGGCCTCGCGTTCGGCCAAGTGCAGGCATAGACGACTGCCTAGCGAGGCCCGGAGCACCGCTGGGTCTTTGGTGCCGCGCAGAACAGTCAGCGCACATTCCAAAGTAGGCGTATCGCTTAAAGGACCGAGTTGGTCTTGTTTGGCAGCCAGCATGACGGCCGTCTGCCTGGGGCAGTCGGAGAGCTTGTCGAACCGGACATGGTCGTGGTGGAGTACGGCGCAACCGGATAGAAATGCCAGCAATGAAAAGACTGGAAGAAATCGACTGTTACGCAAAGTTTTAATTCCCCTTAGTCCACAGTTTGACCATGGGTTCGAAAACCGCCGGATCGACGGAGATGAAGGATTCCACTCCAAACAGATCGCACAGTTTTTTACCCTCGGCGTCGGTACACATCTCCTCCAGAGCCTTGCCGAAACGGGCGCGTTCTTCCGCAGTTGTAGTGGCGCTGTTAGCCACGACCCCCATCATCGGAATTTCCTCGGACGTGAACAATACATCAAGGGGTGTCTGCAAATGAAGCGAGGCGAGTCCAGCGAATTGTTGCTCGTTCAAAATGACGGCATCCAGTTCCCCTTTGTCCAAAGATCGCAATGCCCGGATGGCCTGATTGGATTTTTTCAGGGCAAAGAAACTGGAAGGGGCGTACTTCCCGGAAAAAACGATCTTGCCGATGAAGGATTGTTCTTCCAATACGGTTCCTCCCAGAGCTTTACCTTTCAATTCGTCCAGGCTTTTGTATTTATCCTTCTGGACCATGACGCGGTAACGTTCGCTGGTGCGGCCCTTAATCTTTGGCTGAACTACAGGCACCAGGTTGTACTGGGTGCGCAGTTCCAGATAGATGCCCAAAGAGGTGATGGCGAACTTGGGTTTTTTTTCGGACATTTGTTTTCTGCATTCGTCCGATTTGGCGGTGAACAAACTGTTGAGGCTGTTCTCCTGCCACTGGCCGACGCGCTCCACCACCCGCAACATGGAACTCATCGCCCCGTTTGCGTCCTTGGCATTGACGGTTCCGCCGGGATAGCACACTACGATCATTTCGGGTTTGGGTACAGCGTTTGCGGTGAATGAGACCAACAGGCTGGCAATAATAAGACAAATTTTTCGCATTAGGATTTTCTCTTGGAATCAAGCAATTGTCCGATGGCCGGAGCCACGACCAGGGTTGCAATCAGGCAGCACAACAAACCAATGGTGATACTCACGCCCAAAGAAGCCACGCCCCGGTAGCTGGCCAGGGTAATGGCGCCAAGCCCGGCCAATTCGGTGCCTGCAGCCAGCCCGATGACCTTGCCGGCGGTCAGGCTGACTTGCAGGGGGGAGTAGCCCTTCAATTCGTTCCAGCGATAGTTGAACCACACGCCGTAATCAACCGCCAACGCAATCACCATGGGCAAGGCAACCATGTTGGCGTAATTGAAACGAATGCCGCCCAGAGCCATCAGCCCCAACATCCAGCCGCCGCCGATCAGCAAGGGTAGCGCCGCCAGCGCGAAGCCGCGCACACTGCGCGTCGCCGCCATGATCCAGAGCAGGCACAGCGCCAGGGCCAATTGAGTGCCGCGGGTAAAACTTTCTACCACCGCCTTGGAAAATACCTGGTGCGTGGTCGGGAAGCCGGTCGCTTCCGGCGAGACGCTATAGACGTCTTTTATCAGTGCGTCGAGGTTGTCCGGATTGTACACGGTTTTTGCCGGGAAGGCGTAGACCGCAATGCTGCCGTCAGCGGCAAAGAAGCGATCGCGCAAGGCGAGCGGCAACTCCTCCGGAGTGAGCGGCCGGGCATCCCTCCAAGCGTCGATGATTTTGATTCCGGCATCCGCATCGGACAACAAGGCGCGCAAAAAGCTCTCGCTGCGCAGCCGGCCCTGTTCACCGTCTGCAACGAGTTTGGCCGAGATGACCGAAAGTTGTTCGCGCACTTTTTCCAAACTCTCGACCAGTTTGGAATGCCCGGCGGAGAATGCCTGCTCCTGGGCATCGTCGATGATGGTCATGCCGCTTTCCAGCACGGCCTGCAATAACTCGAATGATTTCGGCGACAAGCCCGCCCGGTCGAGTTCGGCGACCTGCCTGGCGTAATCGGTCCGGGCGAATGCCTCGCCGATGCTCACGGCTTTGCGGATGCGTTCGCCTGCGTCCTCTGGAAACAGGCTGGTCAGCGACTGCGCCTGGGCAATTGTCTTGAGTTTGCCTGCCTCGCTGGTGATCCGTCTTGCCTCGGCCATATCCTTGGCGGTGAAAATGATCACCTCGGCCTGATAGTCGCTCTCCGCCGCCATGCGGCGTTGATAATAGGCCGCCTGGGAATCCTTAGGCAACATGGCCAATAAATCATAGTCGAATGGGATAGCGAGACCCTTCATCCCGCCGAAGACAGCGCCGCCTAAGGCCAGCATGACAAGGGCGGCCGCAACAGGCTTGGGGAACCGGCCCCTCTTCCCTTGCACCTCTCCCGGAGAGAGAAGGGAGGAAGAGGAAGACGGCGACGGAATATCTCTTAGCTTGGGTGGCAGCAAGGCATAGAGCGCGGGCTGAACCATCCAGGTGCTGATTAGAATCAGCAGCACGCCTTTGGCCGCCACCAAGCCCAATTCGGCGAAGCCTGTAAAATCGACCGTGGCCAACGCGCCGAAGATCAGCAGCGAGGCGCCGCCGGCCGTCAGCACGGAGTTAAAGGATGAGCCGATACCAGCACCGATGGCTTCCACCAGGGGTTTGCCAGCCCGTCGCTCCTCGGCGATGCGCGAAGAGGTGAAGATGCCATAGTCAGCACCCAGGCCGAACAGGATGGCAATGAAGGCGGCAGTGATGATAGTCAGGTGGCCGACGGTGACCAGGACCAGGCCCAAGCTCCATAGCACCCCGAGCCCCATCGGGATGAAAATCAGCGCAGCCCAGCGCACGCTGCGCACGACCAGCAGGATCAAGGCGGCGATCAGGCCGGCGGCAGTGAATATCACCAGGGTGATATCCTTCCGGATGTTGACGAATTCCTCGTACTCGATGGCTGGCAATCCGGTCAGGCCCACGGTGGGCGGAGTCCGGCCGGAGGCTTTGGCTTGTCCTGCCAAATCCGCCGACACCTGCTTGACCTTATCGACGAAGGGGCCAAGGGTCTCGAAATCTCCGGAAGGGTTTTTCGGGTGGACGAATAAAAACAGCATCCGCCCGTCGCGCGATGCGAAGTAGCCGTCAGCCATGCCACCTGCCCTGTTTTTGGCCAGTAGCCGGTTCCAGTCCAAGCCGGCAGGCGCTGTTTCGGCAGCCAGCCAGCGCTGCCACTCTTCCAGAAAAAATGCAGCCAGGTCTAGGCTCGCTTCGGCAGTCTGCAGGTCGGTATCCGTCCCGCCCAATGAAGGGTGATCTTTACTCCAGCTCAAAGCTTTGCGCAGGTTTTCTTCCAATCCGCCGCCTGGAATCGGCTGATTTGCCACAGAAACAAGCCTGTCAAGAGCCTCGACGGGCATCAGCAGATAGGAGTGGTCCAGGAAAAACGTGATATCGAGGCGGGAGGCGGCCTGTCCGACTTCGGGCTCTGTTCTTAGTTTGGCGGCCAGATCATTGGCAAAGGATTCCAGTTCGTTACGGGGAGCGCCTTCCAAAACCACCATCAGATCGGAGGCGGCGCCGAAATTTTTCAAGAAATTATTGAAGCGCTGCGCCACGGCCGTGTTCTGCGGAAGCAGCGCCTGCCGCGAAGTGTACACCGGAAGTTGCGCCGTCGCCCAGCCGGCCAAAACCGACAGCAACAAGGCCAACCCTAATATTTTCCAAGGGTTTCTAGCAAAACATTCGGCAAGCTTGGCTATGCGATGGGTAATTTTCATTGACGGCAATTCTGTTAATCAATCCACTGAAGCAATCTGCGCCGCTTCCTTTCGGGCCAGATATTCTTCCCATTTACGCGCGCTAAGACGCTGGAACATTGGCACAACAGGATTCAGTTCTATGGGAGGAGCATCCCAGTGGGTTTCGTAGCCTAACAGTTCTGCTTCCAGGGCGACGCCGTCTTCATCGAGTATGGGCTTGAACACCAGAGGCTTGGCAATATTGAGCACCATTTGGGTCAACCACTTTGGGGTTTTCATGGAAATCAGCGGAATCTTCAAGGCATCGAAATAAAATAGGAAAAACACCCGTGTAGTCTGTTCGTTGATGGGAAGCAAAAACGACCAGTTCTTGATGCTATCACCCGTGTTGGTCCATTGGTAGGGATATTCATAGCACAATTCAATTGAACGGGTATTGACTCGTTTTCGATCAACGAAAATCCCGGAAATCCGGCCGCCGGCCATATAGACATCGTAAGTCAGGTATACCCTATCGTCATCGGCCTCGTGGTGGGTCAGTTTGGCATCAATGAAAGGCTTGTATTTACGGTGTAGGAAGGCATGGGAGAAATCACAGATATTGTCGATTACCATGGAATGGTGAGTGCGCCAAGTGTAATCCACGGCAAAGCTGGCCCAAGTATTATCCCCGGTAAGTTCGGGTATTTCCGGTATCTTGCGCTCACCAGCATGTTCCTGACCACCTGGGAACAACCATATCAGGCCATAGCGGACTTGCACGGGATAAGTCTGCAGCTGTTTCTTGATGAGCGGGTTACCAAAGCTATCATGGGAGTAGTCCTCCAACATTCCTTCGCTGTTGTAGGACCAGCCATGATAGGCGCAGCGTAAATTGCACTTATCGACCGCACCATGGGTGAGCTTGAGTTGACGGTGCATGCAGAGATTACGCATGGCAGCGAGTCCGCCATCTTCGCCACGATAAAGGGCAATGGATGTATTCCAAAAGATTATCTCTTTCACCTGGCCTTTTTTGATCGCACTGTCGTATTCCACCACGTACCAGCGATCGGGATCCATTCCTGCGGCTCGGGCTTTTTGCCTCGAATTCTTGGCGGCCGCAAAGGAGGGAGGCGAGGTTATCGTCTGTGCGTTATTCATCTTCGGTACTCCGGTTCGTGATTAAGCTTAAGCAGTGATTTTTTTTACTTGGCCGGGACAATCAGACCCCTACGTACGAAATCTTCATAGGCTTCCAATACCGCCTGGGACAATTGGGTGGGCTGGTAGCCCAATTCCTGTTTTGCCTTGTCATGGTCTGCCTGCCGCCGCATTTGAAGCAAGCGCACCGCAGCCGGCGTGAAACGCCGGGGCAGGTTGGGGAATGCCCGATACCAGGTCTTGTCGGCCACTTCGGCCAGAGCGGCCATCAGCAACGGTGGCAGCCGCAGCCGGGGTAAAGGGCGGCCGGTGACTTCCCGGAACAGCGCCATCAAATCGTCGACGCTAGCGTAGGCGGTGCTAATAATGTATTTCTGCCCGGAACGCCCATGCCGCATTGCTAAAACATGTCCTTCGGCAATATCGCGACTGGATACGAACTCGAAGCCTCCGGGAATGTAGGCGCGCAGAGAGCCGTGAGCATAATCAATGAGTACGCGACCCATCCTAGATGGTTCATAATCGTGAGGGCCGATGATGGCGCAGGATGTGGCGACAACCACGTTGAGGCCATCGGCGTGAGCCTTTAGACATTCATGTTCGGTGAGATGCTTAGTAAAGCCATAGGGCAAATTGCGTTCGAAAGGATTGAACGGCATGCCCTCGTGGCTGGAGCGATCGGGCTCGTAGCCGGTGGCGCTTAGCGATCCCGACACAACAACCTTATCAATACAGTGGTGTTTAGCCGCTTGGAGAACATGGATTGTACCGCGAACGTTGGTATCAAATAGTTCGCGCTTATGTGCCGCGTTACCGTCGATAGTCGAAACCAAAGCTGCGCAATGGTAAATGCGGGAGCAACCGTGGACAGCAGTTGAAACCGCCTCACTGTTGCGAAGATCGGCAAATACACGTTCCACGTCCAGGCCATCGAGTGCCCCATTGTCGCGTCCGGAACGCATCATCACTCGCACTTGCTCGCCATCGGCGAGCAGGCGGCGAATCAAGTTTGCACCAAGGTGCCCTGTAGCTCCTGTAACCAGCGTTATGCCTCTCTTCATAACCTGTATCTGTATCCTAGGTCTTCAAGCCCACAATGAAACCCATTAATCAGTCTGAAGTGTTCGGCTATCATGCCACCAGCTTTAACAAGTGAACGAGCCAAGTATCATAAGCATATTGCAATTTGAAATACTGACGCATAACAATTCGAACCATATATTCGGAACTCCTTTACCACGCGGCGAAAATTATTGAAACATGAGCAGATGTGCTCAATAATCCAGCGTTTCGGTAATACATATAAATATCTTTAATTTTTTCAAAAAAATAAAGCGAGAATTAACTCCGAAGTGCAGATTTATACTTCTTGCTGGAGTTTGGCAAAAAAATGCCGCACAAGGTGTTTTGTTTTATAGTTCAGGTTTTTTGAGTGCGTTGATTAAGTTCTACCATCACTGCTCAAACTTATCATCGGGCATAGTCTCAAAACAGTTATCTCTTGTAAAGAATTCCCGTCATCTTGTTGATGTTCAATCCATTTGAATTGTCGTTTAATCTATGCTCATCATAAATAATGGAGATGGACATTTGTTTTTCAGTGAGCAGATCTGCCGCCAACATAATGCAGTCTTTTTCGAGTTTGGGCTTGAACTGCAAAAACTTGGAGATGTTCACCACCATTGGTCAGCCACCTCCTTTTTTTTCAGGAGAAATAAGCGGAATCTGCAGGGTTTCTTGATTCAGGCGCCCTTCTTCTCATAACTGACTATATTCTCAAAACAGCTGCTTTTTGTAAAGAATTGCCATCTTGTGGAATGCAATCCAGATGGATTGGATCATTAAAGCGTTCCTTGGCTTGATAAAGATCATGCAGCACAGGGTGGTTTTCCGTCCAACCTGACAACAGGAACTCTTGGGTTGCATTCAAGACACGCCGCCGTCTTAACATCAAGAAACGGTCCTTATTTAAGCAGCTTGACCTCTCCATTGGTCATTTGCTCACGTAAGGCTTTTATAGCGTTTGCGTTCTAGCTTTAGTAGCATATTGCCGTGTATATTACGATTATTAGGTCTATTAAATATGGGAGTGCGGTGAAAATTGCATGAACGAAGACAAACAAGTTATCAGAATAATACTTCAAGTCTTAAGAATTATTCGGAAAGCTCCGCTGAAAAAAAATACAATACCCTATGCCAATTTATCGTAGCCTATCTTTCAGGTTAGTCTAACTTGCTATTTACACATATATGATAGTTACATAGGTTTTTCATAGTGTTAGATATAGTTTATCAATGATATGTCCAACTGGCCTGTATGTTCCCAAAAGCGAACAGACCTACCCCGCAATGCGCGCTATGATCGGCGGGACGCTCAACATCGAGCACGCCGGCAGCCATTGGGATGAAATCCTGCGACTGGGCACTTCGATCAAGCAGGGCACAGTCACAGCCTCCTTGATGCTGCGCAAGCCCGGTAGCTATCCGCGCCAGGACGGACTGGCGGGCGTTGCGCGAACTGGCCGGATCGAGCGCACGCTGTTCATTCTGGATTGGCTGCAAAGCGTTGAACTGCGACGGCGCGTCCATGCCGGGTTGAACAAGGGCGAAGCGCGGAACGCCTTGGCCCGTGCGATCTTCTTCCGTCGGCTTGGGGAAATCCGCGACCGAGGTCTCAACCAGCAACGCTACCCCAATCAAACACGCCATGTCACGAATTAGACCTGTCGGCGCCGCTTGCCGTACTCGTTTGTAGACGAGTGCGGCAAGCTCAGAATTTTATATTCAGAGTCCCGCGGACGCTCTGGTCGATCACGCCGTTGGCGAACTGGCCGCCGTAGGATATCCCCCCGACCACGTTCGATGTGACATTCAAGTCGAGACCAACATCCACCACGGCTGCATCCTCCGCAAGCGATACGCCCTGGATGTCGAAGGCGCTTCCGCCGGCGAATGACAGGGTGGAAACCGGGGTCACATCACCGAAGGCATGGCGCCAGCCGAGCGAGCCGTGCGCGGTTGTCTCGATGTTGCCGAGAACAAAGGCGGTCGAAGCGCGCGAACCGAGCGTGGTGAAGGCGGTATTGGTGTCGCCACCATGGTCCGTCAGCGCCGCCGGGCCGCCCTGTTCCGTGAAGCTACCGGTATGCAGGTTCACATAGGCAAGATTGGCGAACGGCTCGAAGGCAACCGTGCCGACATTGATCCGATAGCCGAGATCGCCAAAGATCTGTGTCGTTCCCGCATTATAGTCCCCTGTCAGTTGGTCTCCCGTCACCGAGCGGCTTGTGTTCATATCATGCCATGTGTAGGTCGCGCCGGTCCGGAAGCCGAGCGCGCCCATTTGCGTGCCGCCATAGAGGCCGACATGATAGCCGTCGTTGTAGCCGGACGAATTGCGCCCCTTCACATCGAAGGTGCTGCGGCTGTAACCGCCGAGCACGCCAACACGCCAAGTCTCGAAGGTTGGTGCGTCGGCTCCGATGAAGAAGCCTCCAGTCGAGCGGCTGAGTCCAGCGGCATTGCTGTCGCCGTCCCTGTGGCCCCACGATCCGAAAGCCTGGCCCCACGTGGTGAAACGGTCGGGGCTATCGGCGCAATCAGTCGACGAAGGCTTGCGGGCGTCCTGCCCGCCACCAACCGAAGCGGCACGCTTTTGGCTTGTCATGGCCCCGGCCGCACAGAAGGCTTCGCGAACGCGATCTGTTGCGGCATCGCGTGCGAAGCGGTTGCCTTCTATCAACGCTGTCTTGGCCGAAGCATGAATCTCGCCGGAGAGCTGATCGAAGGCCTCTCGCGCTGCCCCTTCGGAGGGAAGGTTGAGCAATGCCGTCGCCAGTGCGCCGGCCGGAGGGAGACCGTCAAGACCGCCCCCTGTAGCTATCTGATTGGGCGTCTGGCCTACGGAGGTGAAAGTGCGCGTTTGCACTACTTGGAGATAGGCATTGTTGGCGTCGTATACGTCGGCGAACGCGAGGAAGGGGGTGAGGATCGCCGTGTCGCCGGTCAGATCGAATGTGCCGGTCAGTCCACTTGTCGAGGTCAGGACGGTATACTTCGTCCCAGAGACATAGGGGGCATTGGTCGTTTTGGTGACGTTGATCAACGCGCCATCGGCCAAGGTGGCTGTGCCTGTGACCGCAATCAGGTCGGACGCCGTGGAGGCCGGATCGACCTCCACCTGGTACGTTGCGCCGCTGGCCTGGGCATAGGTGCCGTTCACATGCAGCGTGCCGATGGAGTTGCCGGGAGCGATGGTGCCGCCGCTTTGAATGGTCGTGGCACCGACCGTGCCATTCCCGCCCAGGGCGCCGCCGCTCTGTGCCGTCACGGCGGAGTTCGCCAGCGAACCATTCACGGAAAGAAGCCCGGCCGCCACCGTGGTGGTGCCGGAAAGATTGCCGGTCCCGGTATAGTTCAGCGCGCCCACGCCCTGCTTGGTGAGGCTGCCGGTGCCGTTGATCGCATTGGCGAAGGTGGCGTTGGCCGGCTGGTCGATCACCAGCGCCGCATTGTCGGTGATCGCGCCGGTACCGAAGCTCGTCGCCGAGCCGGCCAGCGTGCCGGAGGCAATTATGGTGCCGCCGCTATAGGTGTTGACACCGGTCAGGATGGTTGTGCCGGCGCCGATCTGGCTGACGGTGCCGGTGCCGGAAATCACCCCGCCGACGCTCGCGATGTCGGAACGGTCGAAGGCGAGCGCGGCGTTGTTGGTTATGTCGCTGACGATGTTGCCGGAAGTCCCGCCGTTGCCGAGTTGCAAGGTACCCGCCGAGATCGTCGTGCCGCCTGTATAGGTATTGTCCGCAGTCAGGATGGTTGTGCCGGCGCCGATCTGGCTGACGGTACCGGTGCCGGAAATCACCCCGCCGACGCTCGCGAGGTCGGAACGGTCGAAGGCGAGCGCGGCGTTGTTGGTTATGTCGCCGACGATGCTGCCGGAAGTCCCGCCGTTGCCGAGTTGCAAGGT
>CAZMRW010000032.1:0-6632 GCA_964568805.1 uncultured Methylococcaceae bacterium | reverse complement strand
TGGTTATGTCGCCGACGATGCTGCCGGAAGTCCCGCCGTTGCCGAGTTGCAAGGTACCCGCCGAGATCGTCGTGCCGCCTGTATAGGTATTGTCCGCAGTCAGGATGGTTGTGCCGGCGCCGATCTGGCTGACGGTACCGGTGCCGGAAATCACCCCGCCGACGCTCGCGAGGTCGGAACGGTCGAAGGCGAGCGCGGCGTTGTTGGTTATGTCGCCGACGATGCTGCCGGAAGTCCCGCCGTTGCCGAGTTGCAAGGTGCCCGCCGAAATCGTCGTGCCGCCCGTATAGGTATTGTCCGCAGTCAGGATCGTCGTGCCGGGACCAGTCTGGTTGACAGCGCCATTGCCTGCGATCACCGCGGCGAATTGGTAGGCGCTATCGGTGTGGTTGAAATTGACCGCCCCCGTGCCCGCGCCGAACTGGACCAGCGCCGCATCGAGGACGCCCGCGGCAGTCGCGGCGTCCCCGCCCTCGCCGCCGATGTTCAGAGCGCCCGAACCGGAAGCGCTTGTTGCAAGCGAAAGTGTCCCCGCGCCGCCCCGGATGTTGACGCGACCGCCATTGGAGATGGTCAGGCTGCCATCGCCGACCGCGCCGACGCTAATATCGCCACTTCCGGTCGTGACCAGCTGCGACCCCACGCCGGAAACGACCACAGTGGCGGCAGTGCCGTTCTGGCGGCTGGCGATGCTCATGAAGCCGCTCGACACCACGCCGCCGTCGAGCACGGACAGCGAGCCGCTCGATAGAAAGAAACTGGTCGCGCTGTCCCAGCGCGACCCAGCGCCTGAAACCGTCACGACGCCGCTCCCAGTCGAGGGAATAAGTATGGTCGGGTTCGCAAACCCGCCGATGCCGACCTGATTGGACGTGATGTGCCCACCGTCGGTGACGTTGATGACGCCAGAGCCTCGTACCACATCGATAATGCCGTTGAACAGCGACCCAGAACCGGTGACGTTCAAGGTACCCACGCTGCCCGACAGTTCGGCCAAGGCCAGAAGATTCACGCTGTGATCGATCACAGCTCCGCCTTCGACAGTGAGGGTGGCTCCGCCGACGCTGCCGACGGAGCCGGTGCCAACCCGGTCGGTCAGTCTCGTGCCGGCCCCGCTGACGACAAGGGTCGAATTGCCCGCGGTCATAACGATAGATCGACCGGCTCCGTTCCCAACGAGTAACTGGCTGCCGCCATTGATAAGAATCCCGCCGGAATTGACGGTAATATTACCGGCATAGTTGCTGTTGACGCCAGAGAAGGCAACCGTGCCTGCACCGTTGGCTATGAGATTGCCTGTTCCCGACGTGGAACCGCTAAATGTCAACGTTGAACCGGCTCCCGCATTAAGCGTGGAGTTTCCAGTCGTCGCCAATGTGAAGGCCCCTGTATCGACCGTAAGCGGCTTGGTCACCGAGGGAAGCGACGCCGGACTTGCAATGGTGACATTGTTTGTCAGCGTGATGGTGGAACTGGCATCCCCGTCAGCGTTCGCCAGGGTAATGGCATTGATGAGCTCCGCCTCCGTCGCAGCATTGTATGGCGCGGCGTAAGCAGGCGCAAAAACGCCAACCGCCAAGACCAAAACCAATACGGAGTGTGAGGCGCAGGAACGCAGCACAGCGCTCCAGTTCCCATCCGTGTTCCAATCTCCGCTACCTGGTGCGTTCAGCCACGTGGCGCTGCCGGCGAAGACGGGGCTGGCGGCGAGCAGCCAGGCTGGGACTTTGCGGTTCGCGCCCGTATGGCAGGCACCTTTTTCCGCGCCATTCTTTTCCTCTCTCCGTGCCCGCGGTGTTTCTCCGTATGAAAAAACAGGGCTCACACGGAGCGCATGGAGCGGAAGAGGAGACGCAAAGTAGTTCATGGCAAAGTTGTACACGGCAGAGGCGCTGCCCGCAGGCGTTTGTTTGAACATCGCCATATCCCATGGTATAGTCGAAAATACGGCAATTATAGCGTGGTCCCGATTCGGCATCCCTCGCATAGCCAAGTGCATGAAGCCGGTCAGTCCGCAGCGCACGGCGCGCCTGTCGATCAGCTCCACAAGCCGCTGGCGGGCCACGTGGCCAAAGCAGGCCGCCAGCTCGAGAGCATTCATGCCCCAAAGCCGTACACGGATTTCGCCTAGCCTGAACGTGTCGCCATCATGGATCGACGTAGGAACGCCCCCGATCTCGCGCGCCGGATCGGCGGCCTGTGCGATTGTAGTAAAATATTCCGTTTCTGTTCTTGATTTCGTCCACCGAGTCATGAAAAAGTCCTTCCCCTTTATGTCTGATAATGTTTTTTCTGAAAAGTAATAGGCATTTTTACTTTACCGGACCGGCATGGCTAGGCGTAAGGATTTCTTCGTAAATGCGTAAAGCCGCCCTGTAACCCGCGTCACACCTCGATTACAAGCCAAACTCCATAGCTTGAATTACACACGCTAAGCGATATTTTTCTCGCCGCCCATCATCAGTCGCGGCCAGCATTAGCACGTTCACGTTTGACTACGTCCAGTAAGTGTTCTTACTCAAATCCAGTTGCCTGCCGATCTGGCGGCAGGATTGCCCCATCGTAAATTTCGGGATGATATTGTTGCAGCAGTTCACTACCGCCTACGCTGGACTTCTATTTCATGCTCTAACACTGGATCTTTATCGCAACCCAAATCCCTTAAAGCCTGCCGTCACGCAGTTTCCATAGCAAAGCTGCGCACGTTCACATCCATTGGGTTTAGAAACATAAAAGCCACAACAATAGTCATTAATGGTCTTAATGATCTGCTCATAATTACCGCCTAGTAGGCTGCCAACTTTATATTGCCGGATACAGCAATTTTAATTTTACTCTGGCATCCTGAGTCGTAAAACGCCAAGATATACGAACGCCTTTCTGATTTCGTGTATCTTGCCACGCCTTTATCTCAAGCTTCAGCGAATCTTGATCCGGGATTCGCCGATTAAGGCATTGCCGAACCATGACGCCATCCTTCAAGGCGCGCAGATAGCGTAAATAGATTGCCGACGCCGTTACGTTCATATTCGAAATCATATTTTTCCGGTTCACCCGGTCTTACAGGCAAGGGCAGTCGTGTTTCCTTGATCTGCTGTTTGCTGGTTTCATCCCGGCAAACCAGAACTTCCAATTTCATGAGGTTGCTGGTGGAAATTGAAATTTTACATTAATTATTCGTCAAAATAACCTTGGCGCACTACTAGTGTGCTGTTGCCAAGAAGTTGGAGGTTTTCTTACATCAAAAAAGTATAGTTTAAACTTAATTACTTACAACTTTGCTCGAACAATTAGCTTTTAACTACAGTACTGAATCCTAATCGCTTCAATTGCCCCATCCGGCTTAGGCAAGGTTCTTCTTCAGTTTCCAAAAAATAACAGCGGAAACCAGCACCATTCCGCAAGCGGAAGCCATCAGGATCAAACCCAGAACCAGGAATTGCCTGAACGTATAATCCACCAATTCCTTGCCGCCGCCCTGGGCTTGACCGATCATAACGCCCAATCGGGTGGCCAGGGCGTCAAGCTTACCGGGAGCCAGAGTCTGGTCGAAAGCTTGCAGCAATTTCACCAGGTCCTGCGCGGCGGCGTTGATCTGTGCCGCCGCCGCCGTGTAGTCGTTAATGCGGAAAGGCTCGGCGTTCGGGTTCGATGGGCTGGACTGGAGTTGCCGCACCGCATCCTGAAAAGACTTTAGGGCGGCGGTGGAGGCATCGGACATCTGTTTGCCTGCGTTCAGGGCTTTCTCGGTCTGTGCGCCGAGGCTGATGAGTCCCGGCTGGTGGGCATCCAGGGCGTGAACGATCTGTTGGCGCTCGGAGCTGATGAATCCCGGCAGGCGCTCCGCTGCCTGGCTGAACCGGTCTGCCGACTCGGAAAGTTGCGTGCTATTGGCCAGCAGCTTTTCCAACTGCGGCATTTCCGCCGCATTTAGGGTCAACAATTCAGTTTCCCAGCGAATCAGGGTCGGCATATGCCGGGCCAGAAACAGGCCGCGTTCCGCGAACAGCCGGGTGTTGGCCAGTTCGCGAGTGGCGGGGTCGAGTCCTGCCAAGGGGTCGATCGCGAGCAAATTGAAAACACTGCTGGTTATCCCTGCTCCGGAACTGCGGCTAATCTGCGCGACTTCCGACGCGAGGTCAAATGAACCGAGATCACTGGATGAACGCATAGTCGGGTTCTGCTCGTGCCAAGATTTGATGGCGGCGCGCAGTTCCGAAATCTGTTCTTTCTTTAGCGCCGTCGCGGCGATCTGCCAAATCTCTTTCTCTACATCTTTGGAAGCGCGCAGATAAGGTTTGGCGGATTCGCCATAGTATTTGGGTATCCAATAATCTTCGACAGTCATCCGGTTCAGGCTGCTGAGGATGGCTAAATCGATGAGGTTGGCATAGGTATTGTCTCCGGTGGCAATAGCCAATATCTCCTTGGTAATGGCGATACGGCGCATCAGAAGGGTACGCATTCGGGTGCCTTTATCATCTTCCCGCTGCAACCTGCCGATGGCACGATTGAGCGTTTTGATTGAATTGTCAGCAAAGCGGAGCAACTGGGATTGCAGTTCGACGGGATCGGGCGCGACATTTTCCTGGTTGAGCGAAAACAGGGTGCGGATACCTTTTTCCGGCAACCCGAGGGTGTTTTTGAGCAAGTTGCAGCCGCTCACAGTCAAGGCCAAGGCAAATAGCAAAACGATTTTCGGTACCCCGCTATGGGCACCCGTGGAGAAAGGCTGATGCACTGCGCGCATGATGGTATCGACTCCTTGGGACATTTCTGATTAACGACAGCGTTGCTGGAACGCCGCTTATTTGCTCATCCGGCAATTAGGCTTCTTCGTTGACGTCATCGGCAATTAGGTTTCCGGAATCCGGATTCAGGCAGGCGGCCGGCGCCAGTGCCTCTTTGGATGATTTTAACCGATTTCGGATCGGCCACGTAATGGGTCGACTAATCTCCGTATTCATTGAAGGCATCCCGCGGATATTCTGATGCAGCTTCGAATAAAGTCGCGGCATATCGTCAGAAGAGGCGGCGTAAACATTCAGTTCATACTTGACATAGCAATCATGAAGCCGGAAAAGCACATAATCAAAGACCGCCGACAGAACGATCGCCATCACGGCAAAATGCATAAATCCTTTATAAAATCGGCTTTCTAACTGACTGATTTGATCAGTTTATTCAAGTGATCCTCATCGACAGGCTTGGTCAGATAATCATCAAAACCTGCCGCAAGCGCTGACGAAACTTTTTCTTCGTCGGCGTAGGCGCTTATGGCCGCCATTGTAAGTTTAATATGCCGTTTTCTGACTTCTTTCAATAATTCCAGGCCGGTCATTACCGGCATATTGAGATCGATTAGCGCAAGCTGGTATCGCTTTTCACATAGTAATTGCAATGCTGCCTCGCCGTTAATGGCGGAATCAACCTTGCAACCCTGCAACTCAAGCATATTCGCCAGCAATAACAGGTTTATTTCATTGTCATCGGCGATTAATACTCGAATAGCGGCCGCACCATCGCCTTCGGTGCTGTGCTGTCCGGAAATGGAATGGTATTGCTGTGTGCTGATTGGCAAGGGAAGCGATACTGAAAAAACGCTGCCGATTCCATATAGGCTTGTTACTGAAATTTCTCCTCCCATGTAATTTACCAGTTCCCGTGTGATTGCCAAACCCAGGCCTACGCCTGGCTTGACAAAATCGGATTCATTGATTTGTTCGAAAGGACTAAAAATCTTTTCCAGGTCTTTTTCGGCAATTCCACAGCCTGTATCCTTTATCGATAAGGCCAAATGTCCGTCCTTATAGCTGGAAGATAACGTGATGCGCCCTTTATCCGTATATTTGACGGCATTGTCCAGCAAATTCATGATAATTTGCCTGATACGTTTTTCATCACCAATAAAGTAACGAGGCGTAACCTGATTATCGAGGATCAGCTCAAGTTTTTTTCCTTCGGCTTGGAGCAAAAAAATTTCAACGACATGCATTAATAAGTCTTGTAAATCGAATTCACTGACGCCCAGTTTTATTTTATTCGATGCAAAGGACGAGATATCCAGAATGCCGGTTATCAGGTTCAACAGATCTTCGCTGCATTGCCTGATAATGTTTATCTGCTTTTTAACATCATGAGAGAGCGATGATTTTTTCTGCAGCAATTGGGTAAACCCTAAAATGCCGTTCAGAGGGGTACGTAACTCGTGACTGATATTGGCCAAAATTTGACTCTTGGCTTGATTGGCTGTTTCTGCGATTTCTTTTGCCTGTCTTAAATCGGTAGTACGCTCCTCGACAATCGTTTCGGTTCGAAAATAACGCCCGGTCAGCATTAACAGCCCCATACCCAGGAGACTGGTAAACAGCAAACCGCTGATCAATACCCACCACATGGGCCAGAGCATCAGGGAATTTTCCAGTATCGCATCCCGGTAAAAAGTAAATTGCCACCACTGGTTGGCGACCTTCATTGAGTATTGATGACTGGATTTATACCGTTCGTTGTTAATTTCGGAGTCGGCGTAGATCAATTTGTTTCCCAACCCGTTATCATCCGCAACGCTGATGGTTAACAGGCAGCCTTCGGTTTTAAGTTCGTCAAATGCCTTTTTAACCATTTCATTAATT
>CAZMRW010000031.1:0-41440 GCA_964568805.1 uncultured Methylococcaceae bacterium | reverse complement strand
TGGATTGAGGGCCGTGCCCATGAAGTAGTCATAGAAAGGCCGCCCCGTCGGCCGTTCCCAGTCAGCGCCTTTCAGTCCCCAGAAGTAAAGAAAGCCGGCGAAAGCAAAGGTGAAGATATTCACCACGCTCAGAAGCGGGCCGAGTTGGTCATACAGGACCGTGGCATCCAGCCAGCCCAATGCCACCAGGCCGGCCACCGCGCCCAGCGTGGAGAGGAAAGAAAATAGGCCGTTCATCCGATAGTCGAGCCGGCTGCCGTCAGGCAATTCCATGCCTTGGACCGTTGGGCCGGGCGCCCAAACCTGCAAGGCCGCCTGAGCCAGGAACCAGGCTCCATAGAGTCCGGCCGCCTTCCAGGTGGGAGGTGAGACGTGCGACCAAAATTGCAGCCATGCCGCCGTATCGCTCGGATATACCAGTTCGCCCCGGTAATAGGTGACGCAGATCCACAAATAATATACCAGCGGCGGCAAGGCCACCATCAGCACAAGCCAGGACAGGCCGAAACCGTATTTCTGCCGCACTGCATCCACCGCTGTGTCTTGTCTCAAGTCTTGATTGTACATTAGCTGCTCCTTTGTCAAATTTAGAACTTTCGGTTTACCATCAGCTCACGCAGCGCCATTTTGCCGTATGTCCACACCGTCTCGGCCAAGGTCGTCCCATCGACAGCGCTGAATACAACATCGCCCAGGATGAGCGGAAAGGCAGACGGTATAAATCCCCTGCCGTATTCCAGCATCCAGGCCGATTCCGGTATCTTGAACCCATTGACGTTGCCGTGTTCCAGCACGGTATGGTCGCCGGGCCTGACCACCTCGCGCACTCCGCAATTATCCTGCCGGTAGGTCCAGATCTCACCGGCCAGCAAAAAATCATGGATATCCATCCGGTAGCGTCCGGAAAAGCCTTCGGTGCCGACGGGCGTTCCGAAGATGATGAGGTATTCGCTGAAGGAGGCGTGGAGCAGGGTCATGACGCCGGTCGCCCCCGCCGTCAGACTGAAAAGCCACCGTCGATGCGGATTGGCATCAATATGGGCGGGATAGGCCCGGCCGGCCTCTGCTACCACGATCCTTACCATGTCGTCGTGCGACTTTCCCACCCCTTGTCGGGCGATGGCATGAAGCGTCTCGATATCGAACACATGGCTCATAGGCTTGATCCCCCGGAAGACCGACCAGATATTAATCGTTTTAGATGATTTGTACTCTTTTCAAGCTCGGTTGACAAGAAGTACATTGATGACTAATTTTTCTGCTTTGCCGCCATCAAGTGTAATTAAATCTTCATTTGACCTCACTCCGCCATGCCATTCATAATAACCTTTCAAATTGTGATCGAATGTCTTATGCAAACGATCAGGACTATTTGTAACTAAAAATAATAACAAGGAGACAACATGAAAAAAATAACCATGATAGGAGCGGCTTTATTGGTGCTCGCCAGTTCGTCGGTATTTGCTGAAGAGCATGCCGATGCCGCTTTGGACCATACCAAAATGGCGATTGTGCATGGGAAAGCCGGACATGGCCCGGTTCTGGTCGAGCACGCAAGCACGGCATTGCTTCATGCCGACAAAGCCGCTAACGCGGCAAAAGGCGAGTCCAAAGTCCATATGAAGGCTGCCGTCAAATCGCTGCAGTCATCCATAGAACACGGCAAAATGAAAGGCGCGGAACACGTGGAGGCGGCTACGCAAGCAGCCGAAGAAGCAGCCGAGCACATCAAGGCCGGTAATCAGTAGTTTTTGAATTAATAGACAAACGGACGGATTACCCTTTTGTCCGTTTGTTTCCGATTATTTACCGCCATTTTATCGACTTGTGTTACCTATTAGACAACAGGGCTGGGTATAAATTGGCCTATTGTGTTGTAGCTTTATGATTGGTTGTTTGGCCATATAACTAACGAAGACAGCCCTGCAATTTCTGATAAAGGCTCTATTTTCCGTTCAAAAAAGTTTTGGTTCTTTTACAATTATTTTGTTTTTTGACTTCGGTTGCCAAGGCTTGAATCTCGGCGATGTCCTGCGGGTGGCTTTGCCGATAAATGGCTCTGGCCGAGCGGATGTTTTCGAGATGTTTTTCGATATTGTTAATGGAAATTCTGACGCCAAAATCATCGGGAAGAGGGTGTTCCGGCGAATGCAGTCCGAACATCCGGTCCAGCAACATATCGCCGACAATCGGTTGGTAATGGGAAGATTCGATATAACCGAACATTTTTGCAGGAGGTTGGTTTGCAGCGGGAATGGCCTCTGTCGAAACGCCGTTATAACCGCTAAAATCCCATAAATCAAAAGAGGTTTGGCCGGCTTTTGCCGCTTCTTCATGGTTCATTTGCACTAATCGGCGCTTCCATTCCTCCCATTTTTCCCATAAACCGACCGTATCAATCACTTCCCATTGCCTGGCATGCGATGGCGAAATAAACAAATACAGTTTGACCCGGCGCTGATGCGCCAAAGCAATCATTGAGCGAATCGCCTCCAGAGGCTCGTTACGATATTTTTTGCCGTTATCCAGCAGGTCAGCGGCAAACTGATAGTCGCATTGGGGATTGGGCAGATAGCCCCCACCCCACATGTAGCCTTTTTCCGAATTGAGAAATGCCTGTCTGTAGATGGGTTTGGACTTGGTAATTCTGGCTTCATCGGGCTTTTCTAGCGGATTGCCAGACTTGAAAAACGTTTTCTTGCTTGCCAGCAAGGTGTCGAATGAGAGCAGCAATTTCAGCTTTCTATCGGGTTCAAAGTTATCCATTGAAAAATCATCGGTATTGGTCAACAACGCGTTGGAGGCAAAAAAATCCAGACCGATTACCCCTGTTTTCAGGGAGTTACGGTTGGCAACCGTTTTAAAGATTAACGCCGATTCCGTGTTCGGTTGCCCGGGTAGCGCCAAATTGATGGTGCGCTGATGTTGAAAGCCTGGATGTTTGGGACTCAAGCCGAAATCGGCACGGGAGGTTCCCAAAATCAGTGCATCCATTTTGTCATGCACATATCCGACTATTTTGAAAATTCTACTGTTTTTTACCAAAACCGGTTTGGATTCATTAAATCCTTTAATGACCGGGGAGCCGAAAATGGCATAAGGGTCCGCCATCCAATTAATCAAGACGGCGGCTGCAAACAGAAAGGCAATGGTAGCGAGCAGATGGACAAGATAACGTGTCATGATCAGAACCTGAAGTACAAAAACTCACTCACCTTGGTGAAATGCAGCAAGGTATAAACAAAGATCATAGCAACCAACCAGGCCTGAAGCGGTTTGAATTGCCAGCTGAAAAACCGCGCTAAGGGTCCGGCAGGCTGATTAGACGGCGTTTCTTCATCAAGAAACCGATCGTCCAGGGCGGGTTTAAAACGCCGAAAATAATCCTGCAGATTAGGGAGGCTGAGCGTTATGATCAGCGACAGAATCAGGTAACGGAATGCGCCACCGGGATTCATTCCCGTCATGGTCAATGTACCGGAAAATTCGACGCCCCAATTTTTTACAAATTGACCGAAGGCTGTCATTTCATGTTTTTTCGAGATTGAACAGCCGTTCATGCCGACCATGCCTTCAACCATACGCAGGGCCGCGTCGAAACTTTCCGCCCGAAAAAAAACCCAGGCAATAACGACCAGCAGGAATGTCAGAGTAGCTGAAACCGAGCGTGAGCATTTACCGCCATCGCGCCAGCCTAATCGCTGTTTCAAGGTGATCCAGAGGTGATTTACCATCAGATAAAAGCCATGCAGTCCACCCCAGACAATAAAGGTCCAGCCGGCTCCGTGCCATAAACCGCCAAGCAGCATGGCGATCATGAGATTCAGATAACGCCGGAGTTCTCCCTTGCGGTTGCCGCCCAGGGGGATATACAGATAATCGCGCAGAAAACGAGACAGGGTCATGTGCCAGCGACGCCAGAATTCGATGATGCTGACAGCTTGATAGGGAGAATTGAAATTGACCGGCAGGCGCACGTTAAACAACAACGACAAGCCGATGGCCATATCCGAGTAAGCGGAAAAATCGAAATAAAGCTGAAACGTGTATGACAAGGCGCCGATCCATGCCTCCAGTAACTGAGGTTGCCCTCCTGAATGAACCGCGTTGAATATTGGCGTCGCGTATTCGGCCAGAGAGTCGGCAATTAAAACCTTTTTGGCCAGGCCGAGGATAAAAATGGTCAGCCCCAGAGCGACATTTTGCGAATTGAACCGGCAATTATCACGCAGTTCGAATTGGGGCATCATTTCCTTGTGATGCAGCACGGGGCCGGCAATCAAGTGAGGAAAATAGGTGACGAACAGCGTGTAATGAATAAAGTGTGTTTCCTTGACTTTACCCTGATAAGTATCGACCAGAAAAGCGATTTGGGTAAACGTAAAAAACGAAATGCCCAGAGGCAGGATAATTTCAGTGCTGGCAAAACCGATGTCGGTTAATGCATTGAGATTGTCGATAAAAAAATTGGCATACTTGTAATAGCCTAGCAGCAGCAGATTGCCGGCAACTGCAAGCGATAACAGCAACTTCGGCTGAAGGAACAATCGCTTGGCCAGTGCGTAGCCGGCAGCAAAATTGACTACGATGGAGCCGAGCAGTAATACGACATAGCGGTAATCCCACCAGCCATAAAAAAATAAAGAAGCCAGGGCGAGCCACAAGAAGGCGAGTTTGTGGTTATAGCGTCCAATTCCATAAAATCCGAAAAAAACGACGGGCAGAAAGGCGAAGATAAAAACGAAAGAGTTAAACAGCATGCAACGGGGTAACGGCCTTATTTTATTTTTTTATAAAGAAATAACCTGTCACAGCGCTCCAGGTCAGCATGTAAATTCTCAGCATTGTAAAAAAGCATCGAATATTTTCCAGTTTCAGAGACTATTTTACCAGCCTAAGCAAACAAACAAATTTAAAAAACAGGGTAATAGAAATAATTCCTGGAAAATTCGACGCAGACTGACACCGTGTGCCGGGTTCGAGAGCTCAGGAGGTATATCAGGCTTGCGGTCAGCGAAGATAAAGCATGAATCAGTAAGATTCCGGAAGGTGAATTTGCTTTTTTTTGCTTAGCCATTCGGTTTGAGGCATAGGCAGCAAAACGGGAAGCCAACATGGGCTTCGATAGTCGAATAAAAGTCTCAGACGCATGATCGGAAAGGTTCGTGCATTCGGATAACTACACCGCGGCGTGCGCCGGACTATGACTTCGTCTGGCTGAAGATTCTTGCTAATCAGATGCGGCGATGATAATGTTCATCGCCTGATTCATATATATCCGGACAAGATTATGATTGCTCATACAGTGATACCCAGAATCGTCTTTTGTCTAATACATTTAGGCTGATGGGCCCTATTGTCGGTATCCTGCTGGCCGCCGGAGCTGGCCGGCGCTTCGGCGCGGACAAACTGACCCAACCTTTAGCCAATGACGACGTGGTGGCGGTGCGGGCCTGCCGCAACCTGTTGCTTGGCACGGATAGGGTGCTGGCGGTGGTACGGCCGGGCAGCGAGGACCTGGCTGATCTATTGCAGGCCGAAGGCGCGGAAGTCCGGATCTGCGCCGATGCCGGACAAGGCATGGGAGCGAGTCTTGTTTTCGGTATCCAGGCGTGTCCCGATGCCGCCGGCTGGCTGATCGCTCTGGCGGACATGCCGTGGATAAAACCAGATACAATCTGCAAAGTGGCGGATGCGCTTCGTTCGGGCGCTGTCATTGCCTCGCCCTGTTGGCAAGGCCGACGCGGACACCCGGTAGGATTCTCACACATTTTAGGCCCGGAACTCGTCGTATTGAGCGGCGATGAAGGGGCGAGAAAGGTGATTCAGGCGCATCTTGAACAACTTCGACTCGTTGATTGCGATGATGCAGGCGTGCTTCTGGATATCGACAAGCCGGAGGATTTGAAAAAACAAAACAAATGTAGAAACCTATCGTGATTCGTGACATTCTCGACCTCCAGTTTGAACTGCGCAATGCTCGGCGTCCTTATGTTCTTGCCACTGTGGTGGAAATACTGGGTTCATCCTCGGCCAAACCTGCGGCTAAGGCGCTGATCGACGTCTCCGGTAAAGTCATTGCCGGATGGGTCGGCGGCGGTTGCGCGCAATCCCTGGTGTCCGATGCGGCGCTGAAATGTCTTGAAACCGGAGAACCTTGCGTGATTGAAGTCGATCTGAATGACGAAATTTTCGGAGCAGGTATGCCATGCGGCGGCAGCATGCGGGTGTATGTGGAACCCATTTTGCCCAAACCGGTACTCTGGCTAATGGGGCATGGGCGCATCGCGGAAAGCCTTTGCGAATTCGCCTTCCGACTAGGCTTCGAGGTGATTGTCAATGACCCGCAGGCCACGGCGGAGCGCTTTTCGGCCGCCCATCGTATTATCAGCGATGATTGCCGGTATCAACAATTGCAGCCACAACCGGGCGATTTCGTAGTGATAGCTACCCATCACAAGGGCGACTATGACTCCCTTACCCGGGTGCTGCAATCCGAAGCCCTTTATATCGCAATGGTTTCCAGCCGAAAGCGTGCGAAGCTGGTTTTGGCTCGATTGGCTCTGGAAGGTTTTTCCGAATCCAGCCTTGCCAGGGTACACGCCCCCGCCGGCTTGAATCTGGGGGCAAAGCTGCCGGAGGAAATCGCCTTGTCCATCGTCAGTGAAATGGTGCAGGTAAGGCGGGGTGGCTGCGGTGAGCCGATGAGTCAGGGGCAATCGGCAACGGCTATTTAGCGGCCGATTAAAATCCTGCACGAAGCTCTGTTGAGGCGCCTTTACTGGCCAAAGGAACCCGTGTAAGATTCCGTCCAATGCACTTGCGGACAGTTACACGATGCGGCGCGGGCGCCTTGTAATTCTGATGACTGGAGGGAGATATACCCAATGATTACACTCAATATCAACGGCAAGTCCCGTCAGATCGACTTACCTGCGGACACTCCCCTTTTGTGGGCCTTGCGGGACTATCTGGGACTCACCGGAACCAAATTCGGCTGCGGCATGGCTTTGTGCGGAGCCTGTACCGTGCATGTCGACGGAGAACCCGTTCGCGCTTGCGTGACGCCCATCTCGGCCGCCGTCGGCAAGAAAATCGTGACGATCGAAGCCATAGACCAGGATGCAACAGGGCAAAAAGTCCAGGAAGCCTGGTTAACGCTAGGCGTACCGCAATGCGGTTATTGCCAGCCCGGCCAGATAATGGCCGCCACGGCACTGCTCAAACAAAACCCTAAACCCACCGATGCCGATATCGACAAGGCCATGAGCGGCAATATCTGCCGGTGCGGTACCTACCCTCGCATACGCGCCGCGATCAAGCAGGTCGCCGGTTTAACGGAGATCAAGTCATGAAAAAGTCTCTGGATCGCCCTGAATTGACTGCGGATATATTAATCGCAGACGACGACAGCCTTCATATCGTCAATATCAGCCGGCGCATTTTTCTCAAGGATCTGGCCCTCACCGGATTTGTACTGGCCGCCGGCTTTCCCTCGCTGACCAGGTCAGACGAAACGGCCGTGCCTTCAGAAAAGGGTAAATATGGCGCAGATGCGATGCCGCACGGCTGGGTAGATAATCCGCTGGTGTTCGTGGCAATTGCGGACGACGGCACGGTGACCATCGTTTGCCATCGTTCGGAAATGGGACAGGGCGTACGCACCAGTCTGCCGATGGTGGTCGCCGACGAACTCGAAGCCGACTGGCAGCGTGTACGTGTTGAGCAGGCCCCCGGAGACGAACCGCGTTACGGCAACCAGGATACCGATGGCTCCAGGAGCATGCGTCATTTCTTTATGCCCATGCGCCGGGTCGGTGCGGCCGCCCGCAGCATGCTGGAATCGGCGGCGGCAGCGCAATGGCAAGTGCCGGTTCAGGAAGTCCGTGCCGAGAAGCATCAAATCCTCCATCCTGCTAGCGGCAGAACACTCAACTTCGGTGAGTTGGCCGAGGCTGCGGCAAAAATGCCGGTGCCCGCCCGCGAAACCTTGCGACTGAAGAATCCGGCGGATTTCCGCTATATCGGCAAGGGCCAGATCGGGATTTATGACGGGCGGGATATTGTCAAAGGCTTGGGGCAGTTCGGCATCGACACCCGCCTCGAAGACATGCTTTATGCCGTCGTTGCCCGTCCGCCTGTATTCGGAGGCAAGGTTTTGAGCTACGATGCCAAAGATGCTCTCAAGGTGCCGGGCGTGGTTAAGGTGGTCAGCATCCCGGGCAGCCCGCCGCCCGCCGACTTTAATCCTCTCGGGGGCATCGCAGTGATTGCCCGCAATACCTGGGCTGCCATCGAGGGGCGCAAGGCGCTCAAGATCGAATGGAACAAGGGGCCTCATGGCAGTTACGAGTCAGTGGTGTACAAGGCCCGGCTCGAAGCGGCGGCGCGCAAACCAGGGAAAGTGGTACGCAATGATGGCGATGTCGATACTGCGCTAAAAAGCGCGGTTAAACGAGTTGAAGCTGAATATTACCTCCCGCATCTCGCACACGCCCCCATGGAACCGCCTGCGGCGACGGCCCGCATCGTCAACGGAAAATGCGAAATATGGGCCTGCACGCAGTCACCACAGGTAGCTCGGGATCGTGTGGCCAAATGGCTCAAGCTGCCGGAGGACAATGTCACGGTGCATGTCACCCTGTTAGGTGGCGGTTTCGGACGCAAATCCATGCCCGACTACGTCATCGAAGCGGCGCTATTGTCGCAGGCGATGAACGGCAAGCCGGTCAAGCTGACCTGGACCCGTGAGGACGACCTGCACCACGCTTATTTCCACACGGTTTCAGTCGAGCGACTGGAAGCCGGTCTGGATGCCCAGGGCAAACCGGTGGCCTGGCTGCACAGAACGGTCGCTCCCTCCATTTCGTCCACTTTCGATCCCGACAGCAAACACCAGATGCCGGCCGAACTGGGCATGGGCGTCATCAATGTGCCCTTTGCCATTGTCAATTTGCGTATTGAAAATCCCGAGGCAGAAGCGCATACCCGTATTGGCTGGTTTCGTTCCGTGTCTAATATTCCGCATGCCTTCGCCATCCAGTCTTTTGTAGCCGAATTGGCTGCGGCGGCGGGTCGCGATCCCAAGGATTACCTTCTTGACTTGATCGGCCCGCCACGTCGTATTGATCCGCGAACCCTAAAAGATACCTGGAATCAGGGCGAATCACCCGATGTATACCCACTGGATACCGGCCGCCTGCGCCGGGTGATCGAAACCGTCGCGCGCGAGACGGACTGGGGGCGCACGCTCACAAAGGGCGGAGGATTGGGCTTGGCGGCCCATTACAGCTTCGTCACTTATGTTGCGGTGGTGGTGGAAGTGGCTGTGAACGAGGAAGGCCAATTGAAGATACCCCGCATTGATGTGGCCGTGGATTGCGGACCCCAGGTCAATCCGGAGCGCATCCGTTCACAGATCGAGGGCGCTTGCATTATGGGTATCAGCCTGGCTACTCTGGGTGAAATCAGCTTCAAGGAAGGCGCTGTGATGCAGGATAACTTCCATGCCTACCAGATCACCCGTATGGATGATGCGCCCCGCGAAATTCGGGTTCATCTGCTGCCCGCAACCGAGTTCGACACGCCACTCGGCGGTGTTGGCGAACCGGGTGTCCCGCCCATTGCGCCGGCATTGTGCAACGCGATTTTTGCCGCTACCGGTCAACGCATCCGTCAACTCCCTATCCGGGATCAGTTGCTGAAAGGCTGAACGCTTTTCAGCGTCGCATCGGAATTGAATTCAACTTGTCATGCTGTTAAGTCTTTCCCATACACGTTCGCAATCGTTCGAATGAACCAAGCGGGGCGATTAAAGATGACGAAGAAGGCAACGATTGCCGTAGTCGGGATTGGCAAAATATCAATAATGAACAAGCCTAGCAAACTAAGAAAACACTTAATCCTTGCATGTTTGGTTTGCTTTTCGGAATCAGCTTCAAGTCTCTCTTGGAACTGTGGCTTGTTGTTATATAAATTGCCGACCAGACTGAGGAACCATTGTGGACGCCCAATCACAATGTACATCCCTGCCAAGCAGCTCAGTGATACGGGTCCAAAACCTGTGATTGCAAAGATAGAGAAAACCAAAAGACATTTAAATTGAGCGGCATTCATCGTTCAGCGTTCAAGTGATAGATTAAGAGGATGGACAGGATAAAATTTTTTGACCTGAAACGGCCTTTAAAGTCATTGATATTAGTACTTCAGTACAATTTTAATCCCATCCATTGTTTGTTATGTTATTCATTAATAAATTAAACGGTTCAACGCAGAATCCATTGCAAAAACTGGATCGATATTTGATGAACGAAGACTTTGACTTTGTTGATCAACGGATAGATCATATAATTGAAAAAAGGTGAGATGGATGATAGATGAAGAGATTGATTACGAAGATCTGGATGATTTGCCAATATCAGAGCATATTGAATGGAATTATCTTTTTTTGGAAGATGACCATGAAGGACTATCCGACATGGAATGGTTGGCAGGGTGATTTGAATAAAATTTAAGATTGGCAATTTGTATCCGGTTAGAAGTTAAAGCATTTCACGGAGACAACAATGAACACAGAAATAGACAATGTTGCCATCGCTTCTTTAGGAGTGTCATTGAGTATAAGAAAAATACGCCTGCAGGAAGGGGCAGCCATGGCTGGGCATTTAGTGTTTGGGCTCATTAAATTTTTAATAATGTCCGTGCCCTTTTTATCTATGGCGATGATGATGCTCGCCTTATGGGGTGTCGTAGGAAAGACAACCTATGCCGATCTTGATGTCGCTCAGCCAGACATAGCGTTTGGTGCCAAAAAGGCTAAAAATTACCTGGTCAACGAGACGAAAAATATTGAGCAATGCCCTGAGGAATTGAAGAGTCCGGACATTGGGCCGCAAGGAGAGAACCCGATGCCACAAAAAATAGACTGGGCGCATGTCGCCTAAACCTTTGGCCTATTTAATCGACCCTGAAAAAGACTAATTTTCAATGCTCTTGGTCGTAGTATTTGCACTGGCTAAATCTTCAGTTGCCGTTGATGAAAAGCCTGGGCGGCGGGCTGATGAGTAATCGTCAGAATGCCTGCATGAGGTAATTCGTGGGCCAATAATTTAAGCATTTTCGCCTCGTCATGGGGAGGCAGAGAGTCGAGGGCTTCCTGAATGAAAATCCAATACGGCCGATGCAATAACACGCGAACCATGCCTAAATATTGCTGCTGTTCATTTGACAGCACGTCATCCCATGCATCGACCCGGTTCAGCTGATGGATAAGAACTTTTTGGCCTACTTGTTCAAGCTTTTTTTCTACCTCGGCCTGGTCAAAAGCGGCCTTGGTTTTTGGGTAGCAAATGGCTTCAAATAACGATTTTGCGGGCAGGTAGGGCTTGGGCGGCATAAAGAACATCGATTGGCCAGCCGGTACTTCAATCTGGCCGGATCCCCAAGGCCATAAACCGGCAATCGCTTTAAACAGCTTTGCGCCATTGCTGGTTTGATCGGAAATCAGCACATGCTCCCCCGCTTTTATTTCATTATTGACAGCTAATGAAAGCTTTTCACCTTCCAGGCTTTCCAGTCTGACGTTATTGAACTTTAGTGCCGAAATATTGGCTTCATTCACACGGATCTGATGTGAATTCGAATGGGAAATGTCATGCTCCAGATGATCGAGGGCATTCATGAGTCCTAAAACCCGCTCGACCGATGTTCGCCATTTGGCGATTTGGGCCATATTGTCAACCGGCCACGACAAAGCGGAAACCATATGCTGAAAGGCCTGGACGGATTGAATCAACATCCCCAAAGAAATTGCGCCGGCAATATAACGAGGCGATGCGACTAAAATCGGCAGGGCCATCGATGCGACCGAGTAGCCGGAGGTAAATATCTGAATCCGAATCCAGGCACTCGTTTGTTCGGCATAGGATGCGATAATCGCCCGAAACGAATCGAGCAGCCGCTCTTGCTCGATGTACTCGCCCCGAATCAATGCGATGGCTTGAGAATTCTTCTGGATATCGATCAGATCGTGCCGAAAGTTAGCCTCTCTGGTTTGTCTTGTATGCGTGGCCGATGTCATCGGTTTACCCATCCACCAGCCCAAAATCGAAGCACAAATTGAGTAGCAGACCGAAATCCAGACCAAATATCCCATCACCGGAATCGAAACGCTTCCGAACTCAAATACAACTCGTCCGGAAATGCCCCAAAGTATTTGGGCAAAGTTCGCCAACATCAGTAAACAATAAAACAATGAATGGCTTAGCGCTATAGCATCTTCGGTCGCAATACGTATGTCTTCTGCGATGCGACCGTCCGGATTGTCGTGATCATTTTGGGATAATAAGGTAATCTGATAGTGGCGGCCTTGTTGTATCCATTTGGAAATGACTTTTTCGGTTAGCCATGTCCGCCAACCAATCAATAAGCGCCGTTTGAAGATCAAATGGGCTGTGGTGATCATGATACTGCCAATGAAGATCAGGATTAGTACGACTGCCTGAGTTTTTACACCCGCCATTGATCGTTGTTCAATGGCATCAAAAAGAGCGGCATTCCATTGGGTGATATAGACGGCCAGTTCAATTTGCATCACCGTCAATACAATCAGCAAAACAGTCTCTGCCCATATTAGGAATCTTTTTTTGGAATTCCAATAAGGGCCGGCCAATTTCATAAACGTAATAAAAAAATTTTCTTTCTGATTCATCAATGATTATTCCCCGAGACATAACAGTTTAGAGATTGCCCTGAAAAGTTTTATTTCATATTATATTTAAGTATTTATGAACAAGTTCATAGAAATTGCATTAAGCTTATGCTATACCTGATTTGGAATTGAATTTATTTGTGGGTGAATCCCGGTAAATTATTGGAGATTTCGATATCTGCATTTTATTTTATTGATTATTCAAGGCAATAATTACCAATACGCTTACAGGAGGGTATAGTCATGACTAAACAGCTATTGTTTGGGATCATTAAATTTTTAATGGTGTCTGCACCCTTTTTATCTGTGGTGATGATGATCCTCGCCTTATGGGGTGTCATAGGAAAGGCAACCTATACCGATCTTGATGCCTCTAAGCAAGGCATAGCGTTCGGTGCCAAAGAGGCTAAAAATTACCTGGTCAACGAGACGAAAAATATTGAACAATGTCTTAAGGAATTAAAGAACTCGGACATTGGGCCGGAAGGAGAGAACCCGATGCCTAACAAAATAGACTGGGAGCATGTTGTCTAAATTTTTAATCGTCCTGATAAAAAATGAAGAGAGTCAGAAGAAGAATTTTCCCGTAAACTAACCAAAGATAATAAGATTGCTAATATAATGGGCATTGAAAATCGAAGAGTAGATATGTTCTAAAAATGGCAATCGGCGATGTCAAAGAGACTGTAAATAATTCCGTGTAACCGCTTATTTTCAACGTAGTAAAATTCACCAAAGGAGACCTGAAAATGAGCGATATCATCAAAGACCCGACTCTTATATCCGCTTTGCAAGAGTTAGCCAAAGGGGTTAAGTCAGAGCGGGATTTAGCGGCACTGACGCAAGATTTACTCAAAATCACCGTGGAAGCACCCTTGAATGCCGAAATGGACGACCATTTAGGTTATCCCAGGCATTCCCCTGCAGGTTATGGTTCCGGCAACAGTCGCAACGGCTACGGCACAAAAAAGCTGAAAAGCGGGCATGGGGTGATCGAGATTGAAACGCCACGCGATCGTAACGGCAGTTTTGAACCGCAATTTGTCGCCAAAAATCAAACCCGGCTGAGTCATTTTGACGATAAAATTCTGGCCTTGTATGCCAGGGGCATGAGCACACGGGATATTGTTGAGACTTTCCGCGAACTCTATGGCGCCGATATCTCGCCGGCTTTAGTGTCCAAGGTCACAGAAGCGGTACTGGACAAGGTGATCGAATACCCACAGGGCATAAATGGCAATCCCGGTCTTTGGATGGCCTCTATCCGATCCTCTATCTGGGCTACATTGTCGTTATAATCCGGCAGGATAAGCGCGTCATTAACAAGGCCATTTACCTCGCCTTAGGCGTCACCCAGGAAGGCAAAAAAAAATTGCTGGGCTTATGGCTGTCTGAAAATGAAGGCGCCAAATTCTACCCATTGGGCATAAATGGCTCTCCGTCCTGACCGAACTCAAAAATCGGGGCGTCAAAGATGTGTTCATCGCCTGTGTCGATGGCTTGACCGGTTTTCCGGAGGCGATCGCCGCCGTCTTTCCGAAAACCCAAGTCCAGCTCTGTATCGTTCACATGGTGCGCAATTCCTTGCGTTCCGTGTCCTGGAAAGACAGAAAACAAGTCGCCGCCGGCCTCAAGAACATCTACCGGTCGGTTACCGTGGCCGAGGCCGAACAAGAGTTGGAAGCCTTTGCTAAGCAATGGGATAGACAGTATCCCTCTATCAGCCGATCCTGGCGCCGCCACTGGGTCAATCTAATCGCATTCTTCGATTACCCTGATGAGATCAGGAAAATCATTTACACGACCCATACCCTCTGGGGCACAAGTGCTATTGAATCGATTAATAGCGTGATTCGAAAAGCCACCGATCAAAGGAAACTCTTTCCACATGACGAGGCGGCCATGAAAGTCATCTATTTGGCCATCGAGAATGTCTTTAAAAAATGGTCGATGCCCTTACGCGATTGGAAGCCGGCTATGAATCAGTTTATGATTATGTTTCCAGACCGAATACTCTTTTAATTTAACGGCGGTTTACACGGATTTTTTTACACCCTCTTTAACGAATTCCTCAACCGATAAGCCCGCACTACGAATCAACCCCCGCAATGTCCCTTGCGCGACTGCTTTATGGTCAGGCACGGACAACGTGGCATTGTGACCATCTTTTACCAAGACAATGTGACTACCGCGCTGGCGAGCGATTACCCAGCCAAAGTGTTGAAGTATCTTAACAACGTCCCTGCCGCTGAATTTGGGTCAGTTTGGGCATTAAGCCGCCACTTCAACTTGCAGGGTTTCGATGGTCAAGGGCATGCCGCGCTCCGCCCTCACTTCCAAACATAGCCCAATGGCTTCCCTAATATTGCTGATGGCTTCGTCTTTGGTACTGCCTTGGCTAAAGCAACCGGGAATGGCTGGGCATTCCGTTATCCATATGCCGTCTTCGTCTCTATCGACCGTAATCAGAAATTTCATGATGGTTTACCCTGGTGTTTCTTCAACATTGATGATATTAATCTATTAATAATTATTAATCAATCGAGTCTGACCCTTTTGATTTTGGGCTTGTCGATCCTGTTCCTGCTGCGATTCGATCAGATAAATGATGCTGCAAGCTTCCAGGAACAGCTTCATGGTTGCCCCTGTTGCTCAGCGATCTCAATAACACTTTGACGAACAGAATCAGAAATGTATTTCGGCATGAAATTTCTCCTTGTGGTTTGAAATAAAGTTATTTGGCTGTAATCAGAAATGATGTCAATACCTTTAGCCTCCTAAAAAAAATTTGCTTAGCCTTCAACCGTATGTTCTTCTACAATTTCAAAATCGCAGGGAGAGGCGGGGTCCAGATACCAGCGGCAATGGTGGTCATGCGTTTTTTTATCAAGAATCTTTATATCCACATACTTGTTATCGAATTCGGAAAAACCTTGATCAAAATGAACTCCGCCAAGAGTCGAAAGCATCAGCCTTGGGTGCATTTTCTCTTTGGAATCAAGATCGTTAACCAGTTTCACGGTTATCTGTGATCCTTCTTTTAGTTTATTCTTATATTTTCTTTCTAGCATTTGGATATAGGGCTCCCTCATATTTAATAAAACCTTATCGCGCCTGGCCCAAATCACCATTGACCGACATTTACCTTGTTGGGCAATAGTCAGAAATTCACTCAATACTCGTTCACAACAACTCTGATCAAGCTTTAGATATGGATCAACCAGAACTATTTCAGGGCTAAGCTGTAAAAGCCTCCGGGTAATCCTTGTGTAGTTAAAACTGGACGCCAAAATCCGGATACCATGCCCACCTTTCAAATAGTCCTCATCCACATCATTAACCGTTGGATAATTCCATTGGTTGGCATTTGCCGCGATAACACCGGCAAAATTTTGCTGCTCGACCTGCTGGTGAGCATTTTCCAGCCATGTCAAAGTAGACTGAAATGGTTGGCCGGAAGGCACCAGATAATTCTTGTTTTTATCCATCAAACTGCGTACCTTTGCCTGCTCGATATCGGACAATGAACTCATATGTTGATAAACTTCTCTTATCCATGACTTTGGGAGTTGACCAATAAACCGTCCCTGATAAAAACCGAACTTCTCCAACAAATACTTGAGATCTTGCGAATTTTTAAACCCTGTCGGCTCAACCAGAAATTCCTCATTCATCAAATAAATCCCCATCCCGCTCAGTAAAAAAACCATGCGGCCAGCGGTCTATAAAGTCTCCTTCCGGCGATATTCTCAATGGAAATATCTTGCTTGTGCCATCGTCTGATTTATCGACATAAAGCACGCTGACGTCCTTTGAAGATAAGCCGCGTAGCTTGTCTTTATTGTCGCTCTTATGCGATTCGCGGATTCTTCTTAACAAGCGCAATAGAAAATGTTCGCTGTGTGATTCAATAATGAACGTTGGAAAGTAGCCTGCTTGTAAATGACTATTGACGGTTTCTATAAAGGCGTCGGCTAACTGAGCCTGTAATTTCGGATGTAAATGCAGCTCAGGCTGCTGAATAAATGCTTTATAGCTATTAGTTCTAGAATGATTACTAATTATGATGGCGGTCAGCACTGGAATGATCTGAGAAATTCCAACGCCTACATCTTCGATTTCGATTAAGCAACCATTGGCTTTATTTATTAGCTTTAAATGGACTTCAACCTCATTGTTTCTTATTAATTCGGGTATTTCTTCTTTGCTATGATTTGTGTCCATGATTAAATCAATAGGTACCAAAAATAAACATTCTCCCGTTATCTCATAACCTGTATTTAAAAAACTCTCATGTGATAGAAAATTATTTATTTTATATAATGGTGTTAATGAATTCCCATTCATTGTTTTAAAACAAACTTGTTCGGCAATCGCCTCCCAACCTGACTTGTCATGATGATCATTGAGATGAAAACGAAAAACAGCATTATGTTTGGAGGGTATAGGTCTTAATGGTGGAACCGAAGCAAAGTTAAGATTTTTGGCAATGCCGATAGCCGGTATTTGCAACAAGGATAAAATAAACGTTCTGAATTCGAGTATTTCAGATGAAGGATTACGATCCCAAAAGCATTCATCAACGCCATACCAGCTAATTACATTTTTTAATTCTAGCGATCCTGTAATATCCATATCAAAAAAAAGAAACCAGTTATCGCCGGCATCATCTTGATGATAAGGATGCTTTGAAAGAGGTACTATACCGCCTTCAAAATGACCATTAAGTAAGGAATAAACCAAGTGATTTTTGTTAATCCTTAATAAGGCGTAGTCATCAATCATGTTATAATTCACAAAGTCATCAAATATGAATTCTGCAAGAATTTCTTCGCCTAAATAAACGGAAATTTTTCTGACAATCCAGTCATCAAAAGAATTTGAAAAGTGAACATCCATGCGGAAAGGAATGGGTACCTCCTGATGAGTATTAAACAGTATTTCAGCTAGGCCAGTTACGGCAAACTTGTTCGAAAACTTGTTGTGATAGTAGGTTTGTTCTTGATATTCAAAGTAATCTTCATATCCTGTTGCGGAAAATACGCTTATAACGACATCATCAGGATTACCTATATAGCCTTTTGCCAATGGCTCAGGAATCCTGTTGTGATTGGCCCAGCGCTCTAAATACTCTTTTGTAGTTTTGTTGTCCCACTGTCCACTAAAATAGCCATGAATAAACAGCTGGGCATCATGAATGGTGCTTTTACCGGCAGAGTTTTGCCCATAGACTAAAGTTAAAGGTGCCAAGGGAATTTTTGTGTACTCCCTTACCCCTTGAAAATTTTGAATACCAATCCAAAAGTCTTTTTTCGAGCGATTAAAATAGTCTCCAAGTTGTTCCGTTATTTCATCAATCATTTCTTTCCTTTAATTTTTTCAGTTCCAAGTAGACTTCCTCAAGTAGCTTACATTCTTTAGATAATCAAACCAAATTACCATTTCACACATTTTTCGATCCTTTGATCTATATGATATAGTGAGCAAAGCCGGAATTGATATGATTCACGAAGCATTGGGCGGCTGCAATTGGCCGACCGAGACAATCATTTTTTTATTACGATGCAAGTTAATATTTAAACTTACTTCAGAACCTGTCAAATCGAGTTCAGATTTTTACAGCTTATGCCATTGATGGTTAAAAATGTATCCGTTTTTCAATCCAAAATACGCTTTGATTCCTGTATTTTAATGCCTGGCCGATGATGCTGAACACAAAGACTTGCCGATCGAAAGGTTACGGTCATCAAAACCGCGAGCCGGCCAGGGTAACATCGGCATCGGCCCAAACCTCGCTGAATTGCTGTTTTACGTTGTTGGCTTCCTCTTGTTTTCCCTGTTTTTGCAAGCTCTGCGCGAGTCCGAAGAGCGACCAGCCGTTTTGCGGGTGATAAACCAGATCCTGGCGATAGGCGTGCTCCGCGTCCCTGGCGTTGCCGGCTTCAAGCAATATGGCGCCGAGTACCTGGCGCGGCGGCAGATACCAGTCTTTGGGTTCGGTATAATTGAGGCCATCCTCGAGTTCGACTGCGCGCTGCAGATGAGCGACCGCTTCCTGGTAATTCTTGTTCTGTGCCGCCAGTTCTCCCTGCAAAATTGCTGCTGCAATTTGCAATATCTGTGCGACCGGATTCAGATCGAAAACAGTTAGTTTGGCGATGGCAGGATCAATCGCTATTTTCTCAAGCTTTTCGAGTTCGCCGAGAGCCGCGCCGGGATTATTTTTTCTGAGCCAGGCCAGTCCGCGCGCATAATGCCAAATCCCGGCGGGGTACAACAGGTCTGCTGCAGGAGCGGGTTCATTCAAAATGGCGTCCCATTCGCCGAACAGCGCTTTGGTGCAGAGCGGCAGCGTATAGAAATGTTGCAAGGTGCCGCTCAGTCCGGGTTCGCGCATCATGTCCGGCTTCACCTGGGCGGCGGCATCGGCGGCCGCTTTCGAGGCTAGCTGCTTCTGGCCGGTTTTAATCGCGGCAGCCCACAAAAAATGGTAATTATGAGGCACGTAAGCAATCGTATAGATGCTTTCGGCATGAGCATGGCTTAAATAGCGCTGATCGATCCTGACGGCGCGCTGGTTGGCCAGAATCGCATCGCGGTAGCGGCCGACCCGGATATAGATATGCGCCGGCATATGCACCAGATGACCTGAGCCCGGCACCAGTGACGGCAATCGCTGAGCGCTGGGGATGGCCTTGGCGGCTTGCGGCGATGCTTCCATGGCATGAATATACAAATGATTCGCCAAGGGATTATTGGCGTCGATCGCCAGCGCGCGTTCCAGCGTGGCGACGATTTCCGCGGTCCAGGGCTGCGCTGCGCCCTGCTTGGTCCAGAAATTCCAGGGATGCAGATCCATCAGGGCTTCGGCAAACAAGGAGGCGATGACGGCATCGTCCGGAAAACGCCGTGCTACGCCGCGCATTGCTGCTGCGTACGCTTCATCGAGAGGTTTGCGATCTGCCGGCGCCGTATTGCTGTAGCGTTCAGCCAAAGCCGAGATCAGTGCCTGTTCCTTAGCCGTTGCGCTCTGTGCACGGGCCAGCGATTTTTGCACCAACTTAAAGGCTTGCGGCACGGCGGCGGGATCCATGGGGGCATTGATATTGGGTCCGAGCACTAGCGCTTCGCCCCAGTAACACAGTGCGCAATCCGGATCGAGCCGGTAGGCTTCCCGGAACGAACGCGCGGCTTCCAGGTGGTTGAAGCCGAATGCCAGAATCAAGCCCTGGTCGAAATAGCGTTGCGCCGCCGGTACCGAGGTTGTTACCGGATAATGATGCGCACCCAGGTTATCAAACAGTGGCGCCGTTTCTGTCTCCATCCCTGCTTTAATGGCGGGACGGTTACACCCCGCCAGTGCAGCAACGGCGAGGGTTAAAATAAAATACCGGAGCGCCGATTTCGGTTTGAGTAATTTATGATCAATAAGCATTTTTTTATTCTCAGTATTTTCCGTTGCCATGCTGTGTTGGGCATTGCGGAATACGTTATTAAAAATGATGCGCCATCCCTGCCGTTGGCCAATAGTTATTATCGATGAATATATTTGTGCCGGGCTTTTTCTTTATCGATTAGTGAGTTGCCAGAATGCTGACGTCCGGGCATTCTACCTTACTTGAGTTTATACAGGTAAATGTTATTAATTCTGCTTTATCAGATTACGCAAAAAGTATTGTCATTCCGGCATACCCTCTGGGGCACAAGTGGATTGCCGGAATCCACGACTGCAAGGATGCAGGAGGTAGAGCAACGCAGGAGCAGTTGCCGAGACTCCATGGACGGATTTGAGTATACCATCCCTGGCACTGGATGCCCGTTTCCCGGCGGGCATGACGGTCTTGAACAAATCTGACAAAGTAGAATTAAGCTCATAAATAAAATCAAGTCCATAATATGTTCCCGGTTATTTTTTGATTGAATTGAATGAACACAGTATTCGAATACGCCGCTGCCTGTTTACATCGGGCCGATGTCGATGAAAAACTGGCACTGACGCATAGCGCCATGCAAGCGATGAACGAAGGCAGGTTGAGTTTTGAGCCGCTGCAGCCGGTGTTGCCGATTGCAGCGGTCAGGTTTCCGGCACGCCCGCCGCTTTTGCCGCCGCGCGCCATGCCCAAGAGAAAACTCAACACGGCGGAAGGCGTGGCGGCCTTTTTTCACGCCATCGCCCATGTTGAGTTCGTCGCCATTTATCTGGCCTGGGATTTGCTTTACCGGTTCCGCGGGCTGCCGGAGCAGTTCTATCGTGACTGGCTGCGGGTGGCCGATGAAGAGGCGCAGCATTTTGCGTTGATCCGCACTCATTTGCGGTCCATGGGCATCGATTATGGTGATCTGCCCGCGCATAGCGGCTTATGGGAGCATGCGACCGATACGGCCGACCATCTGTTGGCCAGGCTGGCGCTGGTGCCCCGGTGCATGGAGGCACGGGGTCTTGATGTTACGCCAGCCATCATTGAAAAATTCAGGCAGCTTGACGACGAAGCCAGTGTCGCCATCCTGACACGGATTCTGACCGATGAAGTCGGGCATGTGGAACTCGGGTCGCGCTGGTTCAAGTTTGTCTGTGAAGAGCAGGGCATCGAATCCGAAGCCGAATACCGGCAATTGATCGGGCAATACTACAAAGGCGGAAAGCCAAAAGGCCCATTTAATAGAGAAATGCGTATAATAGCAGGATTTTCGAATGCTGAACTGGACTGGCTGGAGCAATAATTTCAATGAAAACTCAAAACATTTTCGATTATCCATTATTTGCCTTGGGGTTTAGACCATTTTTTGCGCTGGCCGGATTATCCGCGCTGGTCCTGATTCTGCTGTGGAACGCAATTTTCAAAGGCGAATTGGTTTCCGGGAATTATTTTACACCGGTTTACTGGCATGCCCACGAGATGCTGATGGGATATTCTGTGGCCGTGATAGCGGGATTCTTGCTGACGGCGGTAAAAAACTGGACGGGCAAGCCGACCTTGACCGGGGATAAATTGGCGGGTTTGTGTTTTTTGTGGTTATACGGCCGCATTGTTCCGTTTTATGCCAGCCTGTTGCCGGATATCCTGATCGCGCTGATCGATTTGGCGTTCCTGCCTCTTTTGGCTTTCTACATCACCAAACCGATCGTCGAGGCCCAACAATACCGGAATCTGATTTTTACCGGGCTGCTGCTGTTGTTGGCTTACGGTAATGGCCTGGTTCATAGCGAAATGCTGGGGCTTAAGGCCAACACGGCCTGGATTGGACTGCAGCTGGTTACAGGCACGATCATTATTCTGATCCTGGTAATTGCCGGCCGTGTTTTTCCTTTTTTTACCGAGCGGGGCTTGCCGGGAACCCTGTCGATCAGAAACCCGCAGTTCGATAACTGGTCCATCTTCTCCGCCATTTTAGTATTTGCACTCCTGTTGTTTGGGGTTTCGGGAACATTGCTGGCGTTGCCGGCGCTTTTTGCCGTCATCATCAATTGCGCCCGGGTTGCCGGATGGTATGTGCAAAGAATCTGGTATGTGCCGCTATTGTGGGTGCTGTACGTCGGTTATGGCTGGATTATCCTGGGCTTTGCCCTGACCGCGCTATCGGCCTATTCGCTGGTTCTGCCGTCATTATCGCTGCATGCGTTTACCCTGGGCGGCATCGGCATATTAACGCTGGGCATGATGTCAAGGGTTGCCTTAGGCCATACCGGACGGGCTCTGCGGGTATCCAATGCCATCGCCATTGCCTTCGTCCTGATTAATGTGGCGGCTTTTTTCAGAATACTCCTGCCGATCGCATTGCCCAACTGGTATGAAACGCTGATTTACGGTTCTACCCTGGCCTGGCTTGCGGCATTCTCGTTGTTTATCGTCGTTTATGTGCCGATTCTGACCGGCCCAAGAATTGACGGCAAGGAAGGCTAAGCGCTTTTTTTGCGAACATTACATGATACGGCCTGTTACGTTGATGACCTGTCGCATCAAGCCGTCTGAAACTGCAAGGCGGCTTTGACACAACGCAAAACGCCGTAACTGTAGACGCCGCCGAACAGGTCGTAGACCGGTTTTAAAGAGTTCTTCTGATCCACGGACAATGACAGTATGGCGTCTTCTATTCGTTTGATGTCATGTTCGGGCAGTTCGACCACCTCCTGCAATGCCAGCAGTCCTTTCTCAAGGCCATGGGCCAGATGGCCATATATCGTCGTTTCCTGCAGGTTTCTTTGCCTGGCGATTTGCTCTATGCTGTAACCCAGTCTGAATAATTCCAGTGATGTGTTGATCGTATCGGTTGCCCCGGAACCGGCATCGGCAAACTCGTTGATCACCGCCAAAAATTGTTCGCCATAAAGATTCAGTTTGCGTTCGCCGATTCCCTGCAACTTCGCCATTTGCTGAAGATTGGCGGGTTTGGCTTCGAGCATGGCCATCAACGTGGCGTCGTGGAAAATGATATAAGGCGGCACATCTTGTGCATCGGCAATTTCGCGGCGCTTGGTGCGCAAGGCTTCCCATAACGATGAATTCTGATTGGTATCAAACTGTTTTTTGCCGTCCTTGCCGGATTTCTTTTTATCCGGCAGCAGATCCTTGCGCAACATCAGTGGCTGTTCGCCGCGCAGAATCGGACGGCAGATTTCGGTCAGTTTCAGCGCGCCAAAACGATCAAAGTCCACTGAAACCAGGCCGCGGGCGACCAGTTGCCTGAAGACTGAATGCCATTGCTGCTCGCTCAGCCCGGTTCCAATGCCGAACGTCGTCAGTTGGTCATGACCAAATTTTTTGATTCTTTCCGAGGTTTTGCCCAGCAGGACGTCGATCAAATAAGCAACGCCGAAGCGCTGTTCGGATCGATAGATACAGGACAGAGCCTGTTGAGCGGGCAGGGTGCCATCCCAGGTATCGACGGGCTCGAGACAGGTATCGCAATTGCCGCAAGCGTGTTCCAGGATATCGCCGAAATAGCTTAATAAGGCTTGCCGCCGGCAATGCACCTGTTCGCAGAAGGCCAGCATCGCATCCAGTTTATGCAGTTCCACGCGCTTATGCGTTTCATCGGCATCGGAATCCGCCAGCATGCGCCTGAGCATGATCACGTCCTGCAAGCCATAGGCCATCCAGGCATTGGCAGGCAGGCCATCTCGCCCGGCGCGGCCGGTTTCCTGGTAATAGGCTTCAATGCTCTTGGGCAAATCAAGATGGGCGACAAAGCGGACGTTGGGCTTATCGATGCCCATCCCGAACGCAATAGTGGCGACGATGACCAGGCCGTCTTCCATTAAAAACCGGTGTTGATGACGCTGCCGCAATTCTCCGCTCATGCCCGCGTGATAGGGCAGGGCATTGACGCCGTTGGTCTTGAGCCATGCAGCCGTTTCGTCGACTTTTTTGCGTGACAGACAGTAGACGATGCCCGAGTCGCCGACATGTTCGGCACGGATAAAGTCGATCAATTGCTGCCTGGCCTGGTTTTTTTGAACGATACGGTAACGGATATTGGGCCGGTCAAATCCTCGCTGAAATAAACGGGCCTGTTCAAGGCCCAGGCGCACAATGATTTCCTGACGGGTTTTGCTGTCCGCCGTTGCCGTCAGGGCGATCCGAGGAATGGCGGGAAACCGCTCATGCAGCAGGGAAAGCTGCAGGTAATCGATACGAAAATCATGCCCCCACTGGGAAACGCAATGGGCTTCATCGATGGCGAACAGGGCGATGTTGATGCGGCTGAATAAGGACAATGTCCGCTCGGACGTCAGCCGTTCCGGGGCGATATAAAGCAGGTCCAGTTCGCCGTCCTGTAATTGCCGCTCGATTCGGCGGACCTGCTCCAGCGATAAGGTGGAGTTGAGGAAGGCGGCGCTAACGCCCAGTTGCAGCAGGGCATTCACCTGATCCTGCATCAGTGCGATCAGCGGTGAAATGACGATGCCTGTCCCCGGTCTGATTAACGCGGGAATCTGGTAACACAAGGATTTGCCGCCGCCGGTCGGCATTAACACCAGGGCGTCTTTGCCGTTCAATAGATGCTCGATGACGTCCCCTTGAGTATCCCGGAAACTGTCATAGCCGAACACAGACTTTAATATTTCAATCGGCTTACCGGCCACCGCATTTTCCATAGAGACGATAAAGTTTATTCAATCAGTCAAACACCTTATAATAGCGCCCATTATAACAGGACTTAAGAGTAGAAACGCCCACTCCATGACGCATTCGAATAATAAGCTTCCGGCACGACTGGAAAGATTACTGGCCAGTGATCGGCAACAACTGATTTGTGACGGGCTTAAAGGCATTGAAAAAGAAAGTCTGCGCATCTCCACTGACGGTTTTATCGCTCAAACGTCCCATCCCAAGGCATTAGGATCGGCGCTGACGCATCCCTTCATCACGACGGATTATTCGGAAGCCCTGATTGAACTGATTACTCCGCCGTTTGCCGAGATCAAGGATACGCTGGCTTATATGCATCATGTGCATCAGTTTGTTTATGAACATCTCGATCATGAAATGCTTCTGGGCGCCAGCATGCCCTGCGGCATCGACGGCGATGAAAGTATTCCCATCGCCCGTTACGGTTCGTCCAATATTGGCCGGATGAAACATATCTACCGGCGTGGTTTGTGGCATCGCTATGGCAGAACCATGCAGGCCATCGCCGGCATCCATTTCAATTATTCCGTGCCGGTGGCGTTATGGCCGGCGTTACAGCAACTGGAAAACAGCGAGCTCAATCTCGAGCAGTTTACCGCAGAAGGCTATTTCGGCTTGATCCGAAATTTCCAGCGGCTGGGCTGGATCATTCTGTATTTATTCGGCGAGTCGCCGGCTATATGTAAAAGTTTCTTCAAAAGCCGTCCCGGCCTGATGGCCCAGTTCGAGGAATTCGACCGCGGCACCCTGTATCATCCTTATGCGACGTCTCTGCGCATGAGCGATATCGGCTACAAAAGCAAAAATCAGGCCTCTCTCCGGATTGATTACAATTCATTGGACGGCTACGTCACAAGCTTGAGCAAGGCGATTGCGACCCCTTTTTCTGACTATGAAAAAATTGGCGTCAAGGACAATGGCGACTATTTGCAGCTCAATGCCAATATCCTGCAGATAGAAAATGAATTTTACAGCACGATGCGGCCCAAACAAATCGCGTTGTCCGGGGAAAAGCCCACGTTGGCGTTGAAAAGGAGGGGGGTCAAGTATATCGAAATGCGTTCCCTGGATCTGGATTTGTTCAACCCGATCGGTATCGACGAAAGTAAAGCCCGATTCATTGAGGCATTGCTGATGACCTGTCTTCTGGCAGACAGTCCAAACAATACCGATCAGGACTCCGAGATTAACAATGCCAATCAACTCGCGGTCGCCAATCATGGCAGAAAGCCCGGTTTGGAGCTGATCAGAAACGGCCAAAAAATAGTTTTGCAGGACTGGGCGGCCGAGATTCTTGACGCCATGGAACCGGTATGTGCCATACTCGACCAGGATAATCCCGGCAAGCCTTACAGTTCCGCTTTATCGCTGCAACGATTGCCGGTAGAAAATCCCGATTTGACCCCATCGGCGCAATTGCTTGAGAAGATGTCGCAACTTGATTTGCCCTATGCTCGTCTGGCATTGAAGACCTCGGTCGAGCATGAACAGTATTTCAGGAGCAACAGACTGGACGAGGATCATAGACGCCTGTTTATGGAACTTGCCGAGCAATCGCTTGCCAAACAAAAGGACATTGAAAGCAAGGATCAACTGCCTTTCGATGACTTTTTACAACAGTATTTTGCGCAGCATTAATCATGACATCCTTCGATATCCAGCAATTACAAACGGAATTAACCGGTAAAAATCCCCGCATCATTTTAAAAAAAGCGTTGGAGTTGTTCGATAATATTGCCATTTCCTTTAGCGGCGCAGAGGATGTGGTACTGATCGATATGGCGGTCAAAATCAGAAAAGACATACCGGTTTTTTCGCTGGATACCGGACGCCTGCACCCGGAGACCTACCGTTTTATTGAAAAAGTCAGAAACCATTACCAGATTGAGATCGAGTTATTAACGCCGGACCGGGACGTGCTCGACAGTTTCGTAAAAAGAAAGGGCCTGTTCAGCTTTTATGTGGATGGACATCAGGAATGTTGCGGCATCCGTAAAGTTGAACCGCTTAAACGAAAACTGGCTCATCTGGATGCCTGGATTACCGGCCAGCGTAAAGATCAAAGCCTGGAAACGCGCCAGGACATCCCTGAAGTTCAAATTGACGGCGCCTTCTCCAGCGACGATCACCGTCTGGTCAAGTTTAATCCGTTGTGCAACTGGACTTCAGCGAAAGTCTGGGATTATATCGAAGCCTATCAGGTGCCTTATAATGAATTGCACCAGAAGGGCTATACCAGCATCGGCTGCGAACCCTGTACCCGTCCGGTGCTGCCGAATCAGCACGAGCGCGCGGGCCGCTGGTGGTGGGAGGACGAGACCAAAAAGGAATGCGGGCTGCATGCGGAAAATATCAAGCAATAGGTGTAGAAAACAGCGGCAATTTTCCAGTGAGAACATGAACGCCTCTGTTAACCCGTAACAGTTATTCGAAAGTGATTCATTGGTCGGCCTGCATGTATTGGTTCTACATGGCCGGACAATGCCGCTATTTGGCTATAAAAAAGAATTCACCGCCGTCATGTCCCGCGTTTTTCACAGGCGCATATTCCGGGGTTTGTGCTACGTCAAAGTTAGCCGCAACGGCTACTACGTTGGCGGAAACATCGTGATATAACTCCTGTCCTTCCAATAAACCGGCGTTTGCCTTTAAGGCTTTGATCAAGGCATTGGCGAATACCGAATGACTTCCCCCGCCTCCATCCAGAACCGGCTCCATTCCGCCTGACGTGAGTACCGTTCTTGATTTTTTCTTTAACATGGCCTTTAACCATTCGGATTTTTTCTCTTTACTCATGCCTGCGTCAATGCGGGCGAGAGACGAACGGGTCATTGATCCGGAGTAACAGGAATCGGCTACGACCAGTATATGCCTGGAAGATATGATATTTAACATATCGGAAATCGATACTGTCGATATCCAGTTGGCCATATTGTCCTCTTCCGCATCCACCGGCAGCCAATGTCCACGCAGATTAACCTCGTCCAGTTCGCCATGGCCGGCATAATAAATCAGCAGGTTATCGTTTTCTGTCAGCTTACGGCTGAATTCGTTTAATGCGGACAGGATTTGATAACGATCCGCATCGATCAGCAACTTTGTATTAAAGCCGTATTTTTCCCGTAACGTTTTGTCGAGTTCGCGGGCATCATTTGAAGGGGTGTCCAGCCTGGGAAGCTTCCGATACCGGTTATTGCCTATAATAAGCGCATAGTAGCGGCCGAAATCCAGATTCCATACCTCTTTTGGAGTCGAACCGATTGGAGCATCGTCACTATCCTGTCCCATATCCGGGCTGCTTTCTTCTTTGGACAACAAAAATTCCAGGCTCTCGCGCATTCCGTTTTTATCAATCGCAACGACTCTCACAGGCGTTTTAGGCCGATTGACCTTAATCGTGGCATTAAAAATTCCGCGATTATCGATGCTGTTTTTTATATCATTAACCATGACGGTCATGATGCCAGCCGGAGATGTCGCTTTGCCAATGATGTCACGCTCATTCACCGGCGATCGCAAGGTCACTGTCGGCATGCCGCGAACCAACTCAAACGGGGGATCTATAATTTCGATCTCGGGTTTTTGTGCTGCAACGGCCACGGAGCCTGAGTGCTTTAAACTTTTAATCTGTTCTTCGTATTTTTGCTTCTCGGCCTGCAATTGGCTGATTAAAACCTCGGATTGGCGGTGTTCCCTTTCACTCGTCGCCAGTTCGTTTTTCATTTGGGCAATAGCCTGTTGTTGGCTCAGGTTAGCCTGTTGAGACAATGGAGATTTTTTTTCGCTTTGCTGGATGGCCACGATTTTTTGTTGAGTCTCTAGCAACTGTTTTTCTGTATTTGCCAGCCGTGCTTCTGCATCCATCAATTTCAGTTGCTTATCATCGGTCAGTGATTGTTGTGTTTTTAACTGGTTGTAAATTTGTGTGGCTCGTTTTTCAGTTTCTCCGAGCTGTTTGGTCAGATCGGCCACTTTGGTTTCATACTGGGATTTCAGTTCCGAGACCCGTAGTTCTTGTCTGGCGAGAGCATCATCTTTTTCCGTCAAAATGCTTTTCAGGCGTCCTTCTTGACCAACATCGCCTTTCGCCTGAGCGGCTTCCAGATCGGATTTGGCTTTATCCCGCTCACGTTGAAACAGATCGAGTTTTGTCAAACTAGCGTCAAGCCTATTTTGGTTTTCTGCCAATTGCTGCGCAAGCAGGGCTGATTCATTGCGGCTTTTATTCAGTTCATTTTTAAGAAGTTTGATTTCTGCAAGTAAATCATTATTGGAGGTGGTATTGATTGTCGCGGCATAAGGTATGTTCTGTGCTTCCAGGCCTGACGCCTTTTGGTACCACTCTCTGGCAACCGAGGTGTCTTGTCCGACACCCAAGCCTTTTTCATAGAGATAGCCTAAATTGATCTGAGCCCGGCTGTTCCCTTGCGTGGCGGCTTTTCGAAACCAGTCGGCAGCTGTTTTATAATCCGGCGGTAAGCCGTTGCCTTTTTGGTAAATTTCTCCCACAGTGGTTTGCGCTTCCGCATCGCCCGATTGAGCCTTCTCCAGCCATATTTTCAGCGATGTGGCCGAATCAGCCCGATCATAGGCGACGTACTCTCCGCCCCTGATTTCGCAATCCATTGCCGTCGTTTTAATGGGCCTGCGCGCGGTCAGATAAGTCGCCATTGAGCCAAGCTTTCGAATTTGACCGGGTAATAAACAATCTACGGCAAAAAATTTATCGGCATCGCGCATTTGCTCAACTTTCGCGATATCATCGGCGCGTTCGGCCAATTCGTCGGGGTCTGTCGCGCAACCCGCGAATAAAAGGATGCATACCGTTTGCAGCAACAATTTACTTTTGGCCATAACGTTCACCTTCGCCGGATTGAGGGGAGAAACCAGGAGTCTATGATAGTTTGTAATTTGATACGGAGTCTATATGGCCCGGAGAGTCAATCAATTAGTTAAGCCTATAAATTTAATCTTTTGGATTGATTGAAGTTATTGTGAGTTCCCGATCAGTCCCGGAAATGCTACTTTCGTAACCAAAATCGATCAGCAATTTTTTTAAGTGGACTCGCTAGTAATTCGCCAATGCAATTTTGACGGAAGCACAATAGTGTAGGTGCGGATTTATCCGCGCTGTACGAATGAATTCGCACCTACATCTGATCGTTATTACATGCTTGACGGATTACCAAGCTTAAACTTGATAGGGATGCACTTGACATCCTGATGCACAGCGAATTGTTTGGCCGGCTTGACTTGTATTCGCTTGATGCAGTTAAATGGACTCGGAGTCATAGGCCCGCCATTGTTAATTGCCCTTGGATGAGACGCTCGATATGAACACTGAAGAGCATGCCCGCATCAGAGAAAATTCCGGCGATTTGCCTCCCTGGTGGCGTTGGGGACCGTATGTCAGCGAGAGGTCCTGGGGGACCGTGCGCGAGGATTACAGCCCCAACGGTGATGCCTGGCGATATCTAACTCATGAACAGGCGCGCAGCAAGGCCTATCGTTGGGGGGAAGATGGTCTGGCCGGCATTTGCGATCGTTATCAGTTATTAGTCTTTGCCTTGGCGCTTTGGAATGGACGCGACCCCATATTGAAAGAACGGGCCTTTGGCCTGAACATGTGGGATGGCAATCATGGCGAGGATGTCAAGGACTATTACTTTTATCTTGATAATACGCCGACTCACAGCTACATGCGTTATCTCTACAAGTATCCGCAGGGTGAATTTCCGTATCGGGGTCTGATCAAGGAAAATCAGTGCCGAAACGGGAAGGGGGCTGAATACGAGCTGTTGGATACGGGTATTTTCGATGACAACCGCTATTTCGATGTCGAGGTTGAATACGCCAAGATATCACCGGATGATATCTGTATCCGCATCACCGCAACCAATCGGGGGCCGGAAGCCGCGCCGCTGCATATATTGCCCCATCTATGGTTTCGTAATAATTGGGCGTGGAGCGATCCGCGCGGCGCTGAACCCGTTATCAGGCTCGTGACCGATAAGACGTCTTCTTCGGAGAAAACACTCTGCCTGTTTGCCGATAGTTCGAATATTCCCGCACTGCCGGGCTTATTGTTTCCGTACCGCCTGGGAGACCGGTATCTTTATGCGCAAGGTCAAGGCACACCGCTGTTTACCGACAACGAAACCAATATGCCGTGCGTCTACGGCCCTGAATCGATAAACCATTCGCCCTACCAGAAAGACGCCTTTCATCGCTTCATCATTAATGGCGAACCCTGCATCAATCCACGATTGTCAGGAACCAAGTCTTGTGTGCATTACCGCTTCGATATCCCGGCCGGTCAATCGGTACAGGTACTGCTGCGTTTGACCGATAAACCGAAAATCGCGCCATTGTCCGATATAAACGCCATTATCATGAAACGCAGGGCGGAAGCCGATGCCTTTTACGAATCGGTCCATCCTGTGAAAGCGAATCAGGAGGAGCGGCGGCTGCAAAGGCAAGCGTTGGCCGGTTTGCTGTGGAGCAAACAAGTTTATCTGTTCGATGTTCAAAAGTGGCTGGACGGTGACAGCGCCGGCGCCCCCCCGCCGGCGTCGCGCAAAACCATACGCAATCAGCATTGGCGGCATCTCAATTCGATGCGGGTGCTGCTGATGCCCGATAAGTGGGAATATCCCTGGTTTGCCGCATGGGATCTTGCATTTGCCTCAGTGCCTATGGCGTTAATCGATCCGTGTTTCGCAAAGGAACAATTATGGTTGATGCTGTTTCAGCAATTTCAGCATCCTAATGGCCAAATTCCCGCTTTTGAATGGGATTTCTCCGATGTCAATCCGCCCGTTCACGCTTGGGCGGTTTGGCGCGTCTATAACATGGAAAAGCACTTGCACCACAGATCGGACCGATTTTTCCTGGAGCGCTGTTTTCATAAGTTACTGATTAACTTCGGTTGGTGGGTCAACAAGGTGGACAGCCATGGAAATAACGTATTCGAAGGTGGATTTCTGGGCCTCGACAATATCGCCGTGGTGGATAGAAGCAGAGCCTTGCCGGGAGGTCAGATACTGGAGCAGTCCGATGCGACCGGCTGGATGGCCATGTATTGCCTGAATATGATGCGAATAGCACTCGAACTGGCCGAGGAGAATTGCGTTTACGAAAGCCTGGCTACGAAGTTTTTGGAGCATTTTGTCCATATCGGCGTCGCCATGAAGCAAATGGGCGGGCGCGATTATCAGCTTTGGGATGAGCAGGACGGCTTTTTTTACGATGTCCTGCGGTATCCTGACGACAGCTTCGACAAATTTCGCGTTCGATCATTGGTCGGTCTGATTCCGCTCTATGCCGCCGAGCGCCTGGAGGCCGACTGGATTGAACCTTTTGTCTCGTTTAAGGCTAATCTGGACTGGTTTCTGGAAAATCGTAATCTGTTCGCCCAGTTATGCTGTTATTCGGTGCGTCGGGACAGCAATACGACCTATGTACTGAGCATAGCCAGTCAGGAACAAATAAAACGGCTGCTGTCCCGATTATTCGATCAAGACGAATTTCTTTCGCTGTTTGGCATGCGCAGCCTGTCCAAATACCATAGTGAAAATCCATTCAAATACGGACTGGGTGAGGTTCGCTACGAACCTGCCGAGGCCGAATCAAAAATCAAGGGAGGGAACTCCAACTGGCGAGGACCGATCTGGTTTCCGGTGGGGTTTCTGATGATCGAATCGTTGCGAAAACTGGACAAAGCGCTCGGCAGTTCCTTTCGGCTCGACGTTCAAATGGATGACAACCCTGGCAAGGTAGCGATGACTCTGGGAGAACTCGCCGAAGAGCTTGCCAACCGCATGATTAGGCTGTTCCTGCCCGATGCCAATGGACAGCGCCCAATTCATGGAAACGACGCTCGTTTTCAAAACGATCCGCATTGGAAGGATTATTTGCTTTTTCATGAATATTTTCATGCCGAAACCGGCCGGGGCTTAGGCGCTTCGCATCAGACCTGGACTGCATTGGTTGCTTCCCTGATTGATGAATGGCGCCGCTGAACGGTTTAGCAGGGTGTTGAAAAACACCCTGCTGGGAACTGTGTATGGATTGGCTTAAGCAACTTCCTGATAGCCCCGGCAATGATAGATGGCTTGCTAAAGTCAGTGCCGGATATCAACCCGCCTGATCAAACCGAAAAGGCCGGCAATCTCCAGGTACGAAAGGGATTCATTCGACCGAAAAATCACGCATCATGCCCATATCTTCATGCTCTAAATTATGACAGTGGTACATAAACAATCCCTTGAAATCCTGGAATGGTTTGATGATGCGCACGGTTTCGCCCGGCATCACCAGCACAGTGTCTTTCAAGCCGCTTTCGATAAATCCATCCTTTACGGTAGCGTAATCCGCCTCCTCGTCCGATACGATACTGCGGCTGACAATTTGAAAGGATTGTCCATGCAAGTGGATCGGATGAGCCATACTCATCATCATGCCCATGCCGCCGCCCATTCCCATCATGCCGCCTTCCTGGCCGCCTCCGCCGTGCATGCCCATGCCGCCGCCCATACCCATCCTGCCGCCTTCCTGGCCGTCGCCACCATGCATACCCATGCCGCCGCCCATACCCATCCTGCCGCCTTCCTGGCCGTCGCCACCATGCATACCCATGCCGCCCATCATGCCCATGCCTCTGCCCTTGTGATCCATACCATCGCTTTTTTGCTGCTTGGCGCTCTGTTGTTTTTCATCGGCGCCTGCAGATGGTTGGCCGTGGCCCCCGCTGCCGCCATGAGCATGGGAAATTTCCATAAGCTGGATGGAATTGAGACGAATCCGCTCATTTTCCTGAACATCGTTGTAGGCATAAGGTCGGCCATTCAGCAACATGGCCATAGGGCCTTCAGAGATACTGATCGGTACCGGCTTGCCGGGATTGGCGGTATCGGAGATCTTATACCAGTTGATTGTCGATAATTGGTTCGGAAGTTTAGGGCTGTCGCTGACTTTTCGTTTAACACGGGCAGTAAAGATAGGGTAATCGCTGCCAACCGGAAGACTTACATGGCCCATCATGCCCATACCGCCCATTCCACCTTTCATCATACGCTCGGCCATTTTCGGCAACACGCCGGAAAAAGGCAGGCTGCGCATGACTAGCTGGGTGCCCTCGTTGCGTCCGCTGAAATCCGCCCAGACATCCAGACGTTCGCCCGGTGCGAGCATGACGTAAGGCTTGACCTCGGGTTTTTCCAGCAAGCCGCCGTCAACGCCGAGAACGGTAATCGGCATGCCGTCATCCCAAGCCAGCTTATAAATGCGTGCCGTCGAGCCATTCAAAAAACGTAATCGATAGGCGCGGCTGTCGACGTCGATTTGAAAATCCGGATGCCCATTGACCAATATGTGGTCGCCATAGAAGCCCATCATCCGGTCATGCATGCTGCGGGCATAGACCAGTTGATTTTGTTCATCGAACCGACGGTCCTGGATAACGATCGGAATTTCGTATTCGCCTGAGGGAAGTTTCAGCGCGGATTCTTCCGTATCGTTAATGAAGAGTGCTCCGGCAAGACCGTGGTAAACCTGCTTGGCCGTTATTTCGTGAGGATGAGGATGATAGATGTTCATGCCTGCACGGTTCATGACTTCAAACTCATAGACAAACGTATGGCCGGGGTCGATAGCATAGAGCGGATGTCCGTCCATCTTGGCGGGAACGTGAAGTCCATGCCAATGGGTAATCGTGGGTTCCGCCAACTTGTTGATCAAATGAATGCGGACTTTCTGGCCTTTCTGCAATCGCATCACCGGGCCTAAATAAGATCCGGGAATTTCTGCCAGGGTATTTTCAGGGCCTCGCAGCAACTTGCCGAAATATTGCTGAACCAGTGTCTGTTTTCCAGGCAGTATGGGCACTGAGTTTGAACGGCAGTACAGCTCTAATTCGACATCGGGTTTGAAGTTGGGAGACGCTTTATTAGGTGCAACCCTGGGCATGGCCTGCATTCCTTCCATGGCGCGAAGCAGACCCGGCATGCCGGCATATGCCAGCAAACCCATGCCGGAATGGGTCAGAAAGCGGCGACGGGAATAGTTGGTATGTGGCATAAAATCTCCTCGGACGGATTTCGTCGTTATAGTTAGTATTTGATCCGGAATGGTATGCTGCCAGCCGAGTTTATATTAGAGTATTATTATGCTCAAGCATTATTTCCATTCACACTCTGAAGTCAGCTCAAATTTGGCGCCATTAGCCTACAGGCTGGGTGGATGCGAAATCAAACCGTGAAGAACGGATCATTTTGTAGGTCTACCCAAGAAAAAAATTAACAACAAGCAATCGCCATCGTTAATTTATAATCACCGTTAATTAGTCAATAAAACAGATCTAATGTTCATTTTGCATAGCTCCAACAAAACCGGCAATTTAGTTGCGCATGTGTGTGCAGTCATTGAAAACGCCCCCTTGAGCTCGCCTTTTGCCAAAGAGGTTTTTCTGATTCAGAGCCAGGGTATGGAACGTTGGTTGTCGCAACAGCTGGCGAGCCGGTTTGGCGTCTTCGGAAATTTCGAATTCCTGTTTCCAGGCCGATTTTTCAGTTCCCTGGCTCAACAGATCGAGCTGTCGCTGTCGGATTCGGCCTTTGACCGGCATCTGATGCTCTGGCGGATCGAGGCGCTGCTGCGCAGGTTGGAGGGGGATGAATTTCTGGCGCTCAGTCAATATTTGACAGGGGACAATGCCGCCTTGAAGCGTTACCAGTTGGCCAGGCAACTGGCGCAGCTTTTCGATCAGTACCAGATTATGCGTCCCGATATGCTGGCCGAGTGGCAAAAGGGACGCAGTTTTTACCATTCCGACGCCGAGAAGTGGCAAATGCAGCTTTGGCGGCAAATAATCAGCATCGCCGGCAATAACCATCGAGGCTCGTTATGGCTGGATGCGATAGCCAAATTAAAGGAGGCGGAGAACGATGCCTACCGTGGACGATTGCCGGAGCGTATTTCCGTGTTCGGCCTCAATACGATGCCGCCGTTATTCTTGAGTTATTTGCAGGGGCTCGCGAAACATTGCCAGGTGCATCTGTATCTGCTCAACCCGGCGCAAATTTTTTGGGCTGATTTGCCCAGCAAGCGGCAATTGCTGCTTGATCAAGAGGCAATCAGTCATCCCTTGTTGTCGGCGTTAGGTCAGCAAGGACGTGAATTTCAGGAGATGCTGCTGGAGCAGGCTCAGTTTGATTTTGAACCGGAAAGTTTTGAGCTGCATCAGGCCGAGAACACTCTGCAGCACCTGCAAAACGATATATTAAATAATTCGATAGCCGAGCGGAATTTAAACAGAGACGAATCTATCGGCATCCATGCCTGCCATTCCCGGATGCGCGAAGTGGAGGTATTAAAAGACCAATTATTGCATGCGCTGGAACGGGATACCACTCTGGAATTGCGCGATATCGTGGTCATGGCGCCTGATATTGAGGCCTATGAGCCCTTTATCTCGGCGGTATTCAGTGACATTCAACATGCGGTGGCCGACCGCAGTTTACGTCTGAGCAATCGAGCGCTGGATGCATTTATCAGTTTTCTAAACCTGGGACAGAGCCGTTTTGGCTGGCAAAGCGTGCTGGATTTGCTCGATCGCCCCGTGGTTTATTCGGGATTTGGTTTGTCTGAAGCCGATCTGGAACTGATCCGGTACTGGCTGCAGGAAACCCGGGTGCGGTGGGGAAAATCCGCAGCCCATAACAAGGAACTCGGCTTGCCCGAACTGAATGAAAACACCTGGCAGGCGGCATTGGACCGCTTACTGATGGGTTATGCGGTGGGCAGCGATGCCGATTTTATCGATGGAGTGCTGCCTTATCGGGAGGTTGAAGGATCATCCGCCCAGGCTTTGGGCGGTTTGTGCGAATTCATGCAGCTTTTGTTTCAGGCCAGTCTGGAATTTAAACAGGCAAAAACCCTGCAAGCCTGGAGCGCCAGGCTTTTTGACTATGCCGATCAATTATTGCCGGCGGCGGACCCGATCGAGCGGCAGGAGTTTTACGAGGTTTTGGCAGTATTGGCCGACACTATCGCAACGGTTCATCACGACCTCGTGGAACTGCCGGTGATCATAGCCTGGCTGGAGGGCATGACTGCTGAACGCAAATCGGCAACCGGCTTCCTGCGCGGGCAATTAACCTTTTGTTCGATGCTGCCGATGCGCTCCATTCCTTTTCGGGTGATCGCCCTGATGGGCATGAATGAAGGGGAATTTCCCAAAATCGACCGTCATCCCACGTTCGATTTATTGGCGCAAAACTTTCGCAAGGGCGACCGCTCGCTCAGGGCGGATGATCGTTATCAGTTTCTGGAAATCCTGCTGTCCGCCAAAGAAAAGCTGATTATGACTTATATCGGACAATCGATGAGCCATAATGAAAGCATTCCGCCGTCGGTGGTCGTCAGCGAATTGCTGGATGTGCTGGAGCAAAGTTACGGGCTTGCCGGCCTGACCACGCGGCAGCCGCTGCAGCCGTTCAGTCCCCGTTACTATGACGGCAGCACGGATTTATTCAGTTTTTCCGAGGCCGGTCTGGAAACCGCCAGGGCGCTATCGGCCAGGGACGGCGGACCGGCTGCATCTGCCGGCTTGTGGTGGCAAGGGGAACTTGACCGCCCGGAATCCGAAGAAGTGATCGAGCTCAACGAACTGTTCGGTTTTTTCCAGCATCCGCAACGGTACTTCATGCGCCGCCAACTGGATTTGCGTTTTAACGGTATCGAGGCCGCGGCCGAAGAGCGCGAGCCGTTTGCCATCAGCCGGCTGGATGGTTATAGCATTTATCATCAATGGATAGATGACATCCTGAGCGGCCGAGATGTTTCACTAAAAAAAATCCAGGCACAGGGCCGCTGGATGCCGGGAGTCATGGGGCAACTGGAGTTTGATCGGCAACTGCAGGAAATCAGCCGATTTGTCGAACGCATCAACGAAAAAAATCCGGGCAGGCCTCTGGCCGATTTGCCGGTAGATCTCAAGGTCAAAAATTATCGGCTGGTCGGCAAACTCGGCAACCGTTATGAGCACGCCGGCCTGATTTATCGGTTTGCCGAGCTTAAAGGCAAGGACTTGCTTGGCGCCGTGCTGCATCAACTGATCATCAATCATATCGAGGCCCAGCCGATGTTCCTGCTCAGCACCGACGATGATCTGATGCTGTCGCCGGAACACGGCAGGACTGAATGGCTGGCGGAATGGCTGGATATTTATCAACTGGGATTGAGGCGGCCCGATGCGTTTTTTGTCGAACCGGCTCTGGCCTATGTCAAACACGCCCATAAATTAAAAACCGGAAGCAGGTCGTCAAAATCCCCGCTTGAGGCTGCCCGGGAACAACTGGATAATGCCGTCGAACAGCCCTACGAACCCGAACTGAGACGTCTTTATGGCAATGTCGCCGAGCCGGGATTGGTTTTGGGCGATGACTTCGAACGGCAATGCCAGGAGTTATTGCTGCCGGTTTGGGAAGCGGCGCATGGTTCATACTCGGGGCTATAAAGGATGAAAGTGCATAGTACTGTATGATATTTCTCCGCATTTGGCTGGTTACGACGCGCAGGGTATACGTCGAAAACGGAAGAAGATTGACTGCAAAAATCAATAAAAAACTTGCTTTAATGACAGCGGTCAACCGCGAAGCGTCCAATCAGCCAGGCTATGTTGATAAAAAACTTTCTGTAAAAGCAAAAAATATTATCCTGAACCATACTTGGCCGGGTAATATTCGTGAACTACACGGCACGTTACTGCGTGCCTCCATCTTGGCTGACTCGGATGCCATTACCGACCTTGATATACAGGAAGCGATGATTGCCCGGCCAACCAATAGTAACTCAAGCGAGTTGCCAGAAATTGGCGAAGGCCTTGATATTCAATGCCTTCTTGATGGAATAAAACGGAAATACATTGCTCAGGCACTGACTCAGGCGGCCGGCAATAAGAAAAAAGCAATGGAATTATCGGGTCTGCCCAACTACCAAACCCTAAGCAACTGGATGGACAAATTAGGCATCCAATAAAAATTGGCACGCTCTTCGCTACAGAAGGGACATGGATAGAATCGACATCATGCAATCACAGAATTTTGAGTTCCTGAGAAGCGGCTGGCCGGAATTGGCCAGCCTGGCCGGATTTGCCGAGCATTATGCGTCCCTCGACCCGCAAAGCGCACAGACCAAAATGCGCAACTTTGCCGCGCGTAGCCGAACGCGGGCGCGGATACTGTTGAAAGCCGCGGAAGGAATGCCAGATAAAGACATCATTGCAGCGTTGGATGTCTCACCGTCGATGGTCGCCAAAACTCGCCAGCGGTGCGTGGAAGAAGGTCCGGAAGCGGCGCTGAAAGACCGTTCCCGTCCTGGCCAAGCGCAAAAGCTAACCGACAAACAGGCCGCGCATCTCATTGCCATTGCGTGCAGCGCGGCGCCACAAGGGCATGATCATTGGGCCTTGTGCCTGTTGGCGGACAAAGTGGTAGAGTTAGCCTATGCGCCGTCATGCAGCTACGAAACCATCCGTCAGCTTTTAAAAAAATACGCTAAAACCCTGGCAAAAACAGGAATGGTGCATCCCTGAGGTAAGCGCCGAGTTTGTCGCGGCGATAAAAGACGTACTGGATATTTATGAAGAACCCTATGATCCGTTGCGTCCGGTCGTGTGCTTTGACGAAAGCCCCAAGCAACTGATCGCTGAAATCCGCGTACCGATTCCCGCCGTGCCGGGATCGCCGGCGCGTTATGACACCGAATACGAACGCAAAGGCGTCTGCGATTTGATGATGCTTTGCGAACCCAAGCGCGGTTTTCGCCAGGTGGACGTCACCGACCGGCGCACCAAGGTTGAATTTGCCCGGAGCATGAAGCACATTGCCGATCTTTATCCCGAAGCCACGGTGATCCGTGTGGTGCTCGACAATATCAATACGCACAAGATGGCCTCCTTGTATGAGGCTTTTCCCGCCGAGCAAGCGCGGGAGTTGGCACGAAGGCTGGAATTCCACTACACACCCAAGCACGGCAGTTGGTTGAACATCGCTGAAATCGAACTGGCCGTACTTTCAAATATGTGCTTGGCACAAAGAATACCGGACAAAGAGAGACTCCGAAGTGAGGTTGAGGCTAATGTGCAGGCGCGTAATGCCAAGGCGACACCCGTCAATTGGCGTTTTACCACGCAAGACGCAAGGCGAAAACTGGCTCGGCTTTATCCTTCTGTTTCTGCATGACTGACTGCTAGGTTTGCCCAGACCGCCGCAAGAGCCTCTTCCAATGATAAATGAGTCTGAAGGAGTTCTGTATTTCTAACGGAAAATGAGTCTGACAAACGCTTGAATCTCGTTCATGATAGGAGAATGAAACCGATCATGAACATAAACGATCTCAACACCATAGAACAACTGGAACAGTTTTTAACCGGCAGCCAAGCTGTCGCCTTTCTGGTTGCCAGTAGCAAGGATGAGTGTTACCGGGGCATCCAGCGCACGCTGGTTAAATTTAGATACCTATCACTGAATAAACGCTCAAAAGGCGTTGTCGTGCGTTTTTTGGTTAAACTAACCGGTTATTCCAGACAACAGATCACGCGTCTGGTTAAGCAATACCGTGACACCGGCAAGATTGAACGGCAACAGCGGACTTATCAGGGCTTTGATCGTCTTTATACCGCTGAAGACAGTCGTCTGCTGGCGGCGCTTGATGAGCGCCACAACACCCCCAGCGGCCCTGCCGCTAAAAAGCTTTGCGAACGTGCTTACACCCTCTTTAAACAAACCGAATACCAGCGGTTAGCGGGTATCTCCGTTGCCCATTTGTACAACCTCAGAAAAGCAACGCCTTATCTACGGCAACGCTACACCTTTGAGAAAACACGCCCTAAAGCCGCCTTAATTGGCGTCAGAAAAAAACCTTTAGCCAACGGTCAACCGGGCTTTATTCGGATTGATACCGTGCATCAAGGCGAGCAGGATAAACAAAAAGGCGTCTATCACATTAATGCGGTTGATGAAGTGACTCAATTCGAAGTGGTTTGTACGGTTGAAAAAATCAGTGAACAGTACTTAATTCCGGCTATTGAACAACTGCTGGACTGCTTTCCCTTTGTCATTAAAGGCTTTCACTCAGACAATGGCTCGGAATACATTAACTACCAAGTGGCCAATTTATTGCAAAAACTGCTGATTGAATTTACCAAATCCCGCTCCAGACAAACTAATGATAATGCCTTGGTTGAAAGTAAAAATGGTTCCGTGATCAGAAAACTGTTTGGTTATGCCCATATCCCACAGCGCTGGGCACCGTTAATCAACACATTCAATCACAACACCCTGTTTCTATATATCAATTTCCATCGACCCTGCTATTTCCCCAAGACCATTACTGATAGTAAAGGCAAGGACAAGAAAATTTATCCTTATGACTGTATGATGACGCCTTATGAAAAATTGAAATCCCTTGAAGAGGCCTTCAGCTATTTAAAACCAGGCATTAATTTCGACATACTGGATAAAGTGGCTCTGGGTCAAAATGATGATCAGGCGGCTGATCTGCTACAAAAAGAACGTGCTAAATTATTTAAAATCATTAA
>CAZMRW010000030.1:0-41577 GCA_964568805.1 uncultured Methylococcaceae bacterium | reverse complement strand
CTAGGGAAGTTAGCGTGAGAATGGCAAACCGTTTAATACTATTGATAGGCTTTCTCTGGCTCAGTGTAGTGAACATGGCTAGTGCCGGTGAAACAAAGGAGATTTCAGCACCGGCTGCGGTTGTACTGGACGGAGAAATTCTGTTTAAGGTTGGCGGCTTTAAAAATATTACAGCTCAATTTCGGGCCGACAGTATTGCCGAACGAATTAAGCGTCTGGCCGAGGACCCTTATTTAAGCACCGACGGCATCACGCTGGCCAGCGACGAGCTTTCCACGGATGTCGTGGCGGGGAACACAATTGTCGTCTCGGTGCTGGAACTCGATGCAGCCGCCGAAGGCGTTTCCCGGCAAGAGCTTGCATCCCGTTTCGCGGATAAGATCCGAAGCGCCATTATCAAGTACCGGGAAGCGCACAGTATCAGTAACCTTCTATACGGGTTGCTATTCGCATTCCTTGCGACAGCTCTGTTGGCCGCCTTTATTTATGCGCTTTTCCGAGTTTCTCATAAGGCGGAACTTGGCCTCGATTCGGGAATTCGCCGCTGGCTGGCGCCCACGCGCATCCGCATTTTCGGATTCGTGATTGAAGGGGTCCTTGCTGGTGCGGTGAGGCTGTTGCGACTTTTTATTTTGGTCGGATGCCTCTTTCTGTATTTCGGTCTTATCCTGAGTTTCTTTCCCTGGACCCGAACATTCGCCGAACAGTTGTTCGGATATGCCGTATATCCCTTCAGACAAATCGGCAAGGATATCTGGAACGGATTGCCTAATTTGATTTTCCTGATCATTCTGATTCTAGTCGTTCGCTGGTTGCTGGGGCTAATGCATTTCTTTTTCTCGGCGGTTGGAAAAGAGGATATAAAACTCGCCGGCTTCTATCCCGAGTGGGCCGCGCCAACCTATAAGATTTGCCGTTTCTTGGTCATTATTTTTGCTATTGCAGTCGCTTATCCCTATATCCCGGGTTCTAAATCGCGTGCCTTCGAAGGCATTTCGATTTTTCTCGGCGTGCTGTTTTCATTAGGGTCGACCACTTTAATCGCCAATATGGTCGCCGGCGTCGTGCTGACCTATATGCGCGGTTTTCGGGTCGGCGATGTCGTCAAGATCGGCGAAACAACCGGCAAGGTGACGGCCGTGTCGTTGCTGGTGACACGGCTGCGCACACCCAAAAATGTAGAAATAACGATTCCCAATTCCGTGCTGATGAGCAACCAGGTGACCAATTACAGCTTTGCGGCTGGGGAAAAGCGCTTGATTCTGCCGACCAGCATCACTATTGGTTACGATGCGCCCTGGAGGCAAGTCCATGGGTTGTTGCTGCTGGCCGCCGAACGAACCGGCCAGGTCCTGCAGGAACCGGCGCCATTCGTGCTGCAAAGTGCGCTGGACGATTTCTATGTCAAGTATGAACTGAATGTATACGCTGCCTCTTCGGACGATATGCCGAGGCTTTATTCGGAATTGCATCAGAATATCCAGGATGCCTTCAACGAATACGGTGTGCAGATCATGTCGCCCCATTACGTTGCCGACCCGGATTCGGCGAAAATCGTTCCACGGGAGCACTGGTGCCAGCCACCGGCGTGAAGACTCGATTATAATGCTCTGTCATCAATCAGAAATATCCTAAGGAGCATTACTTTCATGCGCACAGTGCTTCAGCCTTCCTGTTCGGGCACCCACAGATGGGCGCCGAAAGTCGCTTTGTTGCTCGTCCTGGCCTTGAATGTGAACGGTTGCAATTTGCTCAAAGGTACCCTGGAGATGCCTGAAAAGGGAATCCGTTCGATGTTTTCGCTTGGACAGGAAGGCGCACCCGATCCCGTCGAACTGCAATCCCAGTTGCTCCGCTTTGCTGACAATTCCATCGAGTCGTTTACTCTCGCCATCGGCAAATTGCAGCGAAAAGATGACAAATACAGCCGAAGCCGCACCCTTCTTAGGCGCCGCATTGCCACGACCAATGATATCTTGGCCATCGTCACGGGGGCCAATACCTATGCCAACCTCATCGATATGGCAATCCTCTCCAGCTTGAACCGGATGCGAGTCGAGGATTATTGGATCCCCAAGTACTACGGTGAATCCGCTAAACCTTATCTGCTCGCCTCTCAAGAGGTCGAGAAGGAGATTTGGCGGATCGCCGCGACGACGCTAAAAAAAGATCAGCTTGAGGAACTTCGCGCCGCCATCAAAACCTGGCACGAGCGAAACCCGCGTGCGCGCTCACCCAGTGATCTCGGCTCGCTTAGCTTCGCGTCCGAAGTCGCCCAGATAAACCGCAGTTCCCGCCCAGGGATAACCAGCAGTGTTTTCAATCTGCTATCCATCGACCCATTGGCAGGACTTGACCCCGCCACCCGCGAACTGGCCAACACCCGTCTGTTCGCGGAACGCGGCTTGTTCTTGGCCAGACATATGCCGACCCTGATCCGCTGGGAAACGGAGTTGCTGGTCCTACAAACGACGGAAATGCCTCAGATGGAAAAGCTGCTGGCCAACACCTCCCAACTGTCCGAATCGGCAGACCGTTTCAGCCGGACGGCGGAGAGCTTGCCCGAACTCATCAGCGCCGAGCGCCAACAGATCGTTCAAGCCGTGAACGTGCACCTGCCGGGGATCACCAGCCTCGCCGCCCAGACCGAGAAAGCACTGGATGCAGGCAAACAGATGTCTAATGCGTCCACCGCCACCCTAAAGTCTTTTCAGGATGTGGTGAGGCAACTCCAGGCCAGCCCATCGAACCCGAACGCCGAACCTTTCCGCATCAACGACTATGCTGCCGCCGCTGCGCAGATCAACGCCAGCGCACAAGAATTGACGAAATTGCTGCAAGCCTTTGACCAGACGCTGGCGCCCGGCAAGCTTGACGGACTGTCAACCCGATTGGACTCGATGAGTCGGCAGGCTCAGGCCAGCGGCAGTAAATTAGTTGACTATACGTTCAGGCAAACCTTGTTTCTGGGTCTGATACTGATTGGTTCGGCGTGCGCGATGGTGCTGGCTTCCGCTGTTGCTTTTTGGAAGTTGAAGAAGAAATTTGCTTAAGCCAGTTAGTTCATGAGCGACGAAGCATAAGCCCGGTAACTTAAATCGAATTCAGCCAGTCAATGCCGGATTCAAATAAGACTGATTTTTGAAACCGCCAAATCAAATTCAGAGCTTTACAGATAAATGCTTTTTACTCAACTAAATTAAAGATAGAGCCCAAAATGAGCCGACGCAAGACGCAGAAACCCGCCAAGGCTGCCCAAAAAGCGCCAGTTGTACCTTTTAAAAATTCTCTCGCCACGTCGTTAGGTGGAATGCGCCGGATTGTTATGATCTTCACCATTGGCTTGATCGCAGCGGCAATTGCTGGAGTTGCTTATTTTTTTTCCCCATCCAAAGTACCGACTCCGGTAATCGATCTGACCACCGTAAAGCGCGATACGGAAATACCTTTAGAGCATAAGGATTTTGTCGGTGCGGACGCATGCATTGAGTGCCATAAAGGCCAGGTCGAGGCCTGGACCGGTTCGCATCATGCCCTTGCGATGCAGGCAGCGAATAGTCAAACAGTGCTTGGAGATTTCGAAAACGCAAAATTCATGTATTTCGGTTCGGAGTCTATTTTTTTCAAGCGGGATGGTAAGTACATGGTGCGGACGGACGCCCCGGACGGTAAACTCGCCGATTACGAAATCAAGTACACGTTCGGTGTGACGCCGCTGCAGCAGTATTTGATCGAATTTCCCGGCGGACGTTATCAGGCGCTCGGCATCGCCTGGGACAGCCGTCTGAAATCGGAAGGCGGGCAACGCTGGTTCCATCTTTATCCTAAAGAAAAAATCGATCATGGCGATCAACTGCACTGGACCGGCCGCTATCAGAACTGGAATCTGCAATGCGCCGAATGTCACTCGACTCATCTTAAAAAAGATTATGATGCGACGACCGATACCTATAACACCACATTCAATGCGTTGAATGTCTCCTGCGAAGCTTGCCATGGCCCTGCGTCGCAACATATTGACTGGGCGAAACGGGTTCAGCTACCCTATGCGCAGGATGACGACAAAGGGCTCTCCGTGCAGCTGCGCAGCCGTTGGCAGGATGCCTGGCAATTCTCAAATCCAGACGCAAGATTCGCGCAGCGGGACAAGCCTGCTGCCGATGCGCTGATGAACACGTGCTGGGCCTGCCATGCGCGCCGCTCGACGCTGGTCGAAGACGGCTTGCCAGGCTTGCCGCTGGAAGACACGCATCGCCCAGCGCTATTGACGCAGCCGACTTACTACGCCGACGGGCAGCAGCGTGACGAGGATTATACCTGGGGCTCGTTCCGGCAGAGCAAGATGTTCCAGAAAGGCGTCACCTGCCTGGACTGTCACGAACCGCACACGTTAAAATTGCGCGCCGAAGGCAATGCCCTCTGTGTGCGCTGTCATAATCCAACCGAATTTGATAGCGGGCAACATCATTTCCACAAGCCGGGATCGAAAGGCGCGCAGTGCATCGACTGCCATGCGCCGGAGCAGAATTACATGATCATCGACGGTCGGCACGATCACAGTTTCCGTTTGCCGAGGCCGGATTTATCGCAATCGTTGGGTAGTCCGAATGCCTGTACGCAGTGCCATCAAAACCACAAGCCCGAATGGGCCGCCACCGCGCTGGATAGTTGGTACGGAAAATCCTGGCGGGAGCGACCCCATTACGGAAGCGTGCTGCACGCCGGCGTGACGCAAGGCGTCAAAGCCTTGCCCGCCTTGCTCGAACTCGCTCAAGACGCAAAGAGCCCCGCCGTTGTCCGCGCGACCGCGGCGTCGCTCGCAGGGCCGATGATGCGTCCGGAGCTCATCAAAGATGTTCAGCCGTTGTTCCAGGATGCCGACCCTTCTGTTCGTATTGCAGCGCTGGGGCTTGTAGAGGCTTTCGATCCCGAAAACCGATTATTGGCTGCGGCTCCATTGCTGTCTGATCCGATCCGCGGCGTCCGTATCGAGGCGGCACGCATCCTGGCAGATGTGCCCGACAGCCAGTTCCCAGCGAATCAGCTAAGCACCCGTAATAACGCAACTAAAGAATATCAGAATTACCTGACAATCAATGCCGATTGGCCATCGGAAAATGTCAATCAGGGCAATTTTGCTTTGCGTCAGGGTCGGTCCGATGCAGCGATCGCCGCGTATGAACGTGCACTCAAACTTGATCCACTGTTTGCTGGAGCGTACGTTAATCTCGCCGATGCTTACCGGCAACAGGGACGCGAAGACGAAGGCGAAAAGCAATTACGTCGAGGCCTAGCATTGCTTCCGAACTCTCCGGATTTACATCATGCGTTGGGCTTGCTGCTGGTGCGTCAAGGCAATTTGTCCAAGGCATTGCAGGAGCTCGGCTCAGCCAATCATCTTGCGCCTGAAAATACGCGCTATACCTATGTTTATGCAGTAGCTTTACATTCAATCGGAAAAAAACAGGAAGCCCTTTCCGTTTTGGATGAGATGGCCTTGCGTCAACCCTACGATCTTGATCTGCTGAGCGCGCTTATTTCGATGTATAGAGAAAAAGGGGATGCTAAAACCGCTCGCCTCTACGCGAAAAAAGCGGCTGAAATCTTGCCTGATGACATGTCGTTAAAACAATTGCTGATGGAACTGGAAACAGAACAATGATCAGAAAAATGGTGACTGCGGGAGGAATTCAAAATACCAATGCGTTAGGTGTTTCTTTCTCAAGCTGGCCATGCTTGCCGGTTATGCCTATACCAGCGGCAGTGTATCGTTTCCGCCACCGGTTCCAATAGAGAACGGCAAACTGGGTTTCCATGGTGCCGTTTTAGCTTATGCGCGTTCGCTGGATATTTGGGGGCGGTCAGCTAAGATTGACATCATCCTCCGGGCTTCGATCTCGGGCGAGGCCGATTTTTTGGAGAACCCCGCAGCCAGAAAACGCGTGTTATGTCTATTTTTACTAACTAGGCTTGGCCTAAAGTCCAATGGCGAGATCAGCCTGCGCAGCAATATACTGCAATTGTCTCAATTTGAGATTTACCATACTTTTCCGAGGAGACCGGCATGGGCATGAGCGGTGTTTACAGACATTCAGTCATGCTCAAATTGTTGCTGAATGGGTAAAAAATGAAAAAGTGAGTCCATTGCTGCAACTATCATCGCTGCATTTCTGCTGGATGGCTTGCAAGCTGTGGCTTAGGCGGCGATACGAAAAGGGCTAAGCTGAACCGCACTATCTTGCCGATTCCTTATCCAAATGACCAGCCGATCAATGAACTTGACGCCCGTAAAGCGAAAAACCCGCCAGTGTTCGAGGTGAACGTGGTGATGGAGGGGGAAATACGTTTTTGTGAATGGCGAGGCCGTTTCCGGTATCTCTCGATATTAGACCAAAGTCCACTATCGCAGATGCGCCAAAACGGCTAAAGTGACATTACGATGAATACTCATAATACAGTCATAGCTGTCGTAGACGATGAAGAGTCCGTATGCAAAGGTCTTGAGCGCTTGTTGCGTTCTGCCGGCCTTAGCGCGAAAACATTCCTTAACGGCGCCGATTTCCTGCGTTTTCTGGAAAACGTCCAGCCGGATTGTCTTGTGCTCGATCTGAACATGATGCCAATGAACGGCTTTTCGGTTTTGGATCGACTGGGTCGGTTGGGGCGGAAATTGCCGGTTATTATCATTACCGGCGATGATAGCGAGGAAACATACGAACGCGTCATCAATAAAGGGATTGCTGCTTTTTTGCGTAAGCCGGTTGATGGTCAGGTGTTGCTTGATGCGATCGAGGACGCTGTTAGTCATGGAGCATAAGCACTTGGTCAGTAGACTCATGAGGGGATTGATGTTCGTATGCCTTATATAGGTCAAAGTAATCGTGCAGAGCTTTTGCTTTTCGCCGAAAGCTCCGGTCAATGGCTGGATCATAGGCGACGTGCCGGTATGTCTCTATCCCAGTGCTTCCGATTCCCAAATAAAGGCTTGTGACAACTGCCTGGACGCAAGGCTACGGCATGGATGAAGGGATATCTCCAGGACACGAGCAGAAAAGCTAGAGCTAGTCTGATTAATCGAATGGGTGGTTGCCGAATCCGCTTGTCAAGGATGGCAAATTTTTCAACCATTATTTCTGGATTAGCGCCATTCGATGGCAAATGGTGAATAACAAAAATGATATGAATTACGAACAATGATTAATGCTGCAACAATCGAAATCACAATTGAATGGAGGAAATATAATGATAGACCATAACACTATAGCAATACGTGGAGCGAAAGCCTGGACTCCCGTATCGGCGATAACTTTGGGGATATTGCTGCTGAGTGGGTGTACGACGACGCAGAAGGCGCCTGTCGAGCAGACATCGCTGAATTGCGGCCTGCTTGGTGATGCCTGCGGAAGACTCACGCCGGGCGGAAAAGATCAAACTAGCCTGCGCTATATCAATCCATCAGTACGGTGGACTAACTACAATAAAATATTGATTGAGCCGGTTACTTTCTGGGGTGGAGACGCCACATCGGTTTCTGCTTCCGACCAGCAAATGTTGGTCAACTATTTTTCCCAGCAACTCAAAGAACAACTCGGGAAGAAATTTGAAATTGTCGATCAAGCGGGCCCGGGAGTAATGAAGTTTACAGCTGCGATGGTCGATGCCGAAACGGCTACGCCGGTGCTGCGCAGTATATCAATGATCATTCCGCAAGCCCACATGCTAGCCAATTTAAAATATGTGGCCACGGGGACTTTCCCTTTTGTCGGCGCGGCTCAAGCGGAAGCGAGAATTACCGATTCGGTATCGGGTCAATTGCTGGCTGCGGCTGCTGATAAGCGGATTGGCGGCGGAAGTGCGGTAACAGGCTTCCAATGGCAATGGGGCGATGCTGAAAATGCTATCGACAAGTGGTGTGAAATGGCTGCGGAACGGTTGTCTTCGTGGACTACGGGAACGGCAACGGCAACGGCAACGCCTTAATGCAAGATTGTAATAGACAATTTTCATAACGCCTATGCAGAAATGGCGGCGGCTTTGGATTTTAGAGACTGCTGCCAGCAGCGGCATGTATCAATAACAGTGAGGAAACATAATGCGCAATCCACCTTATCAAAAGTTCACAGTGGCAGCTTCGCTGTGCTTCGCGGCGCTGATTTCAGCATCGGCGCATGGGGAAATCATGGTTTACCCGATGCAAGGACAGAGTAACGAACAGCTCTCGAAAGATCGGTACGAGTGCCATGTCTGGGCCGTTCAGCAATCCGGCTTTGATCCGAGTAACGTCCAGGCAGCTCAAGTGGCTCCGCAAAGCCAGCCGCAAAAGGGACAAGTTCTCCGTGGCGGTGCGCGCGGCGCGGCTGCAGGAGCGGCGATTGGCGCCATCGCCGGAGATGCCGGCAAGGGTGCGTCGATCGGCGCGGCAGCAGGCGGGCTGAAAAAAGGCTTCGAACGGCGGGATCAAAAACAGGCAGCGCAAGAACAAGCGTCCACGGCGGCTCCTGGACAAGACGCGTACGACCGTGCCATTAAGGCCTGCCTGACGGGCCGCAATTATTCCGTCAATTAATTGTCGCCTGAATTTAATTGGTTGGGCGGTAAATTGGCGCGGTGATTAGACAATAAGGACGCCAGCATTCTAGGTCGATATTGACGTGATTTTAAAAAAACCTGGAGAAAAAATTGGAAACCATTGTTAAAAAAATGAAAAAACCGGTCACGATGTGATCTGACGAGTATGATCCCACTGAAAATCCGAGTGTCTATCGGGAAGGACGCCTCCGGCAATATCAAAAATCATCACCAATAACGGAGGAGCGAATATGACCTTTCGACTCATCAAATCGCTTGATAGTGAGAACTGGATCAAACTCAGCGATAAACTCACCGTCAGTGAATTTCAGAAGCTTCAATCTCTGGCCCAGTTAAGCCTGGAATGGTTCGGTCAGTTTCGGGTTTTAATTGAACTGGATGGATTTGAAGGCTGGAGCAGGGAGCCCGGTTGGGAGGATTCGTTTTTTTTAACGGAAGACGGAAATGGAAGTTCCAAGGTTGCATTTGTCGGCGAAGAGAAATGGAAGGATGAAGTTTTCATGTTTATGGGCAAGCAAATGCGCAAAACGGCCATCGAATTTTTTCCACAAGAGCAACTTGCCTTCGCAAAAGCCTGGTTATCTACAGACAATTCTAAATCCTTGTTCCTCGAATAAAAAAAATATCATGTCAGATCAAAATAAAACAACAATAAAAATGTTATCTCTTTATATAGTTCTATTGCTGGGATTGGCCGGCAATAATCCGATCCATGCCGCAAATCTTCCGGATGCTCAGGAATTACTGCAACTACTCGGTATCGAGCAGAAAGAGCTAGCGAATCTGGATCAGGGAAAAGCCGTTACTTTTGAAATCGCAGAGGGCGACGAAAAAGAGTTGGCAGTGGGCATTGCGGTGTATTTGCCGGCCTCGCCGTCCAAGATTATTCAGTTTATCAATAAAAAAGGCCTGGCTTCGATTGATAGCGATATCATGGCGCAAGGTAAGATTCCTGCTCAGGCTACGCTGGATGCATTCAAAGGTTTTGGATTCAAGGCTAGCGATGATGAAGCAACCAATTTTTTGCAGGCAAAGCCAGGAAGTAAATTTAACCTGTCAACTGAAGAATTCCAGGTTATTCGCAATACTGATTCCGCACAGACTGATGCGGCATCACAATCCTACCGGAAGATTTTATTGGAACGCTGGCAAGCTTATCTTAAAAACGGTTTAAAGGGCATGCCAACCTATGACCGCGGGAACGGTACAGAAGCCAATCCGGGCGGAGAACAGCGTACGGCGACGGTGGACAGCAAAATACTGGAGCGATATTTTCCAAAACTTTATCAGGCTTGGCTTAGTTATCCGGCTGCTTTGCCTGCAGGTGCTGATGAACGATTTTTATGGATTAATCGTAAGGTCGAAGGGCGACCTACTGCGATCCTGGGTCACCGTGTCAGTTTGAGTGCCGGTGAGGCGGGCGAGGCGATCCTTTCCCGGCAGTTTTATGTTGGACACTCCTATAACTCCAGTCAGTTCAGCCTTGCCTGCCTGCCCTATCGAGACGGCTCACTGTTTTTTTACGCGAATCGAAGTTTTACCGACCAGGTCGCTGGAATGGGCAGCAGCCTGAAGCATTCGATCGGACGCGAACAAATGAAAGGTGAAATCTTAAAACAACTGACCAATTTGCGTAAGGCCCTCAAATAAATCTGCTTCTGTCCTGTATAGGTTGAATTGATTTCAATCGCTTGTCCATAGACAAACCCTTGCGATAGAGCTTGTCGAAATGCTAACGAACTTCGATAGGCTCGGCTCGTTCAGTTTCAAACAAAATTGGAACGAATTAACAGCAGTGTATGAAGTTTACTGCATTGCCTGCTGTTCAAATAGTATAGTCGCCACCATCCGGTTGTTTGGACATGATTCCTGCCCGTTCAGCCAGGCGCACCAAGTCTGCTAGTGACCGGACTTTTAATTTCGTCATCAGATGCGCACGGTGGACCTTGATGGTTTTTTCGACAGTACCGAGATCGGCGGCGATTTGCTTGTTCAGCCTGCCGGAAACGACATGGCCAAGAACTTCCCGCTCTCGCGGCGTTAACGCCGCCAGCCTCCGCCGGATTTCCTCCTGTTCGGCGCGACTCTGGAGGATCATGCGATCCTTTTCGATAGCGGCATGGATGGCTTCAATCAAGTCATGGTCATGAACGGGTTTGGTCAGAAAATCGATAGCGCCCTGCTTCATCGCTCGTACACTCATTGGAATATCGCCGTGGCCGGTGAGAAATATGATGGGTATACGAATTTCCCGGCCAGCAAGTTCCTGCTGCAGTTCCAGGCCACTGAGACAAGGCATGTCGACATCGAGCACCAGACAACCGTGGATTCCTGGTTGGAATTGTTCAAGAAATTCCTGAGCTGAAGCGAAGGTAGCCACGTTCAGTTCGATCGAACGCAGCAGACGCGACAGAGCTTTCAAGATGGCAGGATCGTCGTCAATTACAACCACAGTGGGAGCGGATTCGTTCATGCTCTCTCTCCAGAAGGTGTCGGCAGCGTGAAATGAAAGACCGCGCCGCTGGGATTATTGTTGGTGGCCCAGAGTTGTCCTCCGTGGGCAGTGATGATGGTGCGGCAAATAGTGAGTCCCAAACCCATGCCTTGCAACTTGGTGGTAAAGAACGGCTCAAAGACGCTTTCCAGGCTTTCAGAGGGAATTCCCGGGCCCTGATCGCAGACGGACACCTGTACCTTATCACCGCCGGTCTGTTCGGTGCGGACAATGAGCTGGCGTTTGCCTGCTTCGGGATGGGACATGGCTTCACAGGCATTCATGATCAGGTTAAGCATGACTTGCTGGAATTGCACGCGATCGCCGATCACGGCAGGCAGTTTATGATCGACGTCGATGTTTACGGTAATATTGTGATTCATCAAATCGCTGTTCACTATTTTCAAGACTTCTTCCACGACTTCATTTAGATTAACAGGAAGATGTTGCACCTCGCCCTTCTTGAGCAATAGTCGTAAACGCTGGATGACTTCGACGGCGCGTTTATCCTCGCTGACAATGTCTTTGAGGATGTCCTGGATCTCGGCAAGATCGGCCTTGTCGCGAGTCAAGAAGCGTTGAGCAGCCTGAGCATTGCTGAGGATGGCCGCCAGCGGCTGATTCAATTCATGCGCCAGCGAACCGGATAACTCGCCCAGCGTTGTTACGCGCGAAAGGTGTGTCAGTTCGTTACGTTGCTGCTGCATAGCCAACTCGGCTTGCTTACGCCGGGTAATATCGATCGTAACACCCAGCATGCGCAGCGGCTGACCGTTCTTGCTGAAATCGATGCGGCCGCGGGAGTGTAACCAGTGTATCTGTTCATCCGCCATCTTGATCCGGTATTCGCTCTCATAATGACCGTTTCCGAAAATAAGCGCATTTTCCACTGAGAGTCTGACCCTTTCGCGATCCTCCTCATGAAGAATCTTCAGATAGCTATCAAAATTGATTTTCTGCTCTTCGGAAATGCCGTATAACTGGTAGTTCTTGTCCGTGCTCCAAATTTCATCATGCACGATGTCCCATTCCCATAGCCTCAGCTCCGCGGCGCTCGCCGCCAGTCTCATGCGTTGCTTGTTGATACGCAATTCGGCTTCACTCGCTTGCAACTGCTTGGCCAGTTGTGCGGTATACAGCAAACCGCAGCTTAGCTCATAGGACATAGCGACAAGAATAGGCATGAAGGAAAGCCCGACGAGATAGGGCGAATCGATAATTCCGAAGTTCACCAGCATGGCATGAACGGGAGCTGTCAGCAGGAAGAAGATGATGCTGCTGCTGAAAACGATGGCTCGACGGCGACCCACCTCCGTCCCTCCGCGCCATAGGGTGACTGCCGCATCCAGAACAAATGCCACCAGAACCAAGATGCTGAGCGGACCGACAACATACCAGGGATTGAGCGGGCCTTGAGCGATCGAGATCGTTTCGCCGCCAATAATCTCTACCTGCTTGAGGCTGGTGATCTCCTTGAAAAACAGGTTTTGTCCGGTGGTGAAACTCAGGATGAGCGCGAGCAGGCGCAAACTGATTCCCATCCAGGCCAGCCATGAGCGGCCGGTATCGAAATAACAGCGTACGAAGCAAAAAATTGCCGCACAAAGAACGAATACGGGAAGCTGGGCCCAGCGCAGAAGCATCGCCATGTGTTCGATGGACGTCGTACGCATGGCCATCAGTTCCATGCCGGTGATAACGGCGGCAGCGACGGCGGCGACCGAAAACGACAAATTCGACCATGGCTGTAAGCCTTTGGAGCAGATGAAAAGGTGCAGCAGCGCAAAGATCAGGGACACCGACGCCAGCATCGACCATAATACAGTGACCCAGCTCAACGAAAGACCGCCAGGCTTACTGAGTCGGAAATCATTTTGCTAGCTGGCGGCCAAAACCAGGCTGCAAGGAGCTGGAATGTCATCCAGTTTATCCAATAGGTCATTGAATAGTGTGTTGTGGCTGAATAATCAATCCGAAACTTGAAGGCTGGTGGATGCATTTATGTGTGTCCGTTAAACACTGTGTGTTTGGCAAGGAATTTTGTACTTTTATTCAAATATACTTAGCCTAAAGTCCAATAGCCTCGAATTGCAAACGGAATTACTATACCATGAAAATTTTGGGTTTTTAACTTTTAAACACCGCTGAGTTCGGAGCCGATTTGATCAGATTGCATGCCCTAAAAGGACAAAGGTGGCGCGATCCATCGGCGTATAGAATAGTGGCGATTAGAATTGAGTTGATCAAAAATAATAAGCGGGTGGTATCTTGAACTGACGACTTAATAATATCTTTTCTGTTTAATTTCTTCAAAAATCGGATTAAAGCTGTTCGATTGAATGGTTTTTATAATGGACATTAACTATGCGTACGATCATTAAAATGGCATTATTGAGCCTACTGGCATTGACTGATGCCGCTCAAGGCGCCGAGATCGCCGGCGGAGTCACTTTTTCCGGAGATCTTTTTTCGCGTTCCAAACTGATCGGCGATTGGGGAGGCATTCGTAACGATATGGCTGAAAAGGGTGTAACTCTGGATTTAAATGCGACCCATGTGACTCAGCACGTCGCCTCCGGCGGCTATGACGGAACGCTGTTAAGCCGATTTCCCGGCAATCGCATTAGTCAACGGTTTCCAGACCTTAGCGAGACAACAAGCGATGCGATGTTCAACATGCTGCTTAAAATTGATACCGTCAAGGCAGGGCTTTGGCCGGGCGGTTTCCTGACCGTGCGTGGGGAAGGACGAGTGGGCGATTCGATTGGAATTCGCGCCGGCAGTCTGATGCCAACCAATGGCGATGCTTTGTCACCCCAGGTGCCGGGACATGCGAATCAAGACGTTCTTGCACTCACCGAATTGACTTATGCCCAGTTTTTCTCGGAACAGTTCGGCGTGGCATTCGGCCTGATTAACACGGCGGATGGGGACAAAAATGAATTCGCCGGATCATTGCGCTCCCGTTCCCATTTTATGAATGTAGGGATGCGTCTTTCGCCGGTCATTGGCGCGGCAGTACCGTTGTTAACGACATTAGGGGCGACCGCAATTTTTCTGCCGACTAAAAATATCATCGGCACGGCGGGATTTATCAATGCCGAAGAAACAGCGGGTTATGATCCTTTCGAACGAGACAAAGGAACCACTTTTTTGACCGAATGGCAAATCAAGCACACCCTTGCCGGTTTGCCCGGAAAGCAAACGGCCGGTTTCGTTTACGGCTTTGACCGGAAAAAGCTCGATTTCGGCACTGCCCCCCATTACCAGTTGGCGTCGCTCTTGAGAACAGGCGAGACTGTCAAAACCAACGCAGACACCTGGGCTCTTTATTATAACGCCCATCAATATGTTCAGGGCGATTCGGAGGGCGGATGGGGGCCATTTGTACGCGCCGGGGTATCCGATGGTCACCCCAATCCGGTCAAATGGAGTGTCGCATTCGGTCTGGGTGGTGTCGGTGTCGGCCCCTGGCGGCCCGATGACAATTGGGGTATAGGCGCCTATGCGCTGGGTGCAAGCAATGAACCTGTGCTTAACCGGCTGGGGATCAATGACGAAACCGGTTTCGAAGCTTTTTATAATGCCGCCTTTACGCGTTGGCTGCATGTAACCGCCGATGTACAGTATATCGATTCGGCTTTGACCGGAGCGAACCTGCTAACAGGTGCAGGTCCCTTGCCGGCAGTGAATCTGCCAGGGCCGAAGGAGGCATGGGTAGTCGGTGTGAGGACGAACGTGGATTTTTGATCCTAAAAAGAGCGATTGAGCATCTCAAAATCCCGTTCACCCTGAGCTCTGTCGAAGGGTAGACGGGATTTTGGGATTCACCGATAAGGTGAACAACTGCTCTTAATAGGTTGATAGGAGAGTTTGCCGTTTATCGATAAGGTTGCAAGGTGTAAAAAATCGTCATCAATCTGGAAGCAGAAATACAGTCCGTAACTAAAGCATCAACAGCCGACATGGGATATTTTTTCAAGACGTTATTCATGGCAATTATCCTGATTGGAACTACCCTATGGGGCGTGCTTGCCGTGTACTTTGGCGATTCCCACAACGGTATTGTGCAGACTGGTGTGGCTGCGGTATTCGGTTTGTGCGGATTGGTCACGCTCGTCAGTTTTGGCTTTCCGCGCTGGCAGAAGCGATGTTTGTCGGGTTATGCGATATTTTTCGGGGCAGTTCTGACGTGGTGGTTTTTGATCAGTCCGTCAAATGAACGCCAATGGCAACCGGATGTCGCGAAATTGGCTTACGCCACGTTCGAAGGCGATAAGGTTACGGTACACAATATCCGTAATTTCAATTACCGGAGCGAGTTTGATTATCAGCCTGCCTATTACACCAAAACCTTCGACTTGAACAAACTGGAGGGGGTGGATCTGATTGCCGTTTACTGGATGGGCCCTGCGATTGCGCATACGATTCTGAGTTTTAATTTCGGCGGCAATGACCATCTGGCTGTTTCGATCGAAGCGCGCAAAGAGTTCAGTGAAGGTTATTCGACGATCAAAGGTTTTTTCCGGCAGTATGAACTGATTTACATCGTGGCCGATGAACGCGATGTGATCCGCCTGCGCACCAACTACCGGAAAGCTCCTTCTGAAGAGGTCTATCTTTACAGGCTACAAGGCCCGCTTGAAAATGCCCGGCGCTTGTTTCTGAAATATATGAATAAGATTAATGAATTGAATACCGATCCTGCGTTTTACAATACCTTGCTGGATAATTGCACCACCGCTATCTGGCTGAATACCCGGATCAATCCGAAACATCTGCCGTTTTCGTGGAAAATTCTGCTGAGCGGTTACCTGCCGGAATACCTGTACTACTCCAATCGGCTTGATTCTCGATTTCCTTTTTCCGGATTGCAGCAGCAAGCGCATATCAATAGGCGGGCTCAGGCTGCCGATCAGGCGTCTGATTTTTCAACGCGCATACGGGCGATTATTAAGTAATCAAAGTCATCTTTTTAAAATACCTGGAATAACAATGTTATGAATATTTATTCTAATTGTTTCACGATAAAAGCCGGATGGCTGTTTTCATCCCTGACAATAGCCATTCTTCTATCTGCATGCTCCAGTATCGGTAAAGGCGTGACCGAAGCCCTTCTGGAAAAAACGGAAAGCGAAGATACCAGATTGTGCCAGATCTGGGGCAGCCCGTTTCCCGGCATTAGTGCGAGTCTGAACAAAAGCCAAGGAAAAACCAAGGTGCTGTTTGTTCACGGCGTAGGCGATCACGTACCGGGTTATACCACCCAGTTTCTGGAGAAACTGGCCAAACAGTTGAATTTGAATGTTCGTTCGCAAATCGACAAAAATATTGAATTGAATGCGCCCTTGTTTCCTAATAAGGATATCGGCAATTTGCGCGTGACTCATCTGCTCAACGAGCAAACGGGTAAAGATCTGACCTTTTACGAGCTCACCTGGTCGGTAATTACTCGTCCCGAAAAAGAGTTGCTGACTTACGATACGTCGGGAGAATACGATTTTCGAAGAGCCCAGATCAACAGCATCATGAAAAAATTCAGCAACGATGTCGGCCCCGATCCGATCATTTATCTGGGGCAAAGCCGCGAGCCGATTCTGGCAGCCTTCGCGCAGTCATTCTGCTGGATGGCGACCCGCGATTGGGAAGATCTTCCCGAAAGCGGCAAACAGACCTGCATGGGCTTGAATGATTCCGCCATCGATCATATCGCCCATGATGAATATGTGGTGATTTCCCATAGTTTGGGTAGCCGAATCACGATTGACGGCATGCAACGGATTGCTCGTTTCCTGGCAAATCCAGAAAAATACGCTACAGCCACTATTAAAACGATTGCAACTGAAAAATCAATGGCGGCTCTCCAGAACAAGCGTATCCTGCTGGTCATGTTGTCCAACCAGTTGCCGATGTTGCAATTGGGTAGAGAACTTCCCGACGTCACGGGCCAGTATGCGAATTATTGCGATCCCAAAGGCGATCATTACAACAAGCGTATGGTCAGTGAAACATCCATTCTTGCCTTTACTGATCCGAATGATTTGTTAAGTTTTGGGATACCACCGGGATTTATTGAAAAATATCTGGATTCCAGGTTATGTTCCCGCATCACTAACGTCAATATTAATATAGCCAAAGTCATGGATGCTTTTGGGCTTAGTGATCTTGCCAATCCGATGGAGGCTCATGTAGGCTACGACCGGGATGATCGTGTGATTGCGCTGATTGCCCATGGCATTGATAATGAGCTTACATCACCGCTGATCAAGCAACGATGTGAATTTACCAAAACGGTTGAATAAGTTGTTGGTTTATCCAGGTCGTCAGTTTTAACTTGAAAGGAATTCGGTCAAGCCTATTGACTGAGCGATAACCTCGCCGCGGTTAAAGCCGTAATGAGGCTATAGCTCTAAAGATGGCTGGCTTTTATGTCCCAGAGTGATGAGAAGTCTATAGTGGCCGTTGACCGCAAGCGTAGGAGAATATAAGGCTCTATACGCTATTCGATGCAGGTATGGCAGGATTTATCGTAACGGAATCAAACGGAAAAACTTTCTCCGCAACCGCATGTGGCGGTCACATTAGGGTTGTTGAACTGGAATGCTTCGTTTATGCCTTCCCTGCGATAATCCAGTTCTATTCCATCAACAAATTGCAGGTCGCTTTCCTGTACGATGACTTTAACCCCGAAATTTTCAAAGACAGCGTCATTGGCATTAAGGCTATCGGCATAGTCCAGTGCATAGGCATAACCCGAGCAGCCCGATTTTTTGACGCCCAATTTTAAACCGATACCTTTGCCGCGTTTTTCCAGCTGTTTTTTTATTTGGCGGGCTGCATTTTCAGTTAATGTAATAGACATAAGGACCTCAATTAGGTTGGTAAACCAACGATTTTAATAAGTTGATAAAAGTGAAGATTTCTTCTTCGGTATTGCCCGCTCCCAGGCTGATGCGGATTGCGCTTTTGCCGAGTCCGGATTCAACGCCCATTGCCGTCAATACCGGACTCGGTTCCTTGCCGCCGCTGGCGCATGCCGATCCGCTGGAAACGGCGATGCCCTTCTGATCCAGTTTCATCAATAACATTTCACCGTCAATATCAGGAATGCCAAACTGGACTGTGTTGGGCAATCTTTTCGCCTGCCGGGCAAAAATCGTCAGGCCGGGAACGGCGCTTAAATGAGTCTCCAATGCATCTCGTAAGACACGAAGCCGGTCTCTGCGTTCCGCATGTTCGACTCCTGCAAGTTCCGCCGCTTTGCCAAAACCGACGATGGCGGCAACATTTTCTGTTCCGGCTCTTAAACCCTGCTCCTGCCCTCCGCCCCGCATTAATGGTTTGATCGTCACTGTTTTGTCAAAAACCAGTGCGCCGCAGCCTTTGGGGCCATAGATTTTATGGCTGGACAGCGACATCAGATGAACGCCAAGCCGATTGAAATCAACCGGTATTTTGCCCAGGGCCTGAACGGCATCGGTATGCATTTTAATGCCATTGTCGGTTAATTGACCGGCAATGCGGGCAACATCCTGGATTGCACCGGTTTCATTGTTAGCCAGCATGATCGATGCCAGGCCGGGTTTTCGGGCAATGATCTTATCGATGCCGTCCTGTTCGATTAATCCGTCAGAATTGACGCCGATAACGCTCAGTTCATGTCCCACGGAGTGTAAATGCTCAGCCGGTTCGACAATCGACGGATGTTCGATCGCTGAAATAGCCAGGCCCGAATCAGGCCCGATGATTGCCAAAGCCAAATTATTCGCTTCGGTACCGCCGCTGGTAAAAATAATTTGCGAGGGTGAAGCGCAGACCAGGGCTGCAACCTGCTCACGTGCGGTATCGATGGCGCTCCTGACGACTCTGCCGTGACGATATAAACTGGACGGGTTTCCGTAAAAGGTTTTCAGATAGGGGAGCATCGCATCCAGCACACGATCATCGATCGGCGTTGTTGCATTGTGATCGAAATAGATCATTAATAATACTTATTGCGTATCGGATTGGCGGGGAATCGCCGATTGCATCAGTCTCAAGCTTGAAATTAAACGGTTATTCAGTACAGGCATTTAATCCGGACTGACGATGGATTTCAATAATGTGCTGGGCTTCCGCGTCTTGCCTTCTGGCAATTTCCTGAATCTGATGCCTTGACAGTAGATCGGCCAGGGTAATGCCTTTTAAATAGTCACGGATTTGCTCGCTTAATCCCATCCAAAGATCGTGCGTCAAACACGCATTGTGATTTTGGCAGTTGGCTTCGCCGCCGCATTTGGTAGCGTCAATCTGTTCGTCAACAGCGGCGATGATGGCGGCGATATTGATGTCGTCGGCATTGCCGGCTAATTTATATCCGCCGCCCGGGCCCCGCACCCCTTTGACCATGCCGGCGCGGCGCAGGCGGGCAAACAACTGTTCAAGATATGACAGAGAAATAGTTTGTCGGGTCGCTATGTCTGTTAAAGTAACCGGTATTTGTTGGCTGTGAAAAGCCAAATCCAGCATGGCAGTCACCGCATAGCGGCCTTTAGTGGTTAAGCGCACAACACGATCCTCAAATAATAATAAGATTCAAATACTATACTTAACCAAGCAAAATAGTCAACTATTAAAACCTTAATAAATTAGTGTATATGCCAAGACCAGGATTTCGGGAGTCCCGAAGCTGCTGAGCGAATCTCGAATGCCGAAAAGCGCTCTTGAACACGCTGTCAGGAGATATGTTCCCAACACTCTCGCGGATGGCGCTTGCCAAAATTCAAAATATAGCGTTCAATCCAATCTTTATAGGCCTGTTTGGTGCGGGTGCTGTAGTATTTCAGGCGGATTTTGTCTCTCACCTGATCGAGCCACTTAAGCGGCTTCCCAGAAATAATATTTGATGGGGCTTGCATAATTTTTAGGATTCGCTAAATTTCTTCAAATGAATGTTTTATATAGAACTCTAGTTTCTTGGATTAATTTAGGCAACCCTTTGACGCAATATTTTGCGTCATTTAGGATGGCTAATTGTCGTTGAGCAGGCTGTATCAGAACAGTTCGTCTGAGACCATGGTCAACCACGTGAATCCAGAATCTTCCCGCATCTTCATCTCTTACCATCGTGAAGACACACCCGCAGACACGGGTCGTCTCGCTGACACGCTTGAGCGCGAGTTCGGCCCAAAGTGCGTCTTCCAAGATGTTTCCGAGATCGAGCCAGGTGACAATTGGGAACGCATAGTTGATCATATGCTCGAGAACACAGTGGCATTGCTACTGGTGATCGGCCCGTCATGGGTGCTTACTGAACCACTCGAACGAGAATTGGACACAGCTCTCCAGTCCGGTGTTGCAATCATACCGGTCCTCGTCAGGGATGCCGATTGGGACGATTTTGCAGCGACGCTGCCCGATATTCTCAAGCCAATTGAAAAGCTAAACGCGAAGAAAATTGATCACAATAATTGGCGGGCAACGGTTCAGCCCCTCGTCGATCTCTTAAGGCGAATCCTGAAGGATCCAGCCAGGGCGCGCATAATTTGCAAGCCGCCTGAGCCCCGAACAGTACTTGAAAACCCTTTTAACAAGGGCAGCGTCCGATCGATGTTGGTGCACGCCGCGGATATAGCTGAGTGTCTAGACGATCCTTCTGTACTAGAACAAGCCCAATCAATAGACGCGCGCGCTGATTCAACGCCTCCGTACTATGAGCTGATCATCTTCTTGGAGGAGGCTCGCTACCGCCTGTTGATTGAAGAGATTGGACGTGACTTTCTTGCGACCGACGCCCTCTATGCCACACAGTATCTCCAAGATACGGTGTTGGAATCAGAGATTAGCAGTAATCGAACGTTGCGCGAGGAAGCCAGAACTCTCTGCGCTCATACTCGCGGGGAAGATGGCTTGCAAGACTTCCATATGTACAACGAGATAGTCCTTGATGCGGAGGTCAAGGCGAAAAGTCAGTTGCGTGGGCAGCTTCCCGGAATTACCAAGAAAAAGGAAACAAGGGAACGATTGTTCCGCCTTGTGCGGGACACAATCCAGGACATTTTGTCACGTGGTCACACTCGGGATGACTGGGACTATATTATATTGAGCAGGTTTTGCCGTTATTCGAATATGCCATTTTTCATCAGGGATGAATCCAAAGCACTGACACTGCTACAATCATTTGAGTCTTCTCGGAGAAGTTCTAACGTGTTCTGGGAGGATGTCAACGCGATAAGGCGCAATTCATAGGGCGCAATAGGCGATAGCCGTATTGCGCCGCATGTTGGTTTTCGACCCTTCGGCGCATTACGCTGGCGCTAATGCTCCCTATATACCTGTTGGCGGAGGGGAACTAGAGAAGTGCACAGTTTGGAGTCATTTGGCGTGAGCATGTGGCCCAACTATGTGTTCCAGCGGACGCGTCCGCGTCGTTGAACACGGTGTTAGGCGTGGGAAGTCAAATGTCATCGGAAGCTATCTTCGGAATTATTATCGCTGGCGTCATTATCCTATCCTTTGTGAGCAGGCTTCTACCAAAGCGCCAGCCAAGGAGAAAAATTTTAAGTGCGCACGTTGCGGTACAGTTTCACATCATACGGAACGTACCATTGAGGTATGGCGTAACAATAAAACCAAATTTTTCTTCCCAGCGTGCCATGCCAAGTGGCTTCAATCCAGGTCGCCTCAGTTTTCGCGTGGCAATTCAAGGTATGGTTCAGGCTGCCTAAGCATCGTTGTGTTCCTTGCATTTGTGCCACTCGCAGGTTATCTTTTAATAAAAGCGTATGCCTAAATTTTATAAACCGAGGGTTTTATGACTCAATTAGAACTATTAGAGCAACACATTGCAGAATTAGATGACGATTCCTTTTCAAAACTCAGGGAGTGGTTTATTGAATTCGATCAAGTTCGATGGGATAAAAAACTTGAAGTCGATTCGAATACCGGGAAACTTGATTTTCTTATCAATGCGGCACTTGCCGAACATGAAGCAGGTACAACGAGAGACCTTTGAAACACAAAACAGCTTCCAGTTTTTGGGTTTGTTACGAACGTCTCCCTTTGGAAATCAGCAACCTTGCCGACAAGAATTTTCAACTACTGCAAGCGGATATTTCTCATCCCTCGTTGCAATTCAAAAAGTGCGGTAAAGTTTGGTCTGCCCGTGTCGGTTCTCATTATCGGGCGGTTGCCACGCCGATTGAGGGTGGTTTTCTTTGGGTTTGGATTGGCACTCACGCGGAATATGACAAATTGCTTGCCTAACACAACGGTCACTTGAAGATGGTGAGCCTATTTTGGAAGCCGTATTTATTGGTACTCAAAATGTCGTTGTAGCTTGAGCATGGGGAATATTCCTACTCTTAAGCCTCGTGAGGTTGTCGCGTTACTTGAAGCATTGGGATTTAACGAAGTTCGGCAACGGGGCTCACACAAGCAGTTTCGCACGCTGATGGGAGATGCACAACTGTTCATTATTTCAGGTCAAGCTGTGATTTCTTTTCCAGACATAACATTAAATAAAATAAACTTGTAAATTTAATTAATGTTTAGTAGAATTCCAGCTCTTTTATTGAGCCTTTAACAGAAAGACGAAGTAACGATGAAAACATTTAGTGCAAAACCAGCAGAAGTTAAGCGTGATTGGTACGTGGTTGATGCGGAAGGGAAGACGCTTGGCCGTCTTGCTTCTGAAATTGCGCGTCGTCTTCGCGGCAAACATAAACCCGAATATACGCCGCATGTTGATACCGGCGATTACATTATTGTAGTAAATGCAGAAAAAATCGGCGTTACCGGCAATAAAGAAAAAGACAAATTATATCAACACCACACAGGCTATATCGGCAATTTGAAAACCGTCAGCCTTGGCAAATTAAGAAAAACTTTCCCGGATCGTATTCTTACCACCGCGGTTAAAGGAATGTTACCCAATAACCCGTTGGGTCGTGCAATGTTCAAGAAATTGAAGGTTTATGCCGGTCCTGAACACGATCATCAGGCTCAACAGCCAAAAGTTTTGGAAATTTAAGCGAGTAAACCATGGCAGCAGCTCAATATTATGGTACAGGTCGTCGTAAAAGTGCAATAGCACGTGTTTACGCAACATCAGGCACTGGCAAAATCACCATCAACCAAAAAACTATCGAAGAATATTTTGGCCGGAAAACCGACCAGATGGTTTCTCGTCAACCACTGGAATGTGTTGACATGGAAAGCAAATTTGATATCAATGTCATTGTTAAAGGCGGTGGTCCTTCCGGTCAGGCAGGCGCAATACGTCATGGCTTGACACGCGCTTTAATGGCCTATGATGAAGCCTTGCGTTCGCCTTTACGGAAAGCGGGTTTTGTAACTCGCGACTCCCGTATAGTAGAGCGTAAAAAAGTGGGTTTACACAAAGCCAGAAAACGCCCTCAATACTCCAAGCGTTAATCGTTTTAATTATTTTAATGTGGCCTTTGGCTGCATAACTGAAAAGGCTGCAAATCGTAAAAGATGCAGCCTTTTTTTTTGAAATTTTTTAGTTAACGAAAATTTAATATTGATTTAACTCATTTTTAACTTTTGAAGTTTCATAATGGCACATTTCAATCGATCAGCATCAGACTCAGTTTTGAGAAAAGCAAATAAAATTTTATGAGAATTTCAATTGTTGTTCCGGTGCACAACGAAGCTGTAAATATTATCCCGTTGCTGGAGGAGATTGACCAGGCGATGAGTTCGGCTGAAGCGTATGAAATCATATACGTCGATGACGGCAGTAAGGACGCTACCGAAGCCGTGTTAAAACAGGCAATGTCGCGATTTAAAAATTTGCGAGTTATTCGGCATCGCCAAAGTTGCGGGCAAAGTACGGCAATAGTCAACGGCGTCAGGGCGGCGACTTATCCGTGGATTGCGACCCTGGACGGCGATGGCCAAAATGATCCGGCAGACATTCCGCATTTATATGAAGTATTGCTGCATCAACAACAAACCTGCGCCAATTTATGGATGGTTGCAGGCTGGAGAAATAAACGTTATGACTCCAAATGGCGGCTTTTTTCTTCCCGGTTTGCCAATGCTGTCAGGTCCACGTTGCTAGGCGACAACACCCCGGATACCGGCTGCGGCTTAAAGGTTTTTTTAAAAGAGAAATTTTTGGAATTACCTTACTTCGACCATATGCATCGCTTTTTGCCGGCACTCATCTTAAGAGCAGGCGGGCAGGTAATCTCTGAACCCGTCAGCCATCGAGCCAGGACAGCCGGTAGATCAAATTACGGCACTTTGGACAGGCTCTGGGCGGGAATCACCGATTTGCTGGGCGTCATCTGGTTGCAAAAACGGGCAAAATTAGCGATGCTTGAGGAAATTGAACGTGGATAAAGAGACTATTTGGCTGGCGGTTGGTTTTTTGGGGCAAGCATTATTTTCCGCACGCTTTCTGGTGCAATGGCTGAAAAGCGAAAAGGAAAAGAAAAGCGTCTTTCCAATTGCTTTCTGGTATTTCAGCATTGCCGGAGGCGTCACGCTGTTAGCCTATGCCGTTTATCGGAAAGACCCCGTTTTTATAATAGGGCAACTGAGCGGATTGTTGATTTATTTTCGCAATCTGTACTTTGTTATGTATGAGCACAGAAATCTGAACGCCTAATATTCATCCTTATTAAACAAGCCCTTCATGTATCAACTCTTGCCGGTCCGGCTTTGGGTGCTCATCATTTGGGCCATCCTGATTTCCAGCAGCCTTTATGGCAGACCATTATTGCCGATCGATGAAACGCGCTATGCCGCCGTTGCCTGGGAAATGTGGCGCACAAACGACTTTCTGGTTCCCCACTTAAACGGGGAAACCTATAGCCATAAACCGCCCTTGTTATTCTGGTTGATGGCTCTGAGCTGGAAGATTTTGGGAGTAAACGACTGGTCGCTGCGAGTTATTTCGCCGCTTTTTTCTCTGTCCATCCTGTATTTATCCGGCAGCGTCGCCCACACCTTATGGCCGGGCCGAAAAGGGGCGATAGAATCGACGCCTATGATCTTGCTGGGAACGTTGATATGGATAGTGTATAGCTCGTTGACCATGTTCGATATGGTGCTGGCATTTTTTGTTTTACTGGGTATAAATAGCCTGGTAAAGCTCGCTTTCGTCGGCATGTCGCTCGGACGTTGGGTATTATTGGGCATTGCCATCGGCGGGGGCGTTCTGAGCAAGGGGCCGGTGATATTATTGCATGTGTTGCCGGTCGCGCTATTGGCTCCCTGGTGGATGACGGTAAAAACGGAAGATATCCGCTGGAAACAGTGGTATGGAGGGCTCTTTTTCAGTATTTTTTTCGGTGCGCTGATTGCTCTTTGCTGGGCTGTTCCGGCCGGGATTGCCGGCGGCGAGGCATACCGGAATGCCATTTTTTTGGGACAAACCAGCGGACGCCTGGTTAAATCCTTTGCCCATCAGCATCCATGGTGGTGGTATCTACAGATGCTGCCGTTATTATTGCTGCCCTGGTTGCTGTTAAAACCATTTTGGGCCGGCGTAAAACAACTTTCCGTAACGGATTCCGGCATTCGCTTTTGCCTGGCCTGGGCTCTACCGGTTTTGATCGCATTTTCGCTGATTAGCGGCAAACGCATCCATTACCTGTTGCCATTAATCCCTGCCCTGGCTTTAATTCTGGCAAGGGCTGCCGATGACATTTCCGGCCAGAATGACTGGAAGCGCGCCCACTTGCCGGTCATCGCGATTTTCGGCATGTTGGGACTGATCTTAATAGCCTTGCCCCGGTTAAATGACCATTATCACTGGCTTGATGAATTATCCCAAGTCTCGCCGCTATGGGGTGGCCTGCTTTGCGGGACTGCAGTGATGTTAGGAATGTGCAAGGGCGAAAACGCGCAGGAATCGGTTTTTTATACTTGCGTAGCTTCGGTAATGGCCTTGATCATTATTTCCAGCGGATTTTTTGATCTTAAAGGCCGGAACTATGATACCCGCGACACAGCCCGGCAAATTTCGGACCTCATGTCGGAAAATCGGGAAATTGCCTATTACGGAAACAAGTATCATGGTCAGTACCACTTTACCGGCCGTCTTGAACAGCCGATAACCGTGATACAAGGCGTAGCGGATTTATTTAAATGGGCCAAGGATCATCCAAACGCTTATATTATCGTGAACTATAGGGAATCCGATGCGTTGCTGGAGTCTGTTCTCAGCTACCGCTATCCGTTCAAGAGCCATGAAATAGGCTTGCTGTCAGCCAAAGCGTTGCTGGAGAATCCGAAACTCGGGTCGATTCTGAAACCGGCTTAGGGCAATCCATTTCGTCTCAAAAAATATCTTGCGAGGCGTCCAGATTCCTCGAAATTCTTATGTCATCGGCATCATTATTCAGGATAATTCCGGCATTGTGTAAGTGTTTATATAACAGGAAATCACGCCGGCAGGAAAATGCCTTTTAACTCCTCCGGCGCAAGCGCATAATTTCGCCAGATACGTTCTACGTCGTCCTGATGATGATGCCCAAAGCGGTTTGGGTATTTCTTCAGCAAAGCCACGCCGTCTGTTGCCTGGGCGCGATGCAAAGCCGCTACAGCCTGAATGACAAGCAACAGATTATCATCAGCGATTGGCGTGTCTCGTTCCAGATAGGCACTGATCATGCCGGCATACTCGATTGAGGGTATCTGCACCGGTAGAAAAAGAATCCACTTTTCGATGTCATGATCTGACGTCGTGCGCATAACATCCTCAAGAGTTTTGTACATGGGTTTCTCGCAGCGGGAATGGGCCCAGATATAATTTAATACCCAGCCCCTGTCGTCTTCTGTAAGGGTACCCAAATGTAAAATCGGTTCCGCCTGGCGGCGAAGTTCTTCCGCGATTTCAACGAGCTGATATTTCCCGATAAAATCGCTGGCAAGGTATTTCAAATTCTTATGACTTTTGGGCTCTATCCACGTACTGAGTATGTTGACGATTTCCTTTGGCCGCATTTTGACCAGCGTGTCGAAAAAATCCATGCTTTCGGTAAATGTACATTCCCCGCTTTCCGGTCGAGCCGGATAAAACAGCGTAGGCGTCTGATTGATCTGACTGGCGATCTCCTTTAATAAACGAAAAACCTCATCAGGCGTGAGTACGCTATAGGCTTTCAGGGCTTGATAGACCTGTTCCTGGCTCTCATGTAAAAGGTTTTTCAGAATCTCTTCGCGAAACAGGTGCGATGTGTACTCATAAGTCAAGCCTATGACCACGGCAACGATCAACGCAATTGACAAATGTTCGGCCCAATTCTGGAGGACCTTGGGAAGCATGGGTTCAAAGTATTTCAAGAACAATGCGGTTAGTAAAATAATGCCGAAGATAACAAAAGGAACAACGGCAAAATTATTATGATTTGTAGATGGCATCGTATTTCTCCAAGGAACTGATCGATTTGAAGGAACGGCGACAGAAAGGTTCAGCTGATTGGCCATGGATATGGACTTGAATAGATATTGATCAAATCAATAATGCCTGAGCCTGGCGTCATGCACTGTTCGTTCAAACAAGAATAGCGGTGTATTGAAAACGCCCTGCATGTGCACTGCATGCAGGCGCTGCCTTTTATCAAAGATTAGAACTGTTTGATAAAAAGCCTTTTCTTAAAACATCGTTTAAGAAAGCGGGTTGAAAAACTGCATGGTTGGTTTTTTTAAAATCATGATAGTGAGCTCAAACCGATTATGCTCTGTCGTAGCTTATATTTTCATTAAATCCTAATTGATAATCGGGCTTTACCAGGATAGTAGGACTTTCGATAGCAACACGTTCCCATTCCGGCTACCGGCATTGCCGGGAAGGCGACATATATATCTTACGCTTTATAGTCAGGGCGCGTAACGCAAATTTCAGTACAACGCAAATCAATAAACTGCTGTCGCTGTGAAGCACGGGGAATGTACGACGCAAGAGGTTAAATGCATCGCCACGGAATACCACGCTGAAATGATGGAACTGAAGCGGGCGCAGGAGGCTCTGATAACATTTAAGGCGTCCATGAAACGAACATCTAATCGGGAACGGCGCACTCGGCGCCGAACAGGCAAAAAACTTGCTGAAGAAAAACTGAAACACAATGACAGCCCGCTGGGAACATTTCGATCACGACGCCGATATCGGCATTCGCGGGATAGGGCCGACCCTCGAACAGGCGTTCGAACAAGCCGCCATCGCGATGACGGCGGTAATTACCGATCCGGCAAAGGTCATGGCATCGACAGCGGTAACCTTGACCTGCACAGCGCCCGACCATGAACTCCTGCTGGCGGATTGGATCAATGACCTGATTTATGAAATGGCTACTCGCGGAATTTTGTTCGGCCGCTATCAGGTAGCCATCGAAAATGATGTATTGACCGCAGTCGCCTGGGGGGAAAGCGTTGATGTGTTAAAACACCAGCCTGTCGTCGAAATTAAAGGCGCTACTTTTACCGAGTTGCGAGTCTATCAAAATCCAGACGCACTATGGATTGCCCAATGTGTCGTCGATGTCTGACGGAGAGCCGAGATGGATATGAGCCGATTGATCCAACGCGATGAAACTTGCTGGGAAATACCGGCCAAAGGGCCGATGCGCGTCCCGGCGGTTATTTATGCCGATGCCCGTCTGCTGCACGATATGGATCAGAAAGTCCACGAACAGATCGCCAATGTCGCCACGTTGCCGGGCATTGTCGATGCCGCCTATGCCATGCCGGACGCGCACTGGGGCTATGGCTTTCCGATCGGAGGCGTCGCGGCGTTCGATCCCGAACAGGGCGGCGTTATTTCGGCTGGGGGCGTTGGTTTCGACATTTCCTGCGGTGTGCGCACACTGCATACCGGCTTGACGGCGGCTGACCTCAAGCCGCATCAGCAACGGCTGGCGGACGAACTGTACCGATCGACTCCTGCAGGCGTCGGCAGCCGCGGCAAACTGCATCTGAATCACCAGGAAATGCTCGATATGCTGACGGGCGGCGCAAAATGGGCGGTTGAGCAGGGATTCGGCGAGGCCGAAGATTTGGAACGTACCGAGGAATACGGCTGCATGGCCGGCGCCGATCCCGCCTATGTGTCATCGAAAGCCAGGGAACGGCAACGGGAAGAGATGGGCACTCTGGGATCGGGAAATCATTATCTCGAAGTGCAGCGCGTAGCGGAAATATACAATCCGGAAATAGCCCATAGCTTTGGTTTGCAGACTGATGACATTGTGATCACCATACATTGCGGTTCCAGGGGGCTGGGCCATCAGATCGGCACCGAGTTTTTGAAAGAGATGGCGGTGTCGGCGGCGCAGTACCATATCGCATTACCCGACCGCGAACTGGCGTGCGCGCCGTTAAATTCGCCGCTGGGAAAACAGTATCTGGGCGCGATGCGGGCCGGGATCAACTGCGCCCTGGCTAATCGCCAGATCCTCACGCATTTGACCCGGCAAGCCGTGGCTTCGATATTTCCAGACGCCCGTCTCGGTTTGCTATACGATGTGTCCCATAATACCTGCAAACTGGAAAAACATGCTGTTGCCGGCCGCATAAAAGACCTGTTTGTCCATCGCAAAGGCGCGACCCGCGCCTTTGGCCCGGGTCACCCCGAGTTGCCTGCGGCTTTCCGGTCTGTCGGCCAGCCCGTGTTGATCGGCGGTTCAATGGGTACGAGTTCTTATGTGCTCTGCGGCACCAAGGAAAGTGAACAGCGTGCGTTCAGCTCCGCCTGTCATGGCGCCGGACGGGCCATGAGCCGGCATCAGGCGACCAGGCAATGGCGAGGCCGGGAGCTTGTCGACGAACTGGCACGGCAGGGCATCATCATTCGCAGTCCTTCCCTGCGAGGCATCGCGGAGGAAGCGCCGTTAGCCTATAAAGATGTCAGCGCCGTCGTCGACGCCGCGCATCTCGCAGGATTGGCCCGAAAAGTGGCCAGGCTGGAGCCGGTCATTTGCATCAAAGGCTGAATACAGGCTGCGCGCCTGCCTCGATGCTGAACCTGATGCTTGCCGATTTGATTGTCCTGATACACTTCGGCTTTATTCTGTTTGTGATCTGCGGCGGATTCCTTGTTCTGAAGTGGCGGAAGCTGATCTGGCTTCATCTTCCCGCCGCCATCTGGGGTGCACTGATCGAATTTGCCGGCTGGATCTGTCCGCTAACCACGCTGGAAAACCGCCTGCGTTCAAGCAGCGGCGGAGCTTATGCCAGCGGCTTTATCGAACACTATCTTATTCCGGTCATTTATCCATCGGAGTTAACAAGAGAAATTCAAATAGGTCTAGGACTCGCCGTTATTCTGATTAACCTGGCGGTCTATAGAAGACTCTATCTGAAACGGATCAATGCCGGATAATAATGGTATGGTGCCTTATCTACAGCTATTAGTTGCTGATGCATTGGAAAATGGAATGGAGAAGATAAACTGCTTAGGCCTTAGGCTCTCGGTTCACCGGCAGATGCAAGTGCAGCATGGTGCCACTCCCAGGTGCGCTCTCAATTTTCAGTTTACCTCCCAGCCGTTCGGTTCGCTGGCTCTGGTTACACAAGCCGCGGCCTAAACTGACTGTATTTGGGTCGAAGCCGCAACCGTTGTCATGCACGACCATCTCTATGGCATTATCACTGTGCCGAACCGTCAGCGTAAGCTCAGTAGCGGCGCCGTGTTTCAATGCGTTGGCGATGGCCCCCTGCGTCAATCGCAATAAATCCAACGCCATCGCAATTCGCCAGCGCTTGAAATGCAAAAACAGCTCGGCTTGCGCGCGCAATTGCCACTCATCTACGGCTGTTTTTTCGTGATTCGCTGTCATCGCCACCCGTGTTGGGCCTCCGCCTGCTGTTGCATTACGTAAAAATGATTATGCACATATCGCAATGCGCCAGTTCATCGCATACGAATTCTCATTCTAACGGAGTCAGCGGCGTTTCAAAATGATGAGGGTCAGTCTCTCAGTAACCCTTGCTTTCGCGCTTCATAGATAGCCTCGCTTTTGTTGTGCACTTGCAGCTTTTGATAAATGCGCTTGACGTATGTCCCAATAGTGTGTCGGGACAGGCCGAGCAAGCCGGCGATTTCCTCGTAACTATAACCCTTGCTGCTCATTTCCAGTACGGCGTGCTCCTGAGCCGACAGGCACTGCGCATCCGAAATCGCGCATGGCCTGGGCAGGAAGCGCCCGAGGAGCCGCCTCGCAATCACCGGACTAATCGGGCTGCCGCCGTCACGCAGAGCGCGTATCTTCTCGGCTATGTCTATGCTTTTACTACCCTTGAGCAAGTAACCCGTTGCTCCCGCCTCGATGCATTGAAGAACATGGTGCTCATCACCGAAAACAGTGACAACCATCACGTCGCATTTGGGCAAACGCTCATGCGCATGGCGAATCAACTCTATACCGCTGCCGCTGGGCAAGCCGATATCAACCAACAGCACATCGGGTGCGGTCTGTTCCAGCAAACGGAAGCCTTCCGGTAGATCGTCGGCGACACCGGCCAGGCATAAATCAGTTGTGCCAAGCACTGCGCCGGTAAAGGCCTCACGAAATTGGGGGTCGTCTTCGATGATCAGAACTGAATAAGGCATGAGCAGTTAGCTAAATTCTAATTTCAAATGTTTTTAAAGCGCATTAACCCTAAACTTGTTTTCATACTCATACTTTTAGCTCCTCTGCACCGGCAAGCGTAAAATTACTGAGGTTCCATTGCCCACTGAACTGCTTATTACCAACTCACCGCCCAAGCGTTCTACCCGGCGGGCTTGGCTACGCAGACCACGTCCCGGCGTGATGCTGGCGTAGTCGAAACCGCGTCCATTGTCTTGCAAATGGATTTCCACCTGATGGCCCAGATCCCGAGTCGCCACCCGCACCCTGCTGGCGTGGGCGTGTTTGAGGACGTTAACCAGCGCTTCCTGCACAAGCCGCAGCACATGCAGCGCATCGGGCGATTCCAGCCAGGGTAATTCCGGCAAGTCTTGAATATCCCATTCCAGTGTCAGACCGGCAGCATCCAGACGCTGCCCAAGCCGATAGCGGATCGTCGCTAACAATGTAACGAGATTGTGCTCCATCGGCTCCAGCGAATCGATAACCAAACGCAAGTCTTCAACACAGCCACGCAAAGCTTCAACCACCGCCAGCTGCGGCGGCTGGTGCTGCTCGATGGCGGCTAAAGCCGATAACAAGGTTGCGCCCAGGCCGTCGTGCATATCGTACATTAAACGCTGACGCTCCTGCAGTAAGGCGTTTTCGCGCTCGACTTTTACCAGTTGCTGTTGATGCTTTTTCAATTCTTCGGCCAGTTGTCTGGCGACGTGACGTTCCATCATGGTACTGTTGATGGCTTTTTGCACGCGTAGCCCATAAAAAAGAATCATGCAGCTGAATGCAGCATAAGCTGAGGCGTAGGTTAATTCGCTGCGAAAGGCTAGCGCTGACGTGTTCAGAACTATGTAGGGCGTGATTGCGCAAATAAGCATGTTGCGGCTGCTCGGAGCATTGGCCAAGCAATAAATGAGGGTAATGTTAAACAGACTGACTACAACCATTACGGAGTTTGAAGGCGGAGAAACCAGCCATGGAACTGCTGCCCAGATCGAACTGGTGCCAGTGACCGAAGCCAGCAGCCATGGCATGTAGTACGGGAAAGCTTTGCTCAATGATGGCTTTCGCTCTAGCTTCAAACATAAAAACGCTTGAGCCCCATAACTGCAGGTTAGTATCATGCACCATATGATTCTTGTATCAAACGATACATAGTTACGACCTGCAAACTGCACTGCAATCGTGACGATGGAAACGGCCATCAACGAGCCCCGCCAGTGCGACAGAAACAGCGCCAGTTCATCGATGCGTGCCCGGTCTATCGGACTTAGCGGTGTTTCGAAATTTTGAGCCTCAATCACTCAGCAACCCTTGCTTTCACGCTTCATAGATGGCCTTACTTTTGTTGTGTACATGCAGCTTTTGATAATCGCGGGTCGTCCTCGATGATAAGTACTGAGTACACCATAAGATGAATTTTTCCTTGTTGCGGTAGAGTTGCGCACTCGCTGCATCCGAATAACTTATGGCAATTGTACCGTAAACACGGTACAGACTGCTATGGACAAAACGAGCACAACTCAGCATACTGCTAACGCCTAAACCAGGTTCCCAAACATCACAATTTATCGCCCAACACGTTGACATATTTGGAGTCTCTATGCGAAACGCTGTCTACCGTTCTCTCGCGATTTTCTTGTTGTCCATCGCGTCATTAAGCGTTTGGGCCATGACTATAAATGTCAGTATCGATAGCACCGGCTTGGCTGGCACTTCAGCATTCCTCGCCTTCGATGTCATCGATGGTGACGGCGTTATTGACAACACTGCCCAAATTAACGATTTTCTCGCTGATACACCTTTTGATAGTAGCCTTGCTTCACTTACCGGTGATGCAACTGGGTCATTGAATGCCAGTGCTACGCTGGGCGATGCTGGCGGTTTCAACGAACTGCTGCAGCCGATTATCCTGGGTAATACCATGCAGTTTCAATTACAACTCTCCGGTCTATTTGAGTCAGGCGCCCTGGTGCCCGATAGCTTCAGCTTTTTTATTCTGGACGAAATCACTGGCCTTTCGCTATTCCCCACCACCGACCCAACCGGTGCCGATGCGTTGTTTGCAATTGACATGAACGGCCAGGGCGGCAACCTGTCGGTCTATGCCGCCACCGACTCCTCCGCAAACTGGACTGTTACCCCTGGGCGCGGCACTGTGCCGGAACCCGGCACCTTTCCGCTTCTGCTGATAGGGATTTGGGTTATCGCACGGCGTTTCAACGTCTTTCGATTTGGTCGAGAGGCGCCATGCCACGCCTGGTTTCAACCTAAAACTGTTTAATTAATATTGATCAATAAAACAAAACAATGAGGCATCCGCATAATGCGACGGCTGAAGCCGGAGTGCGCTGTTGCCCCTTTGGATACGGAGTCAAGCCATGCATGCAGGAAACATTCTTAAAGTGACGGTCAAAAAATATGACAACGTCTCACTGGTTTTCTCAACCGAGAGACTTGCCTGCCTGCTATTCCTCATGCTGGCGATGATAAATCTGCCGACTTGGGCTGCGACACTGTCCAGCCCTGTGGTCGTATCCGATCAAGTCACAGTGACCTATTCCGGCTATACCCTCAACCGAACTACCAATACCTACGATACTCAGGTGACCCTGAGCAACAAGTCCAGCAGCACCATCGAAATTCCCATTCAACTGGCTATTAGCAATATCAGCCAAGCGACCGTTACCTTGGCAAATGCAAGCGGTGTGATGGCGGATGGCACTCCCTACGTCAACATTCCTTTGAGTGATAACACACTCTCGCCCGGTGAAACTGTCAAGGGTATCCTGCTCAAATTCAACAACCCCAAACGGGTGAGTTTTACCTTTAGCCACAGCGTGCTCGGCGTCTTGCCGATGGCAAATCACCCACCAATCGCCAACGCCGGCAGCGACTCCAGTGCTCCAGTCGGTAACCAAATCACATTGAGTGGCATGGCTTCCAGCGATGAAGACGGCGACAACTTGACCTACAGTTGGCGTATCGTCGATAAACCCGACACCAGCAGTGCGCAACTGACCAGTACTAACGCACTACAAACACAACTTACCATCGATCGCAAAGGCAACTACAACATCGAACTGACCGTCAACGACGGCCAGGCAGACAGCCAACCGGATTTGGTGGCCATCACTACCGAAAATTCAAAACCGGTCGCTGCCGCCGGTGAGGACCAGACGGTCTTTGTCCAACAAACCGCCAATCTCGATGGCATCAATTCCAAAGATATTGATGAAGACATCATCATTTTCAAATGGCAATTGGTTGCCAAACCGGCCGGCAGTCAATCAGTACTGCAAAATGACACCACGCAAACGCCGAGCTTGACACCGGATAAACCAGGTGACTATACGGTCGAGCTCATCGTCAATGACGGTATACTCGATAGCGATCCCGATCGCGTCATTATCAGCACCCAAAATTCCAAACCCATTGCCGATGCCGGCCCTAACCTGCAAGGTATTGTCGGACAACCGGTGATTTTGGATGGCCAACTGTCCAAAGACGCCGATGACGATCCATTGAGCTTTGTCTGGTCTTTGCTCAATAAACCCATCAATAGTAACCCTGAGCTGCAAAACGATGACCAGCCCCAAGCGACATTAATACCAGATCTGCCCGGCGATTATATCAGCCAATTAATCGTCAACGACGGCCATGTCAACAGCGATCCCGATACCGCATTGGTCACCGTATCGGTCGCGCCAACGGTCAACAATCCACCACAGATAACTTCCAGTCCGGTTCTATCTGCAACCGTTGATCAAAATTACAATTACAATGTCGATGCCACGGACAGTGATAATGATACTTTGAGTTACAGCCTCAGCACCTTTCCAACCGGTATGGCGATCAATTCACAAAGCGGATTAATCAGCTGGATACCGACAAGCAGTCAAACGGGAACACAATCGGTTACGGTCAATGTTATCGACGGCAATAACGGCAATGATAGCCAAAGCTTCATTATTACGGTCACTGACACGTCAATCCTTAATCAAACCTCGGTTCCCGATATCACCGGATTAGCACGAAGCGCCGCCCAAATAGCCATTCAGCAAGCCAAGCTCAATCTTGGTACCGAAACTTTCCAGCACAGTGACAGCGTTCCGGACGGCAAAGTCATCAGTCAAAACCCGATAGCGAACAATCAAGTTGATATCGGCACTGCCGTCAACACTGTAACCTCGCTAGGTCCGGATAACAACCTGCCGCCGAACCCGGCAACCATTGCGCCCAGACTGGATCCGACAGTGGCGACAAACACTTATGCAGCCAGCGAGTTCCTCTACAAAGGCAGCAATTCGATCCAAACCTTGAGCAATGGCGAACCCTTGGCCCAAGGCACCATCGAACCCAGACGCGCTGCGGTGATTCGCGGCAAAGTATTGGATAAGCAAAGCATTCCGTTACCGGGTGTGACGGTTTCAGTCCTCAACCATCCTGAACTGGGTCAAACCTTGAGCCGGACAGACGGCCAATACGACTTGGTAGTCAACGGCGGGGGGGCGTTGACAGTTAATTTAGTTAAAAGCGGTTATCTTCCGTCTCAACGGACACAGCAGAATGTTCCTTGGCAGGATTACAAAATTGTCGAAGACGTGATAATGCTCGAGCAAGATAGTAAAGTCACCACGATTGATTTGACCGCCAACACCATCCAGGTGGCAGAAGGAAGCCCTGTCACCGATAAGGATGGCACCCGACAAGCCACGTTGATCATTCCGCTAGGCACGACGGCCAGGGTGTTCAACATTGATGGTACAACCAGGGAAGTCAGTAATCTCAACCTGCGTCTCACTGAATATACCGTCGGAGACAATGGTCCGAAAGCCATGCCCGGCTTACTGCCGCCGACCAGCGGCTATACCTACGCACTTGAATTGAAGGCTGAAGAAGCCACAGTCAAACAGAACGGTCAGGAGGTGTTGTTCAATCAGCCACTACCGTTCTATGTGGATAATTTTCTCAATTTCCCAGTTGGTGAAACAGCTCCCCTTGGTTATTACGACGACCAGAAAGCCGCTTGGGTGCCCGCCGACAGTGGGCGCGTTGTCAAGATCATTAGCATCAATAACGGTCTTGCCGATATTGACAGCGATGGCGACGGTGTGGCGGATTCCGCATTGGGATTGACCAACGCCGAACGGGAAAAGCTAGGCACGCTCTATGCCGTCGGCAAAACGCTGTGGCGTGTAAGCTTGACTCACCTGAGTTCATGGGACATTAACTGGGGGTTTGCGCCGCCACCAGACGCTATTGCTCCGAATCCCAACGGCAGGCCGCGCGGCAGCCAACCTGACTTGTCAGACCCCAACTGTTCTAGTGGCTCAATCATCGAATGCGAAAATCAAACCTTAGGCGAAACCCTTCCTGTTGTTGCCACCCCTTATACCCTCAACTACCGCAGTAGTTGGCAACAAGGGCGTAGACACGTTCGTCTGGATATACCATTGAGTGGTGAAACCGTACCGGCGAGCCTCAAACGCATCGACTTGGTCATTCACTTGGAAGGCCGCACATTTACGTCGTCTTTGCCCCCCGCAGCACAACAAGCCTACCACTTTGACTGGGATGGACTGGATGCATACGGACGCCCTGTTCAAGGTGTAACATCCGCTAATGTCGAGATTGGCTTTGTTTACCGTGGGGTCTATGCAACCACATCCAAATTCGGATATAACGGCTATGGACTCATTACCGGCAGCAAGAATACGCGAGATAACTTAATAATCTGGCAAAAAGACTTGGTCCAATTAAAATCACCTGGCTGGGTTCCCCATACCGATGGCTTGGGGGGGTGGACGCTGGATATTCATCATGTGTACGATCCTTGGGAAAATACACTGTATCTGGGCTCAGGCAACCAACGAGGCCAAGAGGCTAGCCGCAGCATCGTCACGACAGTGGCGGGTAATGGCGAGCCTGGATTCGGCGGCGATGGCGGGCCGGCAACGTCGGCGCGTCTTTCCCCTCGTGATATAGCGGTGGGGCCTGACGGGAGTTTTTACATTGCAGATTATAATTTTAACAATTACCGAGTCCGTCGCGTGGGGTCTAATGGGATCATCACCACGGTGGCGGGTAATGGCCAACCTGGGTTTAGTGGCGACGGCGGGCCGGCGACTGAGGCTCGCCTACAACCCAACGGTGTGGCGCTGGGCCTGGACGACAGTCTTTACATTGCCGACGGGTCTAACAACCGCATCCGAAGGGTGGGGCCCGATGGGATCATCAACACGGTCGTGGGTAATGGTCAGTCTGCTTTCAGTGGCGATGGTGGCCCGGCGATCGCTGCGGGATTACGTCCCTGTGATTTGGTACTAGGTGCTGACGGCAGCCTTTACATTGCTGATTGCGCTAACAACCGCATCCGAAGGGTGGGGCCCGATGGGATCATCAACACGGTGGCGGGCAATGGTCAGTTTGCTTTCAGTGGCGATGGTGGCCCGGCGACCTCGGCGGGATTAGGTCCCTGTTATTTGGCGCTGGGATCTGACGGCAGCCTTTATATTGCTGATTGTGCTAACAACCGCATCCGAAGGATGGGGCCCGATGGGATCATCACCACGGTAGCGGGCAATGGTCAGTTTGCTTTCAGTGGCGATGGTGGCCCGGCGACCTCAGCTGGGATAGTTCCCAGCGGTGTGGAGGTGGGTCCCGACGGCAGCCTTTACATTGCCAGCGAAAAATTCGGCCGTATCCGCCGAGTCGGTCCCGAAGGTATAATCACCACCATAGTGGGCAATGGCAATTTTAGCCAGTATGCATATGAGGGCGTCGGCGATGGCGGCCCGGCGACCTCTGCGGCGATAAGGCCCGATAAGGTGGCGCTGGGCCCTGACGGCAACCTTTTCATTGCGCATCAGTTTCACCGCATCCTCAAAATGGCGACCAGTTTGCCTGGGTTTTCCGTTGGGGATATGAGTATCTCTTCCGAAGACGGCGCCGAACTTTATCAATTCACCGCCGAAGGCCGCCACCTCCGCACACTGAACGCTCTAACCGGAGCTACACTCTTTGCATTCAGTTACGATGGAACTGGGCGGCTCAGCTCGGTCATCGACGGCAATAGCAATGTGACGACTATCGAACGCGATGCCATCGGCAACCCCACCGCTGTTGTGGCACCCTTAGGCCAACGCACAACGCTCACCCTCGACACCAACGGCTATCTTGCCAAGGCTATCAATCCAGGCGGTGAGGCTTATCAGATGGCTTACAATGCAGCAGGGCTGTTAACTGCCTTTACAGACCCAAATGGCAACAGCTCGACCATGAGTTACGATGCTAACGGCCGCTTAACCAAAGACAGTAACGCCGCAGGCGGCAGCCAGTCGCTCGCTAGAATCAATTCGGCAAACGGCTATGAGGTTTCAGTGACGACTGTGCTTGGTCGGTCTACTACGCATGGCGTAACCAAACTCTCAACGGGCAACGAGCAACGTACCAGTCGATCCCCGGATGGTACCCAATCTACCACGATCAATGCCACCAACGGCACCCATATGACTACTGCTGCCGATGGCACGGTCACAACCTTGGTCGAGAGTCCCGATCCGCGCTTCGCCATGCAGTCGCCGATCGCGTCCAAGTTGACGATTGCGTCTGGCGGTTTGACATCTACTCTTACTAGCACACGGACAGCCAGCCTGAGCAGTCCTGCCAACCCTTTGAGCTTGACAGGACTCATCGATACGGTGACTATTAATGGCAGGAAATCAACCTCGACCTATGATGCCGCGGCCAAAACCGTGACCAATACCAGCGCCGCAGGGCGCAAGGCCGCGACCCCCCTAGATAATCTAGGGCGGATTGTGCAAGCGCAAGTCACGGGAATTCTGGACACTAATCTCAGCTATGACACACGGGGACGGCTTGCGGCTATTAGCCAGGGTTCTTCACCCGATGACCGCAAGGCAACGTTCAGTTACAACCCTGAAGGCTACCTAGACACCGTTACCGATCCTTTGGGACGGACAGCCAGCTTCGACTACGATGCCGCTGGCCGCATACCCGTCAGACATTGACCGATGGCCGAGACATTGCTTATAGCTATGATGCCAAAGGAAATTTGATCTCATTAACCCCGCCCGATAAGCCTGGGCATCTGTTCCACTATACAACCATTGATCAGACGGCAGAGTACAAGCCGCCCCAGGTAATCGGCACCGGCAATACATTGTATAGCTACGATCTGGACAAAGCACTGACCAAGATTACCCGGCCGGACGGCCAAACACTGGAGTTTGCTTATGACAATGCCGGGCGGCTCAGTAATCTGACCTTGCCTAACGGCGATCTGAGCTATGCCTACAGTGCCACGACCGGAAAATTAACCGGCGTTATCGCATCGGTCGGCGGCATGTTGGCCTATACCTATAATGGAGCGCTACTTACCAAGACCGCCTGGACCGGAATCGTGAATGGTAGTGTCGAACGCAGTTACGACAACGATTTTCGCGTCACGTCACTCAGCGTCAATGGGTCGAATGCAATCCCTTTTCAATACGATGCCGACAGTCTGCTTATCAAAGCCGGTGACCTGACGTTGACTCGCAGCGCTCAGAACGGTCTGCTGACCGGAACGGCTTTGGGCAGTCTGACCGATAGCTATAGTTACAACGGCTTCGCCGAAGTAACCGCTTACGAGGCGAAATACGGCACTTCAAGCCTGTTGCGCTTCGAGTACGATCACGACAAGCTGGGCCGCATTACTCAAAAGAGGCAGATCAAAGGAGGGATAACTCACACGTTCGACTACGGTTATGACACAGCCGGACGATTGAGTGAAGTCAAACGCGACAACGTAGTTACAGCCAGTTACGGCTACGATAGCAACGGTAATCGCACCCATCTGAGCGGCGCAGAAATCGCTCAATACGATGACCAGGATAGGCTGGTGGAGTATCAAGGCGCGAACTATCAGTACACCGCCAATGGTGAATTAAAACAAAAGACAGTGAACGGCCAGGCCACGCAGTACGATTACGACGTGCTCGGCAATCTGCGTAAAGTGACTTTCCCGGACGGCATGATCATCGACTACCTTATCGACGGCCAGAATCGGCGCATCGGCAAAAAGGTCAACGGCACCCTGGTGCAGGGTTTATTGTATCAGGATCAGCTCAAACCTATCGCTGAGCTGGACAGCAATGGCAGCGTCAAGAGCCGCTTCGTCTACGCCACCGGCGTCAACGTGCCGGATTACATGATCAAGGGCGGAGCGACCTACCGAATCATCAAAGACCACTTGGGCAGCCCTCGTCTGGTAGTGGATATTGCCACCAATACCGTGCTTCAGGAAATGGATTACGACCCCTTCGGCAAGGTCACATTAGATACCAATCCCGGCTTCCAGCCGTTTGGCTTTGCCGGTGGCTTGTATGACCGGGATACCAGTCTGGTGCGGTTTGGGGCGAGGGATTATGATGCGGTAACGGGTCGATGGACTGCTAAGGATCCGATTAGATTTGGCGGCAGCCCACTCAATCTATATCAATATAGCATGAATCTTCCTTTAAAAATTATAGATCCAACTGGGCTAAGTAATGACTTCCCTATTGGTATGGGACCTTCCATTTTTGATATTGGAGCTGGGGTGGCAGCATATCAGGCCGCTGCCGCTGCAGATGCCGCAGCTCTGGCTCAAGCAGGAACGGTTACAGCCTTTGAACTGGATGCAGCAGGATACATTACAGGGATAACACAGCTCCAAATAGGCGTTGGTTTAGCTGAATCTGTTGCGGTGGCTGGAGGTGCAACTGTTACTTCTATTGTAATTGGCGGTGCTGCTATTGGCGTAGGTGCCGGTATGGCTATTGACTACGGAATCACATCTCTTCTTGGTCATTCACTAGGAGCCTGTCCGAGAATAGCCTAGCCACCACACTATTTCTGCTGATTATT
>CAZMRW010000029.1:0-41897 GCA_964568805.1 uncultured Methylococcaceae bacterium | reverse complement strand
TAGTTTAAATCAATTACTTATGCGATATCTTGAATTTAACAAAGTAGAATTAAGCTTGCAGGAAAAAACGTGGTTGCTGCTGAAGGCGGGCTAGCTGCGATCGATATTTTAAAACTGCATCCTGTTAAACTTATTTTATTGGATCTAAACATGGCTGACCTCAACGGCCATGAGGTTATCAAATATATCGATATCAATAACCTTGATACTCAAGTCATCATCATCAGTGGAGAAGCCAGCTTTTCCGATGCCAGACGAGCCTTACGCTATAATTTTGTTTATGATTTCATAAAAAAACCATATGAAATCAATCAATTGATTCATACCATTGAAAATTTACAGAAAATGATCGTTCTGGAGGAGAGAAACAGGGATATTCAGATGCAGTTAAACCAGTCGGAACAAATGCATCGGTTCTTTGTTGAGCACTCCCCTGATATTATCTATCTGGTCAACCACAATGGTATGTTTACTTTTTTAAACGAAGCAATCCGCATGATACTGGGGTATAGCCCGGAAGATCTTTCCGGAAAGCATTATTCATCACTGGTTTTTCAAGATGATTGGCAAAAAGCGGAAGCCGTTTTTAATTTTTGTAGCCCGAATCGAAAACACACTACGACGACCGAGCTTCGGCTTCGTTGCAAAACAGGCGGTGAGCTTAAATATGTCGAAATCACTGCTATCAGCATCGACCCGACTGCAATCAATATTTTTAGGCCCGTTAATGATAACCTGAGCGAGTTACCCAAAATTTTCGGCGTTATCAGAAATATCAATGATCGGAAACTTGCCCAAAACGATCTCTGTAAAATGCACCTGGCATTGGATAATAGCCCAAACTTTATCTTCATTACCGATAAATCAGGCGCCATTGAATATGCGAATCGTAAAATAACCGAGACCACCGGCTACACTTACGATGAAGTCAAAGGCAAAAATCCAAAAATTTTTAGTTCCGGCGAAACCAATGACGATAGTTATCAGGATTTATGGCGCACTGTAACATCCGGCCAGGTCTGGCGCGGGATTTTAAAAAACCAGAAGAAATCCGGAGAAAGCTATTGGGCACGCGAATCCATTGCCCCATTGATTGATTCCGAGGGAATGATTACCAGTTATGTGTCCATACAGGAAGATGTAACTGAAGCGCTTTTGATGACGGAAAAACTGTCCTATCACGCCTCTCATGATTCTCTGACGCAGCTAATCAATCGGCATGAATTCGACCGCCGTCTGGAGCGAGTGATCACACTGGCTCAAAACAGCAATACCGAACATGCGCTCTGTTACATCGATCTGGATCAATTCAAAATCGTGAATGACACATGCAGCCATACCGCAGGCGATGAATTGCTCCGGCAAATCAGCTCACTGATGTTGCAGGTCATCCGGCGAAGCGATACGCTGGCCAGGCTGGGTGGTGATGAATTCGCAATCCTGATGGAATACTGTCCCCTGGATCAGGCTGAAATTGTTACCAATAAAATCCATCAGGTTGTCGAACAATTCCAGTTCCATTGGGAAGACAAAAGTTTTCGAATAGGCGTCAGCATCGGGCTTGTTGTTATCGATTTCAATAAGGGCGGTTCCGATATTCATCTGAAACAAGCTGATATGGCCTGCTTTATGGCCAAACAGGCTGGCCGCAACAGAACCCATATTTACAGGGAAGACGATAAAGCACTGGCGCAACATCACGGCGAAATGAATTGGGTTGTCAGAATCAATAAGGCCCTGGAAGATGATCTTTTTTGTCTTTATACGCAAGTCATCGTTCCTCTTGGCAATGACGAAGGCGAACATTGCGAGATTTTAATCCGCATGAAGGATAACAATGGCTGCATAATCACTCCGGATACTTTTTTGCCGGCTGCTGAACGCTATCAATTATCAACTAAAATTGATCGCTGGGTTATTCGTAATGTCTTTAATTTCTATACCAAACATCCCGAGCGTTTAAACAACTTGTCACTTTGCTCGATTAATCTTTCCGGATCGAGCCTTAGCGAACCCAGTTTGTTTTCATTTATAGAAAATCAGTTTAATCAAACCGGCATGCCATCCGAAAAAGTTTGTTTTGAAATTACTGAAACGGCCGCTATTGCCAATCTGTCTCTGGCGACGGAATTCATGAATCATCTTAAGGAATTCGGCTGTAAATTTTCTTTGGATGATTTTGGCAGCGGTTTATCTTCTTTCGCTTATCTTAAAAACTTGCCGGTCGATTTTCTCAAGATCGACGGTTTTTTCGTTAAGGATATTGAACATGATTCAATGGATCTGGCCATGGTAAAATCCATCAACGATATAGGCCATGTTCTGGGAAAAAAAACCATTGCTGAATTTGTTGAAAGCGAAGAGATATTAAATACCTTGAATGAGCTTAAAGTCGATTACGCTCAAGGTTATTTTACAGGCAAACCCAGACCGATACTCGAACCGTTATAGCCCATAGAGCATAAGTTTACGAACACAGGTATTTGCTCGAATTCTCAACTCGGTTGCGTTTTTCCTGAAACGGGACTGACTTCAAGGCATTATTGTCCTGTTAAACCAAACAATCGGATGGCAGCATTTCCTGTTTGCACTGGATCACGCATCCAAGGCATGAACAGATCACCGAAAGCCTTTTCTATAAATTCAAAGCGGCAGTGTCATTCTTCTCATCGGCCTTGTCTTTACTGAGTATACCCATTAAAGTAACCGTTATTTCCATTCACCCATTTTGAATTCAGTTCAATCAAGAACTCAACACTAAAAAAACCCAATGCCCAATAACGAAACTCTTTCTGCGTCAAATTTTATTCGCCATATCATCAACGATGATCTTAAACAAAACAAAAATAACGGCAAAGTAGCCACACGATTTCCCCCGGAACCGAACGGTTATCTGCACATCGGACATGCCAAATCGATTTGTCTCAATTTTGGCATAGCCGCCGAATATAACGGCACCTGTAACCTGCGTTTCGACGACACTAATCCCGAAAAAGAAAGCGACGAATTTGTCGAAGCCATTAAAAGAGATGTTCAGTGGCTGGGTTTCCAATGGACCGAATTGCGCCATGCCTCCGATTATTTTGAACAACTTTATGACTACGCGGTGCAACTGATCAATGACGGCAAGGCCTATGTGGACAGCCTGTCCGCCGAACAAATCAGAGCCTACCGCGGCACCTTGACCGAGCCAGGACGGGAAAGCCCCGACCGCAACCGGCCGATAGAGGAAAATCTGGCCTTGTTCAAAGGCATGCGCGACGGCCTTTACGCCGACGGCCAATATGTCCTGCGCGCCAAAATTGACATGGCATCTCCCAACATCAACATGCGCGATCCTGCGTTATACCGAATTCGCCGCGTACATCATCAACGCACCGGCAATGACTGGTGTCTGTATCCGATGTACGATTATACGCACTGTATTTCGGACGCCATCGAAGGCATCACCCACTCCTTGTGCACGCTGGAATTCGAAGACCATCGGCCACTTTATGACTGGGTACTGGAAGAGCTCAAGACGCCCTGCCATCCGCAACAAATCGAATTCGCCCGATTACAACTGGAATACACTATCGTCAGCAAGCGTAAACTTAACCAGTTGGTTACCGAAAAACATGTCAGCGGCTGGGATGACCCGCGCATGCCGACAATCGCCGGAATGCGCCGCGCCGGCGTCACCCCGGCCGCCATACGCGATTTTTGCGAGCGTATCGGCATCACCAAAAAAGATTCATGGATAGAAATGGGCGTACTGGAAAACTGCATCCGCGAAGATCTCAACAATAATGCGCCTCGAGCCATGGCGGTTCTGAATCCCTTACGCATCGTGATTACGAACTATCCCGAAGACAAAACCGAATATCTGGAAGTCAGCAATCACCCGCAACACCCTGAACTCGGCAAACGTTCGGTGCCCTTTGCCCGAGTCATACTGATCGAACAGGACGATTTTGCCGAAAATCCGCCGCCGAAATACAAACGCCTGATAGACGGCGGCGAAGTCCGTTTGAGGGGTTCCTATGTCATCAGATGTAACGAAATCATCAAGGATGCCGGGGGCGATATCACCGAACTGCATTGCACTTTTGATCCCGACACGCTCGGCAAAAATCCGGAGGGCCGTAAAGTTAAAGGCGTGATCCATTGGGTTTCCGAAACACATTCGCTGCCTGCCGAGATCCGTTTGTATAATCGCCTGTTTACGGTGCCTAATCCGGACAATGAAGAAAATTTTCTGGATGTGATTAATCCGGATTCACTGGAAATACTAAGCGGTTGCCGGGTCGAAGCCAATCTGGCCGATTCGCCAGCGGGAAGCCGCTACCAGTTTGAACGCACCGGTTATTTTTGCTTGGACGCCATCGACAGCGTCGGCGGAAAACTGGTTTTTAACCGCACCGTGACGCTCAGGGAAAACTGGGAAAAAGATTAAATTGGCGTTTCCCTAACCTACGCCCGATAGATGCAATCGGGCGTATATTTGCAGCGCTTTGCATGATTTATAATCAACCCGTTAACAACCAGCCAGGGTGAATCCATGAAAGAGGCTCAACAACTTACCTTCGACGCCGATGCTTATCTGGCATGGGAAGCCGAGCAGATGGAAAAACATGAATATCTCGCCGGCGAAGTCTTTGTCATGGCCGGAGCCAGGCGTGAACATGTGGTAGTGACATTAAATCTTGCATCCGCGTTCAAACAACGCCTTCGCGGCGGCCCCTGCCAGGCCTATGTTGCCGACATGAAACTGAGAGTCGACAAAGTCGATGCCTTTTATTATCCCGATGTCATGGTTTCCTGCTCACTAAGGGATCATTCCGCCGAGCTCTATTTATCGCAACCCATCCTGATTGCCGAAGTGCTTTCCGACGCGACCGCCGCCTTCGACCGCGGCGACAAGTTTGCCGCCTATCGTACCCTGGTTTCGCTGAAGGAATATGTCATAGTCGATATTGCCGCAAGGCGCGTGGAATGCTACCGGCGCACTGAGGACAATGACTGGCTGATGCACGAGTATCTCGGCGATGATCTTTGTGAATTCAAAAGTATCGGTGTAACGGTAACCATGACCGAGATATTCGAAAATGTCATGGCTGAAATTGATGACCAGACTGCGGCAGGCTGATCGAAAAATATGCAATGAATGATCACATTCTCAAGAAACTTCAGGAATTTTTCTCTACGCAAACCGAAATAGAACTCGCCGTATTAATCGGCAGTCGGGCGACCGGCCGTGTGCATGCTCATAGCGACTGGGACTTCGCCGTACAGTGGCGCAAAGACATTCCCTACCTGGATAGCCTGGGTAAAACCGAAGAATTGCGGTCCCGACTATCGGCGTTGTTATCCGAAAACGGCATAAAGATCGACATCATCGATATACCCACCGCTCGCTTGACCATGCGTTCGGTCATCGCACAAGAGGGAAAACTGCTAAAGGGTGAAAACGAATCAGCGTGGAGCCGATTTTTGTTACGTACCTGGCGCGATTTGGAAGACTTTTATTGGGAGCAAACTCATGCAACTTGATGCATACCAGAACGAAACAGCTCAAATCGCTCGATATCAGGCGGAAGTCCTGGAAGAAGCAGCAGCAATCATGCGTCAGGGAAAGCAGCTATCAAGACTGGAAGAAAATGGCGTATTGCACGCGCGTCAGGTGTTGGTTGAAAATGCAATCGGCAAAAGTAAACACATCATAAAATCGGCCGGGCATGAACCTCCATTATCCGGTTATGATGCCTTTATGTTATTGGCGAGAACTGGAGCGATATCACCCTCCCAACTCCCTGAATGGAACAACGCCATCGGCCTGCGTAACCGTATTGTCCATGACTACATGAATATTCGCATGGACGTTGTATTAAATTTGGTAAAAAGCAGCCAATATCAATTTATCGTTGATTTTTTATTGAGTCCGATGCCAGCCGTTGAAGGCAAATAACACACTCCGAGCAGTCACCCCGGCCGATTCATTTTTTGGCACTGCGTGCCCTTAATTAAATCCAATTGACTGGCAAGCCACACTCCCATACTAAAAAAGCAGCTATACTTAGTCCACAAAATTCACTTGCTGCGAGCCATGCAAATTCAAACCCTCATCACGCCGGATAAATCGATCCGCCATTTATCCAGAGAACTCTGGGAATACCGGGATTTGTTCTATTTCCTGGCCTGGCGCGATTTCAAGGTGCGCTACAAACAGACCGTATTCGGCGCCCTCTGGGCCGTGCTGCGGCCCTTGCTGACGATGATCGTCTTTACCGTCGTATTCGGCAAGATCGCCAAATTGCCCAGCGAAGGTGATACGCCCTACACCATTATGGTATTTACCGCCATGCTGCCCTGGTATTTCTTCGCCAACACGCTAAGCGAGAGCGCCAATGCCGTGATCAGTAACGCCGCGATGATCAGCAAAGTCTATTTTCCCAGAATTATCGTGCCTACCGCCCCGCTGTTCGTCAATTTAATCGATTTTCTGATTTCATTCGCGCTATTGATCGGCCTGATGATCTGGTACCGGTTTCTGCCCAGCCCCTACATTTTGCTGCTGCCGCTGTTCCTGTTTCAGGCAGGCATCACGGCGCTCGGCCTGGGTTATCTGATCGCCGCGCTCAATGTCAAATACCGTGACTTCAGGTTCGTGATACCTTTTATCATCCAGATGGGCTTGTATATTTCGCCCATCGGCTACAGCAGCAGCATCATTCCCGAACAATGGCGGCTTGTTTATGCGGCCAATCCCATGGCGGGCATCATCGACGGCTTCCGCTGGATGATCAATGCCGGTGAATCGCCCCTTTATCTGCCCGGCTTATATCTGTCAATCGGCATTTCCGTACTTCTGTTCATTCTCGGTCTCGGCTACTTTATGAAAACCGAAAGACAGTTTGCCGATACGATCTGACCGTTTAATCTCATCCTAAGATATCAATATAAAAAGGAATGTGAGCAATGCACAATCAAATGCTGCACCTACACCAACTTGCCTTTAAGTCTAAATTATATTGGCTCACTACCCCGACACCATTCATTATCCTAAAAAGAGCGATTGAGCATCTCAAAATCCCGTTCGCCCAGAGCCCCGTCGAAGGGTGAACGGGATTTTGGAATTCGCCGATAAGGTGAATGTATTGCAGACCGTTCATGCTTCGACTAAGCTCAGCACGAACGGTCTGCACATGCCAACTGCTCTTTTTAGAATTATTGGTTAAACTTCTACCATGAAAAAAAGCAACATCACAGATAGCTTGATGATCGATGACAAAATCAGGTGTGTCTTAAAAAGCCACCCCACGATTCAATTAGCCATCCTGTTTGGTTCTTTGGCAAAAGGCAACGCAAGATCGAGTAGCGACATCGACATCGCCGTCGAAGCTGCGCGCCCACTGAACACGAATGAAAAAGAACGTCTGATCGGGGAATTGGCCGTATCCATAGGAAGACCTGTTGATCTGGTGGACCTGTTTTCGGTCGGAGAACCGCTATTGGGCCAAATCATCTCAGGAGGTAGAAAGATTATGGGAAGCGATGACCGCTACGCCAGACTTATTAACAAACACCTGATCGAACAAGCGGACTTTATGCCGCTTCGCCGCAGAATTCTTGAAGAAAGAAGACGAGTATGGATCGGACTTTAATTGAACAGAAGCTGGAGTCTTTGCGCCGTTCCCTGCGCAGGATCGAGGAAAAATGCCCCACAAACGCCGAGGCCCTTGCAAAGGATTACGATGCCCAAGACATCATCGCCCTTAATCTGACCCGCGCCATTCAGCTTTGTGTGGACATAGGAACGCATCTGATTGCAAGTACCGAACTCCCTCCCCCCGATACGATGGGACAAGTGTTCGACACATTGATCAATGCCGGCGTTATCGACACTGAACTGGCTGTGCGCATGAAAAAGGCGGTGGGTTTTCGTAATCTTGCAGTTCATCAATATGAAGCCATAAACTGGGCCATAGTTCACTCCATTGCCAGATACCGGCTTACAGACTTTGCAGAATTCGCCAAGACAATTGTTAAAATGCTGCCGAACGGCTGAAAATTAAATTAATGACCTTCGCAATCAAAGTAGAAAACCTAAGCAAAAAACCTGATCGGTCATGAAAAAAAGGCGTCGTCCAGCACGATCCCGTTAAAGAAATTGATTGAATTCTTGCTTAACTGATGCATGATCAAAATTTTAAAAATCTGATTCTGGACTACCCGCGCGAAGCGCTGGCATTTTTTGCCGCTGAAGAAACAATGTCTGATCTGGACCAGGCGCGCATTGTACCGATTCGTCAGGAGCAATTGAAAGACCGTTTAGGCGACCGCTTCCGGGAATTAGACGTACCGCTGCTGGTGGAATGGCCGGATGGACGAAGAGAAGCAATTTTGTTCGTACTGGAAGAAGAAAGCCGGCACCGCCGTTTTTCCATACACCGGCTGGCGCATTATTGCCTGGATCTAGCCGAGCTGATGAATACTGACCGAGTTGTGCCGGTTGTTATTTTTATTAATAAAGGGCGGCGTAAAACGGAATTAAAATTGGGCGGCGACCGCTATTGTTATTTACAATTCCGCTATCTGGCTTGCGAATTAAAGCAACTTTCGGCCGCGCAATACAGCCAAAGCAATAACATTGTAGCCCGACTGAATCTGCCCAATATGCACTTTCCGGCTCAGGAAAAGCTTTCGGTTTACGCGGCGGCGCAATTAGGATTAGCTCAACTGGAACCAAATTCCGAACGACAATTGAAGTATATTGATTTTATTGATCACTACTCCGATCTAACTGACCAAGAATTGCAAGAATATCGAGAACATTATCTTTCTGAAGAAGGTGAAATCATGGGTTTAGCACAATTATTAAGACAAGAAGGCAGGCAGGAAGGAAGGCAAGAAGGAAGACAGGAAGGAATACAGGAAGGCAGGCAGGAAGGTGAAGCCATTATGTTGTTGCGATTATTGGAAAAACGCTTTGGGGGAGTGCCGGATGCGTTGCGTGACAAAATTCACCATGCTGATCCGGAAACGCTGTTGACCTGGTCAGAGCGGGTTCTAACCTGCGACTCATTGGACACAGTTTTTCATTAGTGATTTGGGATCTAAACCGTTGGGTTGCGCTTTTTGCAACCCAACGATCATAAATATGTTTTATTCGCGCTGAAAAATGAAATGGGTTGTGGGACTTAGAGTGGCGCTTGTGCGGTCTGACCTTAACCGGCTCAATCGGCATCATATTTAAAGCTTATCTGCGGGCTTTCCAATTTGATGCAATTGGAAGTATGCAAGCCCATGACATTCGGCATAGTCAGCGTGTAATTGATTATGCTCTGCAAGGTAAATAATGATGATAGACGAAAAAGGGTACATATTACGCATTAGCTGAAGATTCTTGCCAATCAAGTTACAATTTGAAATGCTATTGTTGATTAAGCCAATTTATATTTAAGGTGAATGATGGGATATACCGAGATCATTGCGCGAGAAGCTGAAACGCTATCGCCTGAAAAACAGGTTGAACTTCTTGACTTCATTGCCTTTCTTAAAGTTAGAAAGACACTGCCATTGGTTGAGCCAACCCTGAAAACCACTAATGACATCGAAGCTTTTTTCAAAAGCTTTAATGTTGACATAAGCGACTATCATTTCGACCGGGAAGACGCCAATGCCAGGTAAGGCCTTTATTGATACTAACATTATTATTTACGCACTTGGAAAAACTTCCGCCAAAGCTCATCTCGCAGCACCCTTGTTTGTGGATGCACCCATCATTTCCACGCAAGTGCTATCAGAAACAGCTAATGTAGCATCCAGACGATTGGGACTTCTAACCATTGAAATCCGCAGGCTCATTGCCACTCTTGAATCCATGTGCCAAGTGGAAGTGGTCTCGTTGACCACACTCCATACCTCGCTTGATATTCGCGAACGATACGGTTATTCCTGGTATGACAGCTTGATCGTCGCGGCTGCCCTTGAAGCCGGGTACGACACCCTTTATACGGAAGATATGCAGAACGGCCAAGAAATTAATGGCAGTTTACATATCGTCAACCCGTTCGTTTGATCCGACTCACAGCGCGTAGATTGAAATGAACAATAGACTCGCTGGAGCGCGTAATGAATCCCTTGTATAAGCGACTCTGGTTGCCGGGATTATGCTATCACTTCATCCTACGGCACTTAATTAGAGAACATTGTCATGCATACCCTCTGGGGCACAAGTGGACTGCCGGAATCAAGAAGCCAGGGTCGGCGAACTCTGATAATTTAATAATTACAGCAAGAACATGACCACCGCAATCAAAGTAGAAAACTTCGGCAAAAAACACCAGATCGGTCATGAAAAACAGGCATCGTACAGTACCCCCCGTTAAAGATATTGATTGAATTCTTACTGAAATGATGTCCATAATCGATTTATTTAATTTGAAGAATAACCATGCAAATTCTCGTTAGCGTACCGGCTAATTTACCCGATACCGATGCCGTTCAATGTTCGCAGCAGGAATTTGTGATAGTGGGTAGACAATCTTATGCAAAGTTGGCACTTCATTGATGCATCCAGCTTATGATCTAATGGAAACACAATGCGAATCTATCTAGACATGTGCTGCTTCAATCGTCCCTATGATGACCAGACACAGCCGCGTATCAGGATCGAAACTGAGGCAAAGATCGTTATTCAGCAAAAGATCAGGAATGCGGAATGCGAACTAATTTGGTCTTCGATTCTTGATTTCGAGTGCGCAAAAAACCCATTCGAAGAACATCGAATCGCCATACTGAAATGGCGTGACATCGGATCGGCCATGGTAATGGTGGATCAATTTGTACTCGAGCGAGCCACCAGTCTGATGTCATTCGGTCTAGGCGAATACGACGCGCTGCATGTAGCATGTTCTATTGCGGGAGAAGCTGAACTTTTTGTTACAACAGATGATCGCCTGCTCAAATGCTTACGATCGGCTGGGGGAGTCGTGACAATGTTGCCACAGGATGCTTTAGCCTTTTTGGAGAACTGGTATGAAAACTGAAACTGAAATCCGAGTTGCCGGAATGAACGCGCTCATTGGCGCTTTGGGGTTAGTAGAAGCGGAACGTTTCCTAATGGCAGTATCTCGTGAACGATTTGATTACACGGAATGGCGTCGTCACGGCTTGCCTGATTTGCCTTTGGACGAATTAGCCAAGCTAGCGAATCTTGAAGCAGAAAAAAACACGCGCTTCTTGGGCGAAAAGTAACCATGTCTACACATGGATGTCGCCTTATGCACCGATGCAAGTAACCAAAACGGCACCAGTCATTTCATGCGCAACCTGACTTTGGCCATAGGTATCTACAAAATTCGTCATTCAGGCATACCCTCTGGGGCACAAGTGGACTGCCGGAAGCCAGGGACGTCAAACTCTGATAATTAAATAATTACCGCAAAACATGACTACCGCAATCAAAGTCGAAAATCTCAGCAAAAAATACCTGATCGGCCACGAAAAACAGGAATCCTACAATACCCTGCGCGACAGCCTGAGCCATAGCGCCCGCTCACTCGCCAGACGGCTTCGTCACCCTTTACAAGCCAATACCGAGACAACCGAACTGGAGGAATTCTGGGCTTTAAAGGATATCAACTTTGAAATCAAACAAGGCGATCGAGTCGGCATCATCGGCCGCAACGGAGCCGGCAAATCGACCTTGCTGAAAATCCTGAGCCGAATCACCTCCCCGACCACCGGCAAAGTCACCATCAACGGCCGTGTCGCCAGTTTACTGGAAGTCGGCACCGGTTTTCATCCGGAATTATCGGGCCGGGAAAACATTTTCCTGAATGGTGCTATTCTTGGTATGAGAAAAGCCGAGATCAAAAGCAAATTTGATGAAATCGTCGCCTTTGCCGAAGTGGAAAAATTTCTGGATACGCCGGTCAAACGCTATTCCAGCGGCATGTATGTGCGACTGGCGTTCGCCGTCGCCGCGCATCTGGAACCGGAAATATTGATCGTTGATGAGGTGCTGGCGGTGGGAGATGCGCAATTTCAGAAGAAGTGTCTAAATAAAATGGAGGAAGTTGGAAAAGAAGGAAGAACGGTTTTGTTTGTAAGCCATAATATGGGAATGATATCTAATTTATGCGAGAAAGGTATTTGTCTTGAAGATGGCGGACTTGCATATCAAGGGGATATCTCGGGTACAATTTTAAGGTATTACCAAGTCGTTAATTCAAAAAGCGATATATCGAGCAGAGGTCATGAAGGTGAAAACGCCAAATTATTGGGAGGGGAGTTAATTGGAGTTAGGAATGCCTTGGATATAACAATCCATGATGGCCTAGTCGTGCACATGAAATACCAAATTACTCAACCAGTAATTGGGAAATGTGTGCCGAATTTTCACTTTTTCAGATCGGATGGAAGCTACGCATTTGTGTCAAATGCCGAAGATGTCGCCGTTATGTCACCGGGCATTTATCATGCAGAATGCAAAATTCCCGGCAATATGCTAAATGAAGGGGCCTATTTTGTAGGTCTGGCGGTGACAACCTATTTCGATACCGGGTCGTTTTCAGTTGAGTTTTTTGATCGAAACGCCTTGACGTTCAATGTGATTGACCCAATGGATGAGCGTTCAAATCGTTATGGTTATGCCGGCCCAGTTCCAGGCGTGATCAGGCCAAAACTCCATTGGAATATTTATCAGGACTAAGCGATGAAATGCGTTATTCTGGCAGGAGGTTTAGGCTCCCGTATCAGCGAAGAGTCCCACTTGAAACCAAAGCCGATGATCGAAATTGGCGGTAAACCTATCCTTTGGCACATCATGAAGCTTTATTCTCATTATGGGATTAATGAGTTTATCATTTGCTTGGGTTATAAAGGATATGTGATCAAGGAGTATTTCGCTAATTATTTTCTGCATATGTCAAACGTTACATTTGACATGACGCAAAATCGAATGGAAGTCCATGAACGTTATGCCGAGCCATGGCGCGTCACGCTTATTGACACGGGACCGGATACGCTCACCGGGGGGCGACTCAAGCGAGTACGCGATTATGTCGGCGATAATACATTCTGTTTTACCTATGGAGACGGTATCGCCGATATCGATATTGGGGCACTGGTCGCGTTCCATCGCCGCCATGGGAAGCAAGCCACAGTGACAGCAATCCAACCACCTGGTCGTTACGGCGCACTTAATATTTCGAGAGATCATGACGTACAAAATTTCCAGGAAAAACCGGTCGGTGATGGAACCTGGATAAATGGCGGTTTTTTTGTGCTGGAACCGACGATTTTCGACATTATTGAAGGCGACCAGACTGGGTGGGAAAATACGCCATTGGTGAAACTTGCCAAGGAAGGTCAGTTGAAGGCTTATCGGCATTCGGGTTTTTGGCAGGCCATGGATACTTTGCGCGACAAGAATCAACTGGAAGAGTTTTGGCGCATTGCCCCACCTTGGAAAGTATGGACTTGAAGTTATTTGGCGACTTATATCGCGGGCGTCGTGTCTTGATAACGGGCCACACCGGTTTCAAGGGCAGTTGGCTCGCTTTGTGGCTTACCGAATTGGGTGCGGATGTGGCATGCGTCGCGTTGCCGCCGGATACTTACCCCAACCATTGGGAATTGCTGGGATTAACTTGCCCTACGCAATTGGTCGATATTCGCATTAATGAAGCTGTTGCCCGCGTAGTAACCGAAGCAAAACCGGAAATTATTTTCCATCTCGCCGCGCAACCGTTGGTCAGACGCTCCTATCGTGAACCACTCGCGACTTGGTCAACAAACGTCATGGGCACTGCCAATGTCCTGGAAGCTTGCCGTAAACTCCCTAGCGTGCGGGCTATTGTCGTGGTTACCACCGACAAATGTTATGAAAATCAGGAATGGTTTAGAGGATATCGGGAAGATGACCGACTGGGAGGTCATGATCCCTATAGCGCTTCCAAGGCTGCCTGCGAACTAGTGGTAAAAAGTTACCGCCAAGCGTTCTTTCAAGTAGCGGATGCGCCATTGTTGGCTTCGGCACGTGCAGGTAATGTTGTGGGCGGCGGAGATTGGTCGGAAGACCGCCTGATACCTGACTTGGTGCGGGCAATTGCCGGACAGGCTACGTTCGAAATACGTAAACCATCGGCCACCCGTCCTTGGCAGCATGTGCTTGAATCTTTGAGCGGTTATTTATTGCTGGGACAAAAACTGCTTGAGGGCAAGCGGGAGATGGGAGAAAGCTGGAATTTCGGCCCAGAACCGGGAAGCAACAGGACTGTTGAACAATTGTTGGGGGGACTGAAAGCTCACTGGCCGGAACTTTCTTGGCAAATTGATTCCAATACCCAGCCACATGAAGCCAACTTGTTGCATTTGGATATTAGTAAAGCTAAAACTCAATTGGGATGGAAGCCAGTTTGGGCGTTCGATGAGACACTCTCAGCTACCGCCAAATGGTATCGTGCATTTTACTCGACTGGAAAAGTGGAAAGCAGATCGCAAATCGCCGAATACATATCGGCGGCGCGAACTGCCGGTGCCACATGGGCATGCACATGAAAATCCGGCAAACGAATTTGCCGGGTGTAGCGGTCGTGGAATCTACCCCAATAACGGACCATCGCGGCACTTTCACCCGTTTTTATTGTGAAAAAGTGTTGGCCGGCGTAATTGGCAATCGGCGCATTGTGCAAATCAATTTTTCACACAGCTCCGTGCTTGGTACGGTACGCGGACTGCATTTCCAATTTCCTCCCCATGCCGAAATGAAGCTGGTGCGCTGTATCAAAGGCCGCGTATGGGATGTCGCAGCGGATTTGCGCGCAGGGTCTCCGACCTTCCTGCTATGGCATGCGGAAGAACTTACATCCGAAAATGGCCGTATGATGGTCATTCCTGAAGGCTGTGCGCATGGTTTCCAGGTATTGGAAGAGGAAAGTGAGTTGCTGTATCTTCATACCGCTTTTTATGCGCCGGAAGCCGAAGCCGGCGTGCTATATAACGACCCGCGCCTTGGGATTGCCTGGCCATTGCAGGCCTGTGATATTTCCCACCGTGATAGACTTCACCCCGGCATTACGTCAGATTTCACCGGGATTGCCTTATGAATTGCCGCCACTGCAGCAAACGGCTTGAACATGTTTTTCTCGACCTCGGCTTTGCGCCGCCGTCGAACGGCTATCTAAGCGCCGCCGATCTAGCCAAACCCGAACTTTATTTTCCGTTGAAACTGCTTGTCTGTGAATATTGCTGGTTGGTGCAAACCGAAGACTATGCACGCGCCGACGAGTTGTTCAGCCACGATTACGCCTACTTTTCATCGGTCTCGCAAAGCTGGCTGGATCATGCTGCCCGCTATGTACAAATGATCTCTGCCAAACTTGGCCTCGACAGTCAAAGCCATGTCATCGAAATCGCTTCCAATGACGGCTATTTGTTGAAAAACTTTATCGCTACCGGCGTCCCCTGTCTGGGCATCGAACCCACTGCCAGCACGGCTTCGGCGGCGGAAAGCCTCGGCATCCCCGTCTTGCGTGATTTTTTCGGCAAGACGGTCGCTGAAAGACTAGCCAGCCAAGGGAAGCAGGCGGACCTGGTTATAGGCAACAATGTCTATGCCCATGTACCAGATATCAACGATTTTACTGCCGGGCTCAAAGCCATCCTCAAGCCGCATGGCACTGTTACTCTCGAATTCCCGCATTTAATGCGTCTGGTTGAACAGTCACAATTCGACACCGTCTATCACGAACATTTCTCCTATCTTTCTCTATACACTGTAAACCGTATTTTCAACCAGGCTGAATTACGGATTTGGGATGTGGAAGAACTGTCTACCCACGGCGGCAGTCTTCGGATTTATGGTTGTCATGCGGAAAATCCTCGCCAAGTTTCTTCCGCAGTTGATGAGATGCTTGCCGAGGAAGCGCGGCGGGGCTTGCAAACCCTCGACAACTATCAAGACTTTCAGGTCAAGGCAGAACGGGTCAAAAACGATTTTCTGGCATTCCTGATCGAACAAAAACGCGCGGGTAAAAAAGTGGCCGCCTATGGCGCCGCTGCCAAAGGTAACACCCTACTGAATTATGCCGGTGTTAAACCCGACCTGCTGCCATTTGTTTGTGATGCAGCCAGTTCCAAACAAGGCAAATTCATGCCTGGTAGCCACATTCCTATTTTGCCTCCGGCGGTTTTAGTCGAACAACATCCTGACTATTTGATTATTTTACCTTGGAACATAGCGGCTGAGATAAAGCAACAAAATACTCGGTTAGCTAATCTTGGTACGAAATTTGTCAAGGCGGTACCACAGTTGGAATTCGTATGAAACCTCGCATACACTATACAAAGCCTTCCATAACTGATCTCGAAATCCGTTATGCGGCCGACGCTGCGGCTTATGGCTGGGGAGAAAAATGTTATGAATACATCAATCGTTTTGAGGACGCTTTCAAAGCCCATCTAGGCACCGCGTATGCTATTGCCACGTCTAGTTGCACGGGTGCGCTTCACATGGGCATGGCGGCATTGGGTATCGGTCCGGGCGACGAAGTTATCATGGCGGACACCAATTGGATTGCTACGGCCGCTCCGATTGTTCATTTGGGGGCAAAGCCGATCTTTGTCGATATTCTTCCCGATTCCTGGTGTATTGATCCTGCCTTAGTAGAAAGAGCGGTCACACCCAGTACCAAGGCGATTGTTGCCGTCCATTTGTATGGAAATCTCTGCGAGATGGACGCCCTGCTCGTTATCGGAGAAAGGTACGGTATCCCGGTTATTGAAGATGCCGCCGAAGCGATTGGCTCTATATATCATGGCAAACGTGCCGGCTCGATGGGCAAGTTTGGCGCGTTCTCGTTTCATGGTACCAAGACGCTCACAACCGGAGAGGGTGGAATGTTCGTCACCGACGACCCAGTTCTTTATGAGCGTGTACTCACGCTCAGTAATCATGGACGGGCACGGGGGCAGACCAAACAGTTTTGGCCCGATATGATGGGCTTCAAGTACAAAATGTCAAATATTCAGGCGGCGATAGGCTGTGCGCAAATGGAGCGGATCGAGGAACTTATCCATCGCAAACGTGAAATTTTTTCATACTATCGTGACTATCTGGCAGATAACCCGATGCTATCCATGAACCCAGAACCAGTAGGCACGATCAATGGAGCTTGGATGCCAACCTTGGTTTTCGATAACGAGAGCGGCATTAGTAGAGAATCTCTGCAGCAAGCTTTCGCAACTGCCAACATCGACGCCAGGGTGTTCTTTCACCCGCTCTCCAGTTTGTCCATGTTTTCGGCGCAACCTGAGAACCGCTTTGCTTGGAATATTCCAAACCGCGCAATTAACCTGCCGAGTTATCACGATCTTTCCGAGTGTGATCTCAACCGGGTGTGCCAAGTGATCGAATCGTCACAAACCGAGTCGAAACATGCCAATTGACACTGGTTTATTTAATCGCATGCACGAACAAGTTATTATGAAGTGTGATGAACTGAACCATCCATGTATCGTCATTTCTCAGCCAATGTATTTTCCATGGGTGGGAATGCTAGAACAAATTCGAATGACCCATACCTTTGTTTATTACGACGATGTGCAATACTCGCGTGGCGGTTTTTATAACAGAGTTCAAGTAAAGACAAGTTCCGGTATGCGCTGGCTAACCGTACCATTAAGAAACGTGCATCTTGGTAAATTGATTTGCGACGTGAAAATCGATAACAGCATCAACTGGCGGCTAAGTCATTATGACTTATTGCGGCAATCATATGCCAAAGCCCCTTACATGGCGGAAATGTTGAAGCTTGTAGAGGAAGTGTTTTCACAAGACTATGAGTCTCTAGCAGAGCTCTCAAAAGCATCAACTGACGCCTTGATCGACTATTTTGGCCTTGGACAGGGGAAAACATCACTTATCTCTTCAGCACTTGGAGTTTCTGGCTCCAGTACTCAGCGAGTCATCGATTTGTGTTTGCATCTAAATGCTAAGACTTACCTTACCGGACACGGCGCACGACATTATCTGGAACATGACCGATTCGAAGCTCACGATATTGATGTTGTCTATATGAACTATGGGCTACGCCCTTATCCTCAATCCCATGGGACGTTCACACCCTATGTCACGGCACTTGACCTAGTGGCGCACTGCGGCAAGGCAGGCGTATCTTGGATTGCCGGCTCCCCCATACCATGGCGTGAATTCGTAGCGATGACATAAAGACATTTAAGGAAAGGAACAAGAATGCAAGATTTGAATGCTGTGGCGTCAGAATACCGTCCCAATGCCGCGACAGAATTGGAAAATGATTTGATGTTGCACTGGTATCCGCAACGCATTATCGCTCGTTACGGCTATGCGGAGTCGTTGCTCGAACTCGGCTTAGGGCATGGATTCACAGCCGAATTGTTTGCCAAGGCCTGCTCGAGGCACGTCATCGTCGATGGCGCATCGAGTGTGATTAAACAGTTCAGGGAGAAGCATCCGCAATTTTCCGGCGAACTCATACTCGACTACTTTGAGTCGTATATCCCGGAAGAGCCTTTTGATGTGATTGTGATGGGCTTTGTCCTCGAACATGTGAATGATCCCGATCTGATACTGACTCGCTATCGGCAATTCCTGAAACCTGACGGCAAGATGTATGTCGCCGTCCCTAATGCCAAGTCGCTCAATCGTCGGTTCGGCCTGGAACTGGGACTTATCGATGATATCTACAGTCTCAACGATAATGACATTGCCCTAGGCCACAAGCGGCAATATTGCCGGGATACGTTGCTTGCTGCGCTGAACAAGACCGGCTATCGCATGACTCATGAGGAGGGCATTTACCTAAAACCTCTGCCGCTTTCTGTGCTCAAGACCCTGCCAGATTTCCAGGCCAACCTCGAGGCCATGTGTAAAGTGGGCGTTGATTTTCCCGAACTTTGCGTCGGCTTGCTCATAGAGGCGCTTCCTGAATGAAAGTCGCAGCCATCATCGGTGCTGATTCCATGCTGGGGCGAGAACTTGCCGTGCAGCTGCAGGAGCATGGCATCGTAGTTATTGGCGTCGGGCGTGCAATGCACCATGATATCGTGCTCGACCTTGCCGAACCGCTGAATCGGAATATCTGTGCCGGACGCACTACTGACGTCGTCTTTCATTGCGCTTCAGCTTTCACAGGAGATGATTTTGAGAGTGCGCGAACCAATTTCCTGACCAACGCGGTGGGCTGCCTGAATGTTCTCGAACTGATGGAGCAACTCCAATGCAACTCGTGTCTTTATGCCGGAACCCTTTCCTCAATCGAGGGATTCGAGTCCTCGCTCATTTCCTCCTATGGGCTCTCGAAAGCTCAGGGTGAAAAAATCCTGGAATGGGGCATCGCAAGAAGAGGAGGCGTGTTTTGCAGTCTGCGCCTTTCCCAACTTTATGATACGGATGGTCTTTGCTGCGTACATCAACCTTGGTTCGGGCGCATCATTGCCTATGCTTCGCGCGGGCTCGACCTTCGTCTTCCACCTTCGGCCGGCGTACGCAACTTCTTACATGTTGCTGATGCAGCGCGCCTAATGATTTGTGCAGCGAAAATGAAGCTCAAAGGCAACTGGCCTCTCTGTCATCCTGAGTCCCTTGATAATACTAAGATAGCCGAAATCGCGTTCCGAGAGTTTGGTTGTGGCGGCAATATTGTCATCGACCATAATAAGAAGGCTTTTCGACCAGTATGTTATCCAAAGGACTTCACCGTCTTCAATCAATTGCAGGATAAACCGCGCATCAGCATGGCAGAAGGCATGTCCATGATACATCATTCTGGGTCTGCGGATCGCTTTGGCCCGATGGATGTCCTATGAACTACAATCAACATCCCACGATAACCACGCTGGTCACTGGCGTCGGAGCCATCATCGGTCAAGGGATCATCAAGAGCCTCAGGCATTCGCGCTATCCCGTCAGAGTCATTGGTATCGATCGAAGCGATCAGTCGCCCGGGCCTGCGTTTTGCGATGCCTTCTTCAAGAAACCCGCTTGTGACGAAAGCCACCCGGACTACCTGGATTTTTGGCAGAGAATCATTAAGGCAGAAAATGTTGATCTCGTCCTCCCTGGGTTGGAGGTGGATGTCTTTTTCCTCGACAGGCAACGGGATTTCTTTCAGAAAATCGGGGTGCCGATAGTTCTGAACCGCTCGGAACTTATTGCGCTGTCATCCGACAAGTGGTTGTTAGGCGCGGCATTGGAACGATATGGCTTGCCGAAGATTCCCTCCATCATTCCATTGACATGGAGTGAGGCTATGGAAACTCTCGGCCCTCCCCCCTTGCTTCTCAAACCCCGTCAAGGCAATGGCTCGCGCGGCATAGTTCGCCTTTTTGACGAATCCGACTTCCTCTACTGGCGAGCTAAGGCTGGAGAGAATTGGATTTTGCAGCGTATCGTCGGCACAGATCATGAAGAGTATACCGTTGGAGTATTTGGCTTTGGCGATGGACTATCCCTGAAACCCATAACTTTCCGACGTCGGCTGTCAGGTGCGGGAAATACTTTGGCGGCCGAGGTTGTGAGCAATACCGTAATTGAAAATGCAGCCATCCAGCTGACCGAGCGATTTATGCCCTTCGGCCCGACTAATTACCAATTCCGTCAGGAAAACGACATTGCCTATTTGCTGGAAATTAATCCACGATTCTCCAGCAGCAATTCACTACGATCAGCGTTCGGTTATAACGAGGCGGAAATGGCAATTGATTGCTACTTTTTTGGAAATCGGCCAGAGATGCCGCAAATTCACCAGGGGATTGCATGGCGTTATAGCGAGGATTTTGTGGTATATGATCGCCATCCTGTCTGATATTCACGGCAATTTGCCGGCTCTAAAAGCGGTTCTTGAGGATGCGCTTTCGCGGGGCTGTACTTTTTTCATATCGCTGGGCGACGTGGTGGGTTACTACGCACAACCGGGTGAATGCATCAACCTGTTAAAACGGCATGGTGCTATTAATATATTAGGAAACCATGATAGTTATCTCGTATTTGATAAGAACTGCAAGCGCTCAAAGGTAGTTGCCGGAATTATCGATTACCATAAGAAAATCGTTGACTCATCGCAGTTGGAATGGCTAAAGCAATCACTACCCTTGTATCGAGAAGGGACAAATCTCTTCGTGCATGGTGGGCCAGACGATCCCCAAGATCAGTATCTCTACGCTGTTTCAAGTGAGATTATACCTGCAGGCGTAAATTATCTTTTCTCAGGTCATACTCATGTTCAAACTCTTGCTGAGTTTGGGCAAAAGATCTATTGCAATCCCGGGTCTGTGGGACAACCTCGTGATGGCGACTGCCGTGCGGCTTACGCAATCCTCGATGGAGAAAAGATTTTCCTGCAAAGGGTGGCCTATGATATCGAACAAACCGTCCTAGCCATGAAAAATGCAGGTTTCGAATCGCTCTATTACGAAAATCTTTACAATGGCTCCCAAATTGGCGGTCGTATTGACCGAGTCAAATTAATTTCCAAAATTTGAAAGTGAATATGAATCCAATTTTACAATTCGAGAACGAGGTCAAGGAAAATATTCGGCGATTAGGTGAGGTTGCAGATCTGACCTGTGAGAGCTTGGCATGGATGCTGAAGGTCGGAGTTACTGGTGCTTATACCTACAACTTCAGTTGGCTTGGTCGTCCAATCATTCAGTACCCGCAGGATATCCAAGCGATGCAGGAATTGATCTGGCAAATAAAGCCAGACCTTATCATCGAAACCGGCATCGCCCACGGCGGTTCGCTCATTTTCAGCGCCTCTATGCTCGCGCAATTAGATCTATGCGAAGCTATCGAAGCTGGCGAGATGTTCGATCCGAAAGTCTCCCGCCGCAAGGTGCTGGGCATCGACATCGACATTCGTTCCCACAACCGCGGCGCTATCGAAGCCCACCCTATGGCCTCGCGCATCCAGATGATTCAAGGTTCCAGCATTGCACCAGAAATTATCGAACAGGTTAAACAGGTCGCGAAAGAATACCAACGTATCATTGTTTGCCTGGACTCCAACCACACCCACAATCATGTATTGGCGGAATTGGAGGCTTACGCACCGATAGTATCGGTTGGCAGTTACTGCGTGGTGTTCGATACCATCATAGAAGACATGCCCGCCGACATGTTTCCCGATCGACCATGGGGCAAAGGAAATAATCCCAAAACAGCTGTTTGGGAATATCTCAAGTCGCATCCTGAATTTGAGATTGATAAGACTATTCAGCACAAACTACTGATTACGGTGACACCGGATGGATACTTGAAACGGGTTGGCTAAATGTGCCGGGGATACCTAGAAGGCATGAGAAAAGTTGATCAATTATTACATTCTAATGAGAATGCTTGCTGTTGCCAAAAAAATCATGACCACGCCACCCAAGAACTGAACACATGTGAGGCTTTTAATGACAGAAAATATTAACTTGGAGTTTGCTGGAGTTACAATTGGTATCCCACTCTTTAACGAAGAAAAATATATCGAGGCAGCCATTCGTTCCGCCGCGCTACAGTGTGAGGCAGTCTGGGTTTCGGATAATGCCTCGACCGATGGATCGGCAGCGATTTGCGAAGCGATGAGCCATGAATATCCGAATGTTTACTTTATTCAACAACAGAAAAATTTAGGAGCAATCTCTAATTTTAAGCTTGTTTTGAAAAAAGCCAAAACACCCTATTTCATGTGGCTTGGTGGGCATGATATGCTTCCCCAAGGCTATGTACAAAACTTAAAAAAATTGCTTGAAAATAACCAAGAAGCAGTTATGGCTTATGGGGCTTCGCAACACATTAATGTGCATGGCGAATTCGTTAGTCATTACGATTATTTCTATAGCAGTCTGCTGGCAGACGAATCGCCTTCAATTCGTACGCTTGGACTGATTCGTTATTTATCTGATTGCTCCCTGATTCATGGCGTGTTTCGCACTAATATCTTACACACAGCTTTGAATTCGAGTGGATCAAGTATTTATCGTGGTGCAGACCATGTTCTGCTCGGACATGCAGCCCTCAAGGGGCGCTTTGTTTACTGTCCTGAAACATATTTAATTCGTCGCGATGTACATCCTGTTGATACGCCTAAAGATCAGTTGAAACGAATGGCGGAACAGGCGCCGAATGAAGAGCAGTTGACATATCGCATAATGCAACGCCAGCAATATGCATTTGCTGTAAGCATATATAACAATGCCGGCTGGGCGGGCCTAGTGTTTCGCATTAGAACTCGATATTATTTGGTCAACCGCTTTGGTTCGTTTGGTGAGACATTCATAACTCATTGCTTGGATTGGTTGCTGCGCAAACCATGGATTAGAAAATTCATGAATTGATTTGAACCAAAACCTTTATAAGATATTAATATATGTTGAATACTTCGGTATCTGTCATTATACCTGCCTATAATCGCGCAAAGACGATTATCTATTGCCTTGACTCAGTCTGTAATCAAACTGTTCATCCCTACGAAGTCATTGTCGTTGATGATTGTTCAACCGACGCAACAGTAGAAATTGTAAATAACTATGCCCTATCTCATTCATTTGTTAGGAGTGTGGCGTTAAGGAGTAACTCAGGCGCACAGGCAGCTCGAAACCGTGGGATAATGGAAGCTGTAGGAAAATGGATTGCCTTTCAAGACTCCGATGACGAGTGGGAACCTTGCAAACTTGAAAAACAGATAGCTGTTCTGGCATCACACAATTGGCATGAAAATATTGTGGTGCATAGCGACATGATCCGTTATTACCCGGAGAAAGAAAAAATTGAAACGTGGGATTTGCCTTCGGTCACAGGGAATGCTTGTTATCCCCAACTATTGCAATCTCCAGGGCCGCTATTTCAGACACTTATGGTTTCAAAAACTGCGCTTAGCGCAATCGGCTATTTGGATGAAGATGTCCCGGCCTTTCAAGAATGGGACACCGCAATTAGATTAGCCAAAATCTGTGAATTCGTTCATATCAGAGAACCACTCGCAGTTTACTGGCTTCATGAAGGAGAAACAATTTCAAAAAACAATCGGCGCGGGGTAGAAGGCTACCGCTATATCATAGAAAAGCACCGCCCGGAAATTGAACGCGTTTTAGGCGAAAATGGATGGTATCGGCATTGTACCAATCTGGTTTTTCGTTACTCCCGATTCGGTTATTTTGAAGATGCTGAAGAGATGACTCTGCAATTACCAAAATTCAGCTATTGGTATCTTAAATCGCTATACATTATACAAAAAGCAAGATTACAGCAGGCTCAAACAAAATATGATTGAACACATTTTGCATGGTGATAAGGAATTGGCTGTCATCATTCGACGTTCGTTCCGGAAAGACGGAATCGAGTTTTTTACGCCCGGTTCTTATTCACAACAGATCGGCTACATGAAACGGGAAAGCGGCTACACGATACCGCCGCATGTCCATAATCCGGTCTTGCGCGAAGTGCAGTACACTAAAGAAGTGCTTTTCATCAAGTCGGGCCGGATTCGAGTCGATTTTTACAGCGACGACCAGGACTATTTGGAGAGCAGTATTCTTGAAGCCGGCGATATTATATTGTTGGCTTTTGGCGGCCATGGATTTGAAATTCTCGACGAATCTGAAATTATTGAGGTCAAGCAAGGGCCTTATGCGGGTGAACATGATAAAACTCGTTTCGAGGCCATTCCGAAAGATCGTCTAAAAATGAGACCAACCGAATGATCCCGGTTAACGAACCGTTATTGGACGGTAACGAAAAAAACTATCTGATAGAATGTATCGAAACCGGCTGGATTTCATCGGAAGGCCCCTTTATTCAACGCTTTGAAGAAGCTTTTGCAAAACGCGTAGGGCGTAAACATGCAATAGCCGTGGCGAATGGCACGGCGGCGCTTGATATCGCTGTTGACTCTTTAGATATCGGACCCGGCGACGAAGTGATTCTTCCGACCTTCACCATCATATCCTGTATTAATCAAATCATCCGATCTGGCGCAACACCTGTCTTGGTCGACAGCGGTCCAGAAACCTGGAATATGGATATCAGACAGGTTGCAGAAAAAATCACGTTTCGCACCAAAGCTATCATGGCAGTGCATATTTATGGCTTGCCCGTGGACATGGAACCACTCCTCACATTAGCAAAACAGCATGGTCTTAAAGTGATCGAAGATGCTTCGCAAATGCTCGGTCAAACCTATCAATCAAAGCCTTGCGGCAGTTTTGGAGAGATCAGCACCTTCAGCTTTTACCCTAATAAGCACATTACCACCGGCGAAGGCGGCATGGTCGTAACAGATGACGATTTACTTGCTGATCGAGCATGTAGTTTAAGAAACTTGTGTTTTCAACCGGCAAAACGCTTTGTTCATGAAGCGTTGGGGTGGAATTACCGGATGACCAACCTGCAAGCCGCGGTTGGCTTGGCGCAATTGGAGCGGCTTGATGACTTCGTGGAAAAAAAGCGCGATATGGGAGCACATTATACTAAGCTCTTAGCTGAAATACGTGGGCTACAACTGCCTTTAGCAAAAACTGATTATGCTCACAATATTTATTGGGTATACGGTTTAGTACTGGATGATTCCGTACCTTTTGATGCCCTGGAGTCAATGTCTCGCTTAAAACAGTGGGAAATAGGTACACGACCTTTTTTTTGGCCCATGCATGAGCAGCCAGTCTTCAGGAAAATCGGATTGTTTGCGGATGAATGTTACCCTGTAGCGGAACGCCTTGCTCGACGTGGATTTTATATTCCTAGCGGCTTGGCTTTGACTTCGGATCAAATTGAACGGTCAGCCGCGGCAGTAAAGGAGATAATGAGTTGACCGGAATATTCGATGCTTATGCCCACTATTACGATCTGCTCTATCGTGATAAAGATTATGCTGGTGAAGCTAACTATATAGCAACCCAGATCCATCAATATATGCCCCATGCGCAATGGATACTGAACTTAGGTTGCGGCACAGGCATTCATGATGAATACTTGGCGCGCATAGGCTTTAATGTACACGGGGTGGATATTAGCGATGAAATGCTAAGCCGAGCCGGGGAACGAAAAGCAAAGCTTCCTTCAGATATTGCTGGGAAGCTCTCCTATTCGGCTGGAGACATCCGCACCATTCGAACCGGGCAGACTTACGATGCCGTCATCTCGCTGTTTCATGTGATGAGCTATCAGACCGCCAACAACGACGTAATGGCAGCGCTGCAAACCGCCGCAGATCATTTGAAGCCGGGCGGATTGTTCGTATTCGATTTTTGGTACGGCCCGGCAGTATTGACGCAAAAACCCGAAATTAGGGTAAAGCGGCTTGAGAGTAAAGACCACCGCGTTGTTCGGATTGCCGAACCCATCGAATTGCCTCGCACAAACAGCGTACAAGTCAATTACCAGATTTGGGTTGAATCGCTGCAAAACGGCCAGATCGGCAACTTTTGCGAATCACATTTAATGCGCTATTTTTTCGAGCCGGAATTGGATTTGTTGATTTCACAGACGATATTTAAAATCGAGTCAATTTTTGCCTGGCTTGATAATGGCCCGCCTACCCCCAGTAATTGGTCGGCCATGGTAGTAGCTGTGCGCCAGTAGTTTTTATGAAAATTGCCATTATCATTTCAGGCTTTCCGGTTCAAGGCTACCTAAAAGATTTCATCGACTGCATAGCAAAAGTTGGTCATGAAGTCACCCTGTTTAAAACAGAGCATCCAGAAAGCTTGGATACAGTCGATTTTACGGGTTTATCTATATCTGTGCGGGCAGTCGAGGCACGAGACGGGTTATTTCGTTGGCTTAGAGTAAGTGACAGATACATCACAACGTTAATGCCTATTATGCCAAGCTTGTCAATGGCGCTGCTTTCTCTAAGGTTTGAACACCTCATACAGAAGACTGACTATGATCTGCTCATAGGTGTTGAAAAAATGGGACTGATTATAGCGGCGGCTTTGGGGAGGAAAAAGCACATTCCATACATTTATTATTCTTTGGAATTGTATGTGGATGATCATCCCAGCATTGATCAATTTAAATATTTGCGGCGGCCTGAAAGAAAAGCCAATGCGGGAGGTCTAGCAACAATAATACAAGATGTAAGAAGGGCAAGTGTGTTGGCAGCCGCCAATAAACTTCAAGAACACCATTTTATTTATTTACCGGTAGGAGTAGTTGGCCCTGCGGTAACCTTCCTGAGCGGAGATGATCGGAAAAGAAGTGACAAGTGGCTTGGTAGAATTATGATTCTCTATGTGGGTCTGTTAACGAAGCATCGAAGAATTGAAGAGCTAATACAGATTGCTGGCGAATTAGGCGAGGATGAATATTTATACTTGCACGGCCCAGATTTTACTTCCAACACAGAATACAGTTCCCAAAAAAAGCTGACCATATCTAAAGCCACCCTTCCCGAAGGGGAGCTGTCAACGCTAGTTGCAACTTCAGATATTGGGGTCGCATTATATTTTAACGAACCGACCAATGATAGATTAACCGCTTTTTCTTCACATAAAATAGCTCTTTATTTGAAATACGGCAAACCTATCATTGTACCGAGAAATGAAAGCTATGAAGACCTCATGGGCGTATACCCTTGCGGTGAAATGATTGATAACATTTCAGAGATTCCAACAGCTATAAAAAAAATTATAAAGAATTATGATGACTATTCTCGACAAGCGCTACTCGCATTTGATCATTTTTATAATTTCAGTTTGAATGTTCCAAAGGCTATAGATGAGATAGAACATCTTATGAGGCTAGCTTGATTTATTCTGATGGACGTCGAATCATGACATATCACTTTGTTAAGGCTTTGAGTAACTATTTTTTATATCTAAAAATATCTAAACCGTTTTTAAAAATCCGCCCCAGAAAAGCCAATATGCCTACAGATTCATCAGAACAATTCATCCCCTTAACTAGGGCGGCGAGCCTATGAAATCATTTATCAAAATCCTGAAATTAGTATGCTCACCACTGTTGTTGCTGAAACGAAAATATAATCGGTCGAAAAGAAAAAATACATTACATCAGTTGGCTCATCAACCGATTAAAAAAATCATTGTCGGTTCCAGCGGCACAAGTTTCGAAGGCTGGACTTCTAGTGATCAGGATGTGTTGAATTTACTTGATGAAAGAGACTGGCGCGCCTTTTTTGAGCACAATTCACTGGATGCAATACTTGCTGAACATGTATGGGAGCATTTAACTCCTGATGAAGCAATAATCGCCGCTGCACATTGCTTTCAATACCTGAAGCCGGGCGGGCATGTAAGGGCGGCAGTACCGGACGGTTATCAGCCTAATCTTAATTATATTGAAAGGGTAAAGCCAGGTGGTAAAGGACCTGGTTCCGATGACCACAAGGTTCTCTATACCTTCAATACATTCAGTTCAATTTTTACTCAGGCAGGATTCGAGGTTTCCCTTTACGAATATTTCGACGAGCGGGGGAAATTTCATTGCCAGGAATGGAGCCCTGTTGATGGCATGATAAAGCGCTCAAAACGATTTGATGGCAGGAATTCCGATGGGAAACTTAATTATACATCGATTATTCTCGATGCGAAAAAGCCTGCCTCACTTAGGCCTTGAAAATATATCCATGGCTCCGATCTTACTTTTTGTCTATAACCGTCCAGAGCATGTCCGGCAAACGGTCGAGGCGCTGAGCCGTAACGAATTGGCGAATAAAAGTGATCTGATCATCTATAGCGACGGCTCCAAAACCGATCATGACGCTGTCAAGGTTTATGAAGTCAGAGAATATCTTCGGCAAATTAACGGATTCAAATCGGTTCTTATCCACGAAAGAAGCGAAAATTACGGACTCGCTAATTCTGTAATTCAGGGTGTAACCGATACGGTTAACGAATATGGAAAAGTAATCGTCCTGGAAGACGATCTGGTCACTTCAACCTATTTTTTACGCTACATGAACGAAGCCCTGGAACGCTACGAGGACGAAAAACAAGTGATGCAAATTACCGGTTATATGTTTCCGGTGGAATTCAATTCCGATCAGGATGCCTTTTTTTTGCCCTTCATATCATCATGGGGCTGGGCGACATGGCAACGGGCATGGCAACATTTCGACCCTGACGCCGCCGGCTATCAACAGCTTAAAAATAACAGACAATTGAAAAACTCCTTCAATTTGGGCGGAGCCTACCCTTACTACAAAATGCTGGAATCGCAGTTGCGCGGTGAAATAGATTCATGGGCAATTCGTTGGAATTTAAGTGTTTTTATAAATCATGGTTTAGTTTTTTACCCCAAAAAATCGATGGTTATGAATATTGGATTTGATGGTAGCGGAACGCATTGCGTCATGTCTTCAACCAAGTCAATGGAATTATCGGAATTGCCGTTAAAAAGATTTCCATCCGAAATAAACATAATTCACGAAAACGAGCAAAAAGTTTATGCCTACTTGGGCAATAAAAATATTAATACATCGCTGGCTCGTCTTCTTGCCCAAGTTAAAATTTGGTTCAGTTGGGTTTTAACAAAATGAAAGAACTTATTAGAAATATCCTGAACGTTTTAGCTTCCAGGAAAATTCTGAAACATGATTCTGTAAAGATTTCTCGTAAATCAAAAGTTAATTACAGGAGTATTCGACTTAAAAATAACTGCCGCCTCGAAATTGGCGAAGGCTCAATAATTGAGACAGCGATTAATTTTGATAAAGAAGGAGCCACAATAAAGATAGGCGCACGGGTTTTTATAGGAGGGTCTTCGTTAGTTTGCGCGGATAATATTGAAATTGGCAACGATGTGCTCATTTCCTGGGGCTGTACGATTGCCGATCACAATTCTCATGCCATTGCCTGGAAATCGAGGGCACATGATGTCGAAAACTGGTTTTACGGAAAAAAAGATTGGCAAAATGTAAAAATGTCACCTGTAACAATCGGCGATAAGGCCTGGCTGGGATTCAATTCAGTGGTTCTGAAAGGAGTTGCCATTGGTGAGGGAGCAATTATTGGAGCGGGCAGCGTCGTTACCAAAGACGTTCCTCCTTACACCATTGTAGCGGGCAATCCGGCGAGAATAATTAGGGAAATACCGTTAGATGAACGATAAATTATTAACCTGGGAACAAGCTGTCGTTTGGCTTAGGAATCAACCCGATCAAACCGAATTGGTAAGAGCCTGTTTCTATGATGATCCCATTGTAGAAGCTGCGCAACGCTTTCATGACGGGAGTGAATGGCGAACCGTACAAAAATTGCTAGGCGAATCCCGGGGAACCGTTCTTGAAATCGGCGCAGGCAGGGGTATTGCTTCTTATGCACTAGCTAAGGATGGCTGGAAGGTTACCGCTTTAGAACCCGATGACAGCACCTTGGTAGGATATAAAGCCATCGAGTCCTTGCGGGAGTCTGCCGGATTAGACATCGGCATAGTCAAGGATTGGGGCGAATCATTGCCGTTTAGCGATAATACTTTTGATCTGGTCTATGGCCGCGCTGTCCTGCATCACGCCAAATCGCTGAGCCAACTTTGTAGTGAAGTCTATCGAGTGCTTAAACCTGGAGGCCGATTTCTGTTTGTACGGGAACACGTCATTTCCAAACCATCGGACAAGGCGATATTTTTACAAAATCATCCTTTGCACCGGCATTATGGCGGAGAAAACGCCTATCAGTTACATGAATATTGGCAATGTTTTACAAATGCTCAACTCACCGTGGCTCGCAGCTTCAACCCGTGGGAAACAGAAATCAACTTTTTTCCGATGACCCGGAACCAGTTAAAAAAGCTTATCGCCGCTAAAATCAAACTCCCGATTGCCGGTTGTTTAATACCCGATGCTGCTTTAGCTCTGCTTGGAAGTTTTAATTCCAGTCCGGGGCGGCTATATTCGTTTTGGGGCAGAAAACATGTCTAATAAAGTCCTGGTCTTGGGCGCTTCAGGCTTTATCGGAAGGCATGTTGGCCATTTTCTGCTTGATACGGGTTATGCCGTTTACGGTATTGGCCATCAAAACAACGATGCAGTAACGGCACCGTTTTATTTTCTGGACGGCGAAATCACCGAGGCAGCCATTATGGAGTGCTGTCCGGACCCCGATGTCATCATTAATTGCGCCGGCGGCGCATCGGTAGCCGGTTCATTTAGCGATCCGATTTCGGATTTTCTTAAAATGTCAAATCCGCTGTATGCAAGTCTGGAATTCATCCGTAAATTCAGGCCCGGCTGTCTGTTCATTCAGACATCGAGTGCAGCTGTTTACGGCAATCAACAAGGCTTATTATCCGAAAATGCCGCTACCGACCGGCAGGTGTCGCCCTACGGAATCCATAAAAAGATCTGCGAGCAGATTTGCACCTTCTATTGCCAACAATTCGGTTTGAATGTTTCTCTTTTGCGACTGTTTTCGGTATATGGTCCTGGACTAAAAAAACAGTTATTGTGGGACGCCTGCAACAAAATTAGCCGCGGGGAACACTCTTTCTATGGAACGGGTAATGAAATACGGGACTGGGTTCAAATAAACGATATCTGCCGTCTCTATGCTCGAACCATCGAACTGAACCGATCCGGTTTGTTTCTCGCTAACGGCGGTACTGGGGCCGGCACCAAAGTCTCCGAGGTTTTGGAACTGGTTTATCAAGAACTGGGAGTATCCTACAGCCCCGATTTTCTCCAGTCCTCCAGGGCGGGCGATCCCGATGTATTTATCTCGGACAATTCTTATATTAAATCGATGGGCTGGCAACCGGAAATCAGCCTCCCACAAGGTATCGCCGACTATATCGACTGGTTCAGGAGCAACCTCCAGGCATGAAAAAAATAGCGTTAATTATACCGGAGTGCGACGGCGAATGGATTGGAGCAATGAATTATTACAGCAACTTAGTCCTGCAATGCCAAAAATTCGCTTCCGAGGCTCTGGACTTTACCGTTATTACCAGCCCCGAGAGTGAAGAAAAAATCCGGGAATTATTTCCCCAGGGCACGGCTGTTCTGGCGACCCGGCTAGTTTACAAATCGCTACCGTGGCTGGTCAGAAATCTGATTTATGTCGGCGTCGGAATAGATTTCATGATGCGTTGGTTTCTCAAACGTCACGGCATTACTGTCGTATCGCATTCGCCATCTCGAAATTACGGTAAGGATATCCATGTTATCAGTTGGATTCCCGATTGCCAGCATAAATATCTACCGCATTTTTTTACCAAGGATGACCTCAATAAAAGAGATATTAAATTCCAGCGTTTTCTGAACCGTTGCGACAGGTTAATCGTCAGCAGCCAGGTCGCCCACGACGATGTGCTTCGGTTTTTTCATGTGCCGGAAGGGAAACTGGCTATACTTAGATTCTACAAACAGCCCGTTTCAAGCCGGACAGTCATTTCGAGTGAAAGCCTACTGGAAAAATACCGGTTGCCTGTGCATTTCTTTTACCTGCCCAATCAGTTTTGGGCGCACAAAAACCATGCCATTGTCATCAATGCGCTGAGCTTGCTCGCCGTTGAAGGCCTTGAAATCACGATCGTCTGTTCCGGCAATACCCGTGATTATCGTAATCCGGACTTTTTTTCCGAATTAATGCAACAAGTCGAACATTCGGGTTTACATGACCGATTCAGAGTACTCGGCTTGGTACCATTGGAAGATGTTCATGCGCTGACAATCTACTCGATGGCGATGATCAATCCTTCCTTATTCGAAGGCTGGAGCACATCGGTCGAAGAAGCACGAGCTAACGGCAAACGGATCATCTTGTCCGAAATTTCCGTCCATCGTGAACAATCGCCGCCGGATGCGCTGTTTTTCAGACCGGATTCAGCAATAGAACTAGCCGATAAAATAAAGCAAGTTGTTCAGGAATTCTCGCAACCGAGTGAAGAACAACGCCAACTGCAGGCTCGAATCAATGCAAATCAGTTGTCTCGACAATTTGCTTACGAGTATGTCAAGATAATAGAGTCTCTGGGCTAATGAAACTGGGTATTGGACGTCTGCACCCTCTGGTGGTAGTCCGCCAAACATGAAATGGCGGTCAAAAGGTAGGCGCGAATTCATTCGCAGCGACATCATCGCGCTATCCGTCAAAATTTCATTGGCGTATTACTGGTCAACATATCGATGTTTGATGAAATAGTATGAATGCACTTAAACACCGCGAAAACCCTTTTGAACTTGACAGCCGTTATGCAACAACTCGACGGCTTTACAATTCTCCGCCTCAGATAAACAATGCCTTGGATATCGAAATAGCATGCGGTTTACTTGCCCAGTCAAATGCTGACGGAATGACCGATGGAGGATTGCGCAAACGTGGCTTTTTTAAGCTCGGCATCGCCGGACTTCCGTTAATCTCTGTAGTTACCGTTGTTTATAACGGCGATAACTATCTTGAGCAGACCGTAAACAGCGTAATCAAACAGACTTATAAGAACATCGAATTCATTATCATAGATGGAGGATCAAACGATAACAGTCTCAATATTATTCGTCGATATGAGGATATGATCGATTATTGGCTAAGCGAGGCGGATACCGGTATCGCCGAAGCAATGAATAAAGGCTTACGTTTTGCAATGGGTGAATACATCGTATTTATTCATGCCGATGACTATTTTTCACACGCCGGGATTATCGAGGAAGCAATCAAACAAATAGGTGACGAAGATATTTCCATGTTCGATTTATTGTTTGGTGCACGCTTGAAACGATTGAACCCGCGTGGATTTAATTTCTGGTTAAATTTCAAAATCTGCGTTTCCCATCAGGCCATTTTATGCAGGCAGTCAGTTTTTGAACGAATCGGCGGTTTCGATACCGATTTTAAAATTACGATGGACTATGATCTCTTGCTGAGAGCCTATCATAACGGCATGACTGCATGCCGCCACCCACTCGTGCTTTCGGTCATGCGCGATACCGGGATCAGTTCACGACAGGACTGGCCCTCGCTGGTGGAACGCCTGGCCGAGGAAAAAAAAGTTCATCTCAAAAATTGCCGTTCGAGAAAAATGAAATGGTTGTATAACGTTTATTGGTTTTTATATATTCCTTATCGAAAAATAATGAAAATATGATTTTGAGTCCTATGTCAACCGGTAATGGCGCTTTTGTGGTTCATAAAACAATTGAATGCGCAATTAAAAACTATAAAGTTGTTCCTTTTAATCCTTATCTAACCCTGATCCCTCCGGTATTATGCGGCATTGGCCGTTTCCATAAGGCAAGCTTAATTCATACAACACCTGATTATGGAATGTTTCATGTGAGGAGCAAAGCACCTTTGGTACTGACATTTCACAATTTTGTGCTTGACAGTTTTATGCGTGATTTTAGCAGTCCGCTACAAAATATCCATTATAAAACCGATTTGAAATGGTTCACTCAAATCGCCGTTAAGCAGGCAACCGCTATCACAGCAGTCAGTCAATTCACCAGAGAATTGATAATAAATCAATTAGATATAAAACGAAGCGTAAAAATAATTTACAATGGACTTGATCAAAACAGTTTTTATCCTAATCAACAACAAAAAAAAACCGGCAGAAAAATAAAAGTGCTTTTCAGTGGAAATTTAACGCGCAGAAAAGGTGCGCAGTGGCTATTGCCCATACTAGAGAAACTCGATCACCGCATCATTATCCAATACACGTCAGGACTCATGGAGCATGATAAACTTCCCGCCCATCCGAGGTTGGAGTGCGTGGGTTCCGTACCTTATCGAGACATGCCGGCACTCTATCGACAAGCCGATATGTTGTTATTTCCAACGGTCAGGGAAGGTTTCGGTTTGGCGGCGGCCGAGGCCATGGCATGCGGACTGCCGGTCACCGCTACAGACTGTTCTTCCCTGCCGGAACTCATCGACCACGGCAAAGGCGGTTTTTTGTGTCCATTGGGCGACGTGCAGGCATTCGCGGACAGCATTAACCGATTGGCCGAAGACCCTCATCTGCGCAAGGCAATGGGAGAATATAACCGCAGTAAAATAGAAGAAACTTTCACTTTACAAAGAATGGCAATGGAATATCGCAGTTTGTTCGAAGAAATACTGGATACCCCGTTGCAATCAAACTGATCGCAAGTCCTGTCTTAACAGACATGCAATAATTCGGGCATCGATAAGGATTCGGCTAAAAATAACTTCCCTGAAATTGATCGAGTTTGTAGGGGCGATTTTAATCGTCCAGGGCGAATAAATCCGCCCCTACATTATCGTCGAATTTCCATATTGAGATGCCATTTTTGACCAAATCCTTATTGTGATTGGTCCTATTTGGCGGTTATTTCGGCAAAGTCCCCTGCCTCCGCACTGATCCCATCAGGCCATTGCCAATCGCGTATTTCCGGCATATCTTCCCCATAACTGGCAATATAATGCTTGTGATCGATTAACTTGTCCCGGAGATATTGCTTTAGGTAAACCGCATTGTTCCGCAACCGGGGAACCCGGTCAATCACATCTGCCGCAAGATGAAAACGGTCGATATCGTTCATGACCACCATATCAAACGGCGTCGATGTGGTGCCCTCTTCCTTATAGCCGCGCACATGCAGATTATGATGATTGGTACGCCGGTACGTGAGGCGATGGATCAGCCAGGGATAACCGTGATAGGCGAAGACGATCGGTTTGTCGGTGGTAAAGATTTCATCAAACTCCTTGTCGGTCAGGCCATTCGGATGTTCGCTGTGGGGCTGCAATTTCATCAGATTGACGACATTGACCACCCTGATTTTTATATCCGGTATTCGGCTCCGTAAAATATCAACTGACGCCAATGTCTCTAAAGTCGGCACATCCCCAGCACACGCCATGATCACATCGGGTTCATGGCCTTTATCGCAACTGGCCCACTCCCAGACGCCGATGCCGGCCTGGCAATGCTTCATGGCCGCATCCATCGTCAGCCATTGCGGCGAGGGTTGCTTGCCGGCTACGATGACATTGACATAATTACGGCTGCGCAGTACGTGATCGGTCACCGACAGCAGAGTATTGGCGTCAGGCGGCAAGTAAACGCGGACCACTTCGGCTTTTTTATTAACGACATGATCAATAAAACCCGGATCCTGATGGGAAAAACCATTGTGATCCTGTCGCCAGACATGCGAGGTCAATAAATAATTCAAGGAGGCGATTGGCCGGCGCCAGGGAATCCGGTTGCAGGTTTTCAGCCATTTGGCATGTTGGTTAAACATCGAATCGACGATATGGATAAAGGCTTCATAGCAGGAAAAGAAACCATGCCGCCCGCTTAGCAGATAGCCTTCAAGCCAGCCTTGGCAGGTATGTTCACTGAGTATTTCCATAACCCTGCCGTCACGGCTTAAATCGGTATCTTCATCAAGGCGCTTTTCCATCCATACCCTGGCTGTGACTTCGAACAGGGCATCCCAACGGTTGGAAGACGTTTCATCGGGACCGAAAATCCGGAAATTGTGCTGATCCATATTGTTTTCCATCACATCCCGTAAAAATGTCCCCATCACACGCGTCGCTTCCGCTTCAACCGCTCCGGGCGCCGGGACGTCTACGGCATAGTCGCGAAAATCCGGCATCCGCAAATCCCGCAGCAGCAAGCCGCCATTAGCATGAGGATTATCGCTCATGCGCTGCTGCCGGCTCGGAGCGATTTCAAGCAGTTCGGGTAATGGACTGCCCTGATCATCAAACAACTCGTCGGGACGGTAGCTTTTAAGCCACCGTTCCAGGATTTTGATATGATCCGGGTTTTCGGCCAGATTAGCCAACGGAACCTGATGAGAGCGCCAGAAATCTTCTGTTTTTTTGCCATCGACGCTGGCCGGCCCCGTCCAGCCCTTGGGGGTGCGCAGGATAATCATAGGCCAAACCGGGCGTTTCAACAGCGAGCCGCTTTTCGCCTCATCCTGTATCGATCTGATTTCTTCCAGACATTGGTCGAGTACGCTTGCCATACGCAGATGCACAACGTCCGGATCGCTGCCTTCAACCAGATAAGGCCGATAGCCGTAGCCCTGAAACAGTTTAACCAGCTCATCCTCATCGATTCGGCTCAAAATCGTCGGATTGGCGATCTTATAGCCGTTTAAATGCAGGATCGGCAACACCACGCCATCGCGTTCGGGGTTAAGAAACTTGTTGGAATGCCAGGCGGCAGCCATGGGTCCCGTTTCCGCTTCGCCATCGCCGACCACGCAACAGGCAATGAGGCCGGGATTATCAAAAACGGCGCCGTATGCATGCGATAACGCATAACCCAACTCGCCCCCTTCATGAATGGAGCCGGGAGTCTCGGGAGCGACATGACTGGGAATGCCGCCGGGAAAGGAAAACTGCTTGAACAGCGCTTTCATGCCTTCCCTATTCTGCGGGATATTCGGGTAATATTCGCTGTAACTGCCATCCAGCCAACTGTTTGCCACCATCGCAGGTCCCCCGTGGCCGGGACCGCAGATAAAAATCATATTCAGGTTATTGGCCTTGATCAGCCGGTTTAAATGGACGTTGATGAAATTAAGACCCGGCGTCGTTCCCCAGTGCCCCAGCAACCGCGGTTTAATATGTTTAAGCGCCAGCGGTTCCTGCAGCAAGGGATTATCGAGCAGGTAAATTTGACCGACTGAAAGGTAGTTTGCCGCTCGCCAGTAGGCATCCATATGCTTCAGCAATCCGGGCGAAATAGTAAATTCTTGATGACCTTGATTCAAAATAGCTCTCCTTTTGTCATGTTACCGGGCGCTGTGCCCCCGAAATTCTATCATCTGCCGGGCAATCTCGCGTTCTTCCTCAGCGCGTATCACCAGAATGCGCGAGCGGCTGGCGGCCAAACTGATATCCCGGTTATGTCCAGCCTCCCGCCGATTGGCGGCCGGTCAATCAGAAATCCGAGTTGATCCAGCCCCTGCATGACTTTTTCTCGAATGACGAACGCATGTTCGCCGATACCACCGGTAAATATTACCGCAAATACCTCGCAAACCACTGTCATGATTTAGCAAATGATCAAGTTGCTCCCTCCAGTGGCCAGCCTTCCCGTTGCAGGGTTACCGGTATCATCGGGTCCAGGTCGCCGCTGCGCCCTGCCATGATCAATCCTTCCGTCGGTGAAAAGCCCATTGACGTATCGACGCTTACACCCGCTTTGATTGCTGTTGCACTGGCGCCGCCGCCCAGATGTAAATCGATCAGATTTAAGGCGGTCGGCTCCCGATTCAGCAACTCTGCCGCTGCAGACAGGCAATGCCGGCAGGATATGCCGTGAAAGCCGTAGCGATAAAAATCCACCTTGCCGGATAACTTGGACGGGATCGCGTAACGGCCGGCATATTCAGGAATTCGGCGGTGAAAAGCCGTGTCGAAAACGACATATTGCGGAATATCCGGGAAGATGCCACCCGACGTTGCAACGCCCAGGCGGTTGAGAGGATTATGCAAGGGCGCATAAGCATCAAGATTAATGATGCTGCTTAACATCTGCTTGCTGATCGGCGCTATCGCATCGAATCTGTTGCCGCCGTGCACGATACGATGTCCAATCCCCGAAAGCGTTAACGAATGCTCCGCAATGATATCCTGCCATTCAGATAACACGGCCGGCACCGCCTCCTCCGCATGCCTGACAGCCGGCATTTGCCTGTCCCTTGAGCTGCCGTTAACGTCATGACCTCGTATAACCAGGCCGGCACTCACGCCATACTCGGCGTTCAATAGTACCAGCGGCTGTAAATCGTGATCGAACAACCGGGTTTTTATTGACGTACTGCCGACATTGACAATTAAAAACATCTCGATAAACAAAAATTGCCGCGCATAGAGTCCTGATTATCCCATTGAAATATTACAATTCGATAACAAAAGGGAACCTCTAAAAATTATCTGTTCATGCTTCGACAGGCTCAGCACGAACGGATAAACAACTGATTTTATGAGATTAACGTTCGCACTGAGCTTGTCGAAGTGCAATTTTTAGAGGTTCCCAAAACTCAAATAATCGATTCTCCGCGAGCCAGCTTGGGCAAATTACCTTCAAGGCCCATGGCCGCGCGCATGACCTTATTTTTGGCCGGTAAAATCCTCTCGGCGAGTCCCAAACCCAAATTACGTAAAAACTTGATCGGTAAAATCTGATTGCTGAACACCCGGTAAAATAAATCCATGACAGTCATCATTTTCAAATTTTCATTACGGCGCACCGTTTCATAGCGCTTTAAAACAGACAACTCACTGATATCAAGACAATTTCTTGCCGCATCGAGCAATACTTCCGCCAGCGCCGCCGCATCCAGAAGACCGATATTAACGCCCTGCCCTGCCAGCGGATTGATCATATGCGCCGCATCGCCGACCAGCACGACCCCGGGTTTTACATAGTGCTGGGCATGCTGTCGTTTTAACGGAAAACTCGCCCTGCCCAACACGTGCTTCACCTTGCCCAGACAATCAGGAAAAGTCGCCACCAATTCCTTCAACAGGTCATCATCGGCTAATGTTTTTAATCGGCTGACTTCATCCGGGGTGTTATACCAGACTATCGAGCCGTAATGACCCGTTAGCGGCAAAAATGCCTGAGGTCCTGTCGGAACAAAGCGTTGCCAGGTGATATCCTGCTGTTCATAATCTGTTTCAATATAAATTACCAGGGCATGCTGATCGTAATCCCAACTGGTCACACCCAATCCCACTAGTTGCCTGACCCTTGACTGCCCTCCATCGGCGGCGACCAGCACTCTGGCGGATATTCTCCGTCCATCGGCCAGTTCAAGTTCGCTCGGTTTTCCAGGTTGGTAATTGATCTTGGTTATATTAACTCTACTGATCAGCTCAACATTGTCGAAATCCTGCAAACGTTCCAGCAATGCCAACTGGGTAACACGATTTTCAACAATATAACCCAATACCGGCTGACCAATATCATCGCTACAGAATTCCGTGTCACCCGCCGTTTCCCACACGCGCATTCGCCGAAATGGGCACAACCGGCGTTTTTCGATTCCCTGCCACGCCCCTACTGTTGACAGTATATTTTTTGAGGCGATGCTGAGCGCAGAAACCCGCAAATCATGGGGCTGATCCTCGCTAAAAGGCTCCGGAGGCGAACTCTCGATAACAGCCACCTTTAAGGCGCTTCCGCCCAGACTGCAAGCAACCGCGGCTCCGACCATACCACCGCCGACAATGACAACATCAAACAATTCTTTCATATCTTAAACTCAAAAACTCACTGGTTGTTTAGTCTCACTATAAAAAGCTTTAACCAGGTCTAAACTCCCAGTCAAGTTGATTATCATAACGTTTATTACATCATGAATAACTTTAAAAGTTATATATTAATATTGATCAGCGGTTATTTACCCTGCCGCCTCTCTGATTTGTTTAACCGCGGCGTCAATTTTCAAATTGAGCAATATCTGTCCTAAAAATAAACTGGCTTTTCCGGCATCTCCATCTGCTCCGGTCATTGAAAAATCAGTTCCGGTGTAATCAGTTTTAAACGAACTTCTCACCCCTGCCGGCATGACCGCCATTAATTCGGACGTATCCCTTATCCCGGCGTGACTGCCGATCTGTAACTCCGAATAACCGTTATTTAGCAAATATGATCGTTGCGAGTTATTGTCGTAATAATCGTTTACCTGAAGTACCCGAACGCCTTCGTTTTGCCATAAATCGCTCAAGCGCTCCGCCACTCGTTTTTGAGCCGCCTGATTGCCGCCGCTGTCGCCGATAAATGCAATCAGTTTAAAGCCATGTTGCTTTAAACTTCGCGCGGTCGATTCTAAAATAGCTTCAAAATTCGCCTCGTCTATCGACAGGGTACCCGAAAATTTCATATGCCCATCCGGCGGCGCAATCGAACCTTCAGGGACATAGCTGATGACCGGCGCAACCAGCGTTTTGCCTAAGGTTTCGGCAATCCTGCCTGCCGTATATTTAACGATATAGTTGTGCTTGCCCAGGATCATATGCGGCCCGTTTTGTTCAACACCCCCGGTCGGCACCAGAACATTGGTTGTCCCCTGCCTGATGGCGTCCCTGATCTCCTGCCAGGTCATGTCTTCAAGATAACCGCTGGCAGGGTAATTTACCGGTTCAGAGCCTTTATTGCTGAAATAGACCGCGGGCAGCACCACGATAAAAAATACCAGTGCCGATGCATAGCGTTTGGGCTCCAAAAGCATTTTAAAGTTGAATTTATCTAATATATTAATGAACGGCATCAAATACAAACTCCAGAAAGTGCAGAATTTTTCATCCTCTTGGGCTCCCAATCCAAAAACAATGGTTTCCTTCGCCTTAGGTACATACAACGTTCCAAACAAGCCGTCCCAAAAAGCAAAAGTAAAGCCCAGGTTTTTGTCAAAATGCTGCGGAGCCGAACTGTGATGAATCTGATGCTGGGCAGGGCTAATAAAAATTCTGCTCAGGAATGGGCCAAAACTCCACCAAACATGCGAATGCCTCAGATTATAGCCGCATAGATAAAACAAAATTAAAACCACATTGACTCCGCCAACATGGAAAACAACGACGTTGCGCCCCATCAAAAAAGAGACGCAGCCCAATGCCAGCCCGGTTAACAAACCGCCCATGCAGATTGCGAGGATGTTATCCACAGGATGCATTCTGAATACGGTAATCGGCGTCATCACTTCCGCGGAATGATGAACCTTATGAAACTCCCATAACCACGGAATTTTATGCTGCAAATAATGGCTGAAAAATAATGCAAAATCGGCAACGGCTGCAAGAATCAGTGTCATCGCCAGGCCCATGCCGTAAACGCCTTGCAATTGGCCATTTAATGAAGGCATGCGTTCGTTTAGATTCGTTTCCGTTAAATAAGAAACCACGAATGACAGCGACGAAAAAAGGATTACGATATAGAATCCTTGAAACAACATATCTGTGTAGAAAAACAAATAATCGTTAAT
>CAZMRW010000028.1:0-42099 GCA_964568805.1 uncultured Methylococcaceae bacterium | reverse complement strand
TGAAATGGGAAACCATCGACAAACCCCAGATCGACGACCTGATGGCCGGGAAAGAGCCCCGTCCGCCACTGGATGACAGTGAACCCGACACTAAAACCAATATTAAAAAACTTGATACCGCAGACGATAAAACGATTAAAAGCAACAAACCGGTCGGACAGGTTTGAAGCAGATTTCCTTTGTTAAGGATTTTTAGCCTGGATCATTTAAAATAATTCTCTGAGCACTCATTTCAAAGGACATTCTCGCAAACCCGGCAGAAGTCGAAAAAACACCCTGCCGGGATGTCGGTCTTCTGCCTTCGTTCCTGTTTACCAAAATATTTTCTACAGTTCTTGACACAGAGCTTCATTGATTCGCTTACTGAAAGACTTAGAGCAGTTTGCAATTAAAAACCCGTCTGTGATGCGATTCCTCGATTACTGATAATACGCCCTGCATGATGATGCCATTAAAGAAATCAGCCTCGGATTCGACATGCCATCAAGATATGGCAGCCCTTGCCTTGCAAATCAAACAATGGGGACTGGAGCTGGGTTTTCAGCAGGTCGGAATTTCCGATACCCATTTAGAAGAGGCGGAAGCGCATCTGAACCGATGGCTGAGTAAAAACCATCATGGCGAAATGGATTATATGCAGAGCCACGGCCATAAACGCAGCAGACCCGAATTATTGCATCCCGGCACCATTCGTATTATTTCAGTTCGGATGGATTACCTGCCTGAAAGGCCTGCGGCCATGAATCCCGTATTGTCCAACCCTATGGCCGCTTATATTTCGCGCTATGCATTAGGCCGCGATTATCACAAATTAATGCGACACCGTTTACAAAAACTGGCAGATAAAATTCAGGCAAACTACGGTTCCTTCGGTTATCGGGCGTTTACCGATAGCGCCCCGGTATTGGAAAAAGCGCTGGCCGAAAAAGCCGGACTGGGCTGGATAGGCAAACATTCCAATTTAATCAACCGGAAGGCCGGCTCGTGGTTTTTTCTGGGTGAACTCTATACTGACCTTCCCCTACCTGTCGACGATAAAGCCGATTCACATTGCGGTTCATGCACTGCCTGCCTGGCTATTTGCCCCACTCAAGCCATTGTCGGTCCCTATCAGGTCGACGCCAGACGCTGCGTTTCTTATTTGACTATCGAGCTCAAAGGATCCATCCCAGAAGCTTTAAGGCCCCTGATCGGCAACCGCATTTACGGATGCGATGATTGTCAGTTGATCTGCCCCTGGAACCGCTTTGCCAAACTGACCGAAGAGACAGATTTTCATCCACGGCACAGATTAAACACCCAACAATTACTCGATGTCTTCGCCTGGTCGGAACAGGAATTTTTAGCGAATACCGAAGGTTCGGCGATACGCCGTATAGGCTATGAACGATGGTTGAGAAATATTGCCGTGGCTTTAGGCAATGCTCAGCCTCTGGCAATCATCGCTGACGCATTAAAGAAGAAACTTGACCATCCCTCCGAATTGATCAAGGAACATGTGAGGTGGGCGCTCGCAAGACTGTACAGTCATTAATGTGGCTGAACTTAATCGACAGTAAAGGCTCTTTAATAACATATCCTGTGGCTTGTCGTGATCATTCTTACTCAATAAACCTGGCCTAAAATGATTGTAATATGTCATTGCACTCTGCCAGGTAACCAGAATACATTGAATTAATTATTTACGTGGTTGATTAGTTATAAATCCGACCGGTCATAAATGCTTGCTTAAAGCATGAAAGCCTAGATTGTATGGACATGATAGTCATAAAGGCCATTTCTAATTGCTTTATGACTATCATGTCCAATCAGAAGATTAACATTTTTCTAGCGAAGGAGCTTTGTATGAATTCCAATGAAGATGATATTCAACAGCTAAAACAACAAATCGAAACACTGAATTTGCAAATCGAGTCGGTGGCGGTTATAAAAAACGACGCCGAGTTGTCTGCAAAAAAGTACGGACAGGAACTCGAGCATTTGCGGGCAAAGCTACATACAATGACTCAGCAATTACTTCGATTGGAGAGCACTGATAGCTGCAATATGTGGGAAAACATCGGGGATGGCGGTTAATTTCCTTCAGACTCTGAATCGTCTCCTGATTTATTAGTGTTAGCATCAAGAATGAAAAGACGCTTGGCATACAACAACCGAAACCAAGCCAAATCCTTGGATGAATAAACAACTGCTTTTATCGCTGACAATGGCTGCAATAGACGGTTGAACGGTTTGACAGTCTGATTTCTTTCAATGGCCGGTGGCAGCGGCTGCAAAATTGCCCGCCCCGGCCGTAAACAGCCAATTGCTGCTTGAAATAACCGGGTTTTCCGGACTCGTTGACAAAATTGCGCAACGTGGTTCCGCCTTGCTGAATGGCTTGTTCCAGTACGGTACGAATATTTTCTGCAAGTTTTATATAACGTGGCAATGAAATTCTTCCTGCCTGGCGAGAGGGTAAGATCCCGGCCATAAACAAGGCTTCGTTTGCATAGATATTGCCGACTCCGACCACAATGCTGCTATCCATGATAAAGGCTTTAACCGGTGCCGTCCGGCCTCTTGATAGGGCATAGAGTAATTCGCCGCTAAAATCGGGAGACAACGGCTCAGGGCCCAAATCCTTGAGAAGCTGATGCTCCAACGCCGGCTCCGTCGTCCATAATACCGCCCCAAACCGGCGAGGATCATTAAAACGAAGAATCGTTCGATCATTAAAAATAAAATCGATGTGATCGTGTTTGCCCGCTGCCTGTTCGCTTGAAACTATCCTTAAACTGCCGGACATGCCCAGATGCATCAACAAGGTGCCGTTACGGGTGGCTAATAGCAGATACTTGCCTCTTCGCATCACTGACTGGATGCAAAGCCCTGTCAGTTGATCATTGAGATATTCGGTAATCGGCCAGCGCAGCCTGGGCTGGCGAATGATGATCTGTTCGATGGTTTTGCCTTCAATATGAGGAGCAATCCCCCGACGAGTAGTTTCAACTTCCGGTAATTCGGGCATCAGGATTAAAGAGGCAAGCCTTGCATAGCTTGCTTACGGTTTAAATTCTTTAAAGTTTAACACGTAAAAGTCGGAAAAGGATTAGGATTGTAAATTTGGTTTATCACGATATTTCATAACCACCCTTAATAAGTGGTTATGAAAACAATCTCCATGATAATAGGAAATCAAAAACTTATATTGCCTTGAATCCAGATTTTCTGAGTATCGGTATTGTTTGCCGTTTTCAATCCGGTATCTGCATTGTAATTGGCGTATTTTGCCAACAAAGAGTAATGTTTGCCGAATTTCTTGATCACCTGAAAATCCCATTCCTTGCCGTATTGCTGCTGACCGGTATCATCCATAAAATTATGATAAACACCCATGACCACCGTATCATATTTGGGAAATGCGACGCTGAGGGTGCCGAAGATATCGCGGATACCATTATCGGGAGTGATCAGGAAAATATCGGCCCAGCCCTGGAAAGCATGGTTGGTACCCAGCGGTGTATCGAAGGTTTTATTTTTACCGAATCCGTTCAATTGTTCCCAGGCGCCCATCACGCTTACATTAAAAGCCTTGACGCCCCCCATGAAATTGAATCGATCGGATTCATATTTAGTCTTGCCGTGGCCGTAATCCCGTTGATTTGCCCATTCGGTGGTGTACAGCAGATTGAACAGATCGAAATATTTCGGAGACTCTCCGTTAAACCGAATACCATAGGTTTGACTGGACTTCTCATAAAATAGGTTTTGATTTTTCACCGGATCCGGATCCCTAAAATCCAGCCAGTATCCATAGGCAATCAGATTGCCGTAATCACCCGTTTTGTAATTAATGTTGAGGATTGGCGCATCGAGGTGTTCAGTCGTCGAGGTAAATGTGTTGACATTGCCAATAAAACCCGCATTAACCGTTAATCCGAAAAGCTGCTGATTATTATGCGTCAACAGCACAGCATCGTATGTCGACTCCAGTTGCCGCCAGCCGACGTTGCCGATATAGCGGTCATCATCCAGCTTGATGCGCTGCCTGCCGCCTTTGATGATAGTATCCGGTATACCCGAGTAGCTGAGCCATAACTGGTTCAGTTCGGTTTTCTCGGGGTCGGCAATGACCGAATAGGTCTTGTTGCCGTTGCGTGTGCTGTTATAGTCTTCCTGCATGGCCCAAAGTCCTTCAAATTCGGCATAGCCCTGGATTCCAAAGATTTCAGGTGATAACGCCCCCAGCCGTAATCGTGCCGTATTGGCATTAGCCGTTCTGGGATTAGGGATGCCTCCCAGATCCTGATCAACATTCTCCCAACGATAATTAAGATCCGCCTTGATTGCTCCGTTATGTCCGTAATGATAAAAATTAAGCGCATCCTCTACTTCCTGGGTAATTCCTGCCAAGGCTGAACTGCAACAAACAAATGACAATGATAGGAATGTTGCCACATTCGGGATAATGCGTGATCTCTTAGGCATAGTGCCTCCTGTAAAGTGGTTTACAAAACGATAATTAATGAGTGTGTTCGCATTCACTGAGAAAAGTCAGCAAACTTTCCCGGTATTGATAGTAATCAGGATGGGATAGCAATGCCTTACGGGTACGCGGTCTGGGTAAATCGATATCCTGGATTTTTCCAATCCTGGCATGAGGACCATTGGTCATCATCACCACCCGGTCTGCTAAAAGAATGGCTTCGTCGACGTCATGCGTGACAATGATGGCGGTAACATGGGTTCGTTCCCAGACTTCCATAAGCACTTCCTGTAGCTCCCAGCGGGTCAATGAATCCAGCATGCCGAAAGGCTCATCCAATAACAGCAGTTTGGGCGACAGCGCGAAAGCGCGCGCAATGCCGACCCGCTGCCGCATCCCGTTCGACATGTCGGCGGCCTTCTTGAAGAGCGAATCACCCAGACCGACACGCGTCAGATAGTATTCGACAATATCGTCGCGTTCCGATTTGCTCGCATGGGGATACACCTTATCGACCCCCAAGGTGACGTTTTCAAAAGCTGTCAGCCAGGGAAACAGGCTGGGCGCCTGAAATACGACGCCGCGATCGGGACCGGCGCTGTCGATTTCCCGGTTATCCAGAATGATGCCGCCTTCCGAAATGTCGTTCAATCCGGCTGTCATCGACAGCACCGTGGATTTACCGCAGCCGGAATGGCCGATAATCGAGATGAATTCGCCTTTTTTCATCTTCATGTCGAAACCGTCGACCACCTTGACCGTGCTGTTGCCATCCGGCGTAGGGTAAACCTTGGAAACCTGAGAGAACTCGATATAACGCGGTCTGCCCAAATCTCCCTGGGAAGGCTTCAAGGCTGAACTGTCGTTTTGCCAGTCATTGCTGGTATTCGGTCTGACATTAGGCAAAACGATCTTGTCCAGATTTTCATTGCTTGTTTTTTCCATCCCGACATTCATCAAGTACCGGGTTATTTCGGCACGCAAACGTTTGAATTCCTCATTATGGTTCAGCGCGGTTCTGTCTCTCGGACGTTCTATGTCGATATGGAAATCGGGGCCGAAAGTGGCGTCAGGTCCAGGATTTAACGGAATCACCCGATCGGCCATATAGATCGCCTCATCGACATCATTGGTAATCAGAATCATGGTTTTCTTGTCCTGATTCCAGATTTGCAAAATTTCATCCTGCAAATTGCCTCGCGTGAGCGCATCCAACGCACTAAGCGGTTCGTCCAGTAATAGAATATCCGGATTGGCGGCAAGTGCGCGGGCGACATTGACACGCTGCCTCATTCCGCCCGACAGCTCAGATGGTTTTTTATCCATCGCGGAGCCGAGATTCACCATGCGCACATATTTTTCGATATGGTGCTTACGTTGTTCGGGAGTCCAGTTTTTAAATATCTCATTGACAGCTAATGCAACATTTTCATAAACCGTAAGCCACGGCATCAATGAATAATTTTGAAAGACCACACCGCGGTCGGGACCTGGCCCGGCTATCGGAATGCCCTGCTTTAAGACCTCTCCGCTATCAGTGCCGCATAAACCGGCAATGAGGGAAATCAATGTCGTTTTGCCGCTGCCTGAGAAACCCACGATCGCTATAAACTCTCCCGTTTCGATCGATAGATTGATATCTTTAAGAATGGACGTCTTATGACTGCCTTCACCATAGGATTTGCAAACGCCCTTCAATTCCAGAAGCGTTTTTTTTGCGGGTTCTTTCGATTTCTTGGAGGAAAATTTGGTTTTGGTTTGGAGGGCTACGACATTATCCATAGAGTAATCGACTATGTCTGATTCAACGGCTTTTAAGTTTGCAGATGTCATGATGATCTCCGGCTTCAGCTTCCAAAGGAGAATACTTTTTGAAATGACAGCATAATACGATCAAGTACAAAGCCGATGAGTCCAATGGTGAATACCGCCACCATGATTCTGCCTAACGAATTGGAACTGCCGTTTTGAAACTCATCCCACACAAATTTGCCCAGCCCCGGATTCTGCGCCAGCATTTCCGCTGCAATCAATACCATCCAGCCGACTCCCAAAGACAGTCGCATCCCTGTGAAAATAAAAGGCAGGGATGATGGAATGATGATTTTCCTGACTTGGGTAATCCAGTTAAGCCTCAGCACTTTTCCGACATTGACCAGATCCTTGTCAATGGACGACACGCCTACCGCCGTATTAATCAAAGTGGGCCATAATGAACACAAGGTGACCGTAATCGCCGAAGTCAGAAACGATTTCTCAAACCAGGAATCATCGGTCGTGACATAAACAGCGCTCACCACCAACGTGACGATAGGAAGCCACGCCAGCGGTGAAACCGGTTTAAAAATCTGTATCAAGGGGTTAATCGCGGTATTGATAACCGGACTCATGCCGCATAGCAGTCCTACCGGCACAGCGACCAGAGTGGCGATAAAAAAGCCGGTAAAAACGGTATATAGACTGGTTAAAATTTTATCCAGATAAGTCGCATTACCGTTATAAGGACGAGTCTTGATTTGCGCCTTCGGATCTTCCGCTAGCAGTTTTTCATTGCGTTCCTGCTGACGTTGATAGAACTGTTTCTCCTTCTCTCTTTCGGCCATATGCTCCTCCAGTAAGCCGCTCGCCTCCTGCCAGACTGAAACAGGACCCGGAATCGTGCCAAGACTGGTATTGACTTTCGCGGCCGAGAAACTCCAAAGTCCAAGAAAAAATGCAAATGCGATAATGGGAATACCCATGATCAGCCATAATTGCCGGATCTGTTCAACTGGATTGTCTCCCGCTGCAATTCTTACAAAAGGAACAAACCACGTAAGACCGGTAATATTTAAAAATTTGATCAGTTTATTGCTCATTGTAAACACCTCGTATAGCCCCAAAAAATACCTGATGCCAGGCTTTTCAAAAAATGACGCGTCCTTGCACCAAAGAATGACTCTGTTTTTTAAATCAGCGGCAAACTCAATCGGCCGTATGCCGTGAATTGTGAATCGAGCCGTTATTCGGCTACTTTGCCGCCTACTACTTTTTGCTTGCCTTTAAGGCCAATAGGGAACTTGGTTAGATATTCATTGGGTTTGGTGCCATCAAATTCGATGCCGTCGATAAAATCAGCGTTTGGAGCTTTAAATCCGGTTTCCTTTTCACCGGGAAAATCACTGGCTTTGGCTTTACCTTCGGCAATCAGCTCTTTTGCAGCTGCCATATAGATGTCGGGACGGTAAACTTTCTTGGCTGTTTCCATAAACCAGGCGTCTGATTTCTCTTCATTAATCTGCCCCCAACGGCGCATTTGAGTCAGATACCAGATAGCATCGCTGTAAAAAGGGTAGGTTGCATGATGGCGAAAGAAAACATTGAAATCCGGTAACGGCCGCTTGTCGCCTTTTTCATATTCAAAGGTGCCTGTCATGCTGTTTGCCAACACGGCGTAATCCGCTCCGACATAGTGTTTCTGCGACAGCATCTCTACAGCTTCAGGCCGGTTTTTGTTGTTATCGGCATCCAGCCACATGGCGGCGCGAATTAATGCCTTGACTACCGCCAGGTGAGTTTTGGGGTTCTTGTCCGCCCATTCTTTGCTGACGCCAAATACTTTTTCGGGGTTGTTTTTCCAGATTTCATAATCGCTGATCACAGGAACGCCGATACCTTTGAATACGGCTTGCTGATTCCACGGTTCTCCGACAGAATAACCGACGATCGTACCAGCATCCAGGGTAGCCGGCATTTGCGGTGGAGGCGTTACCGACAACATTGCATCGGCATCCAGCTGACCCAAGGTATCTTGTGGCGGGGCATAATAACCCGGCTTGATGCCGCCGGCAGCCAGCCAGTAACGCAATTCATAGTTATGGGTCGATACCGGAAAAACCATGGCCATATTGAATGGCTTACCTTCGCTCTTGAATTTTTCCACAACAGGCTTTAATGCATCCGCCTTGATAGGATGTACCGGCTTGCCGTCTTTCACAGGAATTTTCGGCTTCATTTGTTTCCAAATATCATTCGATACGGTTATTGCATTGCCGTTTAAATCCATACTGAACGCTGTCACCACGTCAGCTTTGGTGCCGAACCCAATGGTCGATCCTAATGGTTGTCCGGCCAGCATATGTGCGCCGTCAAGTTCGCCATTGATTACACGATCCAGTAACACTTTCCAGTTAGCTTGAGCTTCCAGTTGAACCGATAGCCCTTCATCCTCGAAGTACCCTTTTTCGAAAGCCACGGCGAGAGGCGCCATATCAGTCAATTTGATAAACCCGAGTCTCAAACTATCTTTTTCCAATTCGGCAGCACTGATCGTGGTAGTAAATAGAAATGAAGTGGCAGCCGCAGCCGTTGCCAAGGCTCCAGCCAGTTTGGTCAGGGTAAATTTTCCAGCTTGTTTCATAAGTCGCTTGTCCAGTGTAAAAATTAGGGCAAAAAAAAACGTCTGACAGTCGGGTGTCAGAGATGACACGTCCGCTATTGTCGACGCCTTTGTCAGTATGCTCAGCTGTGAGCTTAATGTTCGACTCCACCGTTAGAGCCTTTACCACTTTTAAGCATGACTTATGCCAACAAAAAAATATCCTCCTTATTTCATTTATTTATAATAAATAACATATAGTTATAATTAATCATCACGGAAAGTCCGTTTGCTTGCGCAAAGATGCCAGTAAAGAGAGCGGGATAAATTGCGCAATTTATGTGCAACATTAAATTGTTATCGCACCAATAATGCACGGATGGCTCGACATGTTCACGAGTCAATTGCACCTTATAGTCATAACACGTTGTCTGTTATGGATTATGACCTGCAGTATTGAGTTTATTAATTCTCAAACCTTTGATCAGGTAAAATTTGCACTGCTGCGATGTCGAGCAATGGCTCTGGTCAGGAGCAAGATAAGCACTGTTTTGAAAAAACGGTAGCTTGAAGGAACTCAGTAGTGTGGAGTAAGCGACAGCAAGATTGCCTTTACTTTAATAACTATGGTCGGTTTTTCGTTCAGAATTAGAATAAAAATGTCACTATCGCCTTCAACCGGCCCTGTTCAATCACGGGAATTGCCAGCATACTGCTGAGGTTATCTAGTTCATAATTATATTCAATGCCCTGGTTTCCGGTAATTACAGGCATACCGGTCAGCCAGACCCGGCCCAAAGCACCCACTCCTTTCGTTACCGTAATCGTTTCAAAAATTTCAGCCAGATTATTGCTGTTTTTGCTGTAGCCCTGCTGGCAAATCAAATGTTTGCCCTGCTCATCCGGAATCCAGATCTGTATCCGTTTGGCAATCGGCGTGGCTTTAGCGGACAGAAAAGTCATCACATAAACTTGTTCATTGCCATTCACGACAGGAATGCCCAAACCGGTCGTGATACCTGCCTGGTGAGCTTCGACGGAACGTGTTAGCTCAGTAATCTTGCCGATATCCTCTACCAAAACCGGCATACCTGTCTCCCAGGCCATCCCGGGTATGCCATGGCCCTTGGGAACTTTGATTTTTCTGGATATGTTTTCGAAATGTTCCAGCGAGCCGTAATAACCATCCATGACATGAAGTGACTGCTCAGTAGCGATATCATTACACCACACCTCGATAGCACCGGCATGTTCTTCATCGTCACCGCATAAAAACACGACGACCGCGAGTAAAAAATCACCGGAAAAAATCGGTATCGCGATTCCGCACGTCAACCCCGCCTTTTGAGCTGCCGCTGTCCGTTTAAAGTAAGAGTGTTCAAATTTTGTCAGCACAATCGGGTGTCCTTCCGACCAGGCTTTACCCGGTAAACCTTCATCATAGGCAAAATGCTGATGCTCACTGGCGGTTTTAAAATCCGTCAGCGCACCATATAAACCGGAGCCGAACTCCAAGTTGGTACGCTCTCTATCGAGAATCCATATTTCAACAACTTTAATAAATGTTTTCATATCGATCGTGTTAAGAAATTGTAATCATTTCAGCAATTCCGCCATGGCTATCACGTTTCTGGCCATCTCACCCAAGGTAATATTTCTGTCCATCGCCAGTTTTCTCAGGGTATGGTAAGCCACGTCCTCGGTGAAGTTTTGGGTTTTTATTAAAATTGCTTTCGCGCGATCAATCTGCTTTCTATCTTCAAGCTGGGTTCTCGCCTCATCCAGTGCATTTTTGAGCGTCTGCAACTGATTGAACCTGGCCATCGCCACCTGAATAATACTATTGACGCGCTTGCTATCCAGACCATCTATCACCAAAGCGCTGACCTCGGCTTTAATGGTTTTATTGATGGTTTCACTATTGATATCGCTGGCGAACATGATCACCGGTAATGGCACAGACTGATTAAGCACATGCAAATCGGACAAAAGCTTGTCTGAGGGAGTTTCAAGATTAAAAATAATGACATCCGGCCGAATTTCTTTTACCAGTGAAACAAATGATGGGCTATATTGAGTTTTTAGAGGATTAACGCCATCGTTGACGAGCGCGTTTTCAAGCACGGTATTATTAATGTCGCTCTCAACTAATAATACATTCATCATAATTCAGATGGTGTGCCAGTAATGAGGGTATTGTAATTGTAGGAAAGTCATTAGATCAACTCTTAGCATTCAGTGGCACCAGGAAAATAGTTTTTATTTTTACAGTTCGACACCAGCCGTTAAGACACGAAAAAGGGGATTCCTTTGAAATGAGTTTTGTCCATATTTCATTGGATCGAGAAAAGATAGAAACCAGCTTGAGGCTAGCACTGTCAATAACCTTCGTTACCTCAGCGCACCAATTTTTTATAAAAATCCTCATTCCAGCATCTTTAAGCTTGCCGGAATGAGGAATTTTGCTAAAAGCCGACTGAATAGGCCAGCCCTTTAAAAACTTAACCAGCCGGAACCAAATGATGTTGCAAAAACAAGACTGACAATGGTCATCAGTTTAATCAATATATTTAAAGAAGGTCCACTCGTATCCTTGAAGGGATCGCCAACGGTATCGCCAACGACTGCGGCTTTATGTGCATCGGAGCCTTTGCCGCCGTATTGCCCGGTTTCTATCCACTTCTTGGCATTGTCCCAGGCGCCGCCGGCATTGGCCATCATGACCGCCAGCAGAAAGCCGGAGGACATCGTGCCGACCAGGAGGCCTGCGAGCGCTTCTTTGCCCAGGACATGGCCGACTACTAATGGAACAACGACGGCCAGCATACCGGGCAAAATCATTTCGCGTAAGGCGCTTTCCGTACTGATGCCGACACAGGTTGCATAATCGGGCTTTCCCGTTCCTTCCATTAAACCTGGAATTTCGTGGAATTGACGACGCACCTCGACGACAATCTGATGGGCCGCCTTGCCGACAGCCATCATGGTCAGCGCCGAGAATAGATATGGCATCATGGCGCCGATCAAAATGCCCGGAAGCATGGTCGGCCCCAGAATATTCAAACTTTCAATTTTCGCAGCGGTAACATACGCCGCCAGTAATGCCAAAGCAGTCAATACGGCTGAACCGATGGCAAAGCCTTTACCGGTTGCCGCTGTCGTATTGCCCAAGCTGTCCAAAGCATCGGTTCGGTGGCGGACCTCTTTAGGAAGATGAGCCATTTCCGCGATACCTCCCGCATTATCGGCTACCGGCCCATAAGCATCGGTGGCAAGGGTGACGCCCAAGGTACTGAGCATGCCCACGCCGGCCAGCGCAACGGCATAAAGACCCGCGGCGATCGACCCGTCCGCTTTGTGGCCCAGCCAGATACTGAGAAGAATTGCCAGCGCCGTAATCAGTACAGGCAGCGTGGTGCTTAACATTCCCACCGCCATGCCCTGGATAATCGTCGTTGCGGGTCCGGTTTGGGTGGCAAAGGCAATCGCTTGCGTTGGTTTTTCGGTATAGGACGTAAAATATTCTGTTGCAAAGGCGATGGCATTGCCGGCAATCAAACCGACTAGTATCACCAGCCAATAATTAATACTGACGCCGGAAATCAATACGGCAAACAGGGTCAGGGCTAACACGGCAACTGAAGCGCCCCAAACAGACCGTCGCAGAGCCGTCAACAGGTCTTCAAGGGTGGCATGTTCATCAATCTTGGCAACAAAACGTCTCAGAAAAATGGTCAATTTGCTGATAACCGAGGAAAAACGCGGATATATATTGGCCGCCTGGGTCGGGCTCTGTTCTTCTCCGGTCACCATGTAAATACCGAAAAGACTGGATAGGATACCCACAGCGGCGACCAAAAATGGCAGGCCAATAAAAGCGGCGGCTTTTTCTGTGCCCAATGAAGCGCCCAGTGTCGCTGCCGCAATAATTGAACCGCTATAACTCTCAAACAAATCCGCACCCATGCCGGCAACATCTCCGACATTATCGCCGACATTGTCCGCAATGACAGCAGGATTGCGTGGATCATCCTCTGGAATGCCCTTTTCGACTTTGCCGACAAGATCCGCGCCGACATCGGCTGCTTTGGTATAAATTCCCCCGCCGACTCGGGCAAAGAGCGCAATACTGCTGGCGCCGAAACCAAATCCGGTAACATAGACCAGTTGATTCGGATCGCCATTAAAGATCAAATACAAAACCGTCATGCCGATAAGGCTAAAGCTAACGACAGACATGCCCATAATGGCGCCGCTGCCGAAAGCGACTCGCAGTCCTTCATGCAGGCCACGGCTGGCGGCTGCGGCCGTACGCACATTTGCTCTTACGGCCACATACATACCCAAATAACCGGCGCCTGCGGAAGCGATGGCGCCCACAACAAAGCACAATGCCGTTTGCCAGAACAGGAATGATGAAATGACTGCAGCAACTATCACAACAAAAATCGCCAACACCCGGTATTCCCTGTTGAGAAAAGCGGACGCTCCCTGCTGTATCGCCTCGGCTATCGCCTGCATGGCTTCATTTCCGCGGTCATAACTTAAAACCCGCCTCAATTGCCAAAGTACGTAGCCAACGCCTACAATACCCATCAATAAAGCGATGATAATCGATATAGATGCCTGTAACACCTTCCCCTCCCCTTATAATTTTATTTATTATTGTTATAAAACTTGATTAGATAACATTCGTTTAACGATGGATCTAATCTTAAAAATTAAAAATTCTATTTACTGCTTCGCTTAAATCAACTCCATTAAAGCCAGCCTCATTCTTGAAGCCAAAGTTAACAAAGCGCCGGCGATTATTCCTGCCATCGAGTAGGGTACTGAAAAGTCAATTGAACCACAATAAAAATATCAAATTAGCGCAGTTTCATATCGCCGGCAAAAATGGAACAGGCCGAAATCATGCAAACCCGGGACAACAGATAATATGTGTCAGAATGCAATTACAAAAAGCAGTGAGATTTGGCTGAAAAATTCATTTTGGATGATGCCGGCTATAGCGATGAGTCTCCAAAATAATCAACTGTTTTAAGCCGACACCGGTTTTGTCGCAGAAACCATCACAATATTGGCGCAGCCATAAAAACTGTCGTTGCTGGCGGCCTGTTCCATCTCAGTCCGCCAGTAATTTAATTCCTGCCGGGTAACGGCATGATCTGCAAGCGCCTGATCTTCTATCGCTTGTTGCATACAGATAAAATAAAATAAATCGATATCGGTAAAAAAAATCGGAAAAACATCGACCTGTATATCGGAAAGTTGTTGCTCCCGGAATTGCCGGTATAAGCTCCGTCCGGAATAACCGTTATTAATGACTTGAGCCAACCGGTAATCCGAAAGCGCTCGTTCTATGTTGGGTAATGGCGTATCTATCGACAAGCTGCACCAGTCTGTGTCCAGGATGACGATTCGTCCGCCTGGTTTTGTCACTCTGATCATTTCGGATAAAACCTGTTCAGGCTCAATAAGATGCATAAATAGCCGTTCGCTTCTGCAACTGTCAAAATAATCGGTCTGAAAAGGCAATTGTGTCGCGCTTCCCTGGATGACACTAACAAGTTCGTTCAGCCCGATATTCTTGACTTTCTGTGAGGCCTCATCTAGCATCTTGGCATCATGATCGAATCCGATCACCTTGCCCGTTTCGCCTACATGTTTTGCCAGAGCCATTACATCGACCCCAGGACCGCAACCTACATCAAGAATTTTATTTCCCGAAGAGACATCCATTCTTTCATAACTAAGCTGTTTCAAAGGTAAAAAAATATCTGCAGCTTTGGCAAGATAATCTGTGCCGACTTCGCCATGAAAACTACTCATTCCTTATACAACCTCTGCATTAATCATCGTTATGAACTATTATGTACAGCTTAGTCAGGATTTTTAAAATTAACAGTCAGGTAAAGAACTATGACCGGCTATCCGGATCTAATATCGCATTATAAAAAATACTTTTACACCGTCAAGGCAACCACTTCGGAATTAAAAAAACAGGCCTTTCACATCAGATACCAGGTTTATTATGAAGAGCATAAAATAATCACCGCCGATCAAGTTAACGACTATGCTGAAACCGATATCTGGGATCAATCATCAATACACGGATTACAATTCCACAAACCAAGTAATCAACCCATAGGAAATGTAAGACTGATCCCCTTAAAAACAAGCATCACCCACACACTTCCTATCGAAGAACATTATAACAATCAGTTTGATTTTCAAAATTTGCCGATAACTCATTTACGTCAGGGCAGTATCGGAGAAATCTCAAGAATGGCAATCCTTTCTACCTTCCGGCGTAGAAATGCAGATAAGAATTTTTCATACAATACTGATCAAATTCGCAGCAACAGGGGAGAAAAAAGATTCCCAATCAATTATATGCCGATGTGTTTGGCATTTACGGCTATTATATTGTTGATGGAAGAACAGATTGATTATGGCGCCGCTTTGATGGAACCCCGCCTAGCCAGGCTATTGGCCCGTTACGGCATAGATTTTAAACAAATTGGAGAACCTATGGATTATTTTGGAATGCGCGCGCCTTACCTTATTTTTCCGGAATCTACCTATCAAAGGCTATCTGCTGACTATAAAGCGCTTTTTGATATCATTAAACAAGAATTGAGCAGTAGCTGAACCTGTTGGTTGTCCATGTTGTTTATCAAAATAATTCTACAACGGTATTTAAGTCTGGTCTGGAAAGCAATTCTGTCTGTCAGTTTTGCTACGTTGATCGCTTCAGGTGCCATCGTACAGTTCGGTAAATATACGCTGGATAAAAACTATCATCAGGAAAGAGCAAGGATACAACGATCTTATCAACAAGCCTTTCAAGGAATATTACAGGAAGTTAAAAGTGACAGGGTCGATCTCAGTTGGCTGATACCGGCATTGCTCGATACCGCAATACCCAAAGCCAAAGCACTTGATGTCATCAAAAAAATCATAGACAACAATTGGTTTCAAATTGAACTTGAATCCGATATTGAATCTGCTTATCTTTTTACCAAGGAAGGACGCTTAGTAGGTAACTGGGGCAATACCGGTTATGAAAATCAATTTCAAGAAGGTCTCGAATATGTCGCAAAATACGAATCCCCATTCGATAGTATTTTATGCGTAGATAGCTGCATCCATTTTCATGCATCCCCATTTCTTCATAATGGTGATTTCATCGGTATTTTTATTTTTGGTATCGATCTGGCCAATACGGTTCTGCAAATGAAACATATCACCGGATCTAATGTTGGCATATTATCCCATAACTCAAAACCATCAAAGAAAGGGCTGCTGCAGATCAAATCCTGGTCCGCTAATTTACTGGCGCTGACTGAACTGGAAAAAAATTCAGTCTTACTGCTGGAATTCAGTAAACAGTACCCTGCCGGTTTGCTTAAAGGCTCCAGGATATTTGAATCGAAAGGGAAAACGTATGAATTCATTTCCATGCCATTCAACGATACGAATAACAACACCATCCTGCTGATTATTGAAGACATCACCGCAAGCCTGAAAGTTGTGCACAATGCCACCGCTTTGTATGCCATTGGCGGATTATTAAGCGTGCTGCTGTCCGGTGGAGTCTTGCTGGTCTTGTTAATCAGTCCCAGTCGAAGACTGAAAAATCTGGTCAACTTACTGCCTCTTATTGCCAGAAAACAATATGCCTTGGTAGCCAATCTGTTTCATATAAAAAACCGAAAATTTTTCAGAGATGAAATCGATGTCCTGGAATCGGCCGCCCACGAACTGATTGACACACTCAAAGAACTGGATGAACAGGTCATACAACGGACATTAAGACTTTCCGATCAGGCCCAGGAACTGCAGCATGAAAAAAACTTTATCGATAAAATACTTGATACAACTCAAGTCATCATTCTGACCATCGACAGTTCGGGATTGATAAATTCAGCCAATAAATATGCCGAACATCTAACCGGTTATCAGGAAATCGATTTACTCGGAAAAAAATTCACAGAACTGTTTATGACCGAGGAGGTTTCCGAATTTATTCAGGCGTCAAAAGCCTATTTGGTTGAAAAAAGGAAGAAAACGTTTCAATTTGAATGTCCGATCCATGCACGTGATGATTCTGAATTATATATTTCATGGTTTTTGTCACCGCTGGTCGTCGAGGACTCCACACCAGATAAAGTTTCGGATACCTTGGTCGTCGGACTGGATCTGACTGAAAGAAAAAAATATGAAAACCAATTAACCTGGTTAGCCGAGCATGACCCGTTAACCAGTCTGTATAACCGGCGTAAGTTTGAAAAAGAACTGGATCAGGCCATTGCTGTTGCAACCCGGTACGACCTTCTTTCAGCCATTATCTTTTTTGATATCGATCAATTTAAATATGTCAATGACAGTAGCGGGCATCAGATCGGCGATGAATTATTAATCAAGGTAGCTGAAAAATTGCACCATATTACTCGAAAATCCGATATTATCGCCAGGTTTGGCGGCGATGAGTTTATCATTCTAGCACCCAATATCACCCATCAACATGCCGAGGAACTCGTGCAGAAACTGTGTACTGATATGACCACAGTCGTCATCGCCGATGGTAATGAACGGCACAGGGTATCCGTCAGCGCAGGCTTATTAATGTTTCCCGAACCCAATTGTTCCGCTCAGGATTTACTCGCTTCTGTCGATATAGCGATGTACCGGGCCAAGGAACAGGGACGCGGCAGCTGGCGGCTGGCCAATAATGAAGATATCAACCGGCATGAAATCAGAAAACGGGTAACCTGGAAAACCAACATTGAAAAAGCCTTGGAGGAAAACCGGTTTGTTCTTTATTATCAACCCATTATGCGCATTGCCAATAAAAGCATCGAGCATTATGAATGCCTGCTGAGGATGATGGGTCCATCCGGCGAGATCATTCAACCAAGCCTTTTCATAGAGACCGCTGAAAAAACCGGATTAATCCTGCAAATAGACCAACGCGTCATTGAATTAGCTTTTTCCAAGCAGGCTGAGCTGATTAAACAGGGATTTGATGTAAAACTATCGATTAATTTATCCGGTGAAATGTTATCAAATCAGGATGCTTTCAATATCATCAGCAGACTACTGACAACTTACCAGGTAGACGCCTCACACTTTATTTTCGAAGTAACCGAAACTCAGGCCGTGACCAATCTTCAGTCTGCACACGATTTAATTATCAGAATTAAAGGCATTGGCGGCAGCTTTGCCCTGGATGATTTCGGCGTCGGATTTTCTTCGATGAACTACCTAAAAAAACTTCCGGTTAACTACCTTAAAATTGACGGTTCTTTTATAAAAAATTTAACCAGTAGTCATGAAGATCAACTGTTTGTTAATGCGATTAATAGTGTGGGCCAAGGCATGGGGATAAAAACCGTCGCTGAGTTCGTTGAAAATCAGGCCATCCTGGATATATTGGCTGAAATTAAAGTCGATTATGCCCAAGGATATGGCATAGGAAAACCGATGCCCGAGCCGGAATTTCATGTCAGAGGGCCTAAGTTAAATTCCGCAATTATTAAATCGAAATAACGCATTACATTGACAAAATAGTAAGGACGCGGTGACCGGTTCATAATATCAATTCGATTCCTTCGCCCGCTATACAACGGTGTTTTATTTCAGTCACTTTTGCATAAGGTTAACACCGCGGCCACCCCATCGCTACCTGCCAAGAGTTGACTGGCGTACTGCTAAGAATGACGTTACTCATTAATGATCACTTGTCAGGTTGGATGGTCGGCTTCCGGGGCGGGTTATTTGTTCCAGCGAAATCCATCTGAACCTTGCCGTCGATCAGTTTCAGATTTACCTGAAATTCCTTGCCTTTACTCGATTTAAAGCCTTTAAGCACACCGGTTTCACCGTCGATCAATAATTTTCTCGCCATTGCCGGAGTTATTTTTTTATGGGCGATGGTTTTCCAGATAACCATTTTGCAACCGTTACGCCATTCGCTGCAACTATAGCCTTTAGCCACTTCCACAATCTTGCCGTTACATAAAGGACAATCCCCCATCGCATCAACGACCGGCTGCAGTCGGTGATCGTGGTGTCTGATATAACCTATTTCGCCTTGCTCATTAAGAGTCAGTTGAGCATTAAACACGTCATCGCCGGTTTTGACGGCGTATGCAAGTCTGGTTTGGAAATTCTGCAGCAATTGTCTGGCCATTGCGGTTGTCACCGGCACGCCATAAGCCTCTTTCCAAAGAACAAATCGGCAGCCATTTTTCCAATCACTGCAACCATAACCCCGCCTGCCCTCTATGATGGCATGCCGGCATAAAGGGCAGTCGCCCAATCGGCTGTCATCAACATCGGGCTGATCCGCAACATCCATCATTTTCCGGGTAAATTCAACAATCTCGGCCATGAACTGATCCGGGTCATAGCCATTCCTCTCAATTTTCTTTAGCTTGGACTCCCATTCACCGGTCAATGCGGCCGATTTCAATCGATCATCGGCAATCAGCGAAATCAGATGGCGGCCTGATTCAGTACTGAGCAGCAATTTTTTTTGACGCTTTATATAATTTCGCTTGATCAGAATCTCGATAATCGACGCCCTGGTCGCAGGCGTTCCCAGGCCCTTTTCTTTCAGCGCTTCCCTAAGTATTTCATCGTCGCAAGTTTTGCCTGCCGACTCCATCATGCTTAATAAACTGGCTTCGGTAAAAAACTTGGGCGGTGCTGTTTTGCCCTGATTAATGGCTGGATGATGCGGGCCGGACTCACCCTGTTCAAACCTGGGCAAGCTGTTTTGGTCTTTGTCATCCTGAAAATCCTGCTGGTTTTTGTATAACGCCTGCCAGCCCGGATCGATGATCACCGTGCCTGTCGTTTTAAATTCGATTTGATCGATTTTGCCGTGGACAGCGGTGATCTCTTTAATGCAGGGGGGATAAAATGACGCGATAAATCGCTGCGCGACGGCTTCATAGACCCTGGCGTCATCTTCGTTTAACGACCCAGGCAACGACATGGTTGGAATAATGGCATGATGGTCGGTCACTTTATCATCGTTAAACAGACGAGGTGTCATAGGCAAATCGTCAAGATCAAGCGCTGCAATCTGGTGCTCGAAGCGTTTGCTTAATTGCGCCAATAAGGGTTTCATTCCCGGCTTCATATCGTTACTTAAACAACGGCTGTCCGTACGGGGATAGGTGATATGTTTTTTTTCGTATAGTGCCTGGGCAGAATTTAATGTTTTTTCGGCAGTGAATCCGTAACGGATACTCATGTCCTTCTGTAAATCGGTCAAATCATAGAGGAGCGGCGGCAACACCCGCTCCTGTTTCCCATTGACGGCGGTAATCTGAAAATCATGATCTTTAATCCGGTTTAACAAGGCTTCAGCATCGTTCCGCTGTTCGAAACGGCCACCGGCATACTGGAAACGGATTTTCCGGTAGACGGTCTGTAACTCCCAAAAATCTTTCGGACTAAAATTGGCGATGTCCAAATCCCTCTGTACGACGAGAGCGAGAACAGGTGTTTGTACACGCCCTAAAGTCCAAAGGCTTGAACCCTGGCCAAATTTGAGGGTATAGAGACGGGTGGCATTCAAACCGACCAGCCAGTCCGCTTCGCTCCGGCATTTTGCCGCCCGATAAAGGCCCTGGTAGGCGTCGGCATTCTGTAAGCGTTGAAAACCATCGCGTATCGCTTCATCGGTCAATGAGCTTATCCACAAGCGCTTGATGGGTTTATGCAAACACTCCGTCCAGGACAGAATGTACCGAAAAATTAGCTCCCCTTCTCTACCCGCATCGGTTGCGCAAATAATTTCATCGCTCTGCTGGAACAACTGCTTGATAATAGCCAATTGCCTTTTCGCGGAAGCATCGTTTCTGGCTTTGAGGCCGAAAGACTTGGGGATAATCGGCAAATCCGCCAGTGACCAGCGTTTCCACGCTTTATGGTATTCATCCGGTTCCATAAGTTCGACCAAATGACCGAACGCCCAAGTGATTAGATAACCATTGCCATCAAAAAAGCCGTCATGGCGTTTACGAGCGGCCAGGCAGTTTGCTAAATCGCGAGCAACCGAAGGCTTTTCAGTCAATACAACTTTCATAAAAGGTTAACGCTTAAAAACCAAATTTGTCGTCTTGCGCCCAGTCATCCTATTGAATAATACGATAGCAGGGTACATATTTTTTTCCCGGCAGTTTCATGCGGTGCTGAGCGACAAAAGACGTTAATAACGTATCCATCAGTTGCATGATGCCGGCGTCGCCGCGTATATCAAAATGACCGAGCTGTTCGATCGCCCGTATGCCGTCATCTTTGACATTACCTGCAACAATACCCGAGAATGCACAGCGCAGGTTAGCGGCCAGTAAATGTGCGTCCTGGTTTTTGTGCAAGGCCAGATTCCGCATGTTCTCATGAGTTGGCACGAAGGGCTTTTGAAATGCCCGGTCAATCTTCAACAACCAGTTAAAATAATAAGCGTCTCCCGTTTCTTTCCGAAATTGTCGTACCTGTTGGATGCCGGCAAACATTTCTGTCGAGACTCTGGCCGGATCATCGATAATAATCTTGTAGCGTCGCTGGGCGTGATGGCCCAAAGTATCTCCAATGAACTTATCGATGCCGTCGAAATAGTCCTTGGCACTGTCCGGTCCGGTAAAAATCAGCGGGAAAGGCATTTCGGCATTATCCGGATGCAGCAATATGCCCAAGATATATAGAATTTCCTCGGCGGTGCCGGCACCTCCAGGAAACACGACAATGCCATGCCCGGTGCGGACAAATGCCTCCAGCCGTTTTTCAATATCCGGCATAATAACCAGATCATTGACAATCGGATTGGGAGATTCGGCGGCGATAATACCGGGCTCGGTAATGCCCAAATACTGGCCATGCTTTAAACGCTGTTTGGCGTGTCCTATCGCGGCGCCTTTCATTGGCCCTTTCATCGCCCCGGGTCCGCAACCGGTGCAAATATCCAGGCCGCGCAACCCCATTTCATGGCCGACCAGCTTGGTATAATCGTATTCCTTGCGGCTGATCGAATGGCCGCCCCAGCACACGACCAAATTCGGATTAGTCATCGGTCGAAGAATATTCGCATTGCGCAATATGTGAAATACGGCATTGCTAATACCATAGGAAGAGTCGAGATCGAATTTGGGATTATCGTAAATTTCGTCGCTGACGTAGATAATATCGCGTAAAACTGCAAACAAATGCTCCCTGATGCCCTTGATCATTTTGCCGTCGACAAAGGCATGGGCGGGAGCGTTTTTAACCTCCAGCTTGATGCCGCGCTGCTCCTGGACAACGCGAATTGAAAAGGACGAATAACGTTCCAGCAGTTCCTTGCCGTCGTCCATCCAACTGCCGCAATTAATCACGGCCAGCGAACAATTTCTGAATATACGGTACAAGCCGCCCTGACTGGTATCAAGGAGTTTGACAACTTCAGCTTTGGATAGCACGTCCAGACGGCCTTCGGGGGAAATCACTGCATCGATTACTTGGTGTTTCATTGTTTTCCTAACGGTTTAATTAATATTGCACAACTCAGTGCTACAAACGTATGAAATAAAAATATTATCCCGGATTCATTCAACATTCAGCATCCGCCATCTATCCTGTATTTAAACATTAAATAATCGAAAAGGAAGAAACATGAACTCGTTAATCCAAAGGGTACTTTATGGCAGTATACTGTTGTTTCTGACCGCCTGCACCCATTACCCGCATCAGGCTTATTATCCTGCTGGCGGTGCCTATACTAGCTATAGCAGCGGCTATGTCGCCTCACCGGGGGCTTATAACGGCGGTTATCCGTATCGTTACGATAATTATGCTTATCCCGTCTATGGTCAGTATGGCCATGATCATGATGATGGCGGCTATGATACAAATCGTTCATGGAATTACGGCCGCCTGAAAGCGAATCCTTCGAAGGGTCGCCATCATCATCCCGACGGGAAGAACCAACAATGGGCATATAAAGAACCTGCAACGCGCTACCTTGACCGCCCACATCATCAAGACGCTGATCATTGGCGCAAGTTACCTAACAATTACCCGCAAAGACAACATGACCGTCAACATGTGTGGTCCCATCCAAACCCACAAAATTACGGGCAGCAACAAAGGCCTGATGATAAACGGGACTACAACCGCGGGTCTCGCCAAAACGAATGGGCAGCTAAAAAGCCGGTAAGGGATCATGAGCGCTTTCATGCAAACCCTGATCAACGCCTCCGTCAGGCAGATCACGATCAACCAGGGCGTCAAAGAAAAAACCGCGACAAAGACCATCAACAATCCGTTCATCATGGGGGTTATTAAGGCTATCTAAATTAATGCAGTCATCTTTAATAAGCTTTTATCGATAAAGGGTTTAGCCGGACAATTTATCGGTAACGGTTTACAAAAACCTTGGTCTATCAAAAACATTCAGCCGGCCATTGATGACATAATTTGATTTACCCCCCCAGGGACATGACAGTCCCTGCCCGCTTTAACGTCCTCAATTCCTGTTTACTCGTATTGTCTGTCATCAAATAGTCACGGTAGTGTCATTTAGCGTTAATGAAATCGACACAAAACTGACACCTTGTTTGCTTAAGGTATCCCTATCTTTTCGTAATAGGACTACCGATGAAAACATTAGACGCAGACACATCAAAACAGCCTTTAAAAAAATTGTCCTGCTTTCTTGCCGTCTCGGACGCCCGGATCAAGGAAGCCCAGGCATTGCGTTTTCGAGTTTTTGCCCAGGAAATGGGGGCCAAACTCAAAACCGAATCGGAAGGGCTGGATTATGATGACGTGGATGACTATTGCGATCATTTGATTGTTTATGACAACGTCAATAACAAAATTGTCGGCTATACGCGTTTGCTCAATCAGGATCAGGCACTAAGGCTAGGGCGATTTTATTCCCAGGATGAATTCGAACTTGATCAAGTCCTCGCATTGCAAGGACGTTTTCTCGAAATAGGCCGCACTTGCGTCGATCCCGCTTACCGGGGCAGTTCGGTATTGACAACGCTCTGGTCTGCCCTCGTTCAATATGCTTTACAGGGCCGGTTTAACTATTTGCTTGGCTGCGCCAGCATTACGCCCGGACCCAGCGGTTATGCCGTGGATGCGGTTTACCGGAATATCGATGCTAAAAATATCGCACCAGCAACGTTTCAGGTCAAACCCAGCATACCAGTCCCCGAAGCCCTAAGATGCCAACGCGATGAATCGGGCATCCCACCGTTGCTGAAAGCCTATTTGCGCTTCGGAGCCCTGGTCTGCGGCGAACCCTACTGGGATAAAGACTTCAACTGCATGGATTTGTTCGTGTTACTGCCGCTAGACCAGCTTCAGGAACGCTACAGCAAACATTATATGAGAGGCTATCAGGCTGGCAATGAAATTGAAACTGCGTCTGCTCTATAAACTTTTTTTGATATTCCTGCTGTTTTACTTCGGAATTATCATTGCCGCCGGGCTTTTTCCGGCAATCGCTTGCCTGTTTTCGCCCAGCGCTGCGAGAATCCAACGTGACCGTATTAAACTGCTGTGGCTGAAAACGTTCGGCCTCCTGATTAATCTGACTATTGTTAAAAATGGCAGGGTTTCCGAGCAGACGGCCATGCTGGCCAGCAATCACATTTCCTGGCTGGATATCATTGTCATCGGTCAGTATAAACCCGCCTGTTTTGTAGCCAAAAGCGATATACTGCATTGGCCTGTGATCGGTTTCCTGTCCAGACAGGCCGGAACTATTTTCATCCGCCGCGGCGATAAAAAAAACATCCTGGGCACTGCCGACAAGATGATCAGCCTATTAAAACAAAACGGGACTATCATTGCCTTTCCTGAAGGCACCACCACGAAGGGAGATCAGGTGCTGAATTTTCATGCGTCCCTGTTTCAGCCCGCCTTATCAACACACTCAGCAATTCAACCGGTGGCCATACAATATCACGGGGCATCAAAAGAGCATGCGCCTTTCGTAGGCGACGACACCTTTGTTAAACATTTGATAAAAATGCTGATGCTGGAGAAGATCGAGGCAAGTCTTTGCTTTCTTCCCGTTATCGATACCTCGGGTAAAGATCGTCAGACTGTCAGCCATGAAACAAGACGGCTGATAGTGACGGCGCTGACCAATGAAACCGTCTCGACTGAATCGGATTGGCGCCTGTGTACATCAGATCCGGAAATGGCTTCTCATCAAGTGTATCGAGCCGTTGATTCAGGCACAAAAGCGTAACCGGCAGATAAACCAGAACGCATGTGCCCGGTTGCGCTGCAAATAACCGCTTGCCCTGTCAGCGACATTATCAACCGATACTATGACCGGATTTAAATTTCCCGAGCTCGAACAGCTTGGGCGGATTATTGAGCTATTCGGAGACCGGGCCCGGACCGAGGTCATAGAGCAGGTTCAATACCAAGAGTTGGAATTCCCCATTCATTGCATTACTCTTGGTTCGGATCGCCCTGATGTGCCGGTATTGGCGTTTTTTGGCGGTGTGCATGGACTGGAAAAGATCGGGTCAGAAGTCATCCTGTCTTATATGCTAACCCTCAGTCAATTACTGGACTGGGATGAGGAATTTCTGACCCGGCTTGAAAAATCGCGATTGGTCTTTGTCCCCATTGTCAATCCGGTCGGTGTTTATCTGGGTACGCGCAGCAATGGCAACGGCGTCGACCTGATGCGCAACTCGCCGGTCGAAAGCGAGGGCGCAACCCGACTATACAGCGGGCATCGGCTTACGCCCCGCCTCCCCTGGTATCGCGGCAGTGAATCAGCCATGGAAAAAGAAGCGCTGGCCTTATGCCGCATTGCCGACCAGCAGCTCTTCAAATCGCCCTTGTCTATTGCCCTGGATCTGCACTCAGGATTTGGTATCCGTGATCGTTTGTGGTTTCCCTACGCATCCCGTCAATCGCCCTTCGCCTGTATCGCCGAAATGCTGGCCTTAAAGGAACTGTTTGACCGCTGCTATCGGCACCATATTTATAAGATAGAACCGACCAGCATAGAGTATGTAATTAATGGTGACTTATGGGACTATCTGTTCGATAATTTCATGCAGCGATTTCCGACCGGGCGTTTATTCCTGCCATTGACACTGGAAATGGGATCCTGGCTCTGGCTGCGCAAGAGTCCGCTGCATCTGTTTTCGCGGCACGGCCTGTTTCATCCGCTGCTGCCCCACCGCCAGCAGCGGATTTTTCGCCGTCATTTCATGTTATTTGATTTTTTACATCGGTGTCTTTTATACCCTGAACAGTGGGCGCGGCTGACACCGCAACAGAAAACCCGCAATGAACAACAGGCGATTCGATTATGGTATGAGTAAGCAACTTGGACAAAACTGGATTTTGCTTAGGGGCCTGACACGAGAGTCGGCGCACTGGGGAGACTTCGTGCCGTTGCTGCAAACGGCATTTCCAACTGCCACAATAACGGCTCTGGATTTACCCGGAACCGGCCGGCATTATCGCGACGCCAGTCCCGATACGATCAGCGCGATTACAGACAAGGCGCGTGCCGAGGCCTATGCTCAGGGTTTCCTTCAACAGCCGGCAACGATTCTGGCACTGTCTCTCGGCGCGATGGTCGCCTGGGAATGGATGAAAACTTATCCGGACGATGTTTGCGGTGCAGCCTTGATCAATTGCAGTTTTGCCGAATTGAGTCCTTGCTATCGCCGCTTGCGCTGGCAAAGTTACGGTAAATTAGCGTCATTATCACTAAAACGCACGGTGCACGATCGGGAATCGGTACTCATAGAGTTGCTCAGCAATCGGCGAGATCATCATCAGCAACTCTCCGACCAGTGGGCAATCATCCAGAAAGAACGTCCCGTTAGCCTCAAAAACACTTACCGCCAGACCCTGGCGGCTGCCGGTTATGCCCCAGGCGACTCGAAACCATCCCAGCCGGTTTTATTGCTTAACAGTCGGGAAGACAAACTGGTGGCGCCGGTCTGCTCGGAAGCAATACACAAAAAATTCGATCTGGAACTCTGCACTCATCCCTGGGCAGGACATGATCTTACCGTGGATGATGGCCCCTGGGTGGTGGCGCAAGTGAAGGCCTGGCTCGACAAAATCTAGCGAACGGTTTCCGACGCTTCAAATCCAGCGATTTGTTCGCGCGTAATTTTAATACCGATCAGTTTTTCAACCTGACGTAACGCGCTATATTCATCATGAGCAACCAGGGAAACGGCTTGCCCGCCTTGTCCTGCCCGCCCGGTGCGGCCGATACGGTGCACATAGTCGGTTGATGAGCGAGGCAACTCATAGTTCACCACGTGCGGCAACCGGGCTATATCGATACCGCGGGCAGCGACATCGGTAGCGACAAGCACTCTGATTTCACCCGCCTTAAAACCTGCCAATGCACTGGTTCTGGCGCCTTGGCTTTTATTGCCATGTATCGCCGAGGCTTTGATCTGGGCGGAATTCAGTTTTTCAGTCAGCCGGTTGGCGCCGTGTTTGGTGCTGGTAAAAACCAGCACTTGCCGCCAATCGTTGCTTTTGATCAAATGCGTCAATAACGCCGTTTTCGCGGTTTTATTCACGGTATAAGCAACCTGTTCGATGGTATCGGCGGCGGCATTTTCGACAGCCACTTCAACTTGCACCGGATTGCTCAGCAGGTTGTGGGTCAGTTTGCGTATATCAGCGGAAAAGGTAGCTGAAAACAGCAGATTCTGCCGTTTCTTGGGCAATAGCGCCAAAATTTTGTTGATGTCCCTGATGAAACCCATATCCAGCATCCGGTCCGCCTCATCCAAAACCAGAATTTCTACCTGGTTTAGCTTTACGGCGTTTTGGCTGACCAGATCCAGTAAACGTCCCGGCGTTGCCGTCAGAATATCGACCCCGCCTCTTAAGCGCATCATTTGCGGGTTGATTTTTACGCCTCCGAACACTACATCCGATTTTAACCGCGGACTCAGATGGGAACCGTATTTCGTCACCGATTCGGCGACTTGTGCAGCCAGCTCGCGAGTCGGCGTTAAAATCAATGCTCTTACGGGGCGAGTGCCGCCGTCATGTTTGCCCGCTGCTAATCGTTGCAGAATCGGCAGCGTAAACCCTGCAGTTTTGCCGGTGCCGGTTTGAGCGGCGGCAAGCAGGTCGCGGCCTGACAAAACTGAGGGTATGGCCTGTAATTGTATCGGCGTTGGTGTGGTATACCCCGAATCGCTTATGGCTCGTAACAGGGATTCGGACAGGCCGAGGGAGGAAAATGACATAGTTGATCTCGATAGTGAGGGATTTAAATCCTGGTACCCGTTTTACAAAGGTGTAAATTACGGGGCAAAACTGGACGCCTGAATTATCTGCATGCTGAATTCCTCAGGGTGTAACAACCTCAGGGAATTTAAATTATATAGGAAACCTTTCATGACAGCGATGCTTGCATCGCGGTCATAGAAAAAACCGATTTTAAATTCGAGCAGCATATTCCAAGGAACGCAGGCGTTATCGACAGGGCCGATAAACGGATTTTAACCAAATGCGCAGGCGCCGTAACCCATCCATCACAACACTGCGACAGGGCTGAGGATTTCCGTTTATCGTACCCTTGAGTATAAAAAGGAGTAAAAAACTAGCGGCGTCTGCCCTTTTTAGCGGACGTATCTTCAAAATTGACTTTTAGCGGTTTGCCGTTGTAAAGATTGCCATCCAGTTTTGCGATAGCGGCTCTGGCTTCATGGCCTTCCATGCCGATAAAGCCAAAACCTTTGCATCTGCCGCTAAAAAGATCGGTGACCAGTTCAATCGAATGAACCCTGCCGAACTCGGAGAATAAGGCCGACACGCTGGCTTCAGTTGCGTCGCTGGGTAAGTTTCCAACAAATAATTTTTTCAAAAAGGTGTCCTTAATGTCTATGTGAAGTGGGTTGTAAGGGATCAATCCATGTATCCGGGCATACAACGCGAATGCGCTACCCAGGTTGATTAGCCGCAGAAAACAGGAAATAATGCAATGAGTTTCCTAGTATCCCGGGATATGTGTAGCGCGAACTTTGGTACAGGAGAAAGCAGAGTGACTTGTCGATTCTACGTTTTCTGGCCTGGTTACCTTTTTCGAGGGTTTATACCTTGAATTTTTTCGGCATGGCTGATTGACGCTTCACAAACCGAAGCCTGATTGTCGATCAATCGTCGCTAGGGCACCTTCTGAGGATTCATTGGCACCGTGCTTACCGAAACCAAAGAGTACTTTTACCTATGCCTCGCCGTATCAACTGACGGCGCAATCTTTTGCCCTAGGGCCAAACGATCCTTGCGAATAATATGCTTACTAACGCTATAGTACGCTATATTCAAATATTTTTTTTGTTTTTTTTCAATCAGGTCTAAATCGATTGCCTGCTTTCATCGGTAACAGACGAAAAAAAGGGCCTTGCGGCCCTTCTTGCTGCCGGCTGAAGATATTACTCTTTCTCGGCTTCCTTCATGCTGAGTCTGACTCTGCCCTGACGATCGATTTCAAGTACCTTGACTTTAACCATATCGCCTTCGGCAAGCCGATCACTGACTTTATCGACATGTTCGTCCGAAATTTGCGAAATATGGACCAGGCCGTCCTTGCCGGGCAGGATGGTTACAAAGGCGCCAAAGTCCATCAATCTGACGACTTTACCTTCGTAAATCTTGCCGACTTCTACTTCAGCGGTGATTTCCTCGATCAGGCGGCGAGCCTCTTCACCGGCCGCTTTATCGACCGACGCAATTTTGACGACGCCGTCATCGGTCAAATCGACGCTGGCACCGGTAATTTCGGTAATGCCGCGTATGGTTGCGCCACCTTTGCCGATGACTTCCCGGATTTTGCTCGGGTCGATCTTGAAGGTAATGATACGCGGCGCAAAATCGGACATATGTTCACGAGCTGCGGACAGCGCCTTATTCATTTCGCCCAAAATATGCAAGCGGCCTTTCTTTGCCTGTTCCAGGGCCGTTTTCATGATTTCAGTGGTGATGCCCTCTATCTTGATGTCCATTTGCAGCGCGGTTATCCCGTCTGCGGACCCGGCAACTTTAAAATCCATATCGCCCAGATGATCTTCATCACCCATGATGTCGGAAAGTACCGCAAAACTGTCGCCTTCCTTGATCAGACCCATCGCAATGCCGGCAACCGGCGTTTTGATAGGTACGCCTGCGTCCATCAACGCCAGGCTGCTGCCGCACACCGACGCCATCGAACTTGAACCGTTCGACTCGGTGATTTCGGAAACAACCCGTATCACATAGGGAAATTCTTCCATATTGGGCAGCACCGCGGCGACGCCGCGTTTTGCCAGGCGGCCGTGGCCGATCTCGCGTCGCTTCGGCGAACCGACAAATCCGGTTTCACCGACGCTGTATGGAGGGAAGTTGTAATGCAGCATAAACAGATCTTTATACTCACCTGCCAGCGCGTCAATGATTTGGGCATCGCGTTGGGTGCCCAATGTCGCGACCACCAAAGCCTGGGTTTCGCCGCGGGTAAACAAGGCCGAGCCGTGGGTTCTGGGCAGGACGCCGGTTCTGATCGTAATCGGTCGAATAGAGTCCAGATCGCGGCCATCGATACGTTTGCTTTCATTGAGAATGGCATGCCGCACGATCGTATATTCCAGATGTTCGATGATGCCGCGAATGCTGCTTTCCGCATAGTCGCCATTGGCCACCAGTTTCTCCACAACCGCATTTCTGATGCCTTTCAGCCGCTCCTGTCTGACCAGTTTTTCCGCAATCTGATAAGCTTCCTTGATATCTTCTTCAACTTCAGCCTTAACCAAGTTTACCAATTCGGCATCCGCATCGGGGGCTATCCACTCAACGATGCCGGCGCCGGCTTCCTGAGCGAAATCAATGATCGCATTGATTGCCGTCTGCATCTGTTCATGGCCAAACAGAACCGCACCCAGCATCACCTCTTCAGACAGACAGTCGGCTTCCGACTCGACCATCAATACCGCTTTTGCAGTCCCGGCAACGACCAGTTGCAATTGTGATTCCTTTTGAACCGATGGCGATGGATTCAGCAAATATTGGCCGTCTTTGTAACCGACGCAGGCAGCGCCGATCGGACCGTTAAAAGGTAGACCGGAAACCGCCAAGGCCGCCGAAGCGCCGAGTAAAGCAGGAATTTCGGTATCCACATCCGGATTTAACGAAATGACCGTGGCAATGATTTGAACTTCGTTCGAATACCCCTCAGGAAAAAGAGGGCGGATGGGGCGGTCTATCAAACGGGAAATTAATGTCTCCTGTTCAGTAGGACGGCCTTCTCTTTTAAAAAAACCACCGGGTATTTTACCGGCGGCGTAGGCTTTTTCCTGATAATTGACAGTCAGTGGAAAAAAATCGCCACCACTGGCTTCTTTTTTTCCAACGACGGTAACCAGTAGCGATGTGCCGTTGACATCGATGATCACAGCACCGTCAGCCTGACGGGCTATTTCACCGGTTTCCAGCGTAATCTTTTGATCGCCGTACTGAAATTCTTTCCTGATAGGATTCACTATAAGGTTCCTTTGCGTAGAAATTGTTTAAAGGTTCTTCAAGCTATGACACTGCAAAACAAAAACGGCACATAGAATGCGCCGTTTTTAAACAGGTGTTTATTTGCGTAAACCAAGACGGTCAATCAAGGAACGATAGCGGCTGGCATCCTTATTTTTAAGATAGTCCAGCAGCTTGCGCCGTTGATTCACCATCCGCAACAGACCGCGGCGCGAATGATTGTCTTTTTTGTGTTCTGCAAAATGGGGTGTCAAATGAGTAATATGTGCTGTCAGCAAAGCGACTTGCACTTCAGGCGAACCGGTATCGGTTTCGGATAAACGGTACGCTTCAACGATCGCTTTTTTTTGTTCTGCAGTAAATGGCATGGTTAATCCCTATTAAGATTAATAATAAAAGCCCTTCAAGAAAGGGCCGGTAAATGCCTGTTTCCACGATAGGGTGTAGAAGCAGGCGAAAGACGAATGGTAAAAGGCGAATTTACTTTTGCCTTGCGCCTTTTACCTTTCGCCTTAAATTTCATTCAAATTGAACAATTTTCGGGGTATTAGTTTACCATCCCTTAGCATTTCTCCCAAGCCCAAAAACAGGTCGGAATGATATAAACGAACCTGGCCTTGGGGTATTTGTTCTCCGTAGAGCGGCTGCCCATATTTGATGCGCGTGGCCTGTTGATCTGACAGCTGTAAAGCCGGAATGACCTGTAACGGTTGATCGACAGCGACTAGGCAACGATGCAGGCTTTGCTCATCCATTTGCGTTAATTGCTCGATGGTATGGGCATTATCCAGGGTAAACGATCCGGATTGCAGCCGCCGCAATGCGATGACCGTGCCGCCGCAGCCAAAATACTGACCGATATCTTCCGCCAGCGACCTGATATACGTTCCCTTGGAACAGAATACCTCCAGGGTCAGCCGATCTCCGGAAAACTCCAGCAGCTTTAATTCATACAAGGTGATGCGCCTGGCTTTACGTTCAACGGTTTGTCCGGCCCTGGCCAATTCATAAAGCTTTTTGCCGTTATATTTTAATGCGGAAAACATCGGAGGCACCTGGTCGATCTCGCCGGTAAACGATGTCAGGCACACTTGTAATGCTTCTGGCAATATCTCGGGTACCGGTTTTGTTTCAATTACAGCGCCTTCACTGTCGCCGGTATCGGTTAAAACGCCGAGCTGGATAACAACACGATAACGTTTGTCATCATCGAGCATCATGCCGGATACCTTGGTTGCTTCACCAAAACATAAGGGCAACAAACCGGTTGCCAACGGATCCAGACTGCCGGTATGCCCCGCCTTGTTGGCGTTAAACAAGCGCCTGACTTCCTGCAAGGCCCTGTTTGAAGACACCCCCAGCCGCTTATCCAGCAGCAAGATCCCGTGGACATTGCATCCTGACTTGCGTTTGCTCATGCCGGGCTATTTTTCGCCGGGTTTATCCAGATGACTCAGTAATTCGGCTACTCTCATGCCGGTATCGAAAGAATCATCGTAAAAAAAACGCAATTCGGAAATATGACGCAGCCGCATCCGTTTGGCTAATTCATGCCGTATGACCGGAGCCAGTTCATTGAGCCATTTGACGTTATTACGCTTGCCCTGATCATCGACATTCAGCACGGTAACGTAAACTTTCGCTACGGACAGATCCTTGGTCACGGCAACTTCAGTGATGGTGATAAAGCCCAGCCTGGAATCCTTGATGTCACGCAGCAGGATCAAAGACAGCTCTTTCTGCATTTCCGATGAAACACGGTCGCTACGACCAAATTCTTTTGCCATATAACCTTACAGTACTCGTTTAACTTCTGTACGTTCAAATACTTCGATCTGATCGCCAACCTTGACATCATTATAATTTTTCACGCCGATGCCGCACTCCATGCCCATTTTGACTTCTGCCGCATCTTCTTTGAAACGGCGCAAGGATTCGAGCTGCCCTTCATAAATGACGACATTTTCACGCAAAACGCGGATCGGCAGGTTTCTCTTGACATAGCCTTCGGTGACCATACAACCGGCAATCGCACCGAATTTCGGCGAACGGAAGACGTCACGAACCTCGGCAAGGCCAACAATATGCTCCTTGATTTCAGGCGCGAGCATGCCGCTGATCGATTTCTTTACTTCATCGATCGCATCGTAAATGACACTGTAATAATGCAGATCGATACCTTTTTCTTCGATCAGCTTTCTGGCGGTAGCATCGGCACGTACGTTAAAGCCCATCAGAATGGCGCCGGAAGCCAGAGCCAGATTAGCGTCGCCTTCATTAATGCCACCCACGCCGCCAAAGACTACTTTAACCTCGACTTCATCATTGGACAAGTCGATCAATGAGCTTCGCAACGCTTCCAGACTGCCCTGCACATCGGTTTTGATCACCAGATTGAGGCTGGCGATTTCGCCCGCAGACATTCTTGAAAACACCTCATCCAGTTTTGATGCCTGTTGTGCGGCATGGCGGGTCGATTTTTTACGATCTTCACGGTGTTTGGCCAGATCTTTGGCAATCCGTTCGTTTTGTACCACCAGAAATTCATCTCCGGCATTGGGCGTGCCCGACAAGCCAAGAATTTCGACCGGAACGCTGGGACCGGCTTCCTTGATGGCCTTGCCGTTTTCATTAAACATGGCCCGGACGCGTCCGTATTCATGACCGCACAGTACCATCTGCCCGCTTTCCAGGGTTCCTTTCTGCACCAGCACCGTCGCCACGGCGCCGCGGCCTTTATCCAGCCTGGATTCGATGACAATACCGGACGCGGCACCCTCGACAGGGGCCTTCAGCTCCAATATCTCGGTTTGAACAATCAGCGCTTCGATCAAGTCATCGATGCCTTCACCGGTTTTCGCCGATATTTTCAGGAACTGCACATCGCCGCCCCACTCTTCCGGAAGCACGTTGATGTTCGACAACTCCTGCATCACCTTATCAGGATTGGCATCCGGTTTATCGATCTTGTTCATCGCCACAATGATCGGAACATTGGCCGCTCTGGCGTGTTCCACAGCCTCTTTGGTTTGCGGCATGACGCCGTCATCGGCGGCTACCACAACAATGACGACGTCGGTCAGATCGGCGCCTCTTGCCCGCATCGCGGTGAAGGCGGCATGGCCCGGCGTATCCAAAAAGGTGACGGCACCATGATCGGTTTTTACCTGGTAAGCGCCGATATGCTGAGTAATGCCTCCGGCCTCTCCGGCAGCGACCCGGGTTTTACGAATATAATCGAGCAATGACGTTTTACCGTGATCGACATGACCCATAATGGTAACAATCGGCGCGCGCGGCAAGGCAACGCGATTATCTTCCACCTGAGCTTCAGCCAGCATTTCCTTCTCAAGATCATCATCGCTCTGCATGATGGCTTTATGGCCCATTTCCTCAACCAGAATAGCCGCCGTTTCCTGGTCGATAGCCTGATTGATTGTGGCCATGATGCCCAACTTCATCAGTTGTTTGATCACCAGCGCCGCTTTTACGCTCATCTTCTGAGCCAGGTCGGACACGATGATGGATTCAGGGATGGTAACTTCTTTGATGATCGGTGCCGACGGCATCTCAAATTGATGTTTGCCTTCCGGCTGCACCGATATGCGCTGAGTCTGCCTGGTTTTCTTTTTGCCTCTTCTGGGCGCATCCTTACCCTCCGAGAACAAGCCTTCGTCCTGTTTTTTTCTGTGTAATGTTTCCTGCTTGAATGAAGCCTGCTGCTTTACCTTTTCGGCATTTCGCTTGATCGATTCCTCAAGCCTGCGCTCTTTTTCAGCCTGCTTCTTTTTGGCTTCTTCCGATTCTTTTGTCTTCGCTGCCTTTTCCTGTTTATTTTTCTTTTCTTCCTTGATTTTCAAGGATTCAAATTTCTTTTCAGGCTCTTCGACAATTTCGAGTTCAACTTCAACAGGCGCGGCGATTTCCGGTTCCGCTTCCGTCGGTTTTTCTACTGCAACGGTTTCAGCCGGCTGAACGGGTTCTTTAACAGGCGCAACTGCTTCAGGCATTACCGCCGCCGCTTCCATCGGCTCGGTTACCGGAAGCTGTGCCGCAACCTGAACCGGCTGCGGTATTTCCTTTTGTTCATCGGCTTCGCCGACTTCACTGCGCTTGACATAGGTTTTCTTTTTACGAACTTCCACGCTGATCGTCTTGGTCGAGCTGCCGGGCACGCTGGCTTGCTTGATTTCGATGACCTTTCTGCGCTCCAGGGTTACCCGTCTTGGCGACGTTTTGCTTTCACCTTCATCCTTACCGTGGCGTTTTCGCAAATGCGCCAAAAGCTGCATTTTCTCATCATCGTTAATGACGTCATCAGGGGTGCGGGCGGATAAACCGGCTTCTTTTAGTTGTTCCAATAACTTTTCCAAAGGTATTTTCACTACCTCAGCCAATTGTCTTATTGTCTTATCGCTCATGTGCTCCTCCTTACTTATGCGCCATTTTGCTCGGCAAACCAAGGCTCACGTGCCTTCATTATCAATTCTGCCGCTCGTTGTTCACTCATACCTGGCAAATTCAGCAATTCATCGACCGATTGTTCCGCCAAATCATCCATGGTAATAATACCCCGGCTGGCCATTTCAAAAGCCAGTTCCCGGTTCATGCCTTCCATTTCCAGCAAGTCTTGTGCCGGTTCGGTCGTTTCTATTTTTTCTTCCGCGGCAATGGCGCTGATCAGCAAGGCATCTTTAGCGCGGCTTCTCAACTCGTTGACCAGGTCTTCATCAAAGCCTTCTATCTCCAGCATCTCACTGACAGGGACATAGGCGATTTCCTCTACTGTATTGAAACCTTCTTCGACCAGGATCAACGCGATATCCTCATCGACATCCAGTTGCTCTACAAACAGCCGTTTTATCTTGTTGGCCTCGGCTTCACTGTTTTCCTCGGCTTTAGACGCGTCGATCACATTGAGCTCCCAACCGGTCAACTGGGTCGCCAGTCGCACATTTTGCCCGCCCCGGCCTATCGCCTGGGATAAATTGTCGGAGCTTACCGCCAGATCCATGCTGTGCTTGTCTTCATCGACGACAATGGACTGTATTTCAGCAGGCGACATGGCATTGATCACATATTGGGCCTCACTCGGATTCCACAGAATGATATCGATGCGTTCTCCGGCCAACTCATTGGAAACCGATTGCACCCTCGACCCTCTCATGCCGACGCAAGCGCCCACCGGATCCAGTCGCGGGTCATTGCTTTTTACCGCAACCTTGGCTCTGGATCCCGGATCACGCGCAGCGCCCATCACCGATATCAAGCCTTCGCCGACTTCAGGAACTTCCAGACGAAACAGGGCGATCAACAATTCCGGCGCAGTCCGGCTGACAAATAACTGCGGGCCTCGGGGTTCTGAACGCACATCCTTGAGGTATCCCCTGATCCGGTCGCCGACACGTATGGCTTCTCGTGGAATCATGTCTTCCCGTGAGATAAAGGCTTCCACATGTCCGCCCAGATCGATATAGACACTGCCCTTTTCGATACGCTTGACGATGCCGGTAATCAACTCGCCGACGCGATTTTTATACGCATCGACAATGATTTTTCGTTCGGCTTCCCGTACTTTGTGAATAATGACCTGTTTCGCGGTCTGCGCAGCAATCCGCCCAAATTCAACGGACTCGATTTCTTCCTCGATGGTATCGCCGACCTTAATATCCGGATTATCCAGTCTGGCCACTTCCAACAGGACTTGCGATTCAGGAAACTCGACGTCGCCATTGATTTGATCATTGGGGGCCACGACATCCCAAACCCTGTAAGTGACGTAATCGCCGGTTTTACGGTCAATAGCCACGCGCACTTTAACCTGGTTTGCATGACGTTTTACGGTAGCCGTTTCCAGCGCCGATTCGATCGCCTGAAAGACTACTTCCTTTTCAATTTCCTTTTCGTTCGAAAAAACATCGACTACTAATAAAATTTCTTTATTTGCCATTGTGCTCTCCTTTTTCAAATAAATACTCGGGCACCAGTCGTGCTTTGCTTATGACGTCAAATGGAACCTTAAAAGTCTGACCATCTTCCTGAAGCATGATCAAGTCGTCTTCAACCCTGTCTATCAGGCCGGTAATTTTCTTTCTTCCGTCTATCGCTTTAAAAAGATTAACCACTACTTTACTGCCGGTAAATTGTTCAAACTGTTTTAATTTAAAGAAAGGTCTGTCCGCGCCTGGCGAAGAAATTTCCAACTGATAGTTGCCCTGAATCGGATCCTCAACATCCAAAACGCCGCTGATTTGATGGCTGACCTTGGAACAGTCGTCAACCAGAATACCGTTTTCACTATCAATATAAACTCGCAACAGACCATGTCTAGGGTGCGGATGATATTCAATACCGACACATTCATAACCTAAACCTTCAACAATTGGCTCAATCAAATCGACCAAATGCTCAGGAGCCTGTTTCATTATTTCCTCACTTTCAAACGCACAAAAAAAAAGAGCCTAAGGCTCTTCCATTAACAATAAAATATATGGACTCCACACAACTCGGAGCCCAGAAAATAAAAAACCCCAAAATGGGGCTTCCTTGTTTGGTAGCGGGGGCAGGATTTGAACCTACGACCTTCGGGTTATGAGCCCGACGAGCTACCAAGCTGCTCCACCCCGCGATTGATTTGAGCCATTATAATGATTTTTAAATATTTGGCAACCTATTTCTTGCCTGTTAAGAAGCCATCGACTAAATTCAACCCGAACCATGCGGTTTTCATCGGCCCTGGATGCGATTCGAACAGCTTGTAAAAGCCATTATGCGTTATTCGGCTAAAGTCCTGTTAAAATCGTGCCGTGCATTATAACTCGAAAGGCCAAAAAACTTTCACTGGCTCGACATGAACGATGTTTAACATGATCGGGCCGTATCAATTAATTTGTGCTTAAACCATTACCCATATGAGTATCGCTATGGACTATATAGTGGCAATAGATCAAGGCACGAGCAGTTCGCGCTGTATTATATATGACCGCCAGGCTAGACCAATCGCCATGGCTCAACAGGAATTTGAGCAATTGTTTCCAGAACCGGGCTGGGTCGAACACGATGCCGAAGCAATATGGCGCAGCCAACTCGATGTATTTAAACAGGCCATGTCGCAACTGCAGCTGCAGCCGTCCGATATCGCCGGAATCGGCGTCACCAACCAGAGAGAAACGGCCGTCGTCTGGGATCGATTTACCGGCAAACCGATTTATAACGCCATTGTCTGGCAGGACCGGCGTACTGCCGACGAATGCAATCGGCTTAAGGAAGCCGGACTGGAACCGATGATTAATGCCAAAACAGGGCTGCTTGCCGATGCTTATTTTTCAGCGACTAAAATTCGCTGGATTCTGGATCATGTCGATGGCGCCCGCGGCAAAGCACAACGGGGAGAATTGGCTTTCGGAACGATCGACTCTTGGCTGATCTGGAAAATGACTGACGGCGAATTGCATATCACCGACGTTTCCAATGCCGCCCGCACCCTGCTTTTTAACATCGAAACCATGCAATGGGACGATGAACTGCTGACCTTATTCAACATACCTGCGGCCATGCTGCCTGCCGTCAAAAGTTCCTGTGAAATCTATGGCGTCACCCGCAATCCGGGCGTGGGAACGGGTATTCCGATTGCCGCCATCGCCGGCGATCAACAGGCGGCTCTTTTCGGCCAGATGTGCATCGATGCCGGCATGGCCAAATGCACCTATGGAACCGGCTCATTTTTGATGATGAATACCGGATCGAAAAGAATCGCTTCGAAACATCGCTTGTTGACTACGGTAGCCTGGCAAATCGGCAATGAAGTCGTTTATGCCCTTGAAGGCAGCGTGTTTACCGGGGGCGCCGTGATTCAATGGCTACGGGACGGTTTAAAATTATTCGAACACACCGCGGACTGCGAAACGCTGGCCGCCTCCGTTGCCGATAATGGCGGCATTTTTTTCGTACCGGCGCTCACCGGGCTGGGAGCGCCGCATTGGGACCCTGACGCTCGAGGAACGATTTTTGGCATCACCAGGGGCACGACCAACGCCCATCTCGTCCGGGCGGCGCTGGAAAGCATCTGCTTCCAGGTTAACGATTTGTTAAAGACACTCGAAGACGACAGCGGCTACCCTGTTTCACAACTGAGAATCGACGGCGGCGCCGTGGTTAATAATCTGCTGGTGCAGTTCCAGGCCGATCTGTCCGGTATCGAAGTGATTCGTCCCACCAACCTTGAAACCACCGCACTGGGCGCCGCTTACCTTGCCGGCGTAGCGGCCGGTACCTGGACGATCGACGAGCTCAAAAACAAATGGCTGATTGGTCGCTCGTTTCAGCGCACGATGCAACCCAAAAATGTTGAATCATTGACGCAAAACTGGTTGAAAGCCGTGGCAAGAGCAAAAAACTGGGCGGAATAGAGGCGCAGAATTAAACAGATGCGTTTATTAAATTTCTGCCGCGTGGAACGGATTGCAAAGAGGGATCGACGGAGGGCGGGAAAATAAGCGTCTAACTCGTTTTATCCACTATCATCTCTTGAAAGCATCCCATAAAGCTTATTTTTCAATGAAACCACAAGCTTCTTCCGGCAGCTTTATTCTTACGAATTTTTTTACTCAAAATAATGAATCCAATGATTAGAAAAGGCCAAAACACGAAAAAAGATGTTTTTAAAATCACCAGCCACTCCATAATTGCAACTCCCGCATTTAGTTTCAATTAAACCTGGAGACAACCGGGATACTGGAAAGTTTAAATAGGGTGCAAGGTCAAAAAGCCGGATACCTGAATAAAAGGTTCATTAGTGTTTGATTGCAAAATCTGGCTACTCTTTGCAAATAGTGAAGCAAAGGCGGCTAAAAAGACACACAGGCATGAGACCGCACCCGAAGCACCGCCTCCTGCTGAAACCTTGACTTGTAATAACTGATGATCTCCAACACCGCCTGTTCGTTGAACTTGTCATCGGGATGAATCAGGATGAGCACATGCGATGACTCCCGAACGATAGAACCGTCCGCAGAACGCCACTGCCCAAATGCTTGCGATACGCTTAAGCCTTGCGGAAAACGGGGAGTGACAATACCTTTCAAGAAGTCGGCCCATTCTTCCGGCAAGACGACTCCGTTCGGTTTGGCGGTGCCGAAATACAACGATTCCTGAATGGCCAACTGCTCACCGCCCTTGCAGATAATGTTTTTCATCGGCGCACATGCCGTAATCGCTGTGGCCAACACGGCGGTCAGCGCAGTTCGATACATAAAACTCGCAGAATATTGATGAGTTTTTGATTGGTCATGCCTGTATATCAATGGATTTTCAGCCTTAAGTCCAGACGCATAACTGCCTGTACTAACGAGTGCCTGTATCGCTCGAACAATGCCTGCACCCATTTTTCTAAGCAACATATACGTGATCAACCTCGAATGAATCATAGCATTGGTTTCCGCAAAACCTTACGCGCGGACCTGAAACATGTCAATGACAAGCCGAAGCGATCAAAGGCTGCGTTTGTCTATTTATTAATCATCATTTTCCATGATAAACGGTTTTCTGACGGAACCTGCGGCAGCATTTCCGAACGGCCTCCTGGACGATGGTTATTTTCATTATCGATAGACTGCTGACTCCTTTTTATTGGCCTGTTAAGACTCGTTTAATCATGCCTTTGCAGTATGCAAATTGTTCGTGCCGCGAAGACAGACAAAGAATCAGCACTAATCCAATTTTTGCGATTTCACGGTAGACACTTTACAGCGCCGGCCATATTAAGGTAAAAGACATCATTGGCTTTTTCCCCGAAACACTATTAAGCGAGTAAAGAAAATGGCTACAGTATTGGTAACCGGCGCAAACCGGGGTTTGGGATTGGAGTTTTGCAAACAATATGCGGCGGACGGCTGGCGGGTGTTGGCCTGTTGCAGAAACCCGGAGGAAGCAGTCGAATTGGCCGACCTTCCCCAGACACGCGTGTTTCCGCTGGATGTCTCTGATTTTGCGCAAATCGACAAGCTGACAGGGGAATTGCGGGAAATCGATATCGATGTGTTGATTAACAACGCCGGTATATACGGCGATAGTACCGGGCGAAGTTTCGGGCATCTGGATTATGAAGCCTGGACCCATACCTTAACGGTCAATACGCAAGCGCCGGTAAAAATGGCCGAAGCGTTATTAGCGAACCTGAAACGCAGCGATAAAAAACTGCTGGTATCGATCTCGAGCCAAATGGGCAGTATCGCTGATAACGGCAGCGGCGGCAGCATCCTTTACCGTACCAGCAAAGCGGCGCTAAACGCAGCGATGAAAAGCCTTGCAATCGATCTGGAAGAATTGGGGGTCGGCGTCCTTATCTTTCATCCGGGCTGGGTCATAACCGACATGGGCGGACAGAATGCGCTGATTGATGCGGCGCAAAGCGTCTCCGGCATGCGTGAGGTGATTGAGCGGTTTACTCTTGCCCAAAGCGGCAGATTTTTGAAATATGACGGCTCGTCCCTGCCCTGGTGAGCAATTCGAGAAATCGGCTTACAACTTTGGAATTGCAATGGTGAAAGAGTCCGTTGGCGGCTTGGCTTAAAAATACCTTTCCAGTAGAGGGAGACACTGCTCCTTTGCATTCATTCCGGCAATCCACAAAAATATTGCTTATATTTTGTTACGCCCAAGGAAAAACGGAGTCAGGGTCGAATGGCACTTACTTAAGCTTTTTTGGATGCCCATATTTTCTCACTTCTTCCCT
>CAZMRW010000027.1:0-43650 GCA_964568805.1 uncultured Methylococcaceae bacterium | reverse complement strand
TATACGATCTCACCGTAAATCTTACTTGGCATAGTTATTTTGTTACAGTGCCTAACTGTTTAGTCCCACTATACCTTACAGATAAAAGTCAACATATCCAGTCGATGGCTTTTGTAATTGGTATTCAGGACTGCATAAAATCAGGCTTCCTGGCAGTCACCGGAAACTGGCCGACGCATTTTAGAACGCATTCGTCAATCGATTTTTTGACGATGCCCGGGCGAAAGGATTCGTCGACCTTGAGCCAGCGGTCCGCGATGGAAGAGGATAATCCCTCGTCCAGTATCGCTTGTTTCAATATTTGCTCGCGCAGATCCGCCATTTCATCGGTGATAAACATATGCATATGGATAAAAGCAGGGGTATCGCCGGTATACTGGTTAGGCCCATTGAATGCCGCCACCATGAACTGGGTTTGTTTGGTAATCAACACAGGTTTTGACTTCCCGAAAAAAAACTGGCCGAGCCAGGGATGTTCGAACATGACATCGTAAAAACGCTGATGGACACGGTAAACGGCTTCTTCTCCGCCGATTTCCTGCAAAAGGTTGGGGTCGTAAGAACTATCGTCATAGGTAGCCCTGGGCTCCTGGCGACGGTCGATTTTAGCCATGGCCTGTTTCATGATGACGGCGACATCATCGAACACTTCGTTCCATGCCGCTTTCAAATCCGGCGTGAACCGGTCGCCAAGATAATGCCCAAGCGCTGACAGCAGGGCCTGTTTTACAGTATCGAAAAACTCGATTTGGGCGCCATATTTGATCAGGTGCCGTTCGCCTAATTTCACAACCGATTCGGCAATGTTCTCAAGATACTTCACATTCTGTAATGCAGCCAGCATATTGAAAAACTTACGGTTGAGAAAAACGATGTTGCCCGGAAAGACTTTTTTAAAATTGATATCGAGATGAAATAACTCGCGGTAAAACAGGCGGGAAAGCTCTTCCTTGCCCCCTGCAATTTCGTCAATACAGTTTTTTACTAAAAGTCTGTTAGCAATTTTCATGGCCTACCTGTTGGGTGTTAATACGATAGCGGTTTTATAGAGAAAGCTGATTCTCGGCATGCAAAAAGTATAGTCAAAAACAGCCGTTAACATTATTCGTCCTTGAATGACCCCATATTGGCTGCAACAATTTGTCGGATATGCTCCTCGGCGCCATCCAGTTCGTGATCATAAACCGCCGTCTCATAGGCATTGCCCCGGGCCTGTGCGCTTGAGTCCAATAACGAAGCGCCCGGTGCCTTTATGTTTATCCGGGTCAGGGTGGATAGTCCGGGACGCAGCGGATTGTCTCTGAGTTCCTTCGGGTCCAGTGCGATGCGCACCGGCACACGCTCGACAATATGAATAAAATTGCCGGTGGCGTTGTCTGGCGGCAGCAGGGCGAAAATACTGCCCGTGCCGGGGTTTATGCCTTCCACTACACCATGATAGACGATCTCGCTGCCGTAGGCGTCGACTCTGATTTCCGCTGGCTGCCCCGGCCGGATACGGTCTATCTCGGTTTCCCGGAAATTGGCTTCGATCCACAACTGGTCCAGTGGTATCACGGTAAGCAACGGCATATCCGCACCGATAATGTCGCCGACATGAGCGCGGCGTTTGGCGATATAGCCTGACAGCGGCGCGACGATGTTGCGCCGGTGATAGTCGAGAAAGGCGCGGCGCAGCTGATTCTTGGCTTTCTCGACGGTGGGATGTTTATTGACGGCGATACCTTCTACCTGCGCCTGCACGCCGGCCAATTCGGCCCTGGCTTCGCCGATCGCCGCTTCCAGTTCCAGAATCTGATCCTGAGTATTTTGCACCTTCTGGTCGGATACGGCGCCCTCTCCGGCGGCCGCCGTGTAGCGCGTCAGATCGTGGCGCGCCTTTACCAATGCCGCTTGCCGGGCGGCAATGCGTTGTTTTAACGTGCCAACTTTAGCCTTGGTTACCAACAGATCGCGCACGGTTTCACCGAGATCGGCTTCCGCCTGCTCCAGGGCTATTTTGGCCCGGGCGCCGTTAAGCCGGACCAGCACGTCACCCTGTTTGACATATTGCGTGTTTTCGGCGTTGATCTCGATTACCGTGCCGGCGGTCTGACTCTTAACGGTAATCAGGTGTCCGGTTACGAAAGCATCGTCCGTACTGGCCCAATCGCGATGAAAACGCCACCAATAAAAGGCATAAGCCAGGCCCATCATCAGGAAGATGGCGGTGGTCCATTTCAGCCTCCGGTTACGCTGGCGGATAATTTCTTTAGGACGGATCTTTTTGTACATTATCGGTGGTTAAAGACGTTTTGGCATTAGCGTATCCGCCGCCCAGAGCAGTAAAAAGATTGACGGTGGACGTCAAATATTGGCTTTCAAGCGCCGCCAGCCGGTACCGCTGCTCGTATTCGGCAACCTGCGCGCTGACTACGTCGCTGCTATCATTCAGGCCGCTCCGGTTTAACGAAACAGCGAGTTGCCGGTTTTCGACGACAGCGGAAATCGTTTGCCGCTGCGTGTTATAGGTCTTGTCAATGGCGTCCCATTTTGCCAGTGCATCGGCAACTTCCTGCACCGCCTGCAGCAGACTGCCGTTATAGCTTTCGACCGCTGCATCATAAGCGGCTTCCTGATGAGATAAATTGGCGCGCAACCGTCCGCCTTCGAAAATAGGAAAATCGATCGATGGTCCGACTGCATAGGCCAGACTTGAGCCTTGCAGCAGAACATCGGTAATACTGACGCTATGCAGGCCGGTAAAAGCGATGAGATTGACATCCGGATAAAAAGCAGTTTCCGCCACCTTGATTTCCTGGGCGGCCGCTTCCACTCGCAACCTGGCCGCCGTGACATCGGGACGGCGGGACAGCAGGCGCAACGGCAAATCGCCAGGCAGCGGTATGCGTTCAGGAAGGGCTCCGCGATCAACGTTGAGATCACGGCCCCAATCGGGTCCGTTGCCGGAGAGCGTGGCTAACAGATCCCTTAGCAGGTTGATCTCGGCCCGAACTTCTGCCTCCGTTTGCAAGGCCGCGTTCAGATCGACCTGAGCCTGGAATATAGGTGCGTTTGCCACGAGTCCGGTTTTTAACCGAACCGTTGCGATGTCCAGGAGACTGCGCCGGTCGGCGACGATCTGCTCGGCCAGCCGCAGTTTTTCCGTCGCCGACAGCAGGTCGAAGTATCCACGCGCCACCGCCGCAGCCAGCATCAGCCGGGTATCGGCCAATTCGGCATCGTCAGCCAGAGCAGCGCCGACCGACGCGGCAAGAGCGGCCTTGTCGCGCCCCCAGAAGTCCAGGTGGTAACGCAATACCAGCGGGTTAACCAGCAGTTGGCGGAAATGTTCGCCGGCGAACCTGGCTTGCGTGCTATTCGCGGAATACCGTTGAGCACTGAAGCTGACATTGGCGTCGACCGTCGGATACAGTTCTGCGGCTCGAACGTCGACCATGGCCTGGGCCTGGCGCAACCGGGCTGCCGCCGCCTTGAGATCATGGTTTGCAGTCAGCGTTGTTTCGATCAGACGGTTCAAGGATGGATTCTCGAAGGTTTTCCACCAGTCCAGCGTCGGCCATTGATCAGAGACTTTCCCAGAGACTTTGGTCTCGGACAAGGTTTGAGTCATTTCCGGAACAGCGATCATTTCAGCGCGCGGCGTATCGTCATCGGAAAACAGCGCGCAACCCGATAGCAGCGTAGCCGCCGTGAACAGAAAAATCCCAGGCGCAGCCCGCCAAAGCCTGATCAATTGACAGGACATCAATGCTAACATGGTTAAAGTTGCTCCACCAACTCTTCCAGTTCCTTGCTGTGCAGATCTCGATCCTGCGTTACTACGGCCGGTTGTTTGGCCGGCTTGGCGAACCAGACCAGGATTGCCAGACCAACGAAAATATAGCCCGATATCAAAAAAGCGTCGTTCATACTCATAATCACAGATTCACTAAAAGCCAGCCTGGCGAGCTTGACCAACGCGGCGGGCTCGGAAAACCCGGCGCCGGTCAGCGTGTTTAATGCCTGATCCAGTCCCGGATCCAGAGGCGTCATCGATTCGGCCATCCGGGTTTGATGAAGCGGTATACGGCGATAAAGAACGACGCCCTGGAAGGTGATGCCCAGGCCGCCGGCGGCGATGCGCAACAGCCCGGCCAACTCGACCGCACGCCACTGCCGCACCGGTGTCAAGCCATGCGTCAGCAGAGCGGTCAGCGGCGCAAAAAAACAGCCCAGGCAAACACCTTCGAGTAATTTTGGCCAGACCAGTTGATCGTAAGCACTTTGCTCATCAAAACAGCTTAGCCAAAAATAGGTCAGCGCAAAGCCGAGCAAACAGATCGATGCGAGCAGCCTGGCGTCCACACATTTGACGACTTCGTGAAAGACGCTGGACATCGGCTTGGAAAAAATCGCCAACGGTAAAAATACCAGGCCAGCCAGTAAGGACGAATAACCCAGAGACAGTTGCAACTGCACGATCAACAGCGACAGCAAGCCCTGAAAACAAAAGAAACCCAGAAATATAATCACCATGCAGATAGCAAAGTTGCGATGGGCAAACAGCCGTAAATCGACAAACGGATGGCACAAGCTCAATTCCCAAATCACGAAATAAACCGATACGATGACGATCATCAGAGCCAAGCCGCTCAGATAACCCGAGTTGAACCAGTCCAGATCATTGCCCTGATTGAGCAGTGTCTGAACACCGCCGGCAACAATAGCCATCAGCAGGAAGCCGATGGTGTCGAAACGCCGGTATATTGGCCGGTAGCCGCGATGGTACAGCAGGGCGCCGACAAAACCGCCGACCGCCAGCGCTGTCGGAATGTTAAGCCAAAAAAGCCAGCGCCAGCCCAGATTGTCTGCTATCCAGCCGCCAAGCGGCGGACCTAGCGTAAACGGCGTCAAGGTAAACAAACTCCAAACGCCTATGCCGAATGATTTCTTTTTATCGGGATATTCTTTCATGATCAGGGACTGACCCAAGGGTAGCGTCAGACCGCCCGAAAAACCGAGCAGAATCCGCCCGGCCAAAATGCCGTAATGCGAGGTAGACACCGCGCAGATCAATGAAGCCAGTGCATAAACCATGAATGCGGCGACGAAAGGCCGGTATTCACCCAAGCGTCTGGAAAGCCATCCGCCGACCGGAAAGGCCAGCGCCAGACCTACCATATAATCGGTCTGTGTCCAGGTAGCGTAACTGAGTGGAATCCCCAACCCTCCCGCTACCCTTGGCAGCATGGCGATATAGGCGCCGGCGTTAAACAACACGAGCGCATGGCCGACGCCCAGACTCAGATTGAACAGGACAAAACGCCAGCCGTGCAGACGTTTACCATAGCCCAATATCATCGCTCCCGATATTCAACCAAGGTTTGATCCAGTCTGTTGCCGCCGCTTCGAATATCTTGCGCCAGTCCAAGGTCATTCAAGCCGCCGGTCAGCAAATGTGTTCCCATCCGCGTGACAACCGACTTGAAATGCTCCCCTTCGTGACCGAGCAAAGCCAGGGCGTCGCCTCCAACCGAGATGTCTTGCGCGCGAGTCCTGCCGATAACGAGCCCAGTGCCGGGATCAATAAGCTTGAGCAATACCTGCAGCGATGTCTGCCCACCAAAAATGCGGTAAGAACCGACGCCAACCTCCAGGACGGCATCGACAGACTCGACGCCAGCTAGGCGGTAATCAACGGATGATTGATCCTGTGCATACCACGCCTTGATAGCCCCGCGCCAGTTGCCCAGATTCGCGGTGCGGTCTTCATCGGCAATGGGCAGGCGAAGAAAATGCCCGCTCAATGCCGCTCGAACACGGCCCGTATTGAGAGTGGATGCGGCACGCTCGGCCAGGACCAGCGTTGATACCCAGTCACCCTTAAGCGCGGCTCTCGGTTCCAGAGCTTCTCCGCCGGAAGTCGGTTGCAATTCGGCCTCCTTGACGCTGTCGTCAATGCCGACCATACCGGCAACAAGGATGCCGCCCGGACTCCGGTAAATTTTTTCGCTCATCAGCAGCGTGGACGGCACTGTTTCAAACGCGTACTGACCATAGACCGGCATGCGGTTTTTAATATTATCAGGAATGACTTCCAGCGGCGGCGCTTCCACGGGCACGACCAGCACATTCCTGATGGCGCTTACCCTGTCCGTTGCCGGCACAACGGCAGAGGCCATACAGCCGCTTATCACGCCGATCATTACAGCGAGTCCACCGCGGCTAAACCATTGCCTGCAAAGATTGATTACCCAAAGGCGATTAAAAAATGATTCCGAACGAAATCTTCGGCCCTGTTGCAGGAAACGAACGTTGTTGAAATACAGGTTATGCATGATGATCTTCTCTTTAACAATTAATCAAATCGTAAAATGCCGGTTCAGCAGGATATGGCATGAATCCTGTCATAGAACTCTGTATTAATTCTGCAAGTTGCATTCCAACTTGTAACTTATTGTATTTATATAATATTTTTATTACATAAATTTATTAAAGATGTTAAATTGACATCATCATGCTGAGAAATGACTCGCTTTGATTATTGTTTTAGGCTTAAAATACTGATTTTATGACAAGTCGTCCGAAAATAGTGACTGCTTTCTCATGTAGTCTATTTGATAACTATTATTTCAAATTGACTACATAAAAGATGCAATTTAAACAACCAGGATTTAAATATATGGAAGAAGCTGTTCGTGAGGCAGTATTGAGTCTGACCGCGAATCTTTCGATGAAAGACCGATATACCGAATTTCTCGCTATTTTCGCCAAAGTCACCGGAAATTACGCCTGCGCCCTGCTTCGCTACCAGGATGGCGTCCTGATTCCGGTGTCTATACGAGGCCTTCAGCCCGACGTGCTCGATCAGATATACCCGCCGGAAGAACATCCCCGGTTAGCAGCCATCATTCAATCGCGCCGGCCTGTCCGCTTTTCGGCCGACGCCCCTTGGCCCGATCCTTACGACGAAAAGTTGCTTGATTCCTCTCCCGGAAGACGCCAGGTTCATTCCTGCATCGGCTGCAGTCTTTATAACGAGAATACGCTGTTTGGGGTATTGACGGTGGAAGCGCTGGAACCGGGCGTGTTCGATCATCTCGACGACAGCATTTTCCAGGTCTTTGCCGCCATCGCCACGGTGGCCTTGCGTTATGAAACCTATATCGGCACCCTGGAAAATCTGGCCAGACACCGCGCATTGGTCGCCCATGAACTGGTGAACGAGGCGCTGCAGCGAAGCAATCCAATGCTCGGCGAAAGCCCCGCAATGCAGGCGCTGAGCGCAGAAATCGATATCGTCGCGGCAGCCGATTTGACTGTATTGATTTTGGGAGAGACGGGGGTCGGCAAGGAAGTGGTTGCCCGCATTATCCATGCACGCTCACATAGATCCGGCCAGCCGCTGGTTTATGTGAATTGCGCGGCGCTCCCCGAAGCATTGGCAGAAAGCGAGTTGTTTGGGCATGTGCGCGGGGCATTCAGCAGCGCCAATGCAAACCGGGCCGGCAAGTTTGAGCTGGCCCATGGAGGTACGCTGTTTCTTGACGAAGTGGGGGAACTGCCGCTTTCGATCCAGGCAAAATTATTGCGCGCCGTGCAGTTTGGCGAGATTCAGCGGCTGGGCTCGGATAAAAGTCATCAGGCCGATGTCAGGATCATCGCGGCGACCAACCGCCGCCTCGACGAGGAAGTCAAAGCCGGACGATTCCGCGCCGATCTTTATCACCGGCTGAGCGTTTACCCATTGAATGTGCCGCCATTGAGGGAACGGGTTGCCGATGTCATTTTGCTGGCCCGATTTTTCCTGGACCAGGCCAAGGTGCGCCTTGGCCTGGAGCGGGCCTGCATGTCACTGGCGACGATCAAACTGCTCAAGGCTTATCCGTGGCCGGGCAATGTGCGCGAGCTTGAACATGTGATTCTGCGCGCAGTACTGCGCGCCGCCTCCAGTCGCGGGCAATCGGTCATTCTGGAACCCGATGACCTCGATATCACCGTTGAAACAGGAAAACAGGCGCACGCAGCGGATGCCGCCCAAGCCGCGGCCGATGCCGGTTCGCTGACACAGGCGGTAGATGATTTTCAACGGCAGCTAATCATGTCGACCTTTATAGAGTCCGCGCAAAATTGGGCGGAAACCGCGCGCAGACTCGGTATTGACCGAGGCAACCTGCATCGCTTGACAAAACGCCTGGGGATTAAATAAGCCATCGCAAGGGGGCTTGAGGTATTCCCGGTATTCAGGCGGCATAAGTGGTGCCTGGAATGGATGAACAGTAATTTTTTGATGTTGGTTGCCGGCTTGTCGAGACAGTCCCAAAGCGCGATTTTTAAGCGCTTCGCCAAAAATGCGTCAAAATGAGGATGCCATACCCATCAATGGCAAGTCTAAACCTGTCTCATACCGTTCCACACGATTTCGGCCATTGTGTTTGGCTTTATACAGAGCGGCATCGGCCGATTTGATTAAGCGGCTGGACACATCGTCGGCTTTTGTCTGCGACATTCCGTCAGGTATAAGCGTTGACAGTCCGATTGAAATAGTCACCGCGATTGACGCATCGTTAAACCGGATCATTAATGATTCTACGGTCCTGCGTATCCGCTCGGCAATCTCAAAGGCTCTGGGTCCATCGATATTGGTCAATAGCGCAAGGAATTCTTCGCCGCCATATCGGGCAAGAACATCGTTACTGCGCAATTGCGTTTTTATGGCTTTTGCGGCTGAAGACAGAACCAGGTCTCCCGCTTGATGACCATGCTGATCGTTTATCGACTTGAAGAAGTCAATATCCAAAAACAGGCAAGATAAGGGATCGGAATTACGCCGGCAACGGTCCAATTCTTCAACAATCCGCTGCTCAAAAAAACGCCTGTTATTGACGCCAGTCAAGGTATCGATGTAACTGGTCCGCTTGATGGTTTCGAAGTTAAGGCTGTTTTCAAGACAAATGCTGACCACGGAACTCAAATGGGCAATAAAGTCTGTCAACATCGAACTGGTGAAGCAATCCGCCGTATAACTGCCGATATTTAGGGAGCCCAAATATTTGCCGCTGCGATATAACGGTGTAATGACGGCACTGACCGGACTTCCCAGATCGTCCGGAAATACACCGGATAACAACTGCGTGTTATAAACGCCGATATAGGGTCTAATCGCGAAACCGAATATCGTTTGCAATCTCTCGCTACCCTTTAATAGAATCAGTCCTTTCTTCGATTTACAATCAAACGCTTCATCATTTAACAGTTTTTCAATCTCGCCGACTTCATCAACCAGGCATAAACTGATCATATCGAGATCGAAATATTTTTTGGCGTCAATCAGGATATGATCGATGATTTCAGAGAGGGTATTGAGATTGAGCAATCTCAATTCGAAATCCCTGAATCGCCTCAGATTAGTGCTATTTTTTTGAATTAGCTCAATCATGCCGTCCAAGTGGCTCTGCAGCACCAATAAATCAGTGGCTAAGTCTTCTTGCAAGATAATGTCTCCGGATAATTTCAGCTCTAGTTAAAAAGAGAATTAGCTTTCACGTTAAAAAACAATAACTTTCTTAACTAAGCCTAGCAGCAAATTGAAAAAATGCGAAGTCGATCACACTTTAAGAAATTAACGCCAAATAATCCTCTTCACTGATAATCTGTACCCCTTTCTCACTGGCTGCACTGATTTTTGCCGCCCCCACATCCGAACCCGTCACCAGATAATCCGTTTTTCCGGAAACCGAAGCGGCTACTTTCGCGCCCATCCGTTTGGCTTCCCGGATCATATCATCTCGTTTTCCGTGTTCCATCGTGCCGGTAAAAACAAGGGTTTTCCCTGAGATGGGGCTTGATTTTTGCTGTCGCTCGCCAAGCAAGGGCGTTTCAATCAGATTGAATCCCAAGCGGTAGATCTGCATAAAATCCTGCTTGATTTTTGCCAGGCTGGCGATCACCACCTCCGCGGTTTTTTCTGCAAACCCTTCGACTTTGATGATATCGTCCAGGCTTAAAGTGAAAATATCGGTCAAATGAAAATGCTGCAGCAGCCGCTCGCAATTACCCAATCCCATTCTGTGAATGCCGAAAGCGCCAAGAAAACGCCAGTCTTCAATCGCTTCATTGCGGCTGCGCCGCAGTTCGTCCAATAAATTTTGCGAGGTTTTTTCGCCAAAACCCATCGCAAGCAACTGCTGCATATCCAGTTGATACACGGCATAAACCGAATTAATCCCGCCGGCATGCAACTTTTCAATCGTTTTCCCGCCGAAACCATCGACATTGGCCAAGGTTCTGAAAAAATGCTCGATGCTGTTTTCGATTTGCGCGGGACACTGGGTCGCATTCAGGCAGTAAAGATAATCGCTGTCCCACGCCAGTTCACTGCCGCAACTGGGGCAACGATCCGGTATTTGCGGTGAACGCGGCGTAATAACTCTTTCGATTTTCGGGATCACCAGGCCGGAACGCGTCAATTCAATCGTGGTGCCCTGGCCAATTCCCATTTCCCTGACCATGCCATAATGATGCGCAGTTGCTCTTGAAATAACCGCGCCGCTCAGTTTGGTCGGCTCAAGTTCCGCCACCGGGTTGACCCTCCCGCTTCGAGAGGTTTGCGGAATCACCCGCAAAACGTTAACAATGGCCGTCTCTGCATTCTTTTTATAGGCAATCTGCCAGCGGTGATGATGCCGGGTAGAGCCCATAGACTGTTTTATCGCCGCATCGGTAACCTCGACGATGACGCCGTCGACATCGTAATCGACCATCGCCGGCACCGTCTCGACAATCGTGTCGAAATCATCCATCAGTTCTTTGGCGGTTCCTTGCCAGCCGGGCAACTCGGAAAAGGGATAAAACACAGCGGCCTGATTTTCTATGGCGGCTAATGCGTGCGGGTCCAGTTCTTTTTCCTTGATGATGCTGGCCTGGAAATTTCTCGCATTTTCAAAATAGTCGGACAAGTGGCTGTTGAAATAACTTCGGCTGACCACAATCTCGCCGGCGCCCTGCCCTCTTTTCCCGTTGCCGGCAACGATCAGCCCTCGATCAAAGACGCGGCTTATATCCGTGCCTTTGCGGCCATCGCCGCGGGTATACAGTATTTCGCCATCATCAAAGGCGGCAAAACCATCCAGTTTGGGAGTCGCTTTGAACATTAACGCGGGAAATTCCAGATGACAAAGCTCCGCGGCCTTTGCTATGCGCGCCAGCCATTTTTCGACGCCATCGCGGGAGAATGTCTTATCTGTCGAGAGCATATACTCCGGCAAGGCGACCGTTTTTCCGGCAAATGCTTTTTCCGGCTCGACAGACTCAAGATACGGGTGATGGGGATGTCTTTTGCGAAGTTCCGCCAGAAATACGGAATCATAGAGCGCATCGGAAATAAGAGGGACGCCGCTGCGATACAATAAATTACAGATCTGCAAAAACTCGAGCAGTTGCCCGTCGTCAAGTTCAGCGGCCTTCTCCCTGGCGGCGATGTCCTCAATCTGTTCAGCAGTCAGGCTGAAACTCTCCAACCGGCCTTGTTTGATGATCGATAATTGTTCAGCGTTAAGCATGGCAGTTAAACTGTTCGCACATTAGAATCCGGTGTTGTTAAATCTCCTGAACGGCGATAAAGAGGATGATAATGCCGACTCCGGAGGCGTATGCCTTTTACGGATCGACAATGGTTACATCCCTTCACGGGTCCCGCGCCTCGTCCGGTATCGCCCTGTGCCCAGTGGGACAGCGGGAAACGCCGACCGTTGCTGAGGCACGGAAATCTGTTACAAACTCTGCCTGATCAATTGCACGGTTACATTGGTTAAGGGTTGCCTTTGATGATCAAAAACCTCTCCGTCCAATTCCGCGGCCAATAGTTCGATCGTTTCCATATAATCTTCAAAAACCGCCGCTGCATCGTCCAGTTCCGACGGCTGCATAAAAAACACGATGCCGGGACAATAGAATGAGGCCAGATCTTTGTCCGGGAATGTGCCGGGCGAAGCCAGATTGGCAACGCCGAAATCGACCAGCCGATTGGCGTCGAGGCGCTCAAAGATTTTTAACGAACCGTATTCAAGCCCGGCCATTTGCATGGCGCTGAACAGGTCCTCGCCATTAAATCCTTCATCGGCTCTGGCAATGACGCTGAACTGGATTATTTCTGGAGTGGCAAATCGCGGTGCGGGTTCGTCGTCTTCATTTTCCAACTCAAAGTTATCCGCTTCAGCCGGTAAGTCAGCGCCGCCCTGATAATATCGATTTGCTTGATCCGGATTATCAACGGCTTGTCTTGCCGGGCCTAACGGCACAATATCGAAATCGTCGTTTTCATTATGAACGATGATCGATTCGTCAATCTCGCCGATGATGTCATCGTCATCGTAAAATTCCTGGTCGCCTCGGGATTTTTTACCTTTTAAAAAAGCCCATAACAACATACCAACGATGACAAGCAGGCCGGTAGCAATGATTACAATTCTTAATAATTCTTTATCCATCAGGTTTCCGCCAGACTCACTGCTTCTTCAATATCAACCGCAACCATCCGGGACACGCCCGGCTCTCTCATAGTAACACCTGCCAGCTGTTTGGCAATTTCCATTGTCACCTTATTATGTGAAATATACAGAAACTGAACAGTTGCCGACATTTCTTCCACCATTTTGGAAAATCGACCGACATTGGCGTCATCCAGCGGCGCATCTACCTCATCCAGCATGCAGAAGGGCGCAGGATTCAGTTCAAAGATCGAAAAAACCAGCGCTACCGCGGTTAACGCTTTCTCCCCGCCCGACAATAGATGAATCGAGCTATTCCTTTTGCCGGGCGGTCTGGCAATAATATTGATGCCGGACTCGAGCACATCCTGTTCGGTCATTTCCAGATAGGCTTGCCCGCCTCCAAACAGTTTTGGAAATTTTTCCTGCAATCCATTGTTTATTTTATCGAAAGTTTCTTTAAAACGCAGCCGGCTTTCCTTGTCAATTTTACTGATCGCCTGCTCCAGCGTCTGCAATGCTTCATTCAGGTCAACATACTGGGCATTAAGAAAATCCATCCGTTCCGATTGCGCCTTGTACTCTTCTATTGCGGTCAGGTTAATCGTACCCAGCCTTTCAATCTGGGCTGACAGTTCGTCCACTTTTAACTTCCAGCGATGTTCTTCAGCCTGATCCGGCAAACTGCTCAACACCTGTTCGGCATCGGCGTCAATTTCACGCAGTTGCTCAGTTACGGTTTGCTGGCGAACCTGACTTTCCTGCAATTCAAAACGCTTGTTATCCAACAAGTCTTTCTGTTTTTCCAACGCTCGTTGTATCCGCGATTGCTCTTCGGACAGGTGCGCGATCTCCGTTTCGATTTGGTCCTGCTGCTGGCGCTGCTGTTTTAACCGGGCTTCCAGAATATCCTTGCCGATTATCAACTCATGCAAGCGCGTTTTTTCCTGATCCAGCGGATTGAGCGTTTGCTGCAGTTTATTTTCAAGCTCGAGGATGCGTTGGGTAGAGCCTTGATGCTGAACCTGCAAACGCTCGATCTGTTTGGCAATAGCTGTTTCCGATGAACGCAAGGACTCCATTCGGGACTTGATCCCGTAAACCTGCTGTCTCGCTTCATTAACGGATTGCTCGGCAATCATCAGCTCAGCATTCAACTCATGACTCAAAGCTTCCAAACTTTGTTTTTGCAGCTCCTGCTCGATTAACCTCTGCTCGGCTTGCTCCTGCAGCCCTTTAGATTCTACAATTATTTCGGTATTTTCCGCCGTTTCGCTAAAAATGTCTTCAATTTCGTTAGAAACCTGATCCAGCCGGCGCTGCTGCTGTTCCAGCCGGGCTGATTGGGCGCTGAATTCCGCACTTTTAACCGATAGCTCATGACTCAATCGGGTAGCCTGTTGCTGGATGGATTCACGCCTGATTTCGGCGTCTTTCAAGCCCGCTTCGGTGTTCTCCAGGGCATCCTCGATACCGGCAATTTCGATCTGCAGTTCATCTTGTCGCTGTTTCAACAGACGCAACTCCTTCTCGCGCTGCAAAACCCCCGCTTTACTGTCCTTGGCTCGCTGGATTTTTATCCAGCCAGGACCGAACCAGGTGCCATCCGGCGTAATGATCGACTCATAAGGCTTGAGTTGCAACGACAGCGCTCTTGCCGTTTCATGATTATCAGCGCAATACACCCCGGTCAATAATGGGCTTAAATTCCAGGGCGCCGATATCCTGTCCAGTAATGGGCTGAGCTTATTAGTCGGTTCAGCCGCAATTCCGGCCCCGGTTTCAAACAGAGAGATCGATTCATGGCCTAGACGGTGCAGATCCGGAATCACCTGCTCGGCGTTTTCCAGGCAAATGGCTTCGAGATAACTGCCCAACACGGTTTCCACCGCAACTTCCCAACCTGATTGCACATCCAGGAACTCGGCCAGCCGATTGTTATTGTCGAGTCGAACCGATTCCAGCCAGGCGCCCAGATGCTTATTATCCTTGCCCATTGCATGTTGCTGCAATAATTCCAGAGACGTGATCTTGCCTTTCACACTGTGGATTTCCGAACGCCGGGCATGAAGATCATCGTGCTGTTGCTTTAGCTGTTGCCTCTGCTCGCGTATGGTTTGATGCAGTTCTTCAAGTTGGCTCTGAAAATCGCTGCGCTGGTCTTCAAGGATGTCGATATCGGCTTCCAGCGACTCGATCTCGATTTGTAACCGGCTGGATGTCAGTAAGTCCCGCTCACTTTGCAATTTATCCATACGGATCTGCAACTGCCGGTTCTGATTTTCCAATTGGGCGATTTTTACTCGCTGCACTTCCGCCTGTTCTTTATATTTAGAATGTTCGGTCCGGCAGGCTTCCCACTGCTGTTGCCAGGATTGCCTTTTCTGTTGGGATTCCTGTTGCAGCTGCAATACCTCCTGTTGCCGTTCCTCGGCAATCAGTAAATCATCTTCGGCTATTAACAGCGATTCCTTGATGATTTCCAGTTGCTGCACATCGGACTGAAGCTCGGCCGATGATTGTTCGGCGAGGCGCTGAGTACGGCTGATTTCCGACAAGGTTTCTTCGTGGCTGCGTTCGCTGTGCTTGATGGCCTGTTCCAGGCTGCTGACATCGGCAACCGCGGTGTAATAATCGCCCTGGATCGTATTCAATTGCCGTTGGTGCGATTTATGCTCATCACGTTTGGCTTCAAGAGCGCTTTCGATTTCCCTTAGCTGGACAAACAGGCGGTTATGTTCTCCTGCAATTTCCTGAAGCCTGGTTTCTAACTCGCGGGCGGCAACACGATAGGCATTCCAGCGCATGGCTAACAGTTCCAGCTTGAACTGCCGTTCCTGTTTTTTTAATTCGGTATATTTTTCGGCTTTTTCCGCCTGTTTCTGCAGATGCTTGAGCTGTTTTTCAACCTCATCGCGCAAATCCTCTAGCCGTTCAAGATTCTCCCGTGTATTGCGCATACGGGTTTCTGTTTCCTGGCGTCTCTCCTTGTACTTTGAAATGCCGGCAGCCTCCTCGATATGGATTCTCAGATCTTCCGGCTTGGCTTCCACCATTCTGGATATGGTGCCTTGTTCGATGATGGCGTAGCTTCTGGAACCCAGGCCCGTACCCAAAAAAATGTCGGTAATATCTTTCCGCCGGCAACGGGAGCCGTTTAACAAAAATAAGGACTGGCCATCGCGGCTGACCTGGCGTTTGATGGAAATGGTTGAATAGTGCGCGAATTCGCCGCCGACTTTGCCGGCGCTGTTATCGAACACCAGTTCCACCGAAGCGGTGCTGACCGGCTTGCGGGTTGACGACCCGTTAAAGATGACATCCGCCATACTGCCGCCGCGCAAATGCTTGGCGGAACTTTCGCCCATGACCCAACGGACCGCATCGATAATATTGGATTTGCCGCAACCATTGGGTCCGACGATTGCCGTCAGATTACCGGTAATGGGAATGACCGTTTGATCGACAAAGGATTTAAAACCCGAAAGTTTGATTTTTTCCAGCTTCATAACGGCTATGATTATCCGAACGCTTTAATCAATAAATCGTACATTATCAATGATATTACACAGAGTTTCGACTTTTTTATCCGGAACTCTAAAAATTCCAGCTACCGGTTTATAGGATAAACTTTAATGGCATAAACTGCGCGGTTGATAGAGGCGCTAAAACGCTTTTTCAGAGAAACGCAAAATCAATCCATCCTGAATTTTTCAGCGTCAGCCAACAGCACGTTCTATCTAACGTTAATCAGCATATTCAATACTTTTCATTTATTGATTTTCAATCAAAAGCTATCAGCCTTGGCGCGGGCAGCCTTGGCCCCTTTAAAGTCTCTCCGTAATTCCCTGGCGTGGGCGATCAGTAACCAGCTGTGCTTTTTTAATTGCCTGTCCTTGCCTGCCAGCAACGCAGATTTTTTGGCGAGATCTTCAGCTTCCTGCGGCTTTGATTCCTTGAGCCTCAACAAGGCCAACTTATAATAGAGCGACGGATTTCTAGGCTCAATTTTGAGGGCGCGATCAATATTGGCGGATGCCGTTTCAACATTGCCGCTTTGGCTGTTTTCGTTAGCCGCCAGCACTAAGGCTCCTATGGCAGGAGATAAGGATGCCGGCGGCTCAATCGGGTTGAAAGGGGTAAGCTCGATTGCTTCAGGCACAGGTACAGGAGCCTCCAAAAGGTTCTCCTGCTCAGGCAACCGGGCCTGGGGGATTAGCGGCGTTTGCCCTGCAAGCTCCGGGGCTGACGGTTCCTGAGCGAAATCTTCAGCCATACCGGGCTCGGTTAAGTCGGCTGGAGGGGCTATTTCTAAGGGGCTTAGTGTTTGACTGAATTCTTTTAAGGGCTTCGTTTTCACGACCGGCGGGGCTTGCATCGGCGATTGTGGTATCGCCGCCCTGCTTTGGCTCGGTACAGGCCGGACGTAGCCACCCTGCTGACCGCCAAACACAGGGGCCGGCGGCTGCTGCTCATATAATCCGGCGCAACCTGAAAGAACCGAAGACAGACTGCAAATTAAAAATAATCGTTGGTATAACATCAAAATAGTCCTGTTAGTACTTGAATTTCCTTGGAACGCATCTCAACTTTAGGCTCTCGAATTTTAGTCCGGAAAGATTGAATTTAAGCATCATCGATAACTGCGGTCTATTAAAAAATTCCGACGAAAGGCATAAGGTCTCGTAACCGCCAAGAGCGACTAGTTAGGTAAGCAACGCGGCAATAAGTTCGATTTGTTACCTTTGCCTCTACATCGACACAGGTCAGGTTGAATCGCAACCCCAATAGTTAATTGAGTGTTGTTCTTTAGATGTATGGATTTGCGGCATTACAGTACAAGCCAAGCGCATTACGCTAAAAAGCCTGGAAGACGTAATTCAATAAGGGAAAAGAGGAAAATCGAGCAGCACTTAATAACAAAGGCCGCTACCAATCCAAGGGAATTGGTGCGAGCGGCCTAAGCATGACTTTGTGTTTAAATCGGTTTACTGCTCGTCATCAGGATGTGGAGCAAATACCCATTTTAATAAGGCAAGCACTGCACCTACGACAACTAGCAAGCCAACGATACCGGCTGGCGTTTTTAAAGTCTCAGTTAAATCTAAAATAAACCCCATATATGTCCTACCTTTAAATTTTATATTTTAGAAAGTGCTAGATGACTAGCAAGTGGAAGGTACATAATACTTTAGGAGAAGCTAAAGTCAAGGCTTATTGTTATCTGTGCCAAATAAAATAGGGACATAAGGGGGCTATTAATTATAGTTTAAAAATTAATGCTCGATAGCCGATGTGGTATAGTTTAAACTTAAAATTTTATAATGATAAACGGGGCTGGAGATATGATGAAAAGATACATTAAAATATTGCCGTTGGCGACGATTTTTTGTGCATTATCGGCACAGGCGGACGTCATGCTAAAAGATAAATCCGAAATCCTGGGAAAATGGACGTTATACGCGGAAGCCGCAAAACTCGATGGCGAGAAAAAGAAGGTAGATATAGAATGGGATTTTGCGAATGACGGCATTCTTCATACGACAGCAACCGACTCACTGGGCCGGACCAACGAGATGAAAATAGCCATCAATTATTCGGTCGAGGACGGCGCGATTAAAAAGGAACTGGCTCCCGGACGAGGAAAATATGAATCTTGTAAAGTTGTCGAAAAAAACGACGCCAATATGACGATAAAATGTACATTTCAATACTTTTTTCTAACAAAAAAATAATAACTTACAATAAAAGGGTGTAGCTATGATTGGTGGTATAATAATGATTTTTGCCGTTCTCTGGGTCTATCAGACGGTAATGAAGGTAAACAAAGGTAATGTGCTGATGTGGGTAGCTATCAGCGCAGGCGTGTTTTTCGCAGTGCAGATGTTATTGGTGCAAGCCAATGTCTATATATTGGAATCGATCAGAGGCGGCGGCGCCGACGCCAATTATGAACGGGACTTGTTAAGTGTCGGTGACAGAAAAAATGAAGGCGGCTTTCAAGGCGTCGGCGGATTTTTTCTATCGGTATTTTTTGAATTAATGCCCCCTGCCGTCGGCTTCCTTGCTGTGGCACTGGTTCGCATTAAATTTATAACAAAAGAAAGCTTTAACATCGCAAACTTGTTCGGCGGTATTAAAGACATGTTCAAAAGCATAGCGCAAAGCTTTAAAACACAGGATTAATACAAGGATCCAGGCAAAAAAAGCTCAAGCCGTGCTTGAGCTTTTTTTATAGGTGTATCGTGTTCGAATTTTTTTTGTTGAACAGGCGGGGTTATTGGCCTGACTCCAGCGTCAAGCGCCGATAACTTTGGTTACTAAAAATATCAGTCCAATGACGAAAAGAGCCGTGAAAATCAAACCCGCGACAATATAAACAGGCAACGAGCCCTGTTCAAAATCTTTCAATCTGTTTTTATCGCTTTGCACACCAACAGCAGCTGATAGTACGCTTTTAATCACTTCAATAATCGTTGGTTTCGGCATGCCCGTCTCCTGTCAAATAATGAAAATAATAGTGATTGATCGCCCTTTAAGCAATCTTAACTTTAGTCGCATCGATTAATTTCCGGCAATTCTGATGAGTAAAACACACATATTAAAGCAACAGCTCTCCCAAAAGATCCTGTTTCTTGATGGCGCCATGGGCACCATGATCCAAAGCTATAAACTGGATGAAAAAGATTATCGCGGAGAGCGGTTCGCCCGGTGGGACGTTGATCTTAAAGGCAATAACGATCTACTGTCATTAACTCAGCCCGATATTATCAAAGCCATTCATGGCGCCTATCTTGAAGCCGGTTCCGATATCATCGAAACCAATACCTTCAATGCGACCCGCATTGCCATGGCCGATTACCGCATGGAATCCCTGGCCTATGAAATCAACCTGGAATCTGCCCGGCTGGCGAGCCAAGCCGCGGCCGAGTATACCGCAAAAAATCCGAATCAACCGCGTTTTGTTGCCGGCGTGCTGGGCCCGACCAACCGCACGGCATCGATGTCGCCCGATGTCAATGACCCGGGCTTTCGCAATATCACATTCGACGAACTGGTAGACGCTTACACGGATGCCACCCGCGGGCTTATCGACGGCGGCGCCGATATCATTCTGATTGAAACGGTCTTCGATACGCTGAACGCCAAGGCGGCGATATTTGCCGTCGAACAGCATTTTGAAGCCATCGGCTATAAACTGCCGGTGATGATTTCCGGCACAATTACCGACGCCTCCGGCAGGACCCTTTCTGGGCAGACCGTCGCCGCGTTCTGGCATTCATTAAAACATGCGGAACCGATTTCTTTCGGCTTCAATTGCGCTCTGGGCGCAAAAGAACTTCGCCAGCATATCGATGAACTTTCCGGCATTGCCGATACCTATATTTCGGCTCATCCCAATGCCGGCCTGCCCAATGAATTCGGGGAATACGATGAATCGCCGGAAGCGATGGCGGAAGAACTGGCCGACTGGGCACGATCAGGCTATTTAAACATTATCGGCGGCTGCTGCGGGACGACGCCGGCGCATATCAAGGCCATCATTGAAGCGGTGTCTAAATATAAACCAAGAGTCGTTCCGGATATTCCGAAACAATGTCGGCTGGCCGGGCTTGAAGCAATGTCGATAGGTCCTGACAGCCTGTTTGTCAATGTCGGCGAGCGCACCAACGTCACCGGATCGGCTGTGTTCAAGCGCCTGATCGTCGGCGGCGATTACGAAGCCGCACTGGATATCGCCAAACAGCAGGTGGAAAACGGCGCCCAGATTATCGACATCAACATGGATGAAGGCATGTTGGAGTCCAAAGACGCCATGGTGCGTTTTTTGATGCTGATCGCATCCGAACCGGATATCGCCAAAGTGCCGATCATGCTGGATTCCTCGAAATGGGAGATTCTGGAAGCCGGCCTAAAATGCATACAGGGTAAAGGCATCGTCAATTCGATCTCGCTGAAGGAAGGCGAGGCTGCGTTCATCCAGCACGCCAAGCTGGTCCGCCGCTATGGCGCTGCCGTGATCGTCATGGCCTTCGATGAACTGGGGCAGGCCGACACCAAAAATAGAAAGGTCGAAATATGCCAAAGAGCTTACCGCATTCTGACCGAGCAAGTCGGATTTCCACCCGAAGACATCATTTTCGATCCGAATATTTTTGCCATCGCCACCGGCATCGATGATCATAACAATTACGGCCTGGACTTTATCGATGCGACCCGCGAGATCAAGCAAACATTGCCTTATGCGCTCATTTCCGGCGGCGTTTCCAACGTATCCTTTTCTTTCCGCGGCAACAATCCGGTGCGTGAGGCCATTCATGCCGTGTTCCTGTATCATGCCATTCAGGCGGGCATGGATATGGGCATCGTCAACGCCGGACAACTGGCGATCTATGAAGATATACCGGCCGATTTGAGAGAGACCGTAGAGGATGTGGTGCTGAACCTTCATGCCGGCGCCACCGAAAAATTACTGGAAATCGCCGAAAAGTACCGCAGCGATGGCACCAGCGGCGAAGTCAAACAGGAACATCTGGAATGGCGCAGCTGGCCGGTCAGCAAGCGCCTTGAACATGCCCTGGTCAAAGGCATCACCGATTACATCGATGAAGACACCGAACAGGCCCGGTTGGAAGCCGGAAGGCCGCTGCATGTCATTGAAGGCGCATTGATGGACGGCATGAATGTCGTCGGCGATCTCTTTGGCGCCGGCAAAATGTTCTTGCCTCAGGTTGTAAAATCCGCCCGCGTCATGAAAAAAGCGGTCGCCTATCTGATGCCCTTTATGGAGGCCGATAAATCAGGTGAAAGGCAGACCAACGGAAAAATCCTGATGGCCACCGTCAAGGGCGATGTGCATGATATCGGCAAAAATATCGTCGGCGTTGTCCTGCAATGCAATAACTACGAGGTCATCGATCTCGGCGTCATGGTGCCGTCGGAAAAAATTCTGCAAACGGCACGCCTGGAAAACGTCGACATTATCGGCTTAAGCGGTCTGATTACCCCGTCCCTGGACGAAATGGCGCATATCGCCAAGGAAATGCAGCGTCAGGGCTTTACGATACCGCTCATGATCGGCGGAGCGACCACCTCGCGCGCTCATACCGCAGTGAAAATCGAGCCTCACTACGACGGTCCGACAGTCTATGTTCCGGATGCATCGCGCGGCGTCGGCGTCGCCAGCAACCTGTTAAGCGCCGAGCTGAAGCAGGACTTTGTCGACAGCATACGTGCCGAATATCTCGAAGTCAGGGACAGGCATAAAGGCAGGGAGGCAAAGACCAAGCAGCACAGCCTTGAACAGGCCAGGCGCAATAAAATGGTCTGGGGCGGCTATGAACCGGTGAAACCTTCATTTTTAGGAACCAAGGTCATAGATAATTTCCCGCTGGATACCCTGGTCTGGTATATCGACTGGACGCCATTTTTTCAAACCTGGGAGATGGCCGGGCGTTATCCCAAAATTCTGGATGACAGCGTGGTCGGTATCGAGGCCAGAAAACTGTTCGACGACGCGCAAGCGATGCTGAAAAAAATCATCAATGAACACTGGTTGACCGCACGCGCCGTCATCGGTTTTTTCCCGGCCAATAGCGACGGCGACGATGTCATTGTCTATACGGATGAAACCCGGACTCAACAGCGTGAAACCCTGCATCATCTACGCCAGCAAAATGTCAAGGCACCGGGCCGCCCCAATTACTGCCTGTCCGATTTCATAGCGCCCGCAGGCAGCGGCATTGCCGATTATATTGGCGCTTTCGCCGTCACCACCGGCATCGGCATAGAACGTAAACTGGAAGAATTCGAACGCGATCACGACGACTACAGCGCCATCATGCTAAAGGCCCTCGCGGACCGGCTGGCAGAAGCTTTCGCCGAATACATGCATCAGGCGGTCAGAACGGACTACTGGGGTTACGCCAAGGACGAGCAGCATAATGCCGAGCAGTTGATCAACGAGGCCTATCAAGGTATCCGTCCGGCGCCCGGTTATCCGGCCTGCCCCGATCATACCGAGAAAGGCAAATTATTCGAACTGCTCAATGTCACCGAACATACCACTATCAAACTGACCGAAAGTTACGCGATGTATCCGGCATCGGCCGTCAGCGGCTGGTATTTTTCGCACCCCGAGTCGCAATACTTCAATGTCGGAAAAATTGATAAAGACCAGTTGCAAGATTATGCGAGGCGAAAAGGCATCCCGGAAGAAGTGGCCCAACGCTGGCTGGCGGCTCATTTGCATCACTAAGACGAAAGGCTAAAAGCGAAAAAAGACTGCTTTAATAAAACAGGGTTATAATTTTACTTTTAGCCTTTAGCCTTTTATCTTATCCATGTCCCTACCGCAACAAATAGCAAGCTCCCTGGAACGACTCATGTATGCCAGCCGCTGGATTCTGGCACCGATTTATGTCGGCATGAGTTTGGCAATGCTGGCCTTATTCGTAAAATTTTTTCAGGAGCTCTATCATTTTTTCCCCCACATCCTGGAAATGAGCGAGTCCGATCTCATTCTTAAATTACTGACATTGATCGACCTGACCATGGTCGGCAGTTTGATAGTTATCGTCATGTTCAGCGGTTACGAAAACTTTGTGTCGCGTCTGGAGATAGCGGAAACCACTGAAAAACTGGACTGGCTCGGAACGCATGATTACGGTTCGCTGAAAATGAAGGTGGCCTCGTCGATCGTGGCGATATCATCTATCCATTTATTGAAGGTTTTCATGAATATTATTGCGACCGACAATACTAAATTGCTGTGGTACATGCTGATCCATATCACCCTGGTCATCTCGGCGCTGCTGATGGCGTTTCAGGGCAAACTGACCAAGCATTAATCATGCATCTGGTACTCTTTGGTACAGCCGGCTGCCATCTATGCGAACAGGCGGAAGACATCGTTAGACTATGTTTGGCCGATAGTCTGAAAACAGTCACTATCGACACCATCGATATTGCCGAAGACAAGCACTGGCATGAGCTCTATGCAACGCGCATTCCTGTCTTGTACCATCCGGAAACCGGACGAGAACTGGCTTGGCCGTTTGACCAAACCCGTGTCGATGAATTTATAGCGCTTACCTAATGCATGCCATCAATTCCCGGCATCAATCATAACCGGGAAACTTTCGAAAAAATTTCGAAGCAACGATTCAGGAATGTCAAAACCCGTTGATCGGTGAACGGGAACCTTTTCCGGAACTGTTGCTCAATATCTATTCATACGACATGGCGCAAACGCCATCCGGATTTGACTTTTACAATCAACAGGTGAGGAAGAACGCCATGCATGTAAGCTACGAAGAAGCTCATCAAGCTATTAAAGCGGCCATCAAGAAAGCCGAGGAAACCGGCACCCAAATGTGTATTGCGGTGGTCGACTCCGGGGCCAATTTGAAGGCCTTTGCCCGAATGAACGATGCCTGGGTCGGGAGTATCGATATTGCCGTCAAAAAGGCGAAAACGGCGTGTTACTTCGGCATGCCCACAGGCCAGATAGGTAAACTTTCGCAGCCTGCGGGGCCTTTGTTTGGGATAGAACACTCCAATGACGGCTTGATTACCTTTCCGGGAGGACTGCCCATCGTGAACAACGACGGCATTCTGATAGGGGCGATTGGCGTGAGCGGCAGTTCGGTTGAAAACGATCATCTTGTTGCCAAGGCAGGCGTGGATACGATCGGACTTTCCGACCTTCCCGCGCACCCATGGCGAACTTGAAATGACTTAACTTGGCGTTGCTGCAAGAATAACCTTCGAAGGCAATGCCAATCCTTCCTGTTGCCTTGATGAGGGTGTCAACATCATGACAGTTAACGCCATGTTGACATAGCATCGTCGACTTTGCACTTTTACCTCACCAGACCCTCCAGATTGTCGATCGATGACATCGATAAACCCATTCCCAAGAAATTCCACCGGTAAGAGTTTTGATAATATTGGGCTGTAAGACAGCGGCGCTGGTTCGTATTCGTTAAAGCAAACTAACCATCCCAACGATCATGAAAATGATTTCATCGAACAGATTTTGCTCTAAACATGCATTTGGAGTTAGTACTCCCCGGCCTTACGCCGGGGCCTCATTGAAGCTTTATCCATCATTCTTTTCTAATCGTGCTTTCTGTGATTTTCCTCTGCCTCATTGAGGCTTGCACAAGCCCAGAGTTTTACAATTAAATTAATCCGCACCTTTTTATGAATTGTCAAACATCTAATCAAAGCACGCCCATTTCTGAAGGCGCAAGCAGCATTATCATCACATCAATTTCAGGACTATTTACTCAATCCCGTCACTCCCTCCCCTCCGGGTCTGAAATAAATCAAAATTCATGATGCATGATCCGATACGCAGGCAAAACAGCCTCATATCCCGTTTGTTTAATCTCCTAAACTTCAGGCCGGGCATGGGCTTTAAACGATACACTTCAACGTAGACGCAGCCATTTCAATATCGTGATTTGACGCATCCCGGCAAGCCTCTTTTCAATAACCGGGCTCAGTCCCGCACCGATTGGAGTCGATAGCATAAGACTGAAGCACCAGATTAGTGCAAATCAACTTATGACAGACACTCTAGATTCTATTTACGCTGCTTGGCGGCTACAAAAACCGGTTTAACAAACATGGCATAAATCCTGCTTTATCATCAACAAGATGTTCTCCTCGTGTGTTGTACCTTATCTGGGCGCTTTTCTGAATAGGAATTAGCGCCTTTTTTTACAACACGGCAGAGATATGAGTCCGACATATTTCAATGGCTTTTTATCGGAGGTATGCGCCATGGCATCATTATGGGATCACTATCCAGTTAGCAACGCCTTCGATGAAATGCGTTGCTCCAAGAACCAGGCGCGTGCGTCCAGTTTCCATTTAAGCAATTATCTGGACAGTCTCGACGGCAACGCCCTTGATGCCCGTAAAACCGCCGCGGAAATGGCGATCATGGAAATGGGGATTACCTTTACCGTCTATAGTGATGAAGGCAATATCGATAGAGCATGGCCATTCGACATTATTCCTCGTATTATCGACTATCGGGAGTGGCAGCGCATTGAGATCGGGCTGAAGCAGCGCCTTAAAGCGCTCAATTGCTTTATTAACGATATGTATAACGAGCAATCGTTTATCAAGGAGGGTTTGATCCCCGCGGAAATTATCAACAGTTCAAAAAACTTCCTTAAGGAATGCGTCGGCATAAAGCCCAAACACGGGATTTGGGCGAATATTTGCGGCAGCGATCTGGTCAGGGATATTGACGGCATATTTTATGTGCTTGAAGATAATTTGCGAGTTCCCTCCGGTGTGTCCTATATGATCGGAAACCGCGTGATCACTAAACGCGTATTTCCGGAACTCCTTCAGGATCTCGACGTGCTTCCGGTTGATGATTATCCGGCCCATTTATTTGAAATGCTGGCATCCATAGCGCCCGGTCAGAACAATGAGCCACGAATTGCAGTACTGACGCCGGGAATTTTTAATTCGGCCTATTTTGAACACGCCTTTCTGGCGCAACAAATCGGTGCGGAACTGGTGGAAGGTGATGATCTGGTGGTTCAGGACGACGATTGCGTCTATATGCGCACCATCAGCGGCCTGGAAAAAGTGGACGTTATTTACCGGCGAATTGATGACCAGTTCCTCGATCCCGAGGTGTTCCGTAAAGATTCCCTGTTAGGCGCAAAGGGCCTGATACGTGCATGGAAAGCGGGTAATATCGCCTTGGCCAATGCCCCCGGTTCCGGAGTTGCCGATGATAAAGTGGTCTATGCCTACGTTCCCCAGATGATCCGCTACTATCTTAATGAAGAACCCATTCTGCCCAATGTTCCGACCTATTTATGCAGTAACGACGATGATCTTGATTATGTGCTGGCACATCTCGACGAACTGGTGGTGAAACCCGCCAATGAATCCGGCGGCTACGGAATGCTGGTCGGCCCGCACGCAACTGATTCGGAACTCAGGAAATTTCATAAAATCATTCAGGATCAGCCCCGTAACTATATCGCCCAACCCACGTTGGCGCTTTCAACCTGTCCCACGTTATGCGAAAATCAACTGGAACCGCGCCACATCGACCTTCGTCCTTTTATCCTGCAAGGGGAAAACAGCTTCGTGACAACGGGCGGATTGACGCGCGTTGCCTTAAAAAAAGGCTCTCTGGTCGTCAATTCCTCGCAAGGGGGCGGCAGTAAAGACACATGGATTATCAATATGGAGACTTAAACATGTTATCGCGCTCAGCCGAACGGTTATATTGGCTTGCCCGCTATCTGGAACGGACTGAAAACACGGCACGTTTGATTAGCGTTTATATGAATCTGATGTTCGATTTGCCGATGGGCTTGGAAATGAGCTGGCGAAATCTGCTTAATATATTCGGTGCGGAAGAAAAATTTTATCAAATTCATAACCTTCCCAATGAACAAAATACCATGCATTTCCTGCTCGCTGACACGGCGAATCCGGGATCATTGTTCTCCTCGTTAAATTATGCCCGCGAGAATATTAGAACCTCTCGCGAACTTATGCCTGATGAAGCATGGGAGCAGGTTAACGAAATGTATTTGTTTGCCAAGAATAATGTTAACTCCGTTTCCAACCGGCGCGGACGAGTCTTATTGCTGAATGAAATGATGCAAGGCTGCCAGCGGTTCACCGGTTTTTTATGCGGAGCGATGAGCCAAAACGAAGCATTTCAGTTTATCCGTTTGGGGAGAAATATCGAAAGAGCCGATATGACCACACGAATTCTGGATATAGGCTCAACTCTTTTGGCCGACGACCGCAGCGATAAAATGCGGGAATACGAAAATACGCTATGGGTCAATCTACTCAAATCCCTAAGCGCATTGCTGATGTATCGGAAACATCGCCGGAATCGAATCAGCAGCGGAGACGTTCTGGACTACCTGCTCAAGGATATAAATTTTCCCCGTTCCGTCCGGCATTGTATCAAGGAAGTCGAAGACTGCGTCAAACAGCTTCCGCTTTCGGAAGGCTTCACGGAACATCTGACAACATTGGAAGACTCATTATTAACCATTGATATTCAAAGCGTTAATCCAGCACAATTACATGAATTGCTGGATTTCATCCAGGCCAGCATGGGCATTACCCATAACCGGATTTCGTCGACCTGGTTTTTAGCTAATCGTTAGGATTATACATACGGTTGCCGTTGCTAATTCTCGGCTTGATAAACCCGGATCAATTGATCAACGTCAAATCCCTGACTCCTGGCTTGTGCCAGTAATGCATCAAGGGTTACCTTAGGCAATTGCCGGGTACGGGATAATATCCACAAATAGGATTTATCAGGACCTGTGATCATGGCATACGAGTAATCCTTTTTATCCAGTGCAATGATATTGTAGGCACCATAAAACGGACCGAAAAAAGAAACTTTTAACCGGCCTTGATTGCGCTGCTTAACGAAGTACGCCTTACCCTCAGCCATTTTCCATTCGCCGGTCTTCGGATTGAACCCCCTATTCGCCACGTCTATGCCGCCGTCATCTCGTAACGTGTAAGTGGCCGAGATATTTTCCAGACCTCTTTCAAACCGATGATCCAGACGGGCTATTTCATACCAGGTCCCCAAATACCGATTGATTTGAAAATCATCAATCGCTGCAATACCTTTTGGAATTCCTGTACAACTGGTGAGCAGCAAAGTAAGCAGTAAAAATATATTCATGGCGATAACGAACAATCCCGGCGTAACCTATTGTTAATAGTGATAAATATGATTAATCCAAGCTAGCAACGTATTAAAAAACAGGTAATATAGGGATGCATTTTTTCAACACCTGCTAGTCAGGCAACTTGCCTGATTTTTTAATTCCCTGAATATCATTGATTATGTCTATCCCGGACACAATGCCGAACACAATATGCGATAAGCCGGTGTAAAGGAAAAACACAAAAAAGTTGTCATCGACCGTAACGTCATTGATGGCGCCGTAAAATTTCAATGATCCGATCGACAGGATCAGGAAGAAGCCGACAACGATAAAAACACGAAACTTCTTGGACAATAAACAATATGCGCAAATAATGACGTCGGCGAGCGCCAAATAAACCAGCATGATCCGCAAGTTATTAGCCATAGGTCCGTACAGTTCCTCGTTAAATTCGAATACAGAATACCCCCCTGTCACGGACATGATACTTACTGCTATTATCAAAATGACAGAAATATAAAAATTGGCTTCTACGAGAAGTTTCAAGCTTCGTATCGTTATACCGTTCATCTGTGTTACCCATCATTTAAACTAATTACTCGTCTGATCTCCAGGGAAAGGAAATTTTTTGCAACGGTCCGCCGACAGCAACCCCAGATTTACCGTTGCAACAAAACCATGACGATCAGCCTTCGTATTTGGCAAGATGACCTTGCGTCATAAATCGCTCAGTTAACCGGCTATTGCCAAAAAAAAGTCCCCAAAGCAAAATCCAATTCGCTAATAAATTAATTAATAGGGCAATGTGCTGGAAGACTGTTTTTTTTAAAGCGTAAAAATTGACTCGGCCAAAAGATCCGTATTTACATTAAAGGAAATAGTCTGTGTGTCGGCAGATTGCGGATTGCGTTTCAAACCGGCAAAATCGAACAATTGGTTGTCCGCCAACTGGGAAGGTGCGATGTTTTTAAGGCTGGTGAATATGGTTTCAAGGCGTCCCGGAAATTGCTTATCCCAGCCTCTCAACATGACCTTCATGGCTTTTCGTTGCAGGTTTTCCTGGGATCCGCACAAATTACAAGGAATAATAGGAAAATTCTTGAACGCGGAAAAGCGTTCGATATCTTTCTCCCGACAATAAGCCAGCGGGCGGATGACGATATTTTTTTTGTCATCGCTAAGAAGCTTGGGCGGCATGGCCTTGAGCTTGCCTCCATAAAAAATATTCAGGAAAAAAGTCTCCAGGATGTCGTCCCGATGATGGCCCAGGGCGATTTTGGTGATGCCGTTTTCTTCCGCATAGCCGTACAAGGTTCCTCGCCTTAACCGGGAACACAGTCCGCAGGTCGTACTGCCTTCCGGTATGATCCGTTTGACGACGCTGTAGGTATCCCGTTCGATGATGTGGTAGGGAACGCCCAGCGACTGCAGATACTCGGGCAAGACATGCTCCGGAAAACCGGGCTGTTTTTGGTCCAGATTGACGGCGACCAGCTCAAAATCGACCGGCGCCGTTTTTTGCAGATTCAGCAGGATATCCAGCAGGGTATAGGAATCCTTGCCGCCGGACAGACACACCATGACCTTGTCGCCATTTTCGATCATGTTGTAATCGGCGATAGCGTCACCTACGTAATGGCGCAAGCGTTTCTGTAATTTGTTGAATTGGGTTCTGGTCTTGTGCTTTGATTCTGACACGATCAAAAAATTGCTGATACTTAAAAAATGACGGGAAAACGGGGATTGCTGGTTCACACCCCCCGGAAAAAAGGATTAACCGTTGTAGCGTTCAAACACCAGGGTGGCGTTCGTGCCGCCGAAACCAAAGCTGTTTGACATGATGGTATTTAAGGTGACATTGTCCTGACGCTCGCGAACGATCGGTATGCCTTCGGCACCCGGATCCAGATGGGTGATGTTGGCCGACGCGCTGAGGAAATTTTCTTCCATCATCAGCAAGGAGTAGATCGCCTCATTCACACCGGCAGCGCCTAACGCATGGCCGGTCAACGATTTAGTGGAACTCACCCAGGGAACCTGATCCTGACCAAAAACCGTTCTCATGGCTTCCAGTTCTTTGGTGTCCCCCACCGGAGTACTGGTGCCGTGAGCATTAATGTAATCCACCTTGCCCTTAATCGTCGCCATCGCCATCGCCTGCTGCATGCAGCGCACCGCGCCTTCGCCGGATGGCTGCACCATATCGTAACCGTCGGAAGTGGCGCCGTAACCGGTCAGCTCGGCATAAATTTTGGCGCCGCGGGCTTTGGCGTGTTCCAGCTCTTCCATGACCAACACCCCGCCGCCACCGGAAATAACAAAACCGTCGCGGGTTTCGTCATAAGGCCTGGACGCTGTCGTTGGCGTATCGTTATATTTTGACGACAAAGCGCCCATGCCATCAAATAAGACCGACATCGTCCAGTGCACTTCTTCACCGCCGCCGGCGAACACAATATCCTGCTTGCCCATCTGGATCAATTCCATGGCATGACCGATGCAATGAGCGCTGGTCGCACAGGCGGAACTGATGGAATAATTGACGCCCTTAATCTTAAAGGGCGTCGCCAAACACGCCGTATTGGTGCTGGACATGGTTCTCGTCACCATATACGGACCGACTTTTTTGACGCCTTTTTCCCGCAACACATCGGCCGCTTCAACCAGATTCGAAGTTGAAGGCCCCCCGGAACCCATCACGAGGCCGGTTCTGACATTTGACACGTCCGTTGCTTCCAGACCGGAATCGTCAATCGCCTGCTGCATGGCGATATAGTTAAAAGCCGCACCATCGCCCATGAAACGCTTTATTTTACGGTCGATAAACTGGTCCATATCGATATGGACGGCGCCGTGTATATGGCTGCGAAAACCCAAATCCCTATAGACTTCGGAAAAAACGATTCCCGATCGCCCTAGTTTTAACGACTCAACGACTTCATTCCTGTTGTTTCCGATACTGGAAACGATACCCAAACCGGTTACTACTATTCTTTTCATTGCACTTAACCCTAGAAATCTGCCGTCGAAGTGAACAACCCCACTCTGAGATCGGTCGCTTCATAGATGACCTTGCCGTCCACTTCCATTGTAGCGTCGGCGATACCCATGACCAGTTTCCGCATAATCAATCTTTTCATGCTGATTCTATAGATCACTTTTTTCGCGGTCGGCAATACCTGTCCGGTAAATTTGACTTCGCCCACGCCCAAAGCACGACCTTTACCCGGACCGCCCATCCAGCACAAAAAGAACCCCACCAGTTGCCACATGGCGTCTAAACCCAGGCAACCCGGCATGACGGGATCTCCCTGAAAATGGCAGGCAAAAAACCATAAATCGGGATGAATATCCAGCTCGGCAATGATCTCGCCCTTACCGTATAAACCGCCTTCGTCGGTAATAAGGGTAATACGATCCATCATCAGCATAGGTGGTAAAGGTAATTGCGCGTTATTAGGTCCGTAAAGCTCTCCCCTGGCGGACTTCAACAATTCTTCGCGCGTTAAACTATGCGGTTTCTCCATATTACTCATTTACCTTAGTAATTTTTAATGTGTTAATGGCATATTATCTACCAGAGCTCGAAAAAAATCAGCTCATTTTTACCCTGACAGTATATCCCCCATAAAGTCTTTCATTTTTAGCGACCCTGTTTGAATACGGTGCTGATAGATAATGATATAGGAAAGCACGGAGGTGACATATTTTCGGGTTTCTTTAAATGGAATTGTCTCCACCCAGATATCAGCAGGCATTGCTCTTTCGAAGGGCAGCCATTTCGCTACCCTAGCGGGACCTGCATTATAGGCGGCAGTAGCCAACACCACATGCCCATTAAATCTATTTAAAAGACTTTTGTAGTAATAAGAGCCGTATTTGATATTGACATCAGGATTGTACAGACTGTTTTCCGAAAGCCAGCGCTCCTTCAAATCCTGAGCGATATTCCTGCCCGTTTTCGGCATGATTTGCATTAAGCCTCGGGCGCCGACAGCGGAACGCGCATTGCTATCTAGCATGCTTTCCTGACGCATAAGACCTAAAACAATAGCCGGTTCCAGATTCTGACTGTAAGCATTGTTTTGAACCTGACTCAAATAATTAACCGGAAACCGCAAAGTCAGATCGTCCCAGTAATCGGCTTTGACCAGGGTCATGATCGCAATCTGGTCCCAGTGCCAAAACTGGGCCAATTTAGCCGCAGTCATCATGCGTTCCTTGCTCAATTTTCTTACCGCAAACCACCACTGCCGCGCGGCTTCCATTTCCCGGTTAAGATGCCTTAACTCATTGACAGCCTGAAAATCGATTTCTGCCGCCAACGAATCCAGTTCATATCCCGCCAAAAACACCGGTTTATCCGACAAACGGTAAGGCCTGGAGACGACATCTGCCGCCAAAAATCCGTAATAGCTTCTGTCTTCGGCAAGTTTGAGATATAAATTATGGGCATTCACCCTATCTCCATTGACGGCCAGGGACCGGGCTTGCCAGTATTGCCATCTGGGCTCTTGAAGTTCTTCCAGTGTCAAACCGGCAAGCGCATCGGCAATATGCCGCCAGTCCTGTTCATACAGGGCGGCCCTGACCTTCCATTCCCGGACCTCCTTATCAAAGCTCAGCAAGTGATTAAGGCGATTGTAAGCCCCCGGTTTTCGGTTCTGCGCCAGCGATAGCGCCAATCTGCGTTCTATTTTCTGGGCGATGGTACTGTCGAGCGCGGCATATTGTTTGTAAGCATCCCAAATGGTAATCGCCGAATCGAGATCGGATTTGATCATCAGCTCGACACCATGAGCAAAAATACGCCCTAACCGTTGATCATTGCCATTCCAGAATCGGCTTTCCTGAATGAGCTCCGGTTTTCTATGAACTTGCAACCAGACATCGGCCAAACTCTGATAGGTTATATCGAATAAGCGCCGCACATATTCTGCCAATGGTACATTGTTCTCATTTAACGCCCGTTCAAAACGTCGCCAAATCAAATCTTGCGTTAACTGAGTCGACATTGCCAAGGCGGAAAACAACGGTTCACATTCCGGAGGCTGCGAGGCGCCGACGGCCCACAATCGCTTTGCTTCGTTCAAGGCCTGCTGTTTATAGCCGATATTAAAATTCGCCCAGTGAAACAGGCACTCAAGTGCCGTATTTCCGTTTGCCTGGTAATTCTGAATAAACTCCCGCCAGCGTTGTTGTTCCGCGAGGTAGTTCAACCATTTGCTTCTAAGCAGCTCGGCATAACGGGTTTCTTTATAGGTTTGTAAAAAAGCCAGAATCCTGTCGGATCGGTCAAGATGGTTTTTTAACCACTGATATTGCAGATAGGGGTAAAGAGGATAATCGGCCAGCGTTAAACTTATCTTGAAAAAAGCGTCATCACTGCCATGATCAATCAGTTTCTCGGCCAGCAAAAAATTGGTTCTTTGCTGGTCCAGAGTGTGCGAAAAAGCAGTCGCCGACATCAGGACAAGACAATAGATCAATAAAGTTAAACGCAAAATGCTCATAATGGACTCATTGCCAATTTTTTACTAAAAAAGTGTAACCGGATTTTCCTGATTGGAAATGACGGAATGGCAGGGCGGCACTCCGATAACAGTAAACTATTCCTAAGGACTACGCTCATAGCTATAATGGATCATTTGTAAAAATCCCTCTATGTCAGTGAATGCCAAGCGACTGCCCCAACAGGTTACCCCCAAGTACAGTTGGAACACGTTTTATCAAATAGCTTTAGAGCACAAAAAAAAACTGATTTACTCCCATCTGATCGCTATTCTTGCGGCGGTAGCCAGCGTCCCGGTCCCTTTGTTTATGCCGTTGCTGGTCGATGAAATTTTACTGAAAAAGCCAGGCATGGCGGTTAATCTCATCAATCACTTCTTTCCAGTCCATTGGCAAGTTCCGATACTGTATATTACCGTTGTTTTGCTGGCCAGTTTAGTCCTTCGGATTATCGCCATCATTTTCAATATTATCCAGGCCAGAGAATTTTCGTGCATTGCCAAAGACATTATTTTTCGCCTCCGTAAAAGCCTGATCGGGCATCTGCAAACGATATCCATGTCCGAATATGAAAGCCTCGGCACCGGCTCCATCGTTACTCACCTGATCACCGATCTTGATACCATCGACAATTTTATCGGCAATACCATCAGTAAACTGCTGGTTGCAAGCCTCACCATTATCGGCACGGCAGTCATTTTATTGTGGATGCACTGGCAACTGGGTCTATTTATTCTGTTAATGAATCCGGTCGTCATTTACTTCACCCGGATAGTCGGCTCGCGGGTTAAGGATCTCAAATCCAAGGAAAATTCAGCCTACGAAGTATTTCAGCAAGCCTTGACCGAAACGCTCGAAGCTATTCATCAAATCCGCGCCAGCAACCGCGAAAAGCACTATTGCCAGCAACTGATTGAATCGGCCAAATTCGTCAAGGATTATTCGACCGCGTATGCCTGGAAAAGTGATGCCGCCACTCGATTAAGTTTTCTGATTTTTCTATTCGGATTCGATGTCTTCCGCGCCCTTGCCATGTTGATGGTGTTCTATTCCGACCTCAGCATAGGGCAAATGCTGGCCGTATTCGGCTATCTTTGGTTCATGATGGCGCCGGTACAGGAAATCCTCAACATACAATATGCATTTTATGCCGCTAAAGCGGCATTGGCACGCATCAACAAACTCAAAGCGCTAAAGCAGGAACCCCACTATCCCCATCTGGAAAATCCCTTTTTATATAAAAAGACAGTATCCGTACTCATTGACAATTTGCATTTCAGCTACGGTGAAGAGAAAATTCTGAACGGCATCCAGTTAAAAATCAATGCTGGTGAAAAGGTTGCACTCGTTGGCGCCAGCGGCGGCGGCAAATCGACCCTCATTCAAACCCTAATCGGTCTTTACCCTTCTTCTGAAGGCACCATTTATTTTGATGACGTTCCAATTGAACGCATAGGACTTGAAGTCGTCAGAGAGAATGTAGTCACCGTGCTTCAGCACCCTATTCTTTTTAATGATACCATCCGTGCTAATCTCACGCTGGGCAGAACCGCCACAGACAAAGAATTGTGGAATGCGCTGGCGATCGCGCAACTGGATGACATCGTCAAGGATTTGAATCAGGGATTAAATACCATCGTAGGCCGCCATGGCATGCGGCTTTCCGGCGGCCAGCGCCAACGCATGGCCATTGCCCGCATGATCGTCGCCAATCCTAAAGTCGTAATTCTGGATGAAGCGACGTCCGCATTGGATAGCGAAACTGAACATAAGCTGCACCAGTCGCTGGCCAGTTTCTTAAACGGCCGCACGACCATTATCATCGCCCATCGTCTGAGCGCAGTAAAACAGGCCAACCATGTCTATGTATTTGAAGGCGGTAAAATTTGCGAGCAAGGCCGGCATGATACATTGATCACTCAAAAGGGCCTCTATGCAAAACTGTATGGCGAATATCAATAAAGCAGGCCCAAGGCGAAAGATGAAAGATGAAAAGAGCTTGCAACCTGAAAACCAAGGCTTGGAATTTTTCACCTTGTACCTTGTACCTTGTACCTTGTACCTTGTACCTTGTACCTTGACCCTATAAAATATGCCTGAAATTTACGATCTACACTGCCATTCCACTGCTTCCGACGGAGCCTTATCGCCTGCCGATCTCGTGCTTCGAGCGCAGCGGCAAGGCGTTACCACACTCGCTTTAACCGATCATGACACCACCGCCGGACTTGCCGAAGCAAGGAGCCAGGCGACTGCAATCGGCGTCAAATTGATTGACGGCATTGAACTCTCAACCACCTGGGAAGGCAAATGCCTGCATATCGTAGGCCTGGGCATCGACCCGGCTTATCCCCCGCTGGCCGAAGCCACTCAAAACCTGCAAACGACGCGGTTGCAAAGAGCGGAGCAGATTGCCCTTAAGCTGGAGAAAAAACGCATCGCCGGCGCCCTGGAAGCGGTCAAAAAAGCGGCCGGCGACGGCATGATTACCCGTACTCATTTCGCCGATTTCCTGCTGTCGAATGGTCATGTCGGCACTCAGCAAGAAGCATTCGACCGCTACCTGGCAAAAGGCAAACCGGCCTATGTTTCCACGCCGTGGGCTGAACTGGGCATTGCCGTAAACTGGATCACTGAATCCGGCGGCGTCGCCGTACTGGCCCATCCCTTGCGCTACAAATTAACCGCCAATTGGATGAAACGTCTGCTCGTCGCATTCAAGGAAGCCGGCGGCCAGGGTATAGAAGTAGTTACCGGCAGAATTACAGTCGAAGAAATCAGGATGTCGGCCGATTATGCGCGCCGTTTTGACCTGGCTGGCTCAACTGGATCGGACTTCCACAACCCGGATAATCAATGGGTTGAACTGGGCCGGCTGGCATCGCTGCCGACCGGCGTCAAACCGGTTTGGGAATTACTTTAATTTTGAAATGCATCCGGGGAAAACCAGATTTCGAATTTTCGTTTCCGGAAGTGCTTGATGTGATCATAGTCGGGTATAAATTTGGTAGCCACATTCTTGACGCCGGCACTGGTTAGAAACCGCGCAATCTGATCAGCTTGCGCGGCGGTATTTTCAACAAAATAGCGTACTTCGGTCTGCGAAGGGCCGGTCGACAAGGTTTCGATATCAGGGACCCTGAAGCCTTGCTGGATTAAAGCATTCTGGATTTCCTGGCTTTTAGCGAGCTGGGAATTATCTCGTATTTGAATGTAGACGATCCCTGATTTCTTGAGAACATTGCCGTCCGCAGGCAATAATTTGCGCCTGGCATCCGCCAGCGCGGTCTGAGCCATTGCCAGAGCATTCGGGTCGGCCTTTTCTTCAAGGATGGTTGCCCATTGCCGGTTCATATCGGCAATACTGCTCTGCCAGTAAGCCAAGCCGCCCATGCCGATCATGGTAACCAATACCGTCAAGACAGCAAAGAACCATACGCGCCGGGCTTCAGATCTTGCCTTGCGCAGATCGCGCGCACTTTTAACCACACTGACCAGACGGTCATGAATCAACTCAATACGATCGCTGCCCATCTGCTGATCGATGCGTAACAAACGATGCTTGCCGGTCAATTCAGTCAACTGAGTCTCATTAATAAATCCCTTTTCGATAGCCAGCTTGACCGGATAACTTGCCCGGTAACGATCACCCAGGATCAAATGCGTTTCAATAAAACCGGCAACCGTTCCGGACATCTTAGCTATGGCATTCGAATAAAATTCCTGGAGAATATTCTGACCGACATGTTTGAGAAGTTCGGTATCGATTAAGGCCGCGCGGCGTTGCTGACGCCTTATATTGAGTTGATAACAGCAAAGACTGAGCAGAACAGGTTCAATGGTATTGATGCCCTCGGTATGCGCAGCGTCAAGATTGCCGACAAAGTCGACAATGGCCTGCGCCGCTCCCTGAGACAACACTGAGGCTCCGGATTCGGAAACCGCCTCAATCGCCTGTTCCCGGGTCATCGGCGTGAGCTGCCGCCATTGTTTCAGTAACGAAGGAACATCGCGTTCCCAGTTTTTAATTTCAGGCAAAAAATCTTCCCTGAACGACAAAATGATGCGGTATCTCTGCGTGAGCAAATCCAGTTGGGCAACTGCCTGACGACTTTCGCCACTGGCACCGATCTCTGACGGAATACGGTTTTCGATCAGATCGGCCAGCTCATGACACATGTGCCTTAGCCCTTCAGGGTCCTGTCTGCCGTGCGAAAAAATCTCTTCGAACTGGTCGAAAACCAGCACCGGCGTCAGCAAATGATTATCGCAGCTCCAAAGCTCCAGGTCGCGCCGGTGCAGATAGTGCCACAGGCTCTCGCCGGCCATTGGTTCAGGATAATCGACCTGCTGAGCCTCCATTTCCGCAAGCAACAGTTCGAAAACTTGCAGCATGGGCGATTCTTTCTTCTCTCCCGAACAATCCAGGCGGATATAGACAGGCAGATAATAATCCTGTCTCAGCCTGGGGAACAGGCCGGCCCGCAGCAGCGAGCTTTTGCCCAGGCCGGATTTGCCGTAGAGCGCAGTCAGCGGTCCAAGGCGCACCAAACGCAGGAGTTCTTCCGCGTCCTCCTCGCGGCCTTTGAAATAATTCTGTCCGGCCTCATCATAAGGCGCTAGTCCGGGCCACGGATTTTGCTCGTCCAGAGCGACCGATTGATCCTTAATGGCCATCCGGAACTCCCCTCCGCTCATCACGGATCAGTTTGTTCAATCGATTGCGTGTCCTTGGATCGGGAACTCCGGCGGGAGCATGCCCGAAATCGATATGTTCGGTCCAGTCGCGCGGCACCCGCTTATACACCAGAGGATCGTAGTCAGCATCGACGATCAGCGGCACCACAAAATCACGTCCTGCAATAGCTGCGCTCCGTTCGACCGCCGTTTTCCATTCCCGGCGAAAAAATTTTTCATCAAACTGGTCGGATGTTCCGGAAATCAGCGGCAGAAAATAGCGGCAGCTACGGATGCCGTCCAGAATGCGATTCTGAAAATCCTGACCCGGCTCCAGGGCAGTTCGATCAAACCAGATTTCATTCTCACTGACGCCCTGCTGACACAACGATTCGAACAGCTTTTGCGCGGCGGGCAAATCGGTAGCGCGCGAGTAACTGATAAAAAACAGGGTGGAACGCGGCTCGGGCTCGGCCGGCCTGATCGTTTCATCGTCCGGAGTCCGGCGAGCCAGCCAGCGTTTATGTAATTCCGCGACAAAAGCCTGCGGCGAAAGATCGGAAAGAAATTCGGTCTCTCGGCTGAAACTTTTCAAAAACCGGGTTAAACCAGGCTGGCTTTCGATATCCTCAACCAGCCAGGCGCGGGTTTTCTTATCGGCCAAACGTGTCTGATTAGTCAGTCGCATGAAGAAACGGCTTAACCAGTCGGGAAAATTGCATCCAATCAGTAGTAAATTTCTCTGCTGCAGTTCGCCGAGGAAACGGGCCGGCACGTTACTGCCGCGGGTGAGAAGATTATGGGCATATTCCAGAATATCTTCGTCATGTATCGCAAAGACCGGCGTGGATTTCGCTCTTCCAAACAAATATAGCAGATTGGTTTCACCGCTTCGTTTAAGCCAGTCCGGGGCCAGATCGACCGCTTCGCTGGTTGGGAGATAGGGCGAATGGATAATCTCGTTGACGGCGCAACGTGACCTCAGAGCCTTGGCCATTAGATTGTCGGGACTTAACGTGACCATCAGACGGAAATCGCTGATTTCTGCCAGTTGCTTAATCGCCAGCGGTATCTGAAAACCGGCCTCGTTAATGATGAAATCCAGGGCATCGGCTACGTCGCCGTAGAGATCCTGCAGATTGATGTCCGGCCTGTTCTTGAGCAGAGACACGGCATCGTGAAATTCCCTGCCCTGACACAAGCTGGACTGGGAGGGGTCGGTGTCCCGTATGCGTAAAAGCTGTTCCGCCACCAGACGCTGCAACGTTTTCGCCTGTTTATCGGAGCCGAGAGTCAGCAGTTGCGACCCGATGACCGGAACCACCTGCCCTTCTTCAATCGATTTCAACAAGCGGTTCCAGAAACGTTCATCCCGGGACTGGCGTGATGGTTTGTCGATGTCATCGAGTACGTCCACTAACTACCTCATCAATGTATAGCCGGTTATCGTTAAGGATATCGGTTTTACTTATTTTCCTGAATTCCTTGCTATGGAAAGGAAACATCGGCAAAACGGATGCCCGCCTAGGTCTCATTGCCTTGATCCGTTGTGCCTGTAGCCGCCTGAGCGGTTGCGTCTATAGCTACCTGAGTGGTGGCATGGAATTGCCAATATAACTGCTGTTCTTCGGCAATCACCGTTTCCACTCGCTCTACCAACAGACGGAAAGCCGCATTTTCATCGCCCGCCTGGGCATAAGCATCGGCATTGTTCAGATAAAAGCGGTATTCCCGCTTCATGCCTTCGGATGCTTTACGATAGGCTTGCCAGGTTTCATTTGGGCGCAGCAGAGTATCGATAGAACGCAACACAGCAACCGATGCACCCAGCACCGCCGTCGCACCGGCAACCCAGGCCTGTCCCGAAAAAACCTGCAAAACGGAAATCAAGGCGCCAAGTACAATCACGGCAATGGCAAGAAGCAAGTGCCTTGTTTTTTGTTGGCTTGCTTTCTCTGAATACCAGTGATGCTGACCGGAAAGAATGGATTCGAAATAATATTCCGCTCTTTGCTTCCGGCTTTCGATCGGCAACATCCACTCAGATGACGAATCGGCTTCAATTTTTTGATCTGTCACATACCCTCCTGATTTAATACCATGTTTAACCGCTTATCGATGCCAATTTTCGCCCTAAATTTTCCGGTATCGAACCAGGAAACCTATCCGCTGCATTGATATTAAGCTCTTTATATATATGGCATATGGGCAGTGCCGAGGGCCCATCGCCGCCGGCATTGCCCAGTTTGCCCAAGGTAGCTTTGCTCTGGAACGAGAGTTCCGTCTCACAGTCCGCGGCGAAACACACGGCGCCAGCCATGACATCGTCTTCTTCCTGCCGGTATTCGTCGTCCTCAGTAAGATCGAGATAGAGGTAAATCGCGTTAAAATCGATATTAGGGAACTGCCGGGACTCGGCTTAAGTCCGGCCGGCACCGCGACAAAAGCACTTGGTTGAGTTCCTCGAATATTCGTTTGATATCAAACATTATCATAATTTCAGCACACTGAATACCCAAGTTAGTGGGTAGCCAATAACTCATCAATTATATATGACCGAAAATGGGATGAAGATTATTATGCCCAAGGTATGAAACAAATCGCCGAGTTCTTGGGGGAGAGTCGATCATTCGGATAGATATTAAAAAATCTCAACACACAAAACTGCTTTCCTGTATGCAAAGCAATATCCGTCACGGCAATTGCAGCGCAAAATGCGCTTCGGAATCTCGCTCGACTTTTTTCCCCTGGCTCTGGATTTCTGATTCCTTGGGCATTATTTCTAAATAACTGAATTACCGGCTACTAAATCATGCACGCAGTATGCGCCTGCCCCTGAGCACGTTACGATATGAAACAAATCAGGCATATAAACCATCCGCATCCGGTTAATTAAAAAATTATTGCAAATTCTATAAATCCTGATAAAATTGTTATTCTTTGTTGGGTCGCTAGCTCAGCCGGTAGAGCACCGCACTTTTAATGCGATGGTCATGCGTTCGAATCGCATGCGACCCACCACTTTTTTCCTTGTTAAATCAAGGATTTCAACAAGATTGCCCGTCGAGTTGAAGCAACATAACCGCAGCAAGGCGCAAATTTAGGCGCACTCTGCATTATTTGCTCAATGAGGTGGCGTAATGAATCATCAATTTCCCTTCAATTCAGTCCAACCCTGGACTAAAAGCAATTTTGTTGTTTACGGCAATAAATGCCGAATAGACGACCAATCTCTTAAAAATTTATCCTCGTCTATTGCTAAATCTGTAGCCAATGCCTTGGAAAAGTCTTATCCGCGCCTTCACAGATGGAGGGATGCATAATGGCTTACATCAGACCTTTAGCTAACGGCAACTTTCGCGCGGACATCCGCATGAAAGGAATCACCAAAAACAAAACCTTCGCTTCTCATTCACTCGCCCAAGCCTGGGCGGACAAGATAGAGCACAGCATCAAAACCATTCTTAATCTTGATCAATCGCAATTATTGGCGTTATCCGATGCCGACATTAATGCATTGGGCGGCGATGAACTATTGCAGCAACTCGGTGTTGATTTATTTACTATCCAGAATCAATCCAAACTGCAAGCCATCGATGCCCTGAGCAAAAGAGAATTGCTGCAACTCACACCGCAAGAAATCGAGCGCATGGGCGGCGCGGAATTATTTATCAAAGCGGGTAAGAGGATTAGATACAAAACCTTTCGTGAAGTCTGCAACGAGTACCTTTCACGCTGGAATAAGAAAGATTATAAAAACCAGCTATTGCGAGTAAATTATTGGTGCGAGATATTCAGTGAACGCATAATGACCGACATCGATATTTTCGACTTGCGTGAGCATATCGACGACATGATCGACGATGGCCAGCGCGGCACCACCATCAACCGCAAGAAAGCAGTATTGTCTAGCGTCTACAAGTTCGCCCTGAGTCGCGGTTATGTGGATGAAAATATTGTCCGAAGCGTCGTTATTGACGATGACAGCAAGCGCCGTGACCGGGTGCTGACAGACAATGAGCGGCAAAGATTACTTAAAGCCTGCCAAGAGTCACACTGGGACAAGCTATATCTTATTGTATTGATGGCAATGATCACCGGCGCACGAAAAGGCGAATTGCTGAATCTGCGCTGGAGCGACATTAACTTCAAGGAAAGCATCGGCATATTAGGCGACACCAAAAACGGCACCAGTAGGGAGCTACATTTTCCGCCCATTGTGATGGACGAGTTAAAACGCTTTCAAGAAGTCGGAGCAGGCTTGATATTTCCTTCCTATGAAAAACCGAACCAGCCGATGGATTTCCGCAAAGCATGGAGCAAGGCATTAAGAACAGCGAGCATTTCAGAAAAAGACATCCTTAACTCGGACGGTAGCGTCAAACAGGAAAAATTTACCTTCCATTGTCTGCGCCACGGATTCTGCTCTGCCCTGTCCGATTCCGGCCAAGAAATTAATCAAATCGCAAAGCTCGCAGGACATCAAAGCATTCAGACGACCATGAGATATATTCATCAAGGCCGTGAACAAAAACGCCAGATCGTCAATGAATTAGTCCAGACGTTTAGTTTATAATCCGTTTTAGCCAGCCTAACCCGACGGGGAACAGGCGGAGTCATTAACCGCTTGACTGGCTTCCTTACTTCTTTCTTAATGGAGCGCACTTTTATGGAGTTATCGCTTTGAATAAACCAGTAGATTCCAAACTTTTCAAATTAAAAAAATGGCTGACACTACCAGAAACAGCCAAACATCTGTCCGGCATTTGCGGTGAAGAAGTTGCTATTGCTGATATTTTAAGATTAGCGTTAGACGGGCACTTAATACTTTCTGTAAATTTTATAAATCACACGCACGCTAAACCAGGTAAAGTCATAGAACATGAGAACGTGGTTTGGAAAGAAATGCCCTCACTTATTCGTAATGGTCAATTCTCAAACATTCCTCTGTTGATCCCAGATAGCTTATACATTAGAGATAACAAGTATCTAAAACTTGAAAAAAAGGTGGTTGTAATAAAGGGCGTGTGGGATTTGCCCATGATTGGAAATGATAGAATAGACATTGAACATAAATACCAAAGATTAACTGATGGCCCATCTGTTGAGTTAATAAACATAGACGGGACTTTTGTAGAAAGACAGGCTGGAGAAATCTACCAACTTCAAGAATACTTTGGAGATAGATATGGATATGAAGCTGCAACTAAAGCTCAATTTGATAAGTATATAAGACTTAAATTTAGTAAAAGCAATAATAGAAGAAAAGACAAATTATTGATATTAAGGGA
>CAZMRW010000026.1:0-46172 GCA_964568805.1 uncultured Methylococcaceae bacterium | reverse complement strand
ATACTCGCGCACGGAGGCACCACCATCATTTAAGTTTGGCAATTCGCCGCGAAGATATTCAGGTCGACCAGCCCCGGTAAAGTGTGCCGCCGCCGCAAGATCCCAGCTCCCGAACTTGTCGTAATTCTTTTTAAGATCACTGACTCCATGCGCGATGTTTTCGTCAATATTATTTCGATTCCAGCCTTTAGATGACTTTGCCATGTAATGAAAAGGACCGGCAGCACGGTCGCCTTTATGCATACCCTTCTTTATCATCGGCCCCTGCATATTGGCACCCAGCGATGATTCATTCATGGCAAGTGCTAGAGCATGCTGTGGAGGAACGCCCTGGCGCATTGCCTCATCAAAAATCTTGCCTGATATATCTCGTTGTAAGTTAGACTGCGCAACCATTTTTGCGCCTTTTCTTTTATGTTTGGATATTGACGACATGACGTTACCCAAAAACGACCCATTGGATGGGGATTCGCCGCTATCTGCAGAAGGATTCGCTGCATCGTAAGCCGACAAAGACTTGCTATCCGGATTAAAGCGCCTCAGTATTTCAGCTAAAAATCCTTTACTTTCCGATTCAATCGGGATTAACCTCGTCGTCAAATCCTGTAATGAATTCTCCATTCCGACCGTAGCGTCACGAATTTCTTTGCCCTGGTCAGACTGCGTTTTGTTGAGATCAGCCAACTGCTTTCTGATGAATTCATCCGGTCCACCAGAAGACAAAATAGACGCGCTTGCCGACAGCTTGGACATATCCATTCCGTCCAGATTGACGCCGTACTTCTTGAGTTTCCCCTCCAGTCCGCCAACTCCCATCGAATCAACCATGCCCATTAACGCCGCGCTCTGATTGAGATTGGTCCCGAACATACCCGATAAACTCAACGCCTTCGATTGGGTATCATTGCCATGGCGTCGAGTCATTTCAGCCATAATCATATCAAGACCGGTTGATGAGCTACCCGACAAGCTATCGTAATGACCGGCCAGAGATGTGTTTTTATCCTTTAGCGCCCGCTGATACATTGGCGAGCCATTTCCGAATACAGACGACATCGGCGAAAACATCCCGGCCTCTTGCATCATTTTGGCATCGATAGCATCCATACCGCTGCCAGAATTGACAAAGGCTTGCAGCATGAATGACTTTGATGCCTCGCCCATCGCGCCGCCCGACATATAGGCGCTATTGGCTTGATCAAGGAGCGCAGCCGCCGTATTTGGACTGCCTTTAAGGCCGGCAATGTTTGATCCGGTTAACGACGTCAACGAAGAAAGGTAGCCCTCGACATTCCCCTTTAACAGTGTTCTTGATGCCCCGGACGCAAAGCTGGATAGCGCACCAAGCACTTCATCCATTTTTGCAGACGTACCGCTCCGAGCAACCGATTCGCCGATTAGGACCGCTAAACGACGATTGCTCGCGTCATTACTGGTGACACCGGACAGCCGCATATTTGCGAAAAATCCAGCCCCAGAAGACGGATTGATGCCGTAACCACGAGAGAACCCGGTCGATGTGCTTAATGACTTTGCCAGATCCGCGGTATCACCAGAGGCATTGCTGGTCTTTGCAAACTGCGTCGCGAGTTGTGCTGCCTCGTTGTGAGCCACGCCAATTCCGTCTGTCGCGGAACGAACAGAACTCCGAAGCTGCTCAAAATCAAACTTTGTGGAGCCAAGAGACTTCCTGAGGTCGGAATAAAGAATGGCTTCTTGTTTGGCAGGAGAATAGGAGTTGTCCGCCATGCCGCCAATCTTGCCGCCGATAGCAGACCCAAATGCGCCAAGCATCGGCCCTGCGCCAGGAACGTACTTCAGCATCTCCCCTAGTTTTGAGCCTACTAAGCTCATGCCTCCGCCACCGCCCAGCGCCGCGCCACCGGCAAACCCGGCCAAACTAACCGCTTGCCCGAACACCTTGGACCGATTGGCGTCTCGACGGGACTCGTCTCGCGCCATCGACGCATCACGGCGAACATGATCTATGAGTGAACGCTGCTCAGAACGGTATTCGAATGCCTCATCAGAGAAATAACTCGATTTCCTACCCTTGAGCGATCCCGCTTCCTCCACCTTCAGAGACAATTTAGCCGCCTCTTGAGTAAGCTTGGCAACTTCCTTTAGAATGTCCGCGTAACGCTTGCCGGATTTCTCGATGCCGTTGAGCTTTTGCTGTAGCTGGTCATACTTCTGCATCAATTTATTGAGCGCGTTACCAGCAGCCTGAAACTCCCCTTCCATGCGGTTGTTGCCGGGAGCTGAACTCATTTCTTTTTTGAGTTCAGCTAATTCATTTCGAAAACTTGCCAGCGCCTGCTCTGCCGAAGATAAGTCGGCATCAATCTTGATTTTAGGACCTTGAGACATAAATATTATCCAGGCAAAGTTTGGTTATTTATCGGTATCGGCAGGGAGTGCTATCCTTTCCTCAGACAGCCTGGAAATCATTGCCTCAAGCGCACTTACTCGAAGCATCAGAGCATCAACAAAATCCGAAAGCAAATCAATCGACACTGAGTCTTTTGTCGGTATTTTTGCAATTTCAGCTTTAGCGAGAACTTCAGCTTTAGGTTTTATGGCTTCGACTTTCGAAGGCTTTAGAAACAAAACGCGCGTCTGTGATTTCATCAGGGGGCTTTCGGTTTTCATCGCTTTTTCAACTACCTGTGCTTCCTTACTTATTGTCTCAATGGGTGCGCTTCTGACTGCCTCGATTATCGGCAATGAATTCATCAAGTTCTCACCACCCGCCCCAGCGCCTACCACTCGCCCGAGCTCGTCTGTCATGATAACCGTCTTGCCCTGATTAAGCCCCATTGCATTCGCAATTGAGGCTTGCCCATTTAATTTGTGAATGCGACCATCTTTGCCTTGAAATTCAATCATGTGTATATCCTCTTTGAAATTTAATTAAATTTTGATCTTAAAGCTTGCCGGTCTTGATGATTTTCTCAAGCTGCTCGTCAGTTAGTGCCTTCATGTCAATTGGTGCATACTCATCGACAGGTTTTCCATAAGCGCGACTAATAATCAATTCGGCTGCCTGAATCCGGTCCTTAGCCACGACTGATGAATCAAGCATAATTTCACGCAAAACCATTAGCGCTTCCAACGTATGCCCTCTAGCCGCCCTTCTAAAGCCATCGGCGCTTTTTGGTCGTCCGCCTGGATTGCCTGATTTACCCTTTACAAATGCCATTGTTTCTCCTTTGTTCTCAATAAGTTGATAGCGGCAAAACGGTTTTTGCAGGTAGACACAGGAAACTTGTTAAAACCGTATGCCGCTTGATAACTATATTAATGTCACGACTCATGCACTGAAACAGGACTTATCAAGAACGTATGTTTTTCACTTCGAATGCCGTTTTTCGCGAACCAAAACAATAGGAGGCAATTCCAGACTCGGTTTAGGATTCAGGAAGCACTCGAAAATCTTCCCCTTCGCACCAACAGTAACTCCGCACCAGCAAAGTGAAGGCTCATCACCTCTCGCTGTGGCGTCACAGATTGAACATACCACTTCAGATGATGATGAACTCAGTCTGCGTTTTAAGACTCGGCCAAAACAAATATGGCAGCAGTGATTGGTTATTTTCCAACTCTTCTCTATGTTCGAGTTCATCAATGAACACTCCCAGCAGTACCATTTTCACCATCAATGACGACGTTTGCTGCGATGCTTAGTAATGCAATGAGCGCGGCATGGCTCTCAGCGTCAGCAAACCCAATCCGTCCCTGGTCAATCGCCGAAATTACACACATCGCGGCAACCGCAAGCGCCGGCTTTACATCGCCCGGATTGCGAGCATCGACGGGCAACATTTCCGACATCTGCGAAACCTGATTCAAGGTTTCCGACTCCGCCAGCTTTAAAAAAAGTTCTTTGTTCATTTTGTTAGCCTCAATATTTATTCTGGAATGGATCGGTCCAGCACATGACCTCTTTGTGAAACTCAAGATTGAGCGTTAAAACTTCACCATGGCGGTTTTTATCAATGAAGATTTGTGCATCGTTTTCCGGCGCTGATTCATCGTAAACGCTTGCTCGGTAAAGCATTAAAATCTGATCAGCTTCTTGCTCGATTACTCCCGAGTCTCTCAGGTCGGCCATCATTGGCCGCCGGTCTGTTCGCTTCTCGCAATCACGAGACAATTGAGCAAGAACAACCACCGGAATGTTAAGAGTCCTGGCGAGCGTTTTTAGTCCGGTGGCAATATCACCGACCGCAAGTGTTCTGTTTTCTTTGTTGCTTTCGGGTTTTAAGCGAGTGAGGTAGTCCACAAAAATAATATCCAAACCACTTGTCATTGCCCAAGCACGCGCCTGTATCGCAATATCTGAAACCGTGCAACTCGGCTGGTCGTAAATAAAAAGCGGCAACTCTGATATTTGTGCGGGAGCAGCCGTCAGTCGTGGCCAATCATCAACATCAAAACTGCTATCTCGCATTTTGCTGGACGGAATACCAGAAATCAGACTTATTACTCTCATGCCTAGTTGAGTAACGCTCATCTCGGTTGAAATTATTCCGACTCTGAAGCCTTGCCGCGCCGCATTAGTCGCACAAGACAACATCCAGGCTGTTTTGCCCATTGCGGGGCGAGCTCCGACAATTACCAAGTCGGAATGGTGAAAACCCCCAAGCACATTATCGAGTTTTTTTATCCCCGATGGAACGCCAGCTAATTTGCCCGCATGTTTAAGCTCAAGCATCCGGTCAAGATGATCGACGGTGTGCTGCATCATAGACATAGAGTCAAAAACCTTTGTGTTATCAGCTTTTGAGAAACTCGATAAAGTGGTAATCAACTCTTCAATTACGGCATCTGGTTCTGCATTGTTGCCACTGGTTAATGAACTAATTGCAGATTGCAGCGCCGCCGAAAGCCTTTTACTTTTGGCTCCGTTTTTGAGCTGGCCAATGTAATGTTTAATATTTCCCCTTGCTGCCAAAATTTCTTTCTGCAACTCAACAATTGTGCTCAAGGCAAATGAACTGTCTATTTGCTCGGCGATTACAAACGGGTCAATAGGTTGTCCGGATGACGAAAGCTTGAGCAGGACATCAAAGATTTGGGCAAACAATGTGTTCTCAAATTCTGCGGGTTTAATATCGTGCTTAAGGATTTCATCGGGATGCCTGAGGAAAATTGACAGTACGCGTTCTTCGATTGGATTAGCCATCAAATCACCTTCCTGCGTGCTAGGCTGTAATCGTTGTTTTGGCTCGATTTTAATTGCTCAGATGGATTTGTGCCGGGTATATTGAAATCATCTTCCCAGCCTTTTGCATTTAGCCATGTTGCCGGATATGGTATCCATCGCCCACTATCTTTTTTCCAATCATCTGATTGTTTAGCTCGATCAATGGAAACGATTATTTTGTTGAAAAGTTTTTCATCAGGCTTGATTTTCTTCCAGGCTTTTTCAGCATCTCCCTTTTTCCGTTTTTTTGGAAATGTTGTCCAAAAGGCTTTAAAGCTTTCTTCATAGTTTTTCGATTCGGGTGATTTTGCTTTAGTTTTTTGTTGTCTTTTTGCTGACGTTTTAGTGATAGGTTCATTGATAGGTTCATTGATAGGTTCTATGTCTGGTTTTCCATACTGGTAGTCGTCTGCTTTTCCATACTGGTTAGTCTGCTTTTCCCTACCGGTATGCTTTTCCCTACCGGTATGCTTTTCCCTACCGGTATGCTTTTCCCTACCGGTATGGTTTTCCCTACCGGTATGGTTTTCCCTACCGGTATGGTTTTCTGGTTGATGCCTATCCGCTACACCTATAAGCCGATATTTATTACCCTTGCCCTGAATCCTGCTTACTGCAAGCAAGCCATTTGATTCAAGTTCCTTAATTGCGGCAAAAACAGTGTCCCTATAGAGACTTGTGTCCTTACAAAGCCTCTCTGTCGATGGCCAACATTCATGATTTTCTCCGGCACGGTCTGCAAGCGATAGCAATACCAGCTTGCAAGTCGGCTTGAGCGGTTGCTCCCACGCCCAACGGGTTGCATCCAAACTCATGAAAGCACCTTTAAAACACAAACCCAAACCAGTAAAAACGAAATTTCTTCTCCTAAAATCAGATGGTTTGTGTTAATGTAGCGGCGTATGTTTTGAAATTCCGTTGCCGCTCTGCACCCACAGGCGGCAATTTTTTTTATGAAAGTTCTCATTATCCCTCCAGCCAAGTGCGGACAAGCGCTTTGTCATCACTCGCTAATGAATATTCGCCTGGAAAACATGATCTTCCGTCTTTGTCGATGCGCTCTACTCGATAACAAGGAATTGCAAGCCCTTTGCGCCGGAGTCCAGCAACCAAATCCGGACCATTTGAGCAGCCGGCAATAATGTCCAAATGCTCCCTCATAACGGGTCGGTCAAGCAAAACCTTTAGGACGCGCTCTTGTCTCGGTGTAAGCGCCATTACTCACCCCCATTTAACAGAGCTCTTATTTTTTCAACCGGCCAGGCAAGGCGTCCATTGATTCTGATTGGCCTAATTGGACCGTTCTCCATGCAAGCCCATATCCGCATAGTTTGGGGTTTTCTGTTCAGGTAGTAGCCAGCTGCATCGGTTGGGATGAACGAGCGGGTTACCTGATCAAGAGGAGGAAAGCTGTGATTGATTTTTTTCATTTTTAAATCCTTATCTGTGTTGATGAGGATTTTTATTTAATTGTCACGACCTATTTATGGGTACAAATGTTGTTTATCAGATTTGCCGGATTACCACGCAAATATAACGCAACAAATTGAATAACAAAGAAAAATAAATATGAAAATAAATTATTGACGACCGCACTGCTTGCGGTTGCTTAAAACACAAACATTTTCCACTACACATAGAAAAAGTATTTGAACGGTGATTAATTCATGCTTTTTCAGGCATAAAAAAACCTGGACTATGCCAGGTTTATAGAAGAGTGAATTTCACGGCTTGAACCCAAAGTTGTAGCAAGGGTTTTTTCTTGTTGTTTGCGGCGATGAAGTAGTCCCAAAAATTCTTGGCTAATCCGCCGTGAAATGTCTAATTTTTACGTTCACAGTGAAGGCGGAACCAGCCCACCGACAATGCAGCTATTCAGATAACTATTTCAATGCCTTTATCTTTAACCAGGCGCAAGAGCTTTAATGCCGCGCCGCTTGGTTTTTTAGCGCCGATTTCCCATTTCTGCACGGTAGGCGTTTTGATATTCAGCATCGATGCAAACACTGCCTGACTAACCCTGAACGATTCTCGAAGCTGTTTGATTTCTTCCGGGCTAAGCTTTTGTACAGGTGGCAAGCACAGTTGATCAAACTCGCGAATGGTCATTTTATCCATCACGCCGGCTTTGTGTAGACCTTTGGCCGTTTCGTGGACGGCCTCAAGTATCGTTGACTTCGTCTTTTTCATTACATTTCACCTCAATTATTTCGCCTGCCTTTTTAGTCTTCTCAATCGCTGCTGGCGTGTATGACAGCAGCTGCACGGCAAGTATTTTTAACGCCTTCTCTTCGGTTTTGTTTATATTGCTTCGCACATTTTTTGGGAAACCGTAAACAAAAAACCAGCGGTCGTTTTTGTTAGTGGCTACCAATGTTCGATAGCCGCCGCTTTTGCCTTGTCCTGTTCTGGCGATCCGCTTTTTAAAAAGGCCGCCACCTAAATCAGCATCAAAAAGGCCGTCTGACATTTCCTTTACGGCACGACAAAGGGTTTTATCATTCAAGTCTTCATTGTCAGACCACTTATCGAACCACTTTGTTTTATAAATCGCCATGCTTAAAAACTCCGTTTAATAGACGTCCATACACAAAATTTTATTTTGGTTAATTATGGTACTAAGTACCACTAAAGACAATAGCTGATAACTATAAATATTTACTTTAGCGCAGCCCTTGAGCCGTTCAGCCGGGCAATCCCCGCAGCGAAGCAAGTCATTTGACAACGCGTAAAGCTTGCTGAATCTCGCTTCGCAGAAACTCGATACCGGCCTCCTCCAATATCCATTGCTCTATTTTTACGTGCCACATTCGCAACAGATCAAGCGGACGGCGAATATAGTTTTGTTCACGCACCCCTTGCGGCTTATGCCCCTGTATTTGCGCGGCAATCCCGGCGGGGGTTTCGGTCCACTCGCATAATGTCGCAAAACTACGGCGTAACCCATGCAAGGTCATTTCAAGCCCGGCAATAGCACATGCTTGATTATGAGCAATACGCGGCTCAGTCAGTCGTCCTGATGCGGCGGTGGGGCTTGAGAATACCCATTCATTGCGGCGCGGCAATGCGGCCAGCGAGTGCGCCACATAGGGCGTTAAGGGAATGATGCGGAAGTCGTCAACCTTGTCATGTATGGTTAGTTTGTTCCATTGAAAATCGACATCCGCCCAGCGCAGGGCGGCCAGTTCTTCACGGCGGGAACCAGTCAGCAACAGGCATTGCAGATATGCACTGATTACAGGGTTTCCGATTTGCTTAACGGCGGCAAACCATGCGGGCAGTTGCTCGCGCCCTAACACGTCATTTTTAGGCTTGGCTTTGCCCAGGCTTTCGCGAGCTTTCTTACTTTTCGCTGCGTTGGACGTAACGATTGCCTTATAGGTGGAGTGACTACCGCACCAAAAAAGAAACGCCTTCAATAATCGCAATGAAAGTCGGGCGCGTGTCGGTCTCTTCAGGGTTTCCAATGCCGCCCACTCTTCCACCCGTTCCGGCGCCAGGTCAATAAGCCGAACATTTGACAATGAAGCGAGTGCGCCAGGAACAGTCAGTTCAGTGCTACGACTCCGCACCGCTCCGCCGGGGTGCATAACCTGCTCATGGTCATGATAATGGCTCTCGGACCAATAGGGCTTTCGAGTGGCGATATATTCAGCCCATGCCGCACCCAATGTTATAGATTCGCGGGCTTCCTGCATAATCCGCGCGGCAGCTTCCGCTTCCTTGGCCAGTTTTGCAGCTTCCTTGGCTGCTTCCCTATCAGATTTCACTTCACGCGGGTCGTCGCCATTATCAATCATGATTTGTAAGCGGCGGGCTTCTGCTTGGGCCAACTCGATACTCCAGGCACTAACCTTGCCAATCGTCACTCGCATTGACTGACCCTTAACTTTTGCTTGAAATATGTAACGCTTCACAGTTGAATTTGCTGTTGCCCGCACACCTAAGCCCGGCACTTCGGCACACCATAGGAAAGCTTGAGCCTTTGATTCATCGCACTTGAAGCTTGCAATGCGTCCCGCTGTCAATTTTACTTTTGCCATTTAGCACCTTCAATATTTGTAACCAATTTGTAACCGTTATTGCAGTATATAGCTGAATAACAATCAACACAACAAAAGTGACAAAATAAATCAACCTACTGAATTATCTAAATACTTTAAGGTTTACTGAATGACTATCAACACTAAATAATGTTATTTTGTTCGGACTCTTAATCCATAGGTCCAGGGTTCGAGTCCCTGACGCCCCACCATATACAGTAAAACAAATAGTTAGATTTTGTCGCAGCATAACCAAACTTTTTGTACGGATAGTTACGAAACAATGAGGCTATCTTGTTATTCACCCATAGAAAGTTTTAACCATTATAATAATTCTGTCTCAATCAGGCCAAAAGCAGCAGTTTCAAAAACCGGCTTTAATCTTTATGAGGCCAGATCAATAGCCTGATGATTGTTATGTGGGCTGGCGAATAAAAGTATTTTCACTGCATCTATCCTTAGGATGCATCAAGTTTGTAGCCAAATCCTCGTACAGTTTTGAGAAGTTTTAGATCAAAATCATCATCGATCTTTCGTCTCAACTGGCGTATATAGACATCGACCACATTGGTCAATGGATCAGCGCTGTATCCCCAGACTTGTTCCAGAATCCGAGTACGGCTCAAGACTTTGCCCGGCATACGCATAAAGCATTCCAATAAGGAAAATTCCTTTGGTGTTAGGTCGATAAGCTTGCCGCCCCGCCTCACTTCGTGGATTTCCCTATTCAATACCAAGTCGGCTATCCGCAATTCTTTGACTTCCGCTTTGGTCTCACTGCTGCGACGACGCATCAGTACCTCTATTCTGGCAAGCAGTTCCTCAAATGCGAAAGGCTTGGTCAGATAGTCATCAGCGCCGGAGCGCAGGCCGGCCACCTTATCCTGTACCGTATCCCTGGCCGTCAACATTAGAATCGGCGTATCGACGCCGCTGCTGCGCAAGCGCTCGCAAACCTGCCGGCCATTGAGATCAGGCAAGCCCAGATCCAGAATGATGGCTTCAAATTTGCCCTCGGTAGCCAGCGCTACGGATTCCAGTCCACTATGGGCCACCTCCACGACATAGCCTTCGGCTTTCAGCCCTCGCTGAACAAAATCGACAATCCTCTCATCGTCTTCCACTAGCAGAACTCGCATCAGGCCGCTTCCTATTAGGTTATAAGAATTAATTATTGTATTGGCTTATCATCCTGCCCGAACGAAATCAATGGCAGTGTTACCGTGAAGGTTGAGCCTGAGTTTTCGGCGCTGGTCACCGTGATGTGTCCGCCGTGCGCCTTCAAGATCGACTTGGCCATCGGTAACCCCAGGCCGGAGCCATCCTCCCGGGAACTCAGGGCATTCTGGCTTCTGAAATGCCGGTTGAAAATTTGTTCCAAATCCTGTGCAGGTATGCCTATGCCCTGGTCTATGAGGCTGAAGCTCGCTTGCTTCCCGTCCACCCATAAGGTTACCGCGATGTGGCTTCCCGGATGTGAATACCGGCAGGCATTGTCGCCCAGAATGAACAGCACCTGCCGAAGCCGCTGTTTGTCGCCGCGCACCCATACCGGTTCGGTTAGGGTGCTCAAAGCAACCGTTATCGAGTTTTCCTCGGCCATCACTTGAATATCCTCGACGGCGCAGGCCACGAGCTCGGACAGATTCAGGCTATCCCATTCAAATTGAAGGTTGGCGGTTTCGGTGCGGGCTAGAAACATAAGGTCGTTAACATATTTCCCCAATTGCATCGACAATTCGACGATGCGCAGCAAGGCATCCTTGTATTCCTCGGCATCGCGTTCCTGTCCGCGCAGGGTCACTTCGGCCTCGCCGCGGATGACCGTAATCGGAGTGCGCAGTTCGTGGCTGATGTCGGCTAAAAACTCCCGCCGCGCACTGTCCATGCGTTTTAACTCTTCATTTAAGCGATTGAGTTCGAAAGTACGTTCGGCCACCCTTTTTTCCAGCACAGCGCGCCCCTCGCGCAACTTGCTCTGCTGCACGTCCAGTTCCTGCGCCATTTGATTAAAGTGGCTGGCGAGATAGGAGAATTCATCGCGGGAATCGAGCGCAATACGATAATCCAGATTTCCGGAAGCTATTTCGCCGGTACCCTTCATCAAGGCTTCGATAGGTTTCCTGACGCCACGAAGCAACAATACTCCAGACGTTAGACTAAACAGCGCTGCAATCAATGACGCCAGGATGGCGATCCAGCGCGACTGGGCAACCAAATCTTCCAGTTCCTGCTTGGCTGCCCCGGCCTTTTCTCGTTCCGCAGAGATGGCTGCATCGATCAGGGGCTGGAATTTTCCGTCGATTTCTTCTTCCGAAAATTTCGATAGCGCCTGCATCGCCATTTCGAGCTTACCCTGCTGACGCAAGCGCTCGACTTCGTTGAAGCGGTATTCGCTGGCATCCAGGAAGGCGGTGAAATGGGCAACCCGTTCCAGTTCGGCGGATTGAGCCGGCCAGTCGTCGCTATGACTCTCTGCGACCGCAGTGTTTCTAAGCTCCTGCATGGCTTCGTAGAGACGATGTTTGGATGATTCCACCCCGGCTTCCGCAGTTGCGTTAGCCGTTATCAGCCTATCCATGCGCTGTTTAAAGTGCCGATAGGCTTCCTGGGACAATCTCTCATAACGATCGAAAGCCTCATAGGCCGTTTGACTGCGCTGAAAATACAGGGCAACCTGGTTTGATCCCCAAAACAGCGCGATCCCTAAAAACAAGACAAAACCGAACGAAACAACGATGACAACGGCCAAACGGAAACGAAACATGCGATCTAATTTATGTCGCCGCTCTCATCCAGATGTTTTTCCATGGATCGAATGGCTTCCAATTTTTCCCGTAGAAGACGGTTTTCATCCTTCTTAGATCCACTTGCATCTTTCGATTCAAGTACGTTTTGCACTGTTTTATGTTTGCGCTCCAGATAACCGAGCTTTCTTGATTGACTGTTCAAACGCTTTAAAGCTTCCGTGTGAATGGCGACAAGTCTCCGCATCCGTTCATCGGACAGGCGGCTTGCCGGGATGGAGCCAACCCCATTTAGAATTCCGGGAATGTCGCCACAGGCGTCGGAAAACAAGCGCCCTACCAGCAGATGCAACTGAATCCCCGCTTCGGGAGCAGAAGAATTTTTTTGGCGCTTCATTAAAATGCCGCACACCTCGGCTCGTGACGAGGGTGGTATTTGCGCCATGTTCGCTCCGAAACCCAGCAGCTCATCAAAGTCAGACTGTAGATAGGGGTCGTTATAAGGGCTTGAATAACCATACAACCCGGAATTGTACTGGGCGCAGCCGGCCAGCAGCAAAAGGCTGAATGCCAAGTTTAGCTTGCGAATAGAAAGTAATGACAGCATTGAGATAGTGGTTCCCTATTGTTCTGGTTTCTCAGGTCAGTGGTATTTGAACACGGATGCGGGCCCCATGCTGATCTTGTCTTGAGTCAATAATTTCGACTTTTCCCTGGTGATTGGCGACATATTCTTTAACAATAGCCAGTCCCATACCGGGGCCTTCGACATTATCGCCGCCCTGGGCGGCTTTGCCACGGAAAAAAGGTTCGAATACCTGAAAACGTTCATCGGGTTCGATACCCGGCCCCTCATCTTCAACTTCCAATTCCATCTGCGTGCCCGAATCACGAAGCATGATGCGTATTTCGCCGCCCGCGGGTGAATATTTCACCGCATTCGACAACAACTGCTCGATAATGTTTCGCAATTGATCGTGGATGCCTGAAATCTCGATTGGCCTTACCAGCTTTTTCAGGGTAATTGATTTCGCCTGAAGGGGTGCTTGAAAATCCTTGATGACCGATTCAAGCAAATCCTTCATATTGACGGCTCCCTTGAGGTTCATTTCCGGCTTCGAGTTGATTTGACTATAACGAGCCAATTCCCCGGACACTGTTTTCAGCTTTTCAACATTGGCGCTCAGGCTCCGTGCGATGTCCTGTCGCGCACTGCCCGGTTCTTCGTCAGTCTCGTTGGCAAGCAGTTCCACGCCTTCGTGAATTCCCTGCAACGGCAGTTCGATCTCGCGGGCCACATTGTGAATCAACTGCTGTTTCGAAAGCTCCAGTTCCATCAAATACGTGCGCAGCCATTCCAGACGATCGCCCAGATAGCGCAGATCCGCAGGACCAGTCACGGCTATCGGTTCTTCGAGTCGCCCCGATCCCAACCGGCGGATCGATGCATCCAGTTGCCGCAGGGATCGCGACAGTACAGCCAATAAAGTTGCGATAAATGTGAAGGAGATTAACAACAAGACCGCGGCCTTGACTAACAGCCCCTGTTCCAGGGATTCCGACCGCTGGCGCAATTCATTGAACTCATGATCGACGTGACTCTCGAATTCGCGCGAAAGGAGGTTGGAAGATTCGCGCAGCCCGCGGAATGCCTCATCGACCGGCAAAACAGGATTCTCGCCAGCCGTCGAACCGATGATCTGTTGATAAATCAGGTTTTCCTTTTCAGATAATTCGTTGACCAGCAGAGCGATTTTGTTCGCGACATTTAGTTTTAATAACTCGTTCAAGGCCTGTTTGAACGATGCCCGTGCAGTTTCATACGATTGCCGTTCATAAGGTTGACGCAGGACCGGGTCTGACAGCAGAACAAACAATCTGGCCTTGCGCTCAATATCGGCAGTCTTTTGCAAAACCAGGCGTATGGTTTTGGTCTGCACGAAGACCTGCGAATTGATGGTTCTGCCCAATGCCGAGGTTTCGCGCATGCCAAATGCGGCATACATGACGGCCAAAAACAGCGGGATAACGGCAATGACAAAGCCTAAAACGATGAGGTATTTTAATGACAGAATATTTTTGAATTTAATCCGGCTGAAAAGCTTGTTAAACCACTCCCTCGCTATCGACACCCATCTCGACAGTCCCGGTTTTCTGATCATATCCAGAACAAAGTTGGTAATGAACTCTTTCATTGAATTACGCGTTTGAACGTCAAATGTGTCTCTCCAACAATCGATTTGGGATGGCGCACTGCATAAAAATTCATTTCCAGCATCGAAAAATCCAAACGCTCATCCGACATATTTGCTGGCTAGCCCGACTGATTAGCCGCTATTATACACATTCTATGTTGTATCGCTCACCCTCTTGCGAGCGCATCAGTTTGATCCATATCCAATTTTGATATGTTATGAAGCTATAAAAGCCAATAGAGCCAAGGTCTTCGACGCATTTCTGCTGAAGCTGGAGACGCCGCTGGGCGAGTGGATGAATACCGGCCAGGCTCAGGCCAGGAATCGATTCCTGGCGCTGACCAGGATAGTGACTGCCGCGAATCAACGCCTGTATTAATTGTTTCATAAGTAATCGCATGCCGCGGAGTTTAAAAACATGTTTTTTAACTCCAATGCTGGAATCGGGAAAGTGCAGAAACTTATGGGACGATTAATACCACGGAAAGCGGACAGTCTCTTCTAGCGAACTAACTGGCATAACGGCCATTTAGAAACAAACACAGGTTTCCATTGAACGGCTGGTCATCCTTTAAAAGCGGTCATTTAGAGGCCGCCACCCTTGCCTTCGCCTCCATCTTCTCTTTTTACAGGGCAATGGTTGGACTTCCACCAGCTAGCCGATTATTATGCCAGCTGGACCGCTGAGCTACTCACTGCTTTGGTCAGTCCGCTAGAAGAATTGGTTGAGCAGCATTGCTTAATGTGCATTGACGTTTACTTTAATCGTAGGAGCATGAAAAATGGTCATAACGAATAAGCAGTCGGGAACGAATATCCAAGAGGTTGCTGATGAAATTTATCGTATTAATACACCGGTCATTTTTGAAGGCATGTCGGGAGGATTCTCATTTAACCAATACCTCATTCTTGACGATGAACCACTGATTTTCCATACAGGACCACGAAAGATGTTTTCTTTGGTTCGAGAGGCGGTTGCCAGCGTGTTGCCGGTGGAACGCCTTCGTTTCATTGCCTTTTCGCATATTGAGGCGGACGAGTGCGGATCACTCAACGAATGGCTGGCTGTAGCCCCGCAATCGTCGCCCCTATGCGGCACAGTCGCGGCTTTGGTATCCGTCAACGACCTTGCTGACCGGCCAGCACGCGCGCTTGCGGACGGGGAGATGATTTCGCTTGGCAGACATTCCTTACGGTGGCTCGACGCACCCCATCTGCCGCACGCATGGGAATGTGGTTTCCTGATCGAAGAACAAACAAAGACACTGCTGTGCGGCGACCTTTTCACGCAAGGCGGCGCCAATCTCCCCGCCCTCACTGAGTCGGATATTCTAGGTCCCAGTGAAGCATTCCGCCACAAGATGGATTATTTTTCTCATACCAAATACGCCCGCGATATGCTGGAAAAATTGGCGTCCACCGGACCAGAAACGCTTGGGTGTATGCACGGCAGTGCATGGCGCGGCGACGGCGCGAAATTATTACGAGCTCTTGCTAACGAACTATCTCAATAACCCTGCCTGACTCGCTCTGCGACCGGAAAGTCCGGTAAGGACGCAGTTGCCCAAAGTTATCAACCTCGATTCGTTAAATGACTGCGAGTTACGGCAAACGTTATCACTTTAAAAATATCTGAGTGACCGGAATGTGCTGGTCAATTTCGGAAAGCGGTCATGTGTAACGCTTGAGAAGCCGAGAACGGAGGCTTTAGGCCAGAGTGAGCAGATCGAAGGTTTAGAGGCAGCGCGCTCATCGACCTATATATGGAATCCCGGAACAGACTACCAGGACTCCGTCGTAGCCATTTGACACAAGCAGATGCTCTACGGCTCGCTTGCGCAAAACTCTGTCTCTGTGGGGGCCAACAATTACTCTCTTAATGGGTAGTCGTGACTTTATTTTATCAGTCTGCTGTCTTGCGAAGAGTTCGAGGTAGGGTACGGATAGGCCGCCTCGTTGAAACGTCTTAATCGTTTTCCTTGGTCTTGCTTCACCGTCAGTAGCAGCCAGCCTTGCGACATTTTCTATGACCGGGATTACCACAACCCTGACTTCGCGCTCTTCTTGAAAACCCCAGTGCTTGTATAAGCAAGACAGGCTCGAAATGGCTTGGTAGAACTCTCCAGGCTCCTCCACAGTGTTGCTACGGATCAGCTTGGCAATCCCGGCTCGCAACACTTCTTCTGACTCGGCAACGTCACCAGAGGACGGTTGAGCTGCTGGGTCAATGCCGTAGTAGTAGACGTCGCCCCACTGGACATGTTGATAGTGATGTGAATGGGCCTCAAGATCGAGGAGATGTTCCAATTTTTTGGTATCAAAGACGATAGCGTACCCCCCGTCATTACCATATCCGCGCCACTGACTCAATAGACCACTGTGCCGAATTCGATTGTTCGGGACGGCGCTAAGCGAAAAGATATGCGGTTCATTGACTGAAAGTGTGGTGGAACGAAGCCAACTTACCAGTTGTGCCGCTTGATCCTGCGCAAGCTTTTCTATCCCGCCCTCGGCATTCATATCTTGCTCAATTTGAGGGTCTTGTGCCAACTCTTTGGCGTACGCGCGAGCTTCAGCAAGAACAATGTCGTGTAGTCGCACGTCGAAGAAGTGGGTCATTTCTTCGGCGTCATTCAGGAAGGCGGCATGTGTCGCCCATAGGCAATCGCTGGATATTATTCCTGCCAGGCCAGCGGAAGTCGTGTAGTGGAAGAGTTCGTTATACGCTTTACTGACTGGCGTTGGCATAGATTGCAGAGTTGTCGGGATTTCCAGCGAGAAGTGGATTTGAAGCATCAATGATGGCTTACCAGTAATATATGGTTACCGAATATCATCCACATTCTAACTTTTCTTTGCAAAAAATCTATGATGTTAGCTAGATATGCTAAGGGCCTATCATCCTAAAATAAGGTGATATATAGATCCAGTAATATGCAGTAAGTTTAAGCCTGAGACAAGATTCGTCGCGGATACAGTATATCCGTTTACTGATGTCGAATAAACGTTAAATGACCAAAGGTAACAGACAGCAAGGGGTCGGGTGACAACTGTGATCTCGTAAAAATATTTCAAATCTGAATGGCCGGTATTGAGAATTAGATTTGTGAAGCTGACGAATAACAGCTGTCGGCCATTTAGAAACTAACACAGGTTTCCAGTGAACGACTGATTAGCTTTGAAAAGCGGTCATACAGAGAGACCGCGAGTGTTCGGCAGCCACGCGTCCTAAGCGGTCATTTACTTCACCATTCCGGGTCATTGCCCTATTTAAGCATGTGAATGTCAGGCATAACGGAAGTTTAATTTAGTTGCGATTGTGAGGGGAGAATTTATTTAACCCTTGAGAGGGATGAATTGATTTGGTATGATTTATTCATACCTATTTTTCTAACTTTCAGGGGTTTTATTATGGCCAGTGCTGAAAAACGAACTTTTAGTCTACCCTCAGAACACACCGCCTTTATCGACGAGAAAGTTGCTTCCGGTGCTTATGCCTCGGGAAGCGAAGTCATTCGTGCCGGTTTAAGAGCGCTTCAAGAACGTGATGCGGCTATTGAGCGCTGGCTGCGAAAGGAAGTTGTACCAGCCTACGATGCTCTTAAGGCCGATCCAAGCCGAGGAATTGAGGCTCAAAAAGTTTTCGACGACTTGCGTGCCCATCATGCCGCCAAGATATCAGATAATTCGTGAAACGTCGGCGGGTGGTGTTTACACCGGAGGCTCGAAATGACATATTTGAAATTTATGATTGGATAGCGGCAAAAGCAGGTTTCCAAATTGCTATCTCTTACATAGAACGAATTGAAACTTATTGTTTAGGGTTTGAGTTAGCCTCGAAACGTGGGCATCGGTGCGACGATATCAGCCCAGGCCTACGGATTGTAGGATTTGAGCGGCGAGTGACCATTGCATTTGCTGTGGATGATGATTGTGTAACGATTTTACGCTTGTTCTATGGTGGGCAAAACTGGGAGGACAAGTTTGCATGATACCCAATTCATCATTATTTTCAATAAGATACTAACATTGCCCTCTGTTTCTCCTAAGCGGCCATTGGCTCATATCAACCAACACAGACATTGTCGGCCATTTAGAAACAAACACAGGTTTCCAGTGAACGACTGATTAGCCTTGAAAAGCGGTCATACAGAGAGACCGCGAGTGTCCGGCAGCCCACGCGTCCTAAGCGGTCATTTGCTTCACCATTCCGGGTCATTGCCCTGTTTAAGCAGGTAAATGTCGGGCATAATAGCGCACCAGACAAGTCTGCAATTATCAGCGCTGGTCCGTGTCGTTTAACGACCTGCCGAAACAAAGAAATCCAGCAGAGTATCATTAATATCCGGCCACTGCGCATGCAATTTATCGCCTTCGCAATACCACGTCTTTACACCATTAGCGCAACCGGAATAAGCCATGCAGCCATTTTCAATTTTCTCGGGTATCGGCTCGCATTGATTACAAGCCGCCCACCAGCCGGACGACTGCACACCATATTTCGGGAACAAGTGGTCATTCGCGCTGTGCATGATCATGACAGGAATGGGCTGAGGACATTTGCGATCACGCAAATCCTGATAATTGATACCGGCAGCACTGGGTGCAATCGCATCAGGAATATCTTTGGTACCTGCCATAAACGCCAACGCCATCGCTGCAGTACCGCCGTCAGAATGTCCGGTAAGAAAAATACGCTGTTCATCAACACACCATTTTTTAGCAATCAATCCGGGAATAGTACCGAGTTCGATGGTTGAAGTTGGCGATAATTCGGGATGATCCGCGTAAGCGACTATAAATCCGGCGGTCGTCGCTTTTAACGTAAGTCCGGTCGATTTCTCCGTTTTTGCCCGGTTTGATTGCGCTGGTGAATAAACCATCAGTAATGGATGAGCCATAGTGGGATCATAATTCAACGGCGTGCGTAAATTGTATTTAATGCCTTCACCTGTTGATTCGCCATTGACCGCCCCCGATTCGCCAGGGCGCGTACCAACAGCGCATCGCGCCTGCATCTTATCGCTACTGTAAGACGCGTTGCCCATTTGAGAGAACTCGTCATTATCTTCGCTGAAAAAGATAATGAGTGTTATCAGGATAGGCAGCAAGAACAGCGATTTAACAATGCTGTTACGGAAAGCTGAATCTGTTCTTAGTTTATCCAGATAGGATTTAAACATCGAATGGCCTCGCTGACGGTTTGTTGGCGATGCGTTTTATAAAATAGACGACTGCTGCAATAAGCACTACGATGAATAGCGACTTCATCGGCAAATTGCCTGAGGATTCTCTTTCATGCTCCAAACCTCTCTACATTTTGTTGCAGGCGACATTATTACTTCCACATCACTCGTTCAGTCAGCGTAACCCAAGGTAGGCAGCATTTTGTCGGAATGATGACTGCCGGGTGAATGGGCGTCAATGCCTAAAGCGGCAACAAAACGGTTCATGCCATTCATAATGGCGCAGATGCAGACCGAATCAAAATACGCATGTTCATCCCAACCCGCATCGAAGATTTGTTGAGCGTCCTCCTGGCTGATGTTGCCGGGTGTCAGGGTTAGTTTTTTTATAAATCGAAGTATCGGTTTCAGCTTGTCATCGATTTTTGCGCTGTTAATATCCGTTTTTAAGGCGACAAATACCGATTCATCAACACCTGAAGCCACTGAAGCGGCTTTATGGAAATCATAGGACAAGCTGCATTGGTTCAAATCTGACGTATAAGCGAACAGTAATTCACGTATTTCCTTGCTGAAAGGTGAAAGATTGTTCATGATTTCTTCCATAGCCTTGAACATTAACACCCGTCGACGCGGATACTTTTCCAGCATGTCGGATAAGGTGTTCAGGTCAGGTTTTGATGGCTGGTATAACATCGTAACTCCAGATGATAACGGTATAAAATGGCAATCAATGGCGTTACCATGCCCGATTGCCGGAAGTTTAGAAATCGAAACTTTCAACTTCCGCGATTAAAAACAACGGCGCACCGCCTGTCGAAATATCAACGGCATGTTGTGCGGTTTCCTGTCCGCCCGGTGAATTTAAACAGGCTTCCAAATCCTGCATCGACGGAAAATAAACTTCGGCAATGCGGTGAAAAGGCGCTTGTTCCTGGCCGACACTGGACTTGATCAGCGAGGCGACAAAGCGGGTTTTTCCGGCCAGTTTTTCTACCGCCATCGGTACATGCTCCTGCGCATAGCGTTGTTCAAACAAATCGTCATCGGCAGGTGTTGGGTACATCACAATCAATTTTGCTGTTTTCATAGTTTTCTCATATCGTTATTTGAAAAGTGAGGCAATCCTATCTTGAAAGATAAGCATTTGTACAATACCGGCTTTCTATGGAACAATAGGTTTTCTCTATATCTTTATTCCCAAACCAGGGCAGCACTCATGGAAATGCAGCAAATCCGCTATTTTTTGGCAGTCTGCGATCAGGGCTCCATCACGCACGCGGCGCAACTCACTTATGTCTCGCAACCGTCTTTGACACAAGCCATAAAAAAACTGGAAGATGAATTGGGCGGTGCATTGTTCACGCGAGCCCGATCCGGCTGTGAGTTAACGCCCTTAGGCCGTATGGTTGAAGCCAATCTCAGAAAAATTTATAAAGACCTTCAGGCAACCAAAGCGGAGGCGATTCGCTTTACCCGCTTGAATACCATACCGTTACGCATCGGCCTGATGACCACCATCGGCGCGCAACGCCTAAGCCCTTGCCTGGCAGGTTATCAGCAAGACTTTCCAAATATCGAGATGGAATTAATCATCGATAGCGAAGCGGGATTATTAAAACTACTGGATTCACAATTACTGGATCTCGTGATCAGTGCACCGACGCAATTACTGGCATCACCGTATCAATCGACTTTGCTCTATGAAGAACGCTATGTGGTCGCATTCAGCACGGCGCATCGCTTTAATCAATTGCAACAAGTCGACCTGAAAGCCATACAGTCAGAGCCTTATTTGGACAGGCTGAACTGTGAATTAAGAGAAGATTTAAAATGTATTTGCCAAAATCAGGAAATTAATCTTTATGCGTCTTACCGCAGTAACAGCGAGGAATGGATTTTGCGTATGGTGCAGGCGGGCATCGGTGTTGCATTAATGCCGGAATATACCCTGCCCAAGGATGCGGCCGACATCAGTTATCGCTATCTATACGAGCCTGAAATCAGCCGTCAGGTTTATGCGATTTATACCCATCAAACATCAGCAAAGCCCGAATTACTGGCATTGATTGCCAATTTGAGCAGGGCATAAAAATCGGCTGGTGTTGCCCAAGTCTGCTTTTAAACGGTAATTGTTTAGTCCCACTATTAAATGGCTTGGATTAATAGGAACAAGCCTTTTTCGTCAGTCAGCTTGTAAGGCTTGTCTTTCGGTTTGGCAGTCTTGCAGGTAATATCGGACAGGGCATTGGGGGTATGTCAATGGTTCTGTTTGTACATCGTTGGACAATAAAAAACCCGCTAAGCCTTACGACTTGCGGGTTTATGTATTTCTTTGCACGGCTCTGAACCTAAATTTGGTACCGAGGGTCGGAATCGAACCGACACGATGTCACCATCACCGGATTTTGAATCCGGCGCGTCTACCAGTTCCGCCACCCCGGCAAAGAAGTGATATTATAATTTATGCTTTTTAATAATTCCAGTCTAATTTTACGGAGCCAGCCGTAAACACCCTACCTATATGAAGAAAAGTGATTTTAATTACCAGTTGCCAGATCATCTGATTGCGCAATATCCATTGCCTGAACGCAGAGCCAGCCGTTTGCTCTGTCTGAATCGTCTTAGCGGACAGATCACCGACAGAAGGTTTTCTGACTTTATCGATTTGATCGATGAGAAGGATTTGCTGGTCTTCAACGACACCAGGGTCATTCCGGCGAGACTCTTCGGCAAAAAACCGAGCGGCGGCAAAGTCGAGATCCTGATTGAGCGCATTCAGGACGAGCACCGCGCGATCGCCCATGTCAGAGCGAGCAAGGCGCCCAATGCGGGCACGGTCATCGAACTGGATCAGGATTATCGATGCACTGTGCTTGGCCGCGCCGATGATCTGTTTGAACTGGAATTTGCCGGCGACATCAGCCTGCCTGTTCTACTGGATCAAATCGGCCATATCCCTTTGCCGCCTTATATCAGCCGAGCCGATAATGAATCCGATCTGAGCCGTTATCAAACCGTATACGCCAGAGAAGCGGGCGCGGTCGCGGCGCCCACCGCAGGCCTGCATTTCGATGATGAGATGATGGAGCAAATCAGGGACAAGGGCATACAAACCGCCTTTGTCACCCTGCATGTCGGCAGCGGCACTTTTCAGCCGGTCCGAACGGAAAACCTGTCCGAACATATCATGCATAAGGAATATTTTTCCGTCGAGCAGGACACAGTGGCAGCCGTCAACGAAGCCAGAAACCGGGGAGGGCGGGTCATCGCCATCGGCACGACAGCGGTCAGGGCGCTGGAATCGGCGTCAAGAGACGGCGCGCTTGCCGCGGGCTTCGGCGACACCGATCTGTTCATCACGCCGGGCTATTCATTCAAATCGATCGATGCCTTATTAACCAATTTTCATCTGCCCGAATCGACCTTGCTGATGCTGGTGGCCGCATTTGCCGGCTACGATCATGTGATGGCGGCTTACCGCCACGCTATTGCGCACTCCTATCGCTTTTTCAGTTATGGCGATGCGATGTTTCTGACCCGATGATGGCAGTGATCGAATACTGCAAGGTTCAAGGCATCACATAAAAATGGTAAGCTATGCCCTTGAATCCTGAACCTATCGCCTGAATTGAATGGCCCATCATACTACCTCAATCTTCTCGCCCGAAATTCCGCAATCAAAAGACCAAACCGTGATCTGGACCGGTTTAAAGGGCTGTGGAGACGCGCTTGCGCTGGCTTCTGCGATCAAAAACGAAAACCGCCTGTTTGTGATCGTCACGCCGGACAACCAGACCGCGTTGCGTCTTGAACATGAACTGGAGTTCTTCCTGCAGGGCGGCGACTACTCCCTGCTGCATTTTCCGGATTGGGAAACCCTGCCGTACGATGTATTTTCGCCGCTGCCGGAAATTATATCCGAACGGCTGAAAACGCTGGCGTTGCTGCCGCAGGTCAAGCGCGGGGCACTGATCGTTTCCGTATCCACGTTGATGCACCGGCTGGCGCCAAGGGAACATGTCCTCGCTCACAGCTTTGCCATACAAACCGGCGATCTCTTCAATCTGGATTTGAACCGGATCAAACTGGAAAGCGTCGGTTATCATTGTGTATCCCAGGTGTATCAGCACGCAGAATTTGCGGTCCGTGGTTCGATCGTCGACTTGTTTCCGATGGGCAGTAAAACGCCGTTCCGGATCGAGTTGTTTGACGAGGAAATCGAATCCATCCGTACCTTCGATCCGGAAACCCAGCGCTCTCTGGGAAAGATCGACCGGATCCAGTTATTTCCTGCGCGGGAATTTCCATTTACCGATGAGGCCATCAAACATTTCCGCCAGGCGTTCCGGGACCATTTTCCGGAATCTTCGCTCAAAAACGCGCTCTATGTCGATGTCAGCAAGGGCATTGCCCCCGGCGGCGTCGAATATTATCTGCCGCTATTCGTCGAACGTACCGCAACCCTGTTCGATTATCTGCCCGCTTCCGCAATACTGGTTTTGCCGAGCACCTTTGCGGTCAATGCGAACGCATTTTACGGCGAAGCGGAAGAGCGCTATCAACAGAGAAAATACAATATCGACCGGCCCTTGCTGGAGCCGGGCTTATTATTCCTGACGTCTGGTGAATTGACCCAAAAGGCGGCATCGTTCGCCAGAGTCGGTCTGGACGACCAGTCCTTGTTAAATCAAGAACAACAGGCCATTGCCAAAGGCTGCGCGTTAAATTGTAAGTCACTGCCCAATTTAACCATTGACGGCAAGCTCAAGGAACCGGCAGCGGCCTTGCAACATTTTGCCAAAGACTTTGCCGGAAGGATCTTATTCGTCGCCGAATCGGCCGGACGCAGGGAAGGCTTGGTCGAAAAGTTGCGTCAATTCCGGATCACGGTCAAGCAAGTCGAAAACTGGCAGGCCTTTCTCAAATCGGATCAGTCACCGTGCATGGTGGTCGCGCCGATGGACCATGGCTTGTGGCTGGACGAACCGGCCATCGCGATCATCACCGAGAGCAACCTGTCCGGAGAAAAAGCCCAGCAGCGACGCAGAAGACGGCAATCGGCCGCCAGGGAACTGGAAAATATCGTCAACAATCTGAACGAGCTGACCATCGGCTCGCCGGTTGTGCATCAGGAACACGGCGTCGGCCGCTATCTTGGCCTGCAGACACTCGAAATCGGCGGCATTCCTGCCGAATTTCTGGCGCTGGAATACGCCCATAACGACAAGCTGTATGTGCCGGTGTCATCCCTGCATCTGATCGGCCGCTATACCGGGGTCAGCCCCGAGACGGCGCCCTTGCATAAACTGGGCGGCGATCAGTGGAGCAAGGCCAAGAAAAAAGCCATTGAGCGGATTCGGGATGTGGCGGCGGAACTCCTGGAAATTTACGCCAAACGGGCCGTCAAGCAAGGCCACGCCTTCAACGTTGAAAATACCGAATACCAGGCCTTTGCCGATGCTTTCCCGTTTGAAGAAACGCCAGATCAGCAAACCGCCATCGAAGCGATTCTTGAAGATATGACCAGTCCGCAGCCGATGGACCGGGTGATTTGCGGCGACGTCGGCTTCGGCAAGACCGAAGTCTCGATGCGCGCGGCGTTTATCGCCGTGCAAAGCGGCAAGCAGGTCGCGGTACTGGTGCCGACCACCCTGCTGGCGCAACAGCACTACCAGAATTTTAGTGACCGTTTCGCCGACTGGCCGGTTCGTGTGGAAGTCATGTCCCGCTTTGTCACGCCCAAGCAGCAAAAAGCGATACTCGGCGAACTGGAAGAAGGTAAAGTCGATATCGTGATCGGCACCCACAAACTGCTGTCCGGCGAGATCAAATACAAATCCCTGGGGCTGGTTGTGATCGACGAAGAGCACCGTTTCGGGGTCCGTCAGAAGGAGCATTTCAAAAAGCTGCGCAACGAGCTGGACATGCTGACGCTGACCGCAACGCCGATCCCACGCACGCTCAACATGGCGATGTCAGGACTTCGGGATATTTCGATCATCGCCAGCCCGCCGCCCAACCGCCACGCCATCAAATCCTTCATCAACGAATGGGTAGACGCCCTGATTCAGGAAGCGTGCCTGCGCGAGATCAAACGCGGCGGCCAGATTTTCTTTTTGCACAATGATGTCAAGTCGATGGCAAAAATGGCCGGCGAACTGCATAAACTGGTGCCGGACGCGCGCATCGAAATCGCCCACGGCCAGATGCCGGAACGCGACCTGGAACGCATCATGCTCGATTTTTATCACCAGCGCTTCAATCTGCTCTTGTGCTCGACCATCATCGAAAGCGGCATCGACATCCCCAGTGCAAACACCATCATCATTAACCGCGCCGATAAACTGGGACTGGCGCAATTACACCAGCTGCGCGGGCGGGTCGGGCGCTCGCATCACCGCGCCTACGCCTATTTCATCGTACCGCCGAAAGCCTTGATGACCAAGGATGCGGAAAAAAGGCTGGAAGCCATCGAAGCGTCGGGCGATCTCGGCGCAGGTTTCATGTTGTCATCGCACGATCTGGAAATCCGCGGCGCCGGCGAACTGCTCGGCGAGGATCAGAGCGGCCAGATTCAGGAAATCGGCTTTACCTTATACACCGAACTCCTGGAGCGTGCTGTTAACGCACTGAAATCAGGCAAACAGCCGGAGCTCGAAGCGCCGCAGGATATGGGCCCGGAAGTCGATCTGCAATCGCCGGCGCTAATCCCGGAAGACTACCTGCCCGACATTCACGCCCGTCTCGTCCTCTACAAGCGCATCGCCAGCGCCGAGACGCTTGACGATCTGCGCGAGCTGCAGGTGGAAATGATCGACCGCTTCGGCCTGTTGCCGCCGCAGGTCAAGACCCTGTTCAGCGTCACCGAGCTCAAACAGCAGGCGGAAAAAATGGGCATCCGGAAAATCGAAGCCAACGCGGGCGGCGGTCGACTTGTTTTTGCCAAGGAACCGAAGATCAATGCCGAACAGCTGATCAACCTGATCCAGACCCAGGCCCAGACCTACAAGTTCGATGGCGCGGATAAACTCAGATTTATCAACAAATTTGACACGACGGAACAGAAGCTGGAGTTTGTTACAGGACTGCTGCAGCGGTTGGCACTTGACTAAATAAGAGTCCGGGCAGGCGCAGGCATGGCAAATCCAGGTAGTCAGCGACGCGGCCAAGAAAAGATATTTCAATTATTGACATCATGCGGCCTGTTTTTTAGACATCCATGCAGGAACAACGACGTGGTTTGCCGCGCCCAGGCATCGATATCAGCTTCATCGGGAGTCGGCTCCAAGCCGAGCTGCAGTTTTTGAAAGCGTTCGCTGCGCAACATGCTCAGGAATTGATCGGCGAGAACATGTGAATCTATTTCGACAAAATGCCCTCCTTGCTGCTGCCGGGCAAAATATTGGGCGAGATGGTCCAGGGTGCGCTGAGGCCCCTGCTCATAATATTGCGTTGCAAGATCCGGGAAGTGCAGCGATTCGCCGATGAGAATGGCGCGGATGCGGACAACATCCGGACGCGTGATGCGGTAAAGAAACAGCCTGGCAAAAGAAACAAGGGCGTCTTCCGGCGAGCCGTCCCGCTCTGACAAACCGGCAGCGAACTGGTCACTGCAACGCCTGATCACGGCGCCAAAAAGCCCGGCCTTGCCCCCAAACTGGCTATAAATTGTCCGCATGGATACTCGGGCATCTCTCGCGATAATGTCCAGACTCAGGTTTCCGTAACCATAGTCAAGAAAAAGCTTGAAGGCTGTGTCCAGCAATCGATCACGACTTAGAAACTCCTCGCCCTTACGAGGCCGTCCGCATTTAATCATCTGTGTACTCATAAAATTTAGTTGACTCACGGCATGATCATACCGTAAATTAAACGGTAATATTATTTACCATTTATTTTTTCCATGCAAGAACGAGGCGTCAACAGGATGAAAAAGGTTACCCGCATGTCAGCGCTCATTCATCGCTTAAATCCGCCAAGGACATCGCAACAGCATTTGCTTCCGAGCCTGCTGATCCTCTTCATGCTGCTGTCGATAAACGGCTGTGAAAACCAATCAGGATCGACCGCTGCACCGGCTCAAAGCCATCCGCCCAGCGTCAAAATTGCCCAGCCCATGGCGCAAGATGTGACGGAATGGGATGAATACACGGGCCGCATCGAGGCCGTCAGTTCGGTAGACATACGCTCCCGGGTCAGTGGCTATCTTGAGAAAGTGAACTTCAAGGCTGGAGACAAAGTGAAAAAAGGCGATCTGCTGTTCCTGATCGATCCGAAGCCGTTCAGCGCCCTGCTGAACTTTGCCGTGGCCGAACTGGATCGCGCCAAAGCCAGACTCGAATTGGCCAAAAATGATCTGGAACGTGCAGAGCGCCTGTTCCGTGCCAAAGCGATTTCCGAAGAAGAGCATGATGCCCGCAGTAAAGGCATGCGCGAGGCCGCGGCGGCGGTTCAATCTGCAGAAGCCAATGTTGCCACAGCAAGGTTGAATCTGGATTTCACTAAAATTCGTGCGCCGATAGACGGCCGGATTGGCCGCGAGTTGATCACCGAGGGCAATCTGGTCAGCGGCGGCGGAGCTGATGCGACAAAATTAACCTTCATCGTCTCTACCGACCCGGTGTATGTTTACGTCGATGCGGATGAGCGTTCAGTTCTGAAATACCGGCGATTGAACAAGGACGGTGAAATCAGCGCCGGTCAGACACCCGTGCAGCTGGCTGTCGCTGACGAGGTTGATTTCCCTCATCAAGGCCATCTCGATTATATCTCGCCGCGTGAAGATACAGCGACCGGTACGGTGACGCTGCGCGGCGTTTTCGCCAACTCTGACGAACTGCTCAGCCCCGGTTTTTTTGCCCGAATGCGCGTACGCGGCAGCGCTCCCTACCCTGCCATTCTGCTGCCCGATCGGGCCATCGCGACGGATCAGGCGCAACGTTTTGTCTGGGTCGTCAACAAGGATAACCAGGTGGAATACCGGCAGGTCGTATTGGGCGCCCATATCGGCCAGGCGCGTGTAATCAAGCAAGGTGTAAACCCTGAGGAATGGGTCGTTATCGAAGGATTGGCAAAGATCAGACCGGGCATCAAGGTGAATCCGGAACGCATCTCGCTAGGCGAGTCTCATACAGAGAAATAGACCATGAATCGATTCGCCCATTTTTTTATCGACCGGCCGATTTTCGCATCGGTGTTGTCCATTCTGATTGTCCTGGTCGGCGGTCTGGCTCTAATTGCCTTGCCTGTCGCCCAATACCCTGAGATCGCGCCGCCCACCGTGGTCATCAGCACGACGTATCCGGGCGCCAACGCCCAGGTTGTCGCCGAAACCGTGGCGACGCCGATTGAACAAGAAGTCAACGGCGTCGAAGACATGTTATATATGTCCTCCCAGTCCACCAACAGCGGCAGCATGTCGCTTACCATTACCTTCAAGCCGGGCGCCGATCTGGACAAAGCCCAGGTGCTGGTGCAAAACCGGGTGGCGCTGGCCGAACCCAAACTGCCGGAAGAAGTCCGGCGGCAAGGCATCAGCGTCAAGAAACGCAGTCCGGACTTGAGTCTGGTCGTCAATTTGATCTCTCCGGACAAACGCTATGACAGCGTTTACCTCAGCAATTATGCCTTGCTGCAAATCAAGGACATCCTGGCTCGGCTGCCCGGTGTCGGTGAAATCCTGGTATTTGGCGCACGTGATTACAGCATGCGCCTATGGCTGAATCCCGAGCAGGTCGCAGCACGCAATCTGACTGCCAGCGATGTGGTCAACGCCATCCGCGAGCAGAATATCCAGGTTGCGGCAGGGGTGGTTGGACAACAACCTACCAAAGTGAATACGGATTTTCAATATACGGTCAGTACGATGGGCCGGCTCATGGAAGCCGAACAATTCGCCGACATCGTGATCAAAAAAGGCGCCGACGGGCAGGTCACTTTGCTCAAGGATGTGGCCCGCATCGAACTGGGTGCCAAGGATTATAACTCCGGATTGACCCTGGACGGCGAACCCACGGTCGGCCTCGCCATCTTCCAGTTGCCGGGCTCCAACGCGCTGGACACCAAGAAAGCGGTCGTCGAGGCCATGGAAAAAATGAAGTCCCGATTTCCTGAAGGACTCGAATACAAACTGGTCTATGATACCGTGGTGTTCGTGCAGCAATCCATCGATGCAGTGATCATGACGCTGTTTGAAGCCATATTATTGGTCGTGCTCGTGGTCGTGGTCTTTCTGCAGAACTGGCGCGCGACCATCATTCCGTTGCTCGCGGTGCCGGTCTCATTGATCGGCACATTCGCGGTGATGGCCGCCATGGGCCTGTCCCTGAACACCTTGTCATTGTTTGGACTGGTGCTGGCTATCGGCATCGTCGTGGACGACGCCATCGTCGTGGTGGAGAACGTGGAACGCCATATCGCCATGGGTCTGTCGGCTCGTGACGCAACGCGCAAAGCGATGGACGAGGTCGTAGGGCCTATCATCGCCACCTCTCTGGTTTTGGTCGCCGTGTTCGTGCCGACGGCTTTTATCACCGGCGTATCGGGTGCTTTCTACAAACAATTCGCGCTGACTATCGCCATTTCAACGGTCATATCGACATTCAACTCGCTGACCCTGAGCCCCGCACTGTGCGCATTGATGCTGGATCGGGCACATGGCAACAAGGATAAGCTTACTCGGCTAATTGACCGCCTGTTCGGCTGGTTCTTTTCCGCTTTCAACAAATTTTTCAACCTGTTCAGCGAAGGCTATGCGCGTCTGGTCGGCAGACTGATTCGTATGACGGCGGTGGTATTGGTGTGTTATGTCGGTCTCAACGCTCTCAATTTTCTCGCATTCGAAAAAGTCCCTACCGGTTTTATCCCGCAACAGGACCAGGGTTATTTAATCCTGATAGCACAGCTCCCAGATGCAGCTTCGCTGGGGCGTACTCAGGCCGTGGTTCAGCAGGCAACCCGTATCATTCTTGACACGGAGGGCGTCAAGTCCTTGAACGCCTATGCCGGTTTTTCGATCCTGAGCGGCTCCAGCCAGTCCAACGCCGCCACGATGTTCGCCCGGCTTGATGATTTTACGCAACGATCCGGCCACCCGGAACTTCACGCCGATGCTGTAATACAAAATCTCCAGCAGCGTCTCGGTCAGATCAAGGATGCCCAAATAGCGGTGTTTGCGCCACCGCCTATTCGAGGCATGAGTTCAGTGGGCGGTTTTAAACTGCAGATTCAGGATCGCACCAATGCGGGAATAGATGAACTGCAACGTACGAATTCGGAACTGATTGCGGCTGCCAGCCAACAACCGGGCCTGTCGAGATTGTTCACAACCTTTCGGTCTGCGGTACCGCAACTGTTTCTGGATGTCGATCGCACGCGTGTTAAATCCATGGATGTACCTTTAAAGGACGTATTCGATACCCTGCAAATCTATCTGGGGTCACTCTATGTCAATGATTTCAACCGTTTCGGACGAACTTATCAGGTCATGGCGCAAGCCGATTCCGAATTCCGTATGAAGCCCGGAGATATAGCCGAGTTGAAAACGCGTAATCTTCAAGGCGGCATGGTTCCGCTCGGCTCGATTGTCGATGTTAAAGAGATAACCGGACCGGACAAGATTACACGGTATAACATGTATCCGGCAGCTGAAATCAATGGCAGTACGATGCCCGGCGTCAGCTCCGGCCAGGCCATCGACATCATGACTGAACTGATGGAAACGGATTTGCCGCCGGGATTCGGCTTTGAATGGACCGAACTCAGCCTGCAGCAGGTACTGGCCGGCAACGTGGCCTTTCTTGTTTTCCCGCTCAGCGTGATTTTCGTATTCCTGGCGCTGGCGGCTCAATACGAAAGCTGGTCCTTGCCGTTTGCGGTGATCCTGATCGTGCCGATGTGTATTCTGTCCTCAATGGCCGGCGTCTGGCTGAACCAGATGGACAACAACATCTTCACGCAGATCGGCTTTATCGTACTGGTGGGGCTGGCCAGCAAGAACGCAATTTTGATCGTGGAATTCGCCAAGCATCTGCAAGAAAGTGGACTTAACCGTTTCGAGGCTGCCGTCGAGGCGTCCCGGATCAGGCTGCGGCCCATTTTGATGACGTCGTTCGCCTTCATCCTGGGCGTATTCCCTTTGGTCATCGCTGAAGGTGCCGGCGCGGAATCGCGCCGCTTGCTTGGAACCGCCGTGTTCAGCGGCATGTTGGGGGTAACGCTATTCGGCCTGCTGTTAACGCCGGTTTTCTACGTGGCGGTGCAAGCCCTGGCGCAGCGCTTGCGGCCTTCTCACCCCAAAACCGGCCACTTGCCCCACGATGAACTTACATCCGGAACCGACCTATGATCCATCGTATACCAAAACCGCATAGTGTTATTGCATTCCTGGGTGTTACGCTATTGAACGCCTGTGCGGTCGGACCGGACTATCAAATGCCGGAAACCCAAGCGCCGCAAACTTTCGATCATGCACGCTATCCCGAATTCGCCGAGAAAGAGGTAGATATCAACTGGTGGAAACAGTTTAATGACCGCGAACTGAATGTACTGGTCGAACAGGCTGTGCAGTATAACCGCGACTTGCAGACAGCTCGCGCCAACCTTCGCGAAGCACGGGCCCTGTATCTGGAAGCGGGTCTCAATCTGGCTCCCATCATTACGGCGCATGCCAATTATACCGACCAGAAGCGCAGCGTCGGCTCTTTGAACAACCGCAACTTTGTGCCCCGAGATCTGCAACTTTATAGCACCGGTTTCGACGCGTTCTGGGAAGTCGATTTTTTCGGCCGCGTGCGCCGTGACATCGAAGCGAGCAGCGATGAAGTTGAGGCGCAGGAAGCGAGTCTTCGCGATCTCGGCGTCAGCCTGATCGCCGAGGTAGCCAGAAATTATTTCGAATTGCGCGGCCTGCAAAACCAGTTGGCAGTTTCCAAAAAGAACGCGGACAACCAGGCCAAAACGCTGGATATCACACGCATAAGGCTCGACAGCGGGCGTGGTACGGAACTCGACACATCAAGGGCAATCGCACAACTCGATTCCACTCGAGCCACTATACCCCCGCTGGAAAGCGCCATTTACCGCACAATTCATCGGCTTGGCGTATTGACCGGCCAGCATCCCGGCGCGTTGACGAAAACATTAACCCGCTCTGCGCCGATGCCCGGAATTCCCGAGACCATCCGTATCGGAAGTCCTGCAGAACTGTTACGCCGCCGGCCCGACATACGTATTGCCGAACGCACGCTGGCTGCAGCGACGGCCCGCATTGGTGTCGCCACGGCCGATCTTTTCCCGCGCGTGACCTTTGTCGGCACTATCGCGCTCGAGGCCAGTATGCTGTCGGGCATCGCCGCCACCGGCTCGGACGCCTATTCTGCAGGCCCGCGAATTAGCTGGGCAGCCCTTGATCTGGGCCGTGTCTATGCCCGCATCAAGGCTGCCGATGCGAATGCCGAGGCCAGCCTGGCCCAGTACGAGCAAACGGTTCTGAATGCATTGGAAGAGACGGAAAATGCACTGGTGACCTACAACCGCGTACGGATTCGGCAGGCCTTGCTCACCTCGGCGGCTCGTGCCAGCGAAAAAGCCCACAAATTGGCTCACTTGCGCTTCGAGGAAGGGGTCAGCGATTTTCTGACGGTTCTGGATACCGAACAGCGACTGTTGCAGGACCAGGAGCGCCTGGCCCAAAGCGAAACCGCGACGGCGACAGCACTGACGGCGGTCTATAAAGCGCTGGGCGGCGGCTGGGAGTCCACCGTCGGGTCCGAAAGCAGCAATTGATAAAAACTACCGATGTGATCGATAGTTTTTTGATGTGGCAGCGTCAGTTTGAATACTTGCGCTGGATTGGTGCAGCAGTTCCGCCCCCGATGCATCCGGCAATGGATTCAATTGAGCCGGCCATTCAAGCCCGACCGGCTTGAATATGCCATTTGGGTATGAATCATATTTTCCCATCAAAAAATAAATCACCTTTTAATCAAAGTCTTTTTTGACTAACAGGAAACTAGCGATAAACTGTCCTGGTACTTGACGGGGGCATGATGGTATGTCCATAAAACTTCCCTTACAACCCTCCTCGCCAGCCATCCTTGTAACCTATAAATACGGGTGCATCAATAAGATGAGAGGAAAATAATCCCGCTATGGTGCTGAAATGAATTCACCGCAAAGACTCCGAAGTCGGATAAAGCGCTACGGGAGAAACTGTATACCAATGAACCAAACGCACATTTTTGACCCTTAATTCGAAGCGGTCATAATCACTAACCGGAGAAAAATGATGTTGACAGTCCCAAACGTAGTTTTCAAAACCCGCGTCCGCGACGAAAGTATCGGCGGAGACAATCCTTTTCGTTGGCAGGATGTCAGTACCGACGACATTTTTAATGGGAAAAAAATCGTGATGCTTGCGCTGCCGGGCGCATTTACACCGACGTGCTCAAGCACGCACCTGCCGGGTTACGAAGCAAAATACCAGGAAATAATCGGTCAGGGCGTCGATGACGTGTATTGTTTAAGCGTCAACGACGCCTTTACCATGTTCCAGTGGAGCAAGCATCTGGGCATCAGTCATGTCAAAATGCTGCCAGACGGCAATGCCGATTTTACCCGGCTCATGGGCATGCTGGTCAAAAAGGAGAATTTCGGCTTCGGCTACCGTTCCTGGCGTTATTCCATGCTGGTCGACGATAAATCCATCGTCAAACTGTTCAGCGAACCGGGACAAAGCGATAATTGCCCGGATGATCCGTTCACCGTCAGCGATGCAGATACGATGCTCGCCTATTTGAAACAACGGTAATCAGACCGGTCTGAACCGGGGACTTCAAAACCCTCCCGGTCTAACGTTAATTTTGTTTCCGGAGAGCTTGTATGACTTCATTCGATGTTGACCTGTTCGTTGTCGGCGCAGGCTCGGGAGGCGTTCGCGCCGCCCGCATGGCCGCCGGACTCGGCGTCCGGGTTGCTATTGCCGAAAACCGCTACCTCGGCGGAACCTGCGTAAACGTCGGCTGCGTTCCTAAAAAACTGTTTGTTTATGCGTCGCATTTTAATGAAGATTTCAGGGCTGCCAGAGGATTCGGCTGGTCGCTTAACGAGCCGCTATTCGACTGGTCTTGTTTACTGGCACAAAAAAATCAGGAAATAAAACGCCTGCAGGGTATTTATCGGGGTTTGCTCGAGCAGTCCGGCGTCACCATTGTTGAGGGACAAGCCCGTTTGCTCGACGCCCATACCGTGTTGTCAGGTGATCGGACATTTCATTGCGAACGTATTCTGGTCGCCACCGGCGGCTGGCCGTCGATACCCGATATTCCCGGCAAGAAATATGCCGTTACGTCAAATGAAATGTTTGCTTTAGACCGGCTTCCGAAACGGATGCTGATTGTCGGCGGCGGCTATATCGCGGTTGAATTTGCCGGCATCATGCATGGGCTGGGCGTGGCGACGACGCTATGTTACCGCGGCGATAAACTGCTGCGGGGATTCGACGAGGATATCCGGGAATTTATCGCCGATGAGATGCGCAAAAAAGGCATCGACATCCTGCTCAATACCCAGATCAACGCCATTGAACAAACCGATAAAGGCTTTACAGCCTGTACCGTTCAAGGCCAGCCGATTGAATCCGAGCTGATTCTGTATGCGACTGGCCGAAGGCCGAACGTTTCCGGATTGGGGCTGGAAGCGATTGGCGTGGAACTGGATGCCAAAGGCGCGATAAAGACAAATGACGGATATCAGACCAACATTCCTTCTATCTATGCATTAGGCGATGTGACTGGCCGCTTCAACCTGACGCCGGTCGCTACTGCCGAAGCGATGGCATTCGTCAACGGACTCTATACCGACCGGCCCACGCCGGTCGATTATGACACTATTCCAACCGCCGTATTCAGCCACCCCAATATCGGCACCGTGGGCTTAACCGAAGCCGAGGCCAGGGCCCGTTATCCGGACATCATTATTTATAGATCGGTATTTACACCGATGAAACACACGCTTTCCGGTATTAATGAAAAGACGATGATGAAATTGGTCGTCAGGCGCAGCACCGATCGGGTGCTTGGCGTGCACATGGTCGGCGCCGATGCCGGTGAAATCATCCAGGGCATGGCCGTGGCGATAAGAACAGGCGCCACCAAGTCAGTGTTTGACTCCACTATCGGTATCCATCCCACCGCCGCAGAAGAGTTTGTCACGATGCGTAACCCCGTCGATCAATGATATTGCCGCTCAATACGCCTTAGCTGGCATTGTGTCAGACCCCATGCAATATTCGACATCCTGTTTCGGCAAAAAAACCGCCTTCGCTTTTACCAAGAGGCGGTTGGTTTCGGTCAGGCCAATTGCAGGGCCCCAGTTTTCGGGCATGTTTTACGTTAGTGAATATGGACCTCTCGCGACTTATAGGTATCGCTTCTTTGCAAGACATGGCGATCCATCCGTGCGCCATCATCATTCAGCTGAATGAGCGTTCCTTCATCTTCAATATGATAACGCCGCACGTTCATGCCCTCCTTTTTTGGAGTTAAAACAACGGTTTTATTTTCATCATCCCAGCTATATTTCCCTCTTTCATAAAACTCCCTTGAAGACTCTCTTGCGGGCTGAGTCACCAGCAGATAATTATTCTTTTGCTGTAAAGAAAGCGTCGTTTTAATTCCCGCGCAATCGCTGCAAGGGAGATAGCCGTAAAAAATACCATGAAACTTCTGGCTTTTACCGGTATGGTTTTCATGTGCTGCGTGATCTGTTTCCTGCGAGAGGCTCTTTGCGCGCGCTCTTGCGAAACCTTCTTGAGCTTCGAGGTCTGAGGCCGCCATTGCGGGAATCGCTGACAGCAGACTGCTGCAAAGAAACAAAGCCAGAGTATGTTTTAATTGTTTTTTTAATGCGCGCATGATGACTTCCCAAAAAATAACGATGGTTGTGCTATTGGAAACTTTAGCAGATATACCCAAAAAGAGCTTCTAATTTGCCGCAGCCTTTTCAATATCGAATCGATATTATATCATATAACTTATTAGCTGTCAGACCGGCGTCATGGATATTTAAACGATCTTCCCCGTCCGCCTCTCCAACGGCGAACTTCTTTTCGGACTATCATGACACGAATTGAAGACATTAATCCTCCGACCTTGCCGTTTTGAAGCGGGCAGCAGCACCCAACAGGCCAATCACGAAGAAGGACGTGCCGACCAGGGTGAAACGCAGATTCGGCTCCTCGATGGTCAAGTCGTCGGTCGCATACAGCATGATGATGACGGCAACCATTCCCCAGCCAAGAAAACGCAACACTGCGGCCATAATGAGTTTTCCCAGAGTTTCCGATTCGCTCACTGGCGTGTCCATTCGATAAGCCACAAAACCGCACATGAGCGCTGGCAGGATTCCCCAGCGCATATGTTGTATGAAGCTATCCAGAAAATTGAAAGTCTCTCTGCGGTAGAAAGTCAACTCGAGAACAAGTACCGATACCGTGGTGCTGACAATGAAGCCGATGATCATCATTGACATATAGAACCCATAGTATCGATCGGCTTGCTCCCGCTGGCGTCTGAAGGCGAGCGACCGTGAAACAAAGACGAGCGCTATCGGAAGGACATACATCGGAATGACATAGGCGACCCACCGGAGCGTCGTGTCATCGAAATGCGGCAGCGGTTCATCGGGAAACAGGAAAACATTGTGCAGCAGGACCGAAATCTCCCGGCCCAGCATGACCCCGATGGTGGTGGCCGCCGTGAAAAGCAGAACATATTTATAGGTATGTTTCAGGCGGGCCTCGTGGACGTTACCGCCGAGCCGCTTCACGGTTGACCATATCTCATTCTCGCTTGCACTACCGAACACGACCAGAGAGGCGAGTAAGCGACAGTGTAAACCGGTCAGGTGATCCAGTTCCTTGATCAAGTTGACCGTCTTGGTATAGTGCGGCTCCGCTTCTTTCCAGACGGCGATTCTTTCCGACATCGCATTGTAGGAGATACAGATTTCGCCCCATTTCAGGGACGGTTCGTTGAAAAAACGGCGAAAGGACGATTGGTTGGCGTAGTTTTGTATCTGGTCAAAAAGAAGGCAATTATGAGCCCATTTATACTCGACTGTGGCGCTTGATTTTTCGAAATCACCGTGATCGATACTCGGCACCAGCAGGCGATTGCCGATTTGCGCTTTCAAACTATCGTCGACCGCCGATAATCTTGACGTAATGAGTGCGTTATAGACCTCTACCGCCTTGGTCGGAATAGCGAAAGCGTCATGAATGCTGTCCCTCAATATCAGTAAGGGATTAAACCTGCTTTCCCAGGCGATAAAAAAAAGAAACAGACCGGCAACAATCAACGGTATGATCGTATTTCCGCCCAGGCCATTCAGAAGATTCACCCATTCCCCCGAACGGAGGCTTCTCACGATCAGCGTCACCAGCGGTTCCAGTGACAGCCACTGCCAGGTAAGCAGCCAATAAAGTGCCGCCATAAACGTGCAATACGATGCGATTCCTAGCCAGTAGGCGCTTCTTCGGCTAAAGTATTGGGGTAACGTCGGTTCAGCCCCTAACTGAATTCGGCGTTTTTGGAAGGACCGGTAGGCGAGGAAGAATGCGGCCGCGGTTCCAAGAAACTGCACCGCAAGGTTAATCAAGAGTTCGACAGTCATCGTGCAGTTGCTCCTACGTACTTTTCACAAGGTTTTCGAGTTTAGAAAAAATGCCAAGTTCCGCCTGACACTAAGCGCGCTTAATAAAAATAATTCCAGTCGTTTGTTACACCAGTTCCTTAGTCCTGGATTGGCGTGATGTGGCCGAACGCGCGTTGGGATCGAATGGTTGTATTATACCCGGACATAACGCATTACGGTCATTTCCACGCTTTAGGATGAATCGAAGCGGGTGGCGTGGCTTGATGGATCGCCGTTCGATGCAATATTTTTTCGCCGACTGTTCTATTTCTTTTCGGTGAACTATTATTGATATCGTCAAACATCGGAGCAAGCATCACTGTTCCGCTCGTTGTTGACGATTTCAAATGACGCAAATTAAAGGTGCAGATGTCTTTCTTACAAGTGTATTTTAACGGTGAGCTGAAATTTACCGCCCCCTTGCAGCCCGCCGTAACCAGCATAGGGCGTACCGCGATCAACGATGTGGTCATCGATAACACAGGCGTATCCGGGAATCACGCAATCATCGCACAAATCGGCGATGCATTTTATATCGAGGATATTCAGAGCACCAACGGCGTATTTGTTAACGGCCGTCGTATTTCCCGTGAGCAAATCGGTTATGGCGATGAAATCACGATCTATAAACATACGTTGAAGCTTATCGCGGCCGATTTATCCAATGACGCTCTCGTCTCGGCAACGCCAGGCACAGCCTCCATGAACCAAGGCCAAACCATGGAAGTCGATATCGCGCAATTACAGGCGATATTACGGCACCAACAGACCCAAGCCCCCTATTTGGAACAGACCAATGGCGAGCGGCAAGGATATCAATGGGTATTATCGAAGCCGCATTTTGACATCGGCAAAAGCAGCGTTTGCGATCTGCGCGTTGGCGGCTGGTTCACTCCGAAGCTGATCGCTAAAATTAACCGTCAGAGCGACGGCTATTACCTGAACCCCGAAAAAAAATGGAGCAAAATCCGATTAAACGGTATGCAGCTTAACGGGCGTGCCAAATTACAAAATCTCGATAAACTGCAAGTACGCGACATTGCCTTAACGTTTTACCAGCCTGATGCAACACGCCAACCCCACGCATGAATCCATTCAGCGTGGACATCCCCGGTTACAAGATCGAAAAACTGATTGCCGAGGGCGGTATGGCGTCGGTCTATCTGGCCCGGCAGGAATCATTAGCCAGGCCCGTGGCGCTGAAACTGCTGCGTAAATTCGACAATCCGTCGCAAGCGTTACGATTTTTCAATGAAGGCAGGATAATTGCGTCGCTTGAGCACCGCAACATCATCACCATTTTCGACCTCGGCGTTGTCGGCGAACGTCATTATCTTGCCATGGAATTTTTGCAAGGCGGCGATTTAAGGTCCCGTATTGATGCCGGCATGACCCCGTCAGAGGCGCTCGATCTGGTGGAAACTCTGGGTTCATGCCTAAGCTTTGTCCATCAAAAAGGGATCATCCATCGCGACATCAAGCCGGAGAATATTTTATTCCGCCAGGACGGTTCGGTGGTATTGACCGATTTCGGCGTCGCCAAACAAATGGAGTCCAACAGTTCTCTAACCATGGACGGCATCATGCTGGGCAGCCCGCATTATTTGAGTCCGGAACAAGCGCAATGCAAAGTGCTGGATGGCAGGGCCGATATTTACAGCCTGGGTATCATCTGCTATGAAATGTTAACCGGCCTGAAACCCTTTCAGGGCGATTCTCCGCTGGAAACCATCATCACGCATTTAACCTCGGAACTGCCGCTGTTACCGGCGCATCTACGCTATTGCCAACCCTTGCTGGCACGCATGATTACGCAAAATCCGGCAGATCGTTTTGCTTCCGCAGCGGAATTGGTCGACTTTGTGCGGCACGTGCGTGCGACCACGCCCAAACACAAGCTGCTCAAAAGGGCTCCACCGCCCAGCCGAACGGATAAGCCATCAGACACCTTGGTTCAAACCCTCGCGCAAGCACTGCCGCTGCCGGTAATCGGCGCAGATCAGGCAGCGAAAGCAAGGCCCTATAAACTGGCGGCAGTGGGCACCGGGCTGACGATTGCCATCCTGTTGACAGTATTGATTTTGCGCCAACCCTTATCAGAGACTAGGCATGAACAATCCCCAATTGCGCAATCCGTCACGTCGGCGCCGCAATTAGCACAAGCGCAGAACGCGCCAAACCAAGCCGTACAGGCTAGTACCAGCGCACCAGTCACTGCACAGCAAGCCATGCCGGACGTTAACTCCAGGCTGGAGCAAGCGGCAGCAATACTCAAGGATAAGCATTTAACGTTGCCGAAACTGAAAGAAGCCTACGATTTATATCAATTGACGCTTAAAATGAATCCGCATCAGCCGGAGGCGCTGCGCGGAGTCAATATCATCGCTAATAAATTTATCATCATTAAAGGCGAAATCGAACGCAATCTGGTTTTGGCGGACGGCGCCATTAAAAGCGGCAGGCTCAATGTACCGGCAAAAAATAACGCCGCCGACTATTACCGTCACATCCTCGAACTCGAACCCGGACACCCGGAAGCGCTAAAAGGTCTCGAAAAGCTTGCCGGGCTGTATGCCGACGCAGATGCACAACCGATACCTTGAAACACTCGAAACAAAACTTAACCATTCGATCACTTAATCAGCTCAGGAGCATTCTATGCCATGGAAATTCGGAGCCGCGACGGATATTGGCGGCCGTAGTGAACAGCAAGATCGACTCGCCCTGTTACATTCACGAAATGGGCGGCGGCATCTTATTGTGGTGGCGGACGGCATGGGCGGATTGCAGAACGGTGCACAGGCAGCGCAAATTCTGGTCGATGTCGCGACAGATCGCTTCGCACGGCATACTGGCGAAACCCCATACGCCTTATTACATGGCATCTGCCAGACCGCGCATGATGCAATTAACGGCCTGCAAAGAGATTCTGAACCGGCACCGGGAACGACCGCGCTGTTGTTATATATCGATAAACAAACCGCTTCTTGGGCGCATGTCGGCGATTCGCGTCTTTATCACTTCCGCAAGGGCAACTTATTACAGCACACCAACGACCATTCCTTACTGCAATTAATGATTGAGAAAGGCCTGGTCGAAGCAGGCAGTGCTGCCGCCGCGGCAATGCAAAATCAACTGTACATGCGCCTTGGAGGCGAACAGACGCCGGAACCGGATTTTAATACCATAGAAGTGGAAGACGGCGATTTGTTTTTACTGTGCAGCGACGGTTTTTGGCAGACTGTGCAACCAGGTGAAATGGTTGCAGCGCTTGAGAAATACCTGTCGGATCAAAACGGTCCGCAATACCTGGTAGGGTTGGCACGACAACGCAGCGGCGACGGTTGCGACAATATCACCCTTGCCGTATCGCAATGGAGCAATTCTGCGAAAACCGGGCACTGGCAATGTTTCGCCCATGCTTTGCGTAAGCGCTTTTTTCTATAAGTGCAAGACACCACAATGACGCGCATGAAGGCAGGCATTCAGCCGCACCTCCATTTTTCAATAATCCTTTAAACGTATAATTACCTGATTCTTATCAATTTGCCATACAACCAGCGACACGATTGCTAACTGGCCTAGCTCAATAACCTTAATCAATTTACCTCAGCGGTCCTAAGTTAAGCCAATAACTTACCTTTTTCTGTGAATCAACATCGACTTTTCGTCAGCTCTCGCCCTGTCTGCGGCCCATTTACAATCAACGAAACCGCACTAAAAACTACATCACCATGCACCATATTAGTTCATATTGACATTTATCATTCTGTTCCCGGCTAAACAATAGGTTTAATTTTGATTAGATATTAATGACTTAAACAAAATCATGAAGCTTGGCACAAAATGCGCTTATTACAAGGTTGAGGTTTGTTAAGCAAAGGCGCTTTGACCCGTAAGGGTTATTGCGCCTTTTTTGCCTTATTGGGTTTTAATTGAACTATCCCTGTTAATATAAAGAAATTGAGGAAAAATATGTCCTATTTAGTCCCTTCAGAATTTGTCGTAAAGATGGTGGATGCCGGTGAATCCAAAATATTCATGTCAACCCGGGATACCTTGATCAGAGCATATATGGCTGGCGCCATTCTGGCGCTGGCTGCCGTGTTTGCGGTCGCCATGAGCGTACAGACTGGCTCTCCACTCATAGGCGCCATATTGTTTCCCGTCGGTTTTTCGATGCTGTATTTGCTGGGCTTCGATCTGTTGACCGGGGTGTTTGTGCTGACGCCGCTGGCATGGATCGACAAGCGTCCCGGGGTGACCATAGCCGGTATTTTAAGGAACTGGGGCTTGGTCTTCATCGGCAATTTTCTGGGCGCTTTAACAGTAGCGGTGATGATGTCGATCGTCTTCACCTTCGGTTTCTCGACCGAGCCCAATGAAGTGGGGCAAAAAATTGCCGGTATCGGTGAGGCGCGTACGCTGGGATACGCAAAATACGGTGCGGCAGGCATGCTGACGCTCTTTATCAGGGGCATGCTGTGCAACTGGATGGTCTCTACCGGTGTCGTCGGGGCGATGATTTCCACCACGGTCAGCGGCAAGGTGATCGCCATGTGGATGCCGATCATGCTCTTCTTTGCAATGACCTTCGAGCATTCCATCGTCAACATGTTTTTGTTTCCATCGGGTTTGATCATGGGTGGAAAATTTTCGATCATGGATTACTTCATCTGGAATGAAATACCGACAGTAGTGGGGAATCTGGTTGGGGGGCTTGCATTTACCGGGCTGACATTGTATTCAACGCATGTAAGAACGGCCCCCAAACGGTCCGTTTAATACCCGCAATGAAACCTGGGCTTCAGCCTTTTACAGGATTGAGGCTCGCACCATTTCCTTAAACACAGCGATGCCCGGGCATTTAAAAATTTCTGCAGGACAGCATTCTGACAAAGGCCGCAAGGAAACCAATCAGGATTTTTACGGCGTTTACATTCCGAAAGACCCCCAATTGAGCTCCAAAGGCATTGCCATAGCCTTGGCCGACGGGATCAGCAGCAGCGACGTTAGCCACATTGCCAGCCAGGCCGCCGTGACCGGCTTTCTGGAAGATTATTTCTGCACCTCGGATGCCTGGTCTGTAAAAAAGTCGGCGCAACGGGTATTGCTCGCAACCAACTCCTGGCTGCATTCACAGACCCGGCAAAGTCCGTATCGTTACGATAAAGACCGTGGCTATGTCTGCACCCTGAGCGCCATGGTGATCAAATCGACCACCGCGCATATTTTTCATGCGGGCGACGCGCGGATCTACCGCTTGAGTGACAACGACCTGGAACAGTTGACCGAGGATCATCGAGTTTGGATATCGCAGAATAAAAGCTGTCTGAGCCGGGCATTGGGTGTTAATCCTCAGCTTGAAATTGATTATCGGGTTCTGCCGGTGGAAGAGGGCGATATTTTTTTATTCGCGACCGACGGCGTTTATGAGCATGTCAGCTCTCAGTTCATCATCAATGCCATCCATGAGCATGGAAACGATCTCGATGCCGCCGCAAAAGCGATCGTGGACGAAGCCTACGCGCAAGGCAGTCCGGACAATCTTACGGCACAGGTGGTGAGGGTCGACGAATTACCCGGTCAGGATGCCACGGAGATCTATCAGCAGTTAACCGAACTGCCCTTCCCGCCAATCCTGGAAGCAAGGATGAGTATTGACGGTTATAAAATTGTCAGGGAGGTGCATGCCAGCAGCCGCAGTCACGTGTATCTGGCGGTGGATACCGAGACAGACACTCCGGTTGTCATCAAAACGCCTTCCATTGATCTTCGGAGCGATCCCGCTTATCTGGAACGGTTTCTGATGGAAGAGTGGATCGCCCGTCGCATCAACAGTGCGCATGTGCTTAAACCTTGCGAACAGTCGCGGAAACGCAACCATCTCTACATTGCCACCGAATTCATTGATGGCCAGACACTGGCCCAGTGGATGATCGACAATCCGAAACCGGACCTGGAAACAGTGCGAGGAATCGTTGAACAAATCGCCATAGGTCTGCGCGCTTTTCATCGGCTGGAAATGCTGCATCAGGATTTAAGACCGGACAATATCATGATCGACCGCACGGGCACGGTGAAGATCATTGATTTTGGTTCAACACGAGTTGCCGGCCTGATGGAGATGGCATCACCCATCGAGCAAAGCCATCTGCTCGGCACCGTGCAATACACCGCACCGGAATATTTTCTGGGAGAAGCCGGGACGATGCGCTCGGATTTGTTTTCCCTGGGCGTTATCACCTATCAGATGCTGTCAGGCAAGTTGCCTTACGGAACCGAAGTCGCCAAAGCCGGAACAAAGGCCGCGCAAAGGAAATTGATCTATGACTCGGTACTTGACGATGATCGTGAAATTCCGGCCTGGATCGATGACATGCTCAGGAAAGCCGTGCATCCGGACCCGTACAAGCGTTACGAGGAAGTATCCGAATTTATCCATGATCTGCGCCACCCTAACCAGGCGTTTCTGAATAAAACCCGCCCGCCGCTCATCGAACGCAATCCGCTGGTTTTCTGGAAAAGCGTTTCCTTTATCCTGGCTATTGCCGTCCTGGCATTAGTGTTCAAATTAATCCATAGAGGCATCTAAAATGAAAACAGCACCGACACAAACCCCGTCCTCAGGTAAAGCCGATTCTGTGCTCACCAAAGAACAAATGACGGATCTTATTATCAGCGCAAAAGTTAAAAAACAGCTCACCTGGACCGCCATTGCCGAACAGATCGGCGTCGATGAAGTCTGGCTGGCCTCGGCCTGTCTTGGCATGAACAGCATGAAAAATGAACTTGCCGAAAAGCTCTGCGCCATTCTGGAGCTGCCTGCCGAAGTGCAAGCCGCCCTGGAAATGTTTCCTTACAAACAATGGTCTTTCGACGTACCGCAAGACCCGCTCATTTACCGCCTTTATGAAATCGTCGGCGTGTACGGGGAAACCCTGAAGGAAATCATTCATGAAAAATTCGGAGACGGCATCATGAGCGCAATCGATTTCAGCATGAAAGTCGGCAAAGAAGAAAACCCGGCGGGCGACCGCGTCGTCATCACCATGAACGGCAAGTTTTTGCCTTACAAATCCTGGTAATCACAATCCTGGTTGACTCTTGAGATAAAGCGGCCCACGTTAAGGATTGTAAATGCGATATAAATCATACGGCGCTACCACGGTATCGAAGACGGTAGAGAAAGGTAAGTCGAGAGCAAGGATAGCGGCTGTCATCCCCTTGGTCCACTCCGGTTTCGAATGGTCATCGTTGAGTGATTTCAGAGGCTCACCTCTTGCCAGCTTCCCTATTTCTTTTACATCTTGCTGAACGCCGGGATAGACTGTCCATCCCTTATCATCAAGAACATCAGTCCTCGCGCGTATGCTAGAGCAGCCGACCGTAAGAATACTTAGGAGAACAAACACAGTCCATCTTCCAAAAGTTGCTTTCATCGCTCTTTCCTTCCAATCAATAGAAAGTGTCGCCGTTATAGGAAGGCCAATCTTACCGTCTCATCCAGGAAAACAACCCAAAGCTCGCCACAGAGATATCATAATCGCGAACAATTCACCGACGCTCCATCTCAAGCCGGTTGCCTAAATCATCAGACGGGCCAGTGCCATCGTTGGTTCTATACAATTGATGAAAAATCGGGTAAGGATTGCAAAAGAGCATAGAAAATTTGCCAGAATTACAATAAAAGAGCGTCAAAATTATCCAGTTACGACTTCATGCGAAGAGGCTGAATTCTTCCTGACTCAATGCGGTCTATCTCGAATGGATGGTGATGGCAACGGAATCCCTTGCGAAAAGCTTTGCGGCTATGGAAGTTAGTAAAAATATAATTGCTAATGATAGGGAAACTCTGAGCCAGATATGTAGGCTTCAAGAATTAGCCTCAATTGAATCTGACATTGACAGGCAGAACTCGACCCAAACTATCCTATCGATTCAGATCCTTAAATGTCGGTTGAGAGTCTTATTGCAGTCATGGAAATGTACTTTTTAAAATTATCCCGGTCTGCTTATCATGCATAAAATGTAGATTAAACCGAGCCACTTGCAAAATTATCGACCGGCAAGCGGTGTAAGTTAATAAAGACTCC